>NZ_DASREO010000086.1:0-57126 GCF_035652035.1 Bradyrhizobium sp.
ACCTGCGAAGCCAAGGAAAGCCCGCCAAGCTCGCTCTCGTTGCCGTCGCCCGAAAGCTGCTCGTTACCGCTAATGCGCTCGTCAAAAATAACGTCCGCTATACACCCCAGCAACTTGACAGCTAAGACAGTCGCCGGGTTCGCACTTCGTGCGCCCCGGAATGACAACAGCCCTACACCAACCCGCCGGCCGCGGTGACGCGGCGCAGGTGGTATTCGGTGTCGCCAAACGTGTTCTCGATCATGGTCAGGCGCTTGAAGTAGTGGCCGATCGCGGCCTCCTGGGTCATGCCGATGCCGCCGTGGAGCTGGATCGACTGCTGACCGACGAACTTGCCGGACTTGCCGATCTGCACCTTGGCGGCGGCAACCGCGGTGGCGCGCTCCCTGGCGTCCTCGAAGTCGCAGGCCATGGTCGCAAACATCGACATCGAGCGCGCTTGCTCGACCGCCACAAACATGTCGGCAGCGCGATGCTGCAAGGTCTGGAAGCTGCCGATCGGCACGCCGAACTGTTTTCGCGTCTTCAGATATTCGACCGTGGTCTTGAGCGACTCGTCCATCAGGCCGACCGCCTCGGCGCAAAGCGCGGTGCGGGCTTCGTCGACCACGCGCTCGATCAACGGCAAGGCATTTTCCGGATCGCCGATCGCAGCATCCGCGCCGACCTCGACGCCGGTGAAGGTGACGTCGGCGCCATGCAGGCCGTCCTGGGTTGGGTAGCCTTTTTTCGCAATGCCTTTGGCATTGGCCGGCACCAGGAAGACGCCGATGCCGTTGGCGTCACGATGGCTGCCCTTGGTGCGCGCGGTGACGACAAAAGTGTCGGCCGCCTCGCCGTTGAGCACGACGAACTTCTCGCCGTCGATGATCCAGCCGTCGCCCTTTTTCTTGGCCGACGTCGTCACGTCGGCAAGGTCGTAGCGCGAATTCTTCTCGAGCTGCGCAAACGCGAAGGTCTTGGTTCCGTCGATGATGGACGGGATATGCGCTTCCTTCTGCGCCGCCGAGCCGCCATGGCGCAGCAGTCCGCCGGCAATCACGACAGTCGCAAGATAAGGCTCGATCACGAGCGAGCGGCCGAGCGCTTCCATCACGATCATTGTCTCGACCGCGCCGGCGCCGAAGCCGCCGTCGTCTTCGGCGAACGGCAAACCAAGCAGGCCCTGTTCGGCAAAGCGGCCCCACATCGCCCTGCTCCAGCCGCCCGGCTCCTTCATGTATTTCTTGCGCGCTTCGAAATCATAGGCGTCGCCGAGCAGCCCCTCGACGCTGTCCTTGAGAAGCCGCTGCTCCTCCGTCAAATCGAAATCCATAGATCTAATTCCCTGTACCCGGACTATTTCCACCCCGTCATTCCGGGACACGCGACTTCGCGTGGACCCGGAATCCAGAAGTTATTGGCGCGCGCTTCCGGGTTCACGCTTCGCGTGCCCCGGAATGACGTCTCTCTACAACCCCAGCACCGCCTTGGTGATGATGTTGCGCTGGATCTCGTTCGATCCGCCATAAATCGAGACCTTGCGGTTGTTGAAATAGCTCGGCGCGATCTGCGCGGTCCATTCCATCGCTTCGTTCGAGCCGTCATCGCCATGCTCGTCGAAGGGCGCGGCGAACGGACCGATCACTTCCATCAACAGCTCGGTCGTTGCCTGCTGGATTTCCGAGCCCTTGATCTTGAGCACGGAGGACGCCGGATTCGGCTTGCCCTTGCCGTGCTTGCCTTCGTCGGCGACGACGCGCAGCTGCGTCAGTTCGAGCGCCTTCAGCTCGATCTCGACAGCCGCCAGCTTTTCGCGGAACCCTTGATCTTCCATCACGGGCTTGCCGCCGGACTCGACCTTGGACGCGAGATCCTTGATGCGGCGGATGCGTTCCTTGGAAACGCCGACCCGCGCAATGCCGGTGCGCTCGTTGCCGAGCAGGAATTTGGCGTAATCCCAGCCCTTGTTCTCCTCGCCGACGAGATTTTCGATCGGCACCTCGACGTCGTCGAAAAAGACTTCGTTGACCTCGTGGCCGCCGTCGATGGTCCGGATCGGCCGCACAGTGATGCCCTTCGACTTCATGTCGACGAGGATGAAGGAAATGCCGCTCTGCTTCTTCGCGGACGGATCGGTGCGGCAAAGGTTGAAGATCATGTCGGCGTGCTGGGCGAGCGTGGTCCAAGTCTTCTGGCCGTTGATGACCCACTTGTCGCCTTTGCGCTCGGCTTTCGTCTTCAGCGAAGCGAGGTCCGAGCCCGAGCCCGGCTCGGAGAAGCCCTGGCACCACCAGTCATCGACATTGGCGATGCGCGGCAGATAGCGTTTCTTCTGCTCCTCGTTGCCGAAGGTGTAGATGACCGGACCGACCATGCTAACGCCGAAGGCAAGAGGCGCCGGCGCCGGATGCGCCTGAAGCTCTTCGTTGAAGATATAATGCTGCACCGAGCTCCAGCCCGTGCCGCCATATTCCTTCGGCCAGTGCGAGACGCCCCAGCCCTTCTTGTTCAGGATGCGCCACCAGGTCACCATCTCGTCCTTGCTCAGGTGACGGCCCTCGACCAATTTCTGCCGGGTTGCCGGCGGCACGTTGTCACGGAAGAACGCCCGCACCTCGTCGCGAAACGCCTGTTCTTCCTTGGTAAAAGCGAGATCCATTGGAGTCTCCTGTGAATTTCTAACTTGTTCTATCCCACTGTCGTCCCGGCGAACGCCGGGACCCATAACCCCCAGCTTACGTTCTTGGCAAAGCCGGCTACCACAACGCTTCGACCGTTAGGCCGCGGCGTATGGGTCCCGGCTCAAGGCCGGGACAACAAAACTCAGTGCACCACCTCGAACAGACCGGCGGCGCCCATGCCGCCGCCGACGCACATCGTCACCACCGCGAGCTTCGCCTTGCGACGGCGACCCTCGATCAGCGCATGACCAGTGAGACGCGCGCCCGACATGCCATAGGGATGGCCGACCGCGATCGCGCCACCATTGACGTTGATCTTTTCCGGGTCGATGCCGAGCTTGTCGCGGCAGTAGAGCACTTGCACCGCGAAGGCCTCGTTCAGCTCCCAGAGATCGATGTCGTCGACCTTCAGGCCGTGGCGCTTCAGGAGCCGCGGCACGGCAAACACCGGCCCGATACCCATTTCGTCCGGCTCGCACCCGGCGGCGACAAAGCCGCGGAAGATACCGAGCGGCTTCAGGCCGCGCTTTGACGCTTCCTTGTCGCTCATGATGACGGAGGCGCTGGCGCCGTCCGACAACTGGCTGGCATTGCCGGCGGTGATGGTGAAACCTTCGCCGCGCACCGGCTTCAGGCCGGCAAGGCCTTCGGCGGTGGTCTCCGGCCGCGGGCCTTCGTCCTTCGACAGCGTAACTTCCTTGAAGGAGATTTCCCCGGTCGCCTTGTCGGCGACGCCCATCATGGTGGTGATCGGCGCGAGCTCGTCGTTGAACTTGCCGCCTTGCTGCGCGGCGGCCACCCGGCGCTGGCTCTCCAGCGAATACTCATCCTGCCGCTCACGCGAAATGCCGTAGCGTTTTGCCACGACCTCGGCGGTGTCGATCATCGGCATGTAGACCTCGCCCTTGATCTTGAGGAGCGCCGGATCCTGGGTGTGAAACTTGTTGGCGTGATCGTTCTGCACCAGGCTGATCGATTCGCCGCCGCCGCCGACCGCAACCTCGACGCCGTCGAAAATCACCGAACGCGCGGCAAGCGCAATCGCCTGCAAGCCCGAGGCGCATTGCCGGTCAATCGTGGTGCCGCCGACCGTCACAGGGAGACCGGCGCGCAGCAGCGCCTTGCGCGCGATATTGCCGCCGGTCGAGCCCTGTTGCAGGGCCGCGCCCATCACGACGTCCTCGACCTCCTTGGGATCGACCTTGGCGCGCGCGACCGCTTGCCCAATGGCGTGACCAAGCAGCGTGGCGCCTTCAGTGGCGTTGAGCGCGCCGCGATAGGCCTTGCCGATCGGGGTGCGGGCGGTGGAAACGATGACGGCGTCGGTCATGAACGACCTCCTGTTGCGAGTTGTTTGTGTTCTTGTGCGGGTTGGCTTTTAGCCTGCTGGCTGCGCAATTCATGGCGCGAGAGCTTGCCGACCGGCGTGCGCGGCAGTTCATCGACGAATGCGAGCGCGGCGGGAATTTCATGCCGCCCAAGCTTGCCGGAGAGGAATGCCTTCAGGTCATCGAGCGAAAAGGAGGCGCTGCCTGCACGCAGCTTGATGAAGGCTTTCGCCGCTTCGCCGCGATATTCGTCGGGAATGCCGATCACGATCACTTCCTGCACGGCAGGATGCTCGTAGATCGCCTGCTCAATCATTTGCGGATAGACGTTGAACCCGCCGGAGATGATCATGTCCTTCTTGCGGTCGACCAGGAAGAAATAGCCGTCCGCGTCCATGTAGCCGATATCGCCAGTCAGGAAGCGGTCCCCGACAAAAGCTTCCGCGGACCCCGCGGGGTTGTTCCAGTAACCCTTGGTGACGTTCGGCCCCTTGATGCGGATCTCGCCGACTTCGCCCGCGGCCAGCATTTTCTTCGGATCATCGAGCGCGACGACGTCCATCTCGATGCCTGGCAGCATCAGTCCGATCGAGCCGGGTTTTTCGGGCCCCTCATTGGGGTGGCCGGTGCCGGGCGAGCAGGTCTCGGTCATGCCCCAGCCGCTCTTCAATTTCAGGTTCGTCCTGCGCTCAAAGACCTTGGCGACCTCGACCGGCAGCGGCGCGCCGCCAGAGCCCGCCACCGCAAGCGAGGAAAAATCGCGCCTGTCGAGATCAGGCAGGCTTGCGATCGCGATCCACATGGTGGGAACGCCGGGAAATGCGGTCGCACGCTTGACCTCGATGTCGCGCATGACGGCTTCGACATCGAAGCGCTGGTGCAGAGAAATCAGGCTGCCGACGCGGAGCGCGGACAACATCACCACGGTCAGCGCATAGATGTGAAACAGCGGCAGCACGCAGATCACGCGGTCGATCGTATTGCGTTCGAGCCGCGTCGGTCTGGTCCACACTTCATAGATCGACACGGCCGACGTCAGATTGCCGTGGCTGAGCATCGCGCCTTTCGGCAATCCCGTGGTGCCGCCGGTATATTGCAATAGCGCGACGTCGTCGGGCGTCACATCCGGCCATTGCGCAGGCTTGGTCGCGCCTTCGGCGAACTTCGCGAAAGTCGTTATCGCGGGATCGTCCGGGATCGGCGTATGCGGGTTACCCACCGCGCCCCAATGATCGTCCTCGCAGACGATCAGGCGGTCGATCAGGCCTTGCTCCAGAAATTTCACCGCGGTCGGCAGCAGCGTCGCGAGGTTCGAGGTGACCAGAATTCGCGAGCCGCTGTCGCTCAATTTGTGGGACAGAGCACGCATCCCGTCGAGCGGGGAAAGATGGGCGATGCGGCTGCCTGCCTTCAGCGCCCCGAAGAAATTGATCGGATGATCGGGCGAGTTGCCGAGAAACAACGCCACCGTCGCGCCCTTACTGATGCCGGCGCGCAGGAATGCGGCCGCGGCGACATCGGCAAGCGCCTCGAGCTCGGTGAACGAGATTGCGCGGTCGCGAAACTCGATCGCCGGCCGCGACCCGAATTGACGGGCCGCGTCCGACAAGAGATCAGGCAGCGTGCCGCGTTCGATCGGGTCGTCCCAACGGACGCCCTTCGGGTAGAACTGTTCACCGGGATGGGTCATCGTGAAAGACCCATCACGCCGCCTTTGCGCCCTGCGCCCATTGCGCAAAGGTCTTGCCTTCGGCGGCGAGACGCTTGAGCAGAGGCGCCGGCTCCAGGCTGGGATCGTTGGTTTCCTTGGCGTAGAAAGCGAGGCGATCGGCGACGTGCTTGAGGCCGACCTGATCGGCATAGAACATCGGGCCGCCGCGATAGACCGGCCAGCCGTAGCCGTAGAGCCAGATCACGTCGATATCGCCAGGACGCGCCGCGACCTTCTCTTCGAGAATCCGCGCGCCCTCGTTGATCATCGGATACATCATACGCTCGAGGATTTCCTCATCGCTCACCGCGCGGCGCTTGCGGCCGAGCCGTTGCAAGGTCTCGTCGATCAGCTTCTCGACGTCCGGATCGGGCAGCGGCGCGCGCGAGCCGGCTTCGTATTTGTAATAGCCCTTGCCGGTCTTCTGTCCGAAGCGCCCGGCCTCGCACAAAGCGTCTGCGATCTCCGACTTGATGCCGCGGTCCTTGCGTGAGCGCCAGCCGATATCGAGGCCGGCAAGGTCGCCCATCGCGAACGGACCCATCGGCATGCCGAACTTGGTGACGACGGCATCGACCTGCTGCGGCAGCGCGCCCTCGAACAGAAGCTTCTCGGCCTGCTTGCCGCGTTGGGCGAGCATGCGATTGCCGACAAAGCCGTCGCAAACGCCAACCACGGCCGGAACTTTTGCGATTTTCCGAGCAACGGCGACGGCGGTGGTGAGTACATCAGGCGCGGTCTTGTCCGCGCGCACGATTTCGCACAGCTTCATGACGTTCGCAGGCGAGAAGAAGTGCATGCCGAGCACATCCTGCGGACGCTTGGTCTCCTTCGCGATCTCGTCGATGTTGAGATAGGAAGTGTTGGACGCCAGCACCGCGCCGGGTTTGGCGTATTTGTCGAGCGCGCCAAACACTTCCTTCTTGATCGCCATGGTCTCGAACACCGCTTCGATCACAAGATCGGCGTCTTTGACGTTCTCAAGGCCGACGACGCCGTTGATCAGCGCCATGCGCTTGGCGGGCGCATCGGCCGGGATGCCGCCGCGCGCGGCGGTGGCTTCGTAATTCTTCCGCATCACGCCCATGCCGCGCTTGAGCTGCTCTTCCCCGGTCTCGATCAGCGTCACGGGAATGCCGGCGTTGACGAACGACATCGCGATGCCACCGCCCATGGTGCCGGCGCCGATGATGGCGACCCGCTCGACGTTGCGCGGCTTGGTACCATCAGGCACGCCGGCGATCTTGGCTGCCTCACGCTCGGCGAAGAAGGCATAGCGCTGCGCCTTGGACTGATCGCCCGACACCAGCTTGAGGAAACCCTCGCGTTCCTTCTTCAGGCCTTCGTCGAAAGGCAGATCGATCGCAGCTCCGACCGCGTCGGCGGCCGCAAACGGCGCTTCCAGCCCGCGCGCTTTCTTGGTCATCGCCGCGACCGCATTGGTGAAGATCGAGCGATCGGCTTTTGCGGCTTTCAGCTTGCTGTCGTCGTCGCGCAATTTCCTTAAAGGCCGCTTCTCGGCCAGGACTTTTCGGGCAAAGGCCTCGCCGCCAGCGGTCGGGCCTTCGACGATGTCATCGATCAGGCCCTTCTTCAGCGCGTCCGACGCCGAAATCGGATCACCGCCGACGATCATCTTGACCGCAAGCTCCGGACCGACTGCGCGCGGCAGGCGCTGCGTTCCGCCCGCGCCGGGAAGCAGCCCAAGTTTTACTTCCGGCAGGCCAAGCCGTGCTTCCTTGACGGCAACGCGGTAGTGGCAGGCGAGCGCGACTTCGAGCCCGCCGCCAAGCGCGGTGCCATGAATGGCGGCGATCACGGGCTTCGGAGAATTTTCGATCTCGACGAGCACTTCGTGAAGGCCGGGCGAAACCGGCGGCTTGCCGAATTCGGTGATGTCCGCGCCGGCGATGAAGGTGCGCCCGGCGCAAGTCAGAACGATAGCCTTGACCTCGGAATCAGCGATCGCGCGCTTGACGCAATCCGAGATGCCGCCGCGCACGGCGGCGCTGAGCGCATTGACCGGAGGATTGTTCACCGTGACGATGGCAACGGCATCATGACGTTCAAGGCTGACCACTTCACTCACGGAAACTCTCCCTGGATATCCTGTTCTTGCGCAGCTTATTTGAAGTAGACCGATTTATTCCGCATTGCGGAATTGAATTCCGCATCTTGACACGGAGGGTTATTTTGAAGCACGTCCCTTGTCAACAAAGCCTCGTACACGGCTTCGCATTTGATTTTCACATGTTGGACTCGCGGGTACGTCGGTAGCGAACATCGAATTCACTCCACCAGCAGGCGGACGTCGGCGGCAGAACATGAAGCGTCAAGGCAAGAAAGTCGCGACTGATCGCAGTTTTGTCGTCGCGCTTTCCCGCGGTCTCGATGTATTGCGCGCATTTCGGCCCAATGACGGGCTTCTCGGCAATCAAGAGATTGCGGCCCGGACCAATTTGCCGAAACCAACGGTCTCCCGGCTGACTTATACGCTCACCAAGCTCGGTTACCTTACGCCCGTTCCGCGGTTTGAGAAATACCAGCTTGCGCCTGCAGCCATGGCGCTCGGTTATGCCGCGCTTGCCAATCTCGGCGTTCGCCATCTGTCGGAACCATACCGGGAAGAATTGATGCGCGAGACCGGTGGCGCTGTGGCCGTCGGTGGCCGCGACCGTCTCAGCATGATCTATTTCGGCCAGAGCCGCGGCATGACCATCGGCGTTCAGCTCGACGTCGGCTCGCGCGTTCCGATCGCGACCACGGCGATGGGCCGCGCCTATATCTGGGCGCTGTCCGAACAGGAACGAAACGAGTTGCTCGGGGAATTGAAGGAGCACTATGGCCCGCGCTGGGCCAAGATGCGCGACGGTGTCGAGCGCGCCGGCGAGACCGTCGCCAAGCATGGCTTTGTGATCTCGGCCGGCGAGTGGCATGACGACATTGCCGCGGCTGGCGTAGCACTAAAGCTTAATGACGGAACCGGCCCTTATGCGTTTAACTGTGGCGCACCGGCCTTCCGCTTTACAGAAGAGCGGCTGCGCAACGACATCGGCCCGCGTCTTTTGACCATGGTCCGAAATATAGAAGCCTCGCTCGGCGGAATGACGCCGCAAATAAAAAAACCAGAGGGGCGGAAACTGAAAACGGGAGGGAGAGTTGCGCGTGTGGTTGAGGGGATCAGGTAGCCGTTGCCGCTTCTATTCAGCAAAGCTTGATTCCGGCCGGATCTCCTTTCCGTTCGGTGAGCGATGACGGCGGCCCCGACGATGCAGGCGCCCTCGCCGCTGCTTGCAGTTCGCGACGTCAGCGTCACCTTCGGCGGCATCGTTGCGTTGAACGGCGTCTCGTTTCACATGAACCAGGGACAGATCCTGGGTCTGATCGGACCGAACGGCGCCGGCAAGACCACGCTCTTCAACTGTCTGAGCCGGCTCTATCAGCCGAGCTCCGGCGACATCCTGCTGGAAGGCGCGAGCATTTTGAATCGCCCGCCGCACCGGATCGCCGAAATCGGCATTGGCCGCACCTTTCAGAACGTCGCCTTGTTCTCCAACCTGTCGGTGCTCGACAACGTCCGGATCGGCGCGCATGCACGAACGTCCAGCGACATCGTCAGTGACTCGCTGAGGCTTCCGAAGGTTCGCCGCGACGAGGTTGCGCTCAACGGGCGCGTTCATGAAATTCTCAAGTATCTCGAACTCGAAGACGTCGCCCATGCAACCGTTTCGGGACTGCCCTTCGGCACCCAGAAGCGCGTTGAGCTGGCGCGCGCGCTCGCAGCCGAGCCGAAGATCCTGCTGCTCGATGAGCCCGCTGGCGGCCTCAATCACGAGGAAGTTCACGCACTCGGCGACCTCATCCGGCGCATTCGCGATGACCGCAAGGTCACGGTGCTGCTGGTCGAGCATCACATGGGCCTCGTGATGTCGATCGCCGACCACGTCGTCGCGCTGAACTTCGGCAAGAAGCTCGCCGAGGGCACGCCAGCGGCCGTGCAATCCGATCCCGACGTGATCAAGGCCTATCTCGGGAGCAAGGATCAATGACCGCGCTCCTCAACATCAAGGCGCTGAAGGCCTATTACGGCCAGGTCCAGGCGCTGCATGGCCTTGAATTCTCGTTGAACGAAGGCAGCGTGACCACGCTGCTCGGGGCCAACGGCGCGGGCAAGACCACCACCTTGCGGGCGATCTGCAACATGGTCCGGACCTCGGGCGCAATCGAATTTGACGGCGCGCCGCTGACGAGCCGGTCGACCGAAAGCATCGTCCGTCTCGGTATTGCTCACGTGCCGCAGGGCCGCGGCACCTTTACCACCGTGACGGTGGAGGAAAACCTTCAGCTCGGGGCGATCACGCGAAGCAAGTCCGGCGTGGCCTCCGATATCGAACGCATGTACGCGTATTTTCCCGTCCTCAAGCAGCGGCGCGCCCAGCAGGCCGGTACGCTCTCGGGCGGCGAGCAGCAGATGCTGGCGGTGGCGCGCGCGCTGATGCTGCGGCCGCGCCTGATGCTGCTCGACGAGCCCTCGTTCGGGCTTGCGCCCCTGATCGTGCGCGACCTCTTCAAGATTCTCGGCAAGATCAACCGGGAAGACAAGGTCACGATCCTGGTGGTCGAACAGAACGCACAGCTCGCGCTGGAAATTGCCGATCATGCCTATGTGATCGAGACCGGCCGCATCGTGATGTCCGGCAAGGCGAATGAGATCGCGGACAACGAAGACGTCCGCAAATCCTATCTCGGCTATTAGGGAACGCCGCCATGGAGCTGTTCATCAACCAGATCCTGTCCGGCATCGCCACCGGCGCGATCTATGCCTGCATGGCGCTCGCGGTCGTCATGATCTACCAGGCGATCGATCATCTCAATTTCGCGCAGGGCGAAATGGCGATGTTCTCCACCTTCATCTCCTGGCAACTGATGCAATGGGGCTTTCCCTATTGGGGCGCTTTCGTGCTCACGCTGATCTTCTCCTTTATCGGTGGCATCGTGATCGAGCGGGTCCTGTTCAAGCCGCTCGCCAAAGCGCCGATCCTGACCAATGTGGCCGGCTTCATCGCGCTGTTTGCCATTCTCAACAGCTCGGCCGGGCTGATCTGGGATTTCACCATCAAGGAATATCCAACGCCGTTCGGCTCGGCGCCTTTCCTCGGCAGCCAGCTGATCTCGACCCACCAGGCCGGGATGATCGGCGTGACCGTGCTGCTTTTGATCGCGCTCTATGCCTTCTTCCGCTACACACGTGTGGGCCTTGCGATGCGCGCGGCCGCCTCCGTGCCGGAATCGGCGCGGCTGGTCGGGATCAACACCTCCTGGATGATTGCGCTCGGCTGGGGCATGGCGGCTGCGATCGGTTCGATTGCCGGCATGCTGATCGCGCCGGTGGTGTTTCTCGAACCCAACATGATGGTCAGCATCCTGCTCTACGGCTTTGCCGCCGCGGTGCTCGGCGGCCTGACCAGTCCGTTCGGCGCTGTGATCGGCGGATTTCTGGTCGGCATCATCGAAAATCTCGCCGGCACCTATATTCCAGGCGTCGGCAATGAGCTGAAGTTGCCGATCGCGCTGGCGCTCATCATCACCGTTCTGGTCATCAAACCGGCCGGGCTATTCGGCCGGCCCATCGTGAAGCGAGTCTGAACATGAGCGCCGTGCAGGAAGCCGTCACCGGGGCGCCCGCCATCGAAGCCGTTCCCAAGCGCGCGATGACGCTGGGGGCCGGCACCTCGCTGATCGTGCTGGCGCTATTGATCGTCGTGCCGTTCTTCGTGAAGAACTTCATCATCTTCCAGTTGACGATGCTGCTGGTCTACGGCCTTGCGGTTCTGGCGCTCAACATCCTGACCGGCGGCAGCGGACAATTCTCGCTCGGTCAAAGCGCCTTCTACGCAGTCGGCGCCTACACTTCCGCGATCCTGATGGAACATGCCGGCATGAACTACGCGCTGACGCTGCCGATTGCCGGCTTCGTCTGCTTCCTGTTCGGATTTCTGTTTGGTCAGCCGGCGCTGCGCCTTTCCGGCGTCTACCTCGCGCTTGCGACGTTCGCCTTGGCCACCGCGATGCCGCAGATCCTCAAGCTCGGCTATTTCGAATACTGGACCGGCGGCGTGCAGGGCCTCGTGGTGACCAAGCCGGATGCGCCCGACATCGTGCAGAGCGCGCTTCGATGGTTCCACCTGAAAATGTCGCAAGACATGTGGTTCTATTACTTCACGCTCGCGATCACGATGGCGATCTACATTCTCTCCGTCAACCTGCTGCGATCGCGCTCGGGCCGCGCCTTCATGGCGATCCGCGACAACGAGATCGCGGCCTCCGCCATGGGCGTCAACGTCGCGCTCTACAAGACGCTGGCGTTCGGTGTCTCCGCCGCCATCACCGGCATCGCCGGCGGGTTAGGTGCGATTGCCGTGCAATTCGTCGCGCCCGACGGCTACACCATCACGCTCGCGATCTCGCTGTTTCTCGGCATGGTGGTCGGCGGCGTTGGCTGGCTGCCCGGTTCGATCGTCGGCTCCGCCTTCATCATCTTCGTGCCGAACATCGCCGAAGGCGTTTCGAAAGGCCTCTCCGGTGCGGTGTTCGGCGTCATCCTGTTTCTCGTCATCTTCCTGGTGCCGCATGGCGCAAGGCAGGTCGCCATGGTCGCCCAGCATCTGCTTGGGCGCCTCAAGAAACGCTAAGAACAACCCAAGGAGAAAACGATGCTTGCAAAACGAAAACTGCTGGTTGCCGCGGTCGCCGCCGGCGCCGTCGCACTCGGCTCAACCGGCAGCGCGCTGGCGCAGAAGAAATATGACACCGGCGCATCGGATACCGAAATCAAGGTCGGCAATATCATGCCCTATAGCGGCCCCGCTTCCGCATACGGCGTGATCGGCAAGACCGAGCAAGCCTACTTCAACAAGATCAATGCCGAGGGCGGCATCAACGGCCGCAAGATCAATTTCATCTCTTATGACGACGGCTATAGCCCGCCGAAAGCGGTCGAGCAGGCGCGCAAGCTGGTCGAGAGCGACGAGGTGCTGCTGATCTTCAACCCGCTCGGCACGCCGTCCAACACGGCAATCCAGAAGTACATGAATGCGAAGAAAGTCCCGCAGCTGTTCGTCGCGACCGGCGCCACCAAATGGGACGAACCGAAAGAGTTTCCGTGGACCATGGGTTGGCAGCCCAGCTACCAGAGCGAGGCGCGGATCTACGCCAAATACCTGCTCAAGACCAAGCCCGACGCCAAGATCGCGGTGCTCTACCAGAACGACGACTTCGGCAAGGACTATCTGAAAGGTCTGAAGGACGGCCTCGGCGCCAAGACGTCGATGATAGCAGCCGAGGAGGGTTACGAGACCTCCGAGCCCACAATCGACGGTCACATCGTCAAGCTGAAGGCCTCCGGCGCCGATGTCTTCATCAGCATCACCACGCCGAAATTTGCGGCGCAAGCGATCAAGAAACTGGCGGAGATGAACTGGACCCCGCTGCATATCGTGTCCAACGTTTCGACCTCGATCGGCAGCGTGATCAAGCCGGCAGGCTTCGAGAACTCGCAAGGCATTCTCTCGGCGAACTATGGCAAGGACGCCGCGGATTCGCAGTGGGACAACGATCCCGGCATGAGGAAATTCCTCGACTTCCTGGCGAAGTACTATCCCGAAGCCAACAAGCTCGACGCCTCGGTGGTGTACGGCTATGGCGTCGCCCAGACCATGGTGAAGGTGCTTCAGATGTGCGGCGACGATCTCACCCGCGAGAACGTGATGAAGCGGGCTGCCAGCCTGAAGAATTTCGCTCCCGACACCATCCTGCCCGGCATCACCATCAATACGTCGCCGACCGACTTCGCGCCGATCAAGCAGCTTCAGATGGAGCGGTTCAAGGGCGAGAAGTGGGAATTGTTCGGCGACATCATCTCGAGCGAGCTGAGCAACTAGTGGTCCGATTCCAACATTTGTGTTCCTTCTCAGCACGCGCTTTACAAATGTTAGAATCAAAGCACCACTAGCAAATATCGGTTTCTAGTGGAGCTTTGGATTTGGCATTCGCTTGTCGAACGCGCTGCCAACGGGTAGCGAACGTCAAATCCGCTCCACTAGCGTCCCGACCCGAACTGTCGGAATCGGACCACCGGCATTCCACCCCGTGAAATCTTAACGCCTGCAAAAGCCTACTAAAGAAGCAGCCCTCCGCGACATCAGCGGGGGGCTTTTTCTTGTGACCGGTTTGGCAAAATGATACGCAAGCATCAGGCTATCCAAGAGCTTTCGATCAAGAAAAGCCATGCCAGACACAGCCGCCAGAGACTGGACAAGAGGGAGAACGTTATGACTGTTTTCTTAAATAGAATTGCGATCGCGTCCGTTACTGCATTTGCGCTGCTTGCCGGATCGAGCAGTGGCGCGCTCGCGCAGAAGACATACGACACCGGCGCCACCGACACCGCAATCAAGATCGGCAACATCATGCCCTATAGCGGACCGGCTTCCGCCTACGGTGTGATCGGCAAGACCGAGGCCGCCTACTTCAAGAAGATCAACGACGCCGGCGGCATCAACGGCCGCAAGATCGACTTCATCAGCTACGACGACAGCTATAGCCCGCCGAAGACCGTCGAGCAGGCGCGCAAGCTTGTCGAGAGCGACGAGGTCCTATTCATTTTCAACTCGCTCGGCACGCCGCCGAATTCGGCGATCCACAAGTACATGAACGCCAAGAAGGTGCCGCAGCTCTTCGTCGCCACGGGCGCCGCCAAGTGGAACGATCCGAAGGATTTTCCGTGGACCATGGGCTGGCAGCCGAACTACCAGAGCGAGGGGCGCATCTACGCCAAATACCTTCTCAAGGAGAAGCCCAACGCCAAGATCGCCGTGCTCTATCAGAACGACGATTACGGCAAGGACTATCTGAAAGGTCTGAAGGACGGCCTTGGCGACAAGGCCGCTTCGATGATCATTGCGGAGGAAAGCTACGAAACCGCGGAGCCGTCGATCGACAACCACATCGTCAGGCTCAAGGCGACCGGAGCGGACGTCTTCTTTGACGTCACCACGCCGAAATTCGCAGCGCAAGCGATCAAGAAAGCGGCCGAGATCGACTGGAAGGCGCTGCACATTCTCAACAACGTCTCCGCTTCGCTCGGCAGCGTGATCAAGCCCGCCGGGTTCGAAAACTCGCAGGGCATTATTTCGGCGTCCTACCTGAAGGACGTGACCGACCCGCAATGGGAGAATGACCCCGGCATGAAGGCGTTCCTGGAATTCATGGCCAAGGATTTTCCGGAAGGCAACAAGCTCGATCAGTCCACCATCGTCGGTTACGGCGTGACGCAAACGTTGCTCCAGGTCCTCAAGCAATGCGGCGACAACCTCACCCGCGAGAACATCATGAAACAGGCGGCGAACCTGAAGGACTTCCGCACCGAAGTTCTGCTGCCCGGCATCAAGATCAACACCTCGCCGAACAATTTCGCGCCGATCACCCAGCTTCAGCTGCAAGTGTTCAAGGGCGAGCGCTGGGTGCTGTTCGGCGATGTCATCAGCGGTGACGTCAACGGCTGACGTTTCCTTAAGGCGCAAGCGCAAACAAACCCCCGCTGAGATCATCCGCGGGGGTTTTCTTTTGCCGCAAGGAGAGTGATAACGGCGTTCCTGTTCTGACGCGAAGTAAAGCCGTGACGCCATGACCGACAGACGCCCTCTCCTGCGCGCGATTTTCGATGCGGCGGTCGCCGCCGCGCATCCCGACGTGGTGCTGTCGGCGCATTTGCGCCCCATCCCCAAGGGCAAGATCATTTGTCTTGCCGCCGGCAAGGGCGCAGCCGCGCTGGCCGCCGCGGCCGAGCGGCATTATCTCGATCGCCTCAAGCTCGATCCGGCGCGGCTCTCGGGCATTGCCACCACGCGGCACGGTCACGGCGTACCGACGCGGCGGATCAAGGTGATCGAGGCCGGCCATCCCGTGCCAGACGAGGCCGGGCTTAAGGCCGCCGACGAGACCCTTGCTCTGGCAGGGACCGCGGGACCTGACGACTTGCTGCTGGTGCTGTTGTCAGGCGGCGGTTCGGCCAACTGGATCGCGCCGGCCGACGGGGTGACGTTCGCGCTGAAGCAGCAGGTGAACCGCGCGCTGCTCCGCTCGGGCGCGCCGATCGGCGAGGTCAATACCGTGCGCAAGCATCTGTCACGGATCAAGGGCGGACGCCTGGCGCGCGCCGGGCAACGCGCCGAGGTCGTCACGCTCGCGATCTCGGACGTTCCGCGCGACGAGCCGTCCGCGATCGCATCCGGTCCCACAGTGCCGGATCCGACGACGCTGGCCGATGCGCGCGCCATCGTTGCGAAATACCAGCTCGAGATCGACGATGCGGTGCGCCGCGCGCTCGACGATCCCAAAAACGAAAGTTGCAAGCCGGGCGATACCGCCTTTGCCCGCGCGCATTTCGAATTGATCGCGCGGCCGAAAGCTTCGCTCGATGCCGCGGTCAAGGTCGCTGCCGATGCCGGCTATGCGACCATCGACCTCGGCGCCGATCTCGAAGGCGAGGCGCGTGAGGTCGCTGCCGATCATGCGCATCTGGCGCTGAAGGCGCGGGCGGAAGGCAAGCGGGTTGCGATCCTTTCCGGCGGCGAACTCACCGTCACCGTGCGCGGTAACGGGCGCGGCGGCCCGAACCAGGAATATGCGCTGGCGCTTGCGGCTCTTCTGAAGGACACGCCCGATATTTCCGCGCTCGCCGCCGACACCGACGGCGCCGATGGCGGGGCCGGCTCGGCCTCCGATCCCGCCGGCGCCACCATCGACGAGGCGACCTTCGCCAAAATGAAATCGCTCGGGCTCGATCCCGCCGCTTACCTTGCCAACAACGACGCGACCGCTTTCTTCGCTCTCACCGGCGATCTCTTGTTGACCGGGCCTACGCTGACCAATGTCAACGACGTCAGGGTGATTTTGGTGGACTAGCGCCCGAGCCGGCCGAGCTTTGGCGAGGCCGTTAGCGAATGGCGCAAACGGAAAAGCACGCGCCGCCGCGGTCACGTTCCCCGGATGCTGCGCAGCACGAAGTGATGCGCTGCTGATCCAGGGTCCAGCATGATAAGAAATGTTGTCAGCTCTGGGTCGCAGATCTGCGGATGCAACGCCATAGCGCGTCGAACGCGCGCGTAAACGCGCTGGTGGCGCTGCACCGCATCCGGGACACGCACTCTCAAAACTCTTCGGCGATCTTGGCCAGCATCCCGACCAGCGCGGCGCGGTTGTCGGCGCCCAATAATTCGTTGAGGCGCGTCTCGTGTTTGGCGGCGACGAGCTTCTTCGCTCGCGCCAGCACCGCTTTGCCCTTGTCGGTGAGCACGAGCTGGTGCGAGCGGCGGTCGTTGACCGAGCGGATCCGCGCGCAGAGATCGCGGTTCTCGAGTCCGTCGAGCATCGCGACGAAATTCGGCCGCAGGATTCCAAGCGTGCTCGCGATCTCGGTCTGGTTGCGGCCGGGATTGCGGTCGAGCAGGAGCAGGACCGAGAATTGCGCAGGCGTCAGTTGCAGCGGCGCCATGCAGCGCAGAAAATCCTCGAAAATCTTGAGCTGCGCACGCTTGAGCGTATAGCCGAGCAGTTCCGACAGCTCGCCAAGTTCGATCGGAATGCTGTCGCTCTCCTTGCGGGCGGCGTCCCTGCGGGCGGTCTTGGCGCTATTGGCTGCGGCTCTGGAAACGGTCATCGTCAGGCGCTTGAAAATCGCGTTATGCTCAAAACGACCGGCCGACCCGGTCTTGTGATTATAACTGATAATTGTTATTCACCATATCAAAATAGCGATGCGGATTTCAACCGCCCCGATGTGAGGGATTTGAGGGGAGCGCCTTTTTGAACACCACCATCGTGCTGTTCCTGCTGCAGGACGGCATTACCAATGGCGCGATCTATGCCCTCCTCGGCCTGGCGCTGGTTCTGGTCTTCGCGGTGACGCGCGTCATCCTGATCCCGCAAGGCGAGTTCGTCACCTATGGCGCGCTGACCTATGCCACGCTCGCCTCCGGACAGGTGCCCGGGACCGCGCGGCTCGTCGTCGCCATGGGCATCGTCGCCTTCGCTCTCGATCTCTTCATGCGCCGTCGATCGCTGCGCCCCGCGCTGATCGGGCAGAGCCTTGCGACCAATATCGTCTTGCCCGTGGCGATCCTCATCCTCACCTTGACGGTCGCCGGCAAGGACACCCCGATCGCGGTCGACATCGCGCTCTCGCTCCTGATCGTGGGCGCGATTGGGCTTTTTCTGTATCGCATCGCCTTTGCGCCGATCGCGCACACGTCCGTGCTGGTGCTCCTGATCGCCGCGGTCGGCTGTCATCTCGCGCTGCAAGGCATTGGCCTTGTCTTCTTCGGCGCCGAAGGCCAGCGCGGTCCACCGCTGTCGAATGCCGCCATCACCATCGATCGCTTGCGCTTCTCCGGCCAGAGCATCGCAGTCTATGCGGTCACGTCAGCACTGATCGTGGCGCTCTGGCTCCTGTTCAGCTTCACGCTCTACGGCAAGGCGCTGCGCGCCACCGCGGTCAATCGCCTCGGCGCGCGGCTGGTCGGTATCCGGACCGCGATGTCGGGACAGATCGCATTCCTGCTGGCCGCCGTCATCGGCGCCATTTCCGGCATTCTCATCGTTCCCATCACCACGCTTTATTACGACACCGGTTTCCTGATCGGGCTGAAAGGCTTTGTCGCCGCGATCATCGGCGGCCTCGTCAGTTATCCCTTGACCGCGATCGCCGCTCTCGTCGTCGGCACCGTGGAGGCTTTCTCGTCGTTCTACGCCAGCAACTTCAAGGAGGTGATCGTGTTCGCGCTGATCATTCCGGTGTTGCTGTTGCGCTCGCTGGCAACGCCCGCCCTCGATGAGGAAGAGGAATAATGCGACAGCGGCTGCCTGTGTTGCTGTTCGCGCTTGTCATGGCGGCCGTGCCGTTCGTGCCCGGCATGCCGCCGTTCTGGATCGTGCTGCTCGACAACATCGGGCTGTCGGCACTGGTCGCGATGGGGCTCGTGCTGCTCACCGGCGTCGGCGGCCTCACATCGTTCGGCCAGGCCGCATTCTGCGGGTTCGGCGCCTACACCACGGCGGTGCTGACCACCGCGTACGGGCTTTCGCCATGGTTGACGCTGCCGCTCTCACTTCTCGTGAGCGGACTCTTTGCTGTCGCACTCGGCCTGATCACCGTGCGGCTCTCCGGGCATTATCTGCCGCTCGGCACCATCGCCTGGGGCCTCGGCCTGTTTTATCTCTTCAGCAAGCTCGAATTCCTCGGCCGCAATGACGGCATCTCCAGCATTCCGCCGCTTGAAATCGGTTCGCTGAAAATGCTCGAGCCGGACACGATCTATTTCGCCATCTGGACCGCGGTGATCGTTTCGGCATGGCTGACGATGAACCTCTTGGATTCCCGCACCGGACGGGCGATCCGCGCGCTGCGGCGCGGCCACGTCGCGGCCGAAGCGTTCGGCATCAGGCCGCCGCGCGCGAAGCTTCTGGTTTTCATCTATGCCGCGGTGCTCGCCGGACTGTCCGGATGGCTCTATGCCCATTTCGAACGCGCCGTGAACCCGACGCCATTCGGCGCCCAGGCCGGCATCGAATATCTTTTTGTCGCCGTGATCGGCGGCGCCGGTTACGTCTGGGGTGGCGTGCTGGGGGCCGCCATCGTCGTGATCCTGAAGGAGATCCTGCAGAGCTATCTGCCATATCTCTTCCACGGCGAGGGCCAGCTCGAGACGATCGTTTTCGGCATGCTGCTGGTGCTGTTGCTGCAGCTCGCACCGAGCGGCGCGTGGCCGTGGCTGATCCGGCGCCTGTCCGTGAAGCCGGATCGCAAGGCGATCGACGCGGCGCTGGTCCTGCCGCCACGTGAAAGGCCTGATACCGCCGGCGGCGCCCTGCTGCGGATCGAGCATGCGAAGAAACAATTCGGAGGCGTGGTCGCGGTCAACGACGTTTCCTTTGGTGTCGACGCGCGCGAGATCGTCGCCTTGATCGGCCCGAACGGCGCCGGCAAAAGCACGACATTCAATCTCATCACCGGCGTGCTCTCGGCTTCCAGCGGCGCGATTTCCGTACTCGGCAAGGCCGTTGACAACGCCACCCCGCAGGAGGTGACAAGGCTAGGCGTCTCCCGCACCTTCCAGCACGTCAAGCTGATCGCCGACATGACCGTTCTCGAAAACGTCGCGATCGGCGCGCATCTGCGCGGACATTCGGGCGCAATCGCCAGCATGCTCCGGCTCGACCGCGGCGACGAAGCAAAATTGCTGGCTGAGGCGGCGCGACAGATCGAGCGCGTGGGGCTCGTCGCGCAAGCGCATATGCTGGCGGGAAGCCTCTCGCTCGGCCAGCAGCGCGTTGTCGAGATCGCCCGCGCGCTGTGCGCCGATCCCGTGCTGCTGCTGCTCGATGAACCGGCGGCAGGCCTGCGCCACATGGAAAAGCAGCGTCTCGCTGCTCTGCTGCGTGAGCTCCGCGACGGCGGCATGTCGGTGCTGCTGGTCGAACACGACATGGGATTTGTCATGAATCTCGCCGACCGCGTCGTCGTGCTCGATTTCGGTACCAAGATCGCCGAAGGCACGCCCGAGGCGATCAAAGCCAACCCCGACGTGATCCGCGCCTATCTCGGAGCAGTGGCATGAGCACACTTCTCCGGGTGAACGATGTGCATATCGCCTATGGCAAGGTCGAGGCAGTGCGCGGCGTGTCGCTCGACGTCGCTGCGAACGAGATCGTCACCATCATTGGCGCCAACGGCGCCGGCAAGACGACGCTGCTCAACGCCATCATGGGCATCCTGCCGCTGAAAGGCGGCGTGAGTTTTGCCGGCAACGATCTGGCGCGGCTCGAGATCGAAGACCGTGTCGCGGCAGGCTTGAGCCTCGTGCCGGAGCATCGCGAGCTGTTCGCCGCCATGAGCGTCGAGGATAATTTGCGGCTCGGGGCGTTTCGAATCGGAAATGCGCTTGCCGCCCAGTCGCTCGAGCGGGTCTTTACGCTATTCCCGAGGCTGAAGGAGCGGCGGCGGCAACTCGCGGGAACGCTCTCCGGCGGCGAGCAACAAATGCTAGCAATGGGCCGCGCATTGATGGGCGCGCCAAAACTGCTGATGCTGGACGAACCAAGCCTGGGGCTCGCGCCGATTATCGTCGCCGACATCTTCCGCACCGTCTCGGAACTCCGCGCAAGCGGCGTCTCGGTGCTATTGGTCGAGCAGAATGCGCAGGCCGCGCTGCAAATCGCCGACCGCGCCTATGTCATGGAACTCGGCGAGTTCGTGCTCCAGGGCGCGGCTAAAGATGTCGCGAGCAATGCGCGTGTCGCAGAAAGCTATCTTGGGGTCGGCTAGCGCTTCAATACTGATCGTGCCGGCGGACCCATCTCATCGGGAAGTCGTAACCGTCCTCGTCACGACCCTTGGGAACGAGATCGAGGAACTGGTAGGCGCCGTTGACCGTGTCGATGCCGCGGCTGTAGCAGGAATAACTGTGAAATACCTGGCCTGAAGCATCCTTGGCGAAGATGCTGATTCCCTGCTCATCCGATACGGTAATGGGGTGGCGCCTGTAATTGTAATACGCCTCGCCTGCTGCGACCTCCTCTGGCGTGAACGAGACGTGATAGTCGAAGTTGAAATCATTCTCGCCCGATGACACCCACGGGAAGCTCCAGCCCATGCGCTTCTTGAACGCATCGATTTTGGCGTACGGTGCGCGTGATATGGCCACCAGCGTCGTATCGCGGTGATTGAGATGGATCGAGATGCCATTGAAGTTGTCTGCCCAGAAAGAGCATGACTTGCATCCTTCCTTCCAATCAGGGCCAAACATAAAGTGGTAGACAATCAGTTGGGAGCGCCCATCGAACAGATCGGAAAGCAAGAGCCTGCCGTTCGGTCCTTCAAACCAGTAGGTTTTTTCCACGCGCTCCCAGGGCAAGGCCTTCCGACGCCGCGTCAGGACATCGCGTTGCCGCATGAACTCTTTCTCGGCTGCGAGCAAGTCACGGCGCGCCTCCAGCCATTCCTGATGCGACACGATCTGGTTCTGCATATCTCGCCTCCAGCATTGATCTGCTCCGTCGCATCGGAGTGGTGGACGAATTTATGACTGACCCGTCAGTCGATGAGAGCGATGCTCCGGGCGGACAGGCCAACTACCAATCGACACTTGCGATACTCGTTCCCTCGCCTCGCGACAGTCCTTAACTCCGCGGTCGAGACAACCGTCGGGAGCCCGTGACCGATTTTCGCGTTCATCGCTTAGTTCGTGTGAGTTGCGTGCCGAATCAAAAGCGGCGCTCTCTCGCAAAGGAGAAGGAGCGCCGCGAGCAGCCAGTTTTCAGCCTGGATATTCGCCGCCGAGATCTCCCTCGGCCGCGCGCCTCACATCGCCGGGACGTACTTGCCGTTCTTTACTGTCAGCAGGATACGTGAGCGGTCGTCGAGGCCGGAGCGATCCTTTTCCGTCCAGTTGTAGACGCCTTGCGTCGCCGCGATCTCGTGCTCGCTCATGAAGGCCTGGCGGATCGCTTCGCGAAACTCCGGCGTACCGGGCTTGGCTGTTTTCAACGCCACCGGGATCACGCGTTTCAAGACCTCGAACGCGTCATAGGAATGTCCGGCGAACTGGCTGCGGGTGTTGGGGCCATATTTCGCCTCATAGGCCGTGTCGAGCGCGAGGCCCGGCTTCTTGGTCAGCGCTGAATCCGCCTGGCCTTCCGGATTCATCACCGGACCCGAGGCCATGATCACACCTTCCGCCGCAGGGCCTGCGATGCGGATGAAGTCCATGCTGGCCGCGCCGTGTGTCTGATAGATCAGGCCTTTATAGCCGCGATCGCGCAAGCTTGTTTGCGGCAGCGCGGCGGCGGTGCCGGAAGCGCCGACCAGGACCGCATCCGGATTGGCCGCCACGAGCTTCAAGACCTGACCGGCGACTGATGTATCCGGCCGCGCAAAGCGCTCCTCGTCGACCAGCGTCAGCGCCATCGGCTCGGCCTGCTTTTTGAAATCGTTGAACCAGAGATCGCCGTAGGAATCAGAATAGCCGATATATCCGACGGTTTTGACGTTATGCGCCTTCATGTGCTCGTAGATCACCTTGCCCATGATCGGCACCGGCTGCGGCAGCACGACCGACCACTTGGCGCGCTCGGGCGTCAGCGGGAACGGCGCGAGCGCCAGGTGCGGAATGCCGGCTTCGCTTGCGACGTTCGAGACCGCGATCGTCGGCGGGGTCGTCGACGAGCCAAGGATGACGTCGGCCTTGGATTCGGTGACGAAGCGGCGCGCATTGGTGGTGGCATTGGTGGGATCACCGCCGTCGTCGAGCACGATGACCTTGAGCGGCACGCCCGCGATCTCCTTCGGCACAAAATCGAGCGCGTTGCGCTCGGGCACACCGAGCGCGGCCGCGGGCCCCGTGGTGGAAATCGAGATGCCGATGGTGATTTCGTTCGATTGCGCGGCCGCCGGCAAAGCGGGCAACGCGAACACCGCCGCAGCGACAGCAACGAGAGACAGTCTGTTCATCAATTCCTCCCTTTTCGCTTTGTTATCCTATCGATTGGCTCCGGCAGATCGAGCTATCCTTTGGTGAATTTCGCCACCATCTCGTCGGGCATCGGCGCCGATTTCAGCCTGTTCGGGTCGTCCGGGTGAGGCCCGACCAGCACCCGCGTCTCGAACGCCTCGATCGCGAGCGCGTCGGCCTTGAACACCTTGTGCGTGACCTCGAAGCTTGAGCGCTTGACGCTCTCGATCCGGGTCTCGATCGTGATCCAGTCGCCATGGGTCGAGGCGATGTAGAATTTCGCCCGTGTGTCGACCATGGGAATGCCGACAAGGCCGTATTTCTTGACGAGGTCCTGCTTGGAAAAGCCGGCCGCCTCGAACAGGATCGAGGTCGAGTCGTCGAACATCGCGAAATAGCGCGGGTAATAGACGATGTTGGCGGGGTCGCAATCGCCCCACTGGATCTGCACATCTCTGCGGTGAACGAACGTCATTTCGGCGCCATGCGAAGCGACGCGTCGAGGCGCACCACTTCGCCGTTCAGGTAAGGGTTGTCGATCATCTGCATCACGAGCGAGGCAAATTCGCTCGGATCGCCCAGGCGGCGCGGAAACGGAATCGAGGCGGCGAGCGAATCCTGCGCCTCCTGCGGCAACATCGCGAGCAGCGGCGTCAGGAACAGGCCCGGCGCAATTGCCAGCACGCGAATGCCGAACTGCGCCAGTTCGCGCGCGATCGGCAGCGTCATCGAAACGATGCCGCCCTTGGAGGCCGAATAGGCCGATTGCCCGATCTGGCCGTCATAGGCGGCGACCGAAGCGGTCGAGACCACCACGCCGCGCTCGCCGTTTTCCAGCGGCGCAAGCTTCGACATTTCGGCGGTCGCGAGCCGCAGCATGTTGAAGGAGCCGATGAGATTGACCTTGATGACCCGCTCGAAATCGGCAAGCGCCATCGGCCCCTCGCGGCCGACCACCCGCTTGGCAACGCCGATGCCGGCGCAATTGATCAAGACCCGCGCCGGACCATGGGCCTTCGCCACAGCCGCGATCGCCGCCTCCGCCGAGACGCTGTCGGCCACATCGCAGGTCACCGCGACGCCGCCGATCTCCTCGGCTACCGTCTCGGCGAGCTTGGTGTTGAGGTCGCAAACGGCAACTTTCGCGCCCTCCCTGGCGAGCCGGCGCGCGGTCGCCGCACCCAGTCCCGAGGCGCCGCCGGTGACGATTGCGGCCTGATCTTTCAACTGCATGCTTTCCTCCTGCAAGAAGCCACTGGCTTAAGGCGTTATCACGTCGGCGGCCAGCTTCGATGAATAAAGCATCTCGACCAGCTCGCGGCGGTGGTCAAGCACCGCGCGCTGGTTGACCGAACCCTTGTCGGTGACCTCGCCGCGATCGATTGACAGCGGTACGGCGAGCAGCAGCGCGCGCGTGATCTTTGTCGAAGAACCGGTTGCCGCCGACTGAAATGCCGTAAACCTCTCGCGAAAGACCCTGCGCACCTCCTTGTCGCGCGCGCAAATGCCGACGTCGTTCGACCGCAGCGCCGGATTGATCTGGCGGCAGCCGTCAGGATCGAGCACGACCAGGGCGGCAATCTCATCGCGGTTGATGCCGGCGATCACGGCGTCGCGCACCAGCGGAGCGCACGCCGCGATGAAGCGCGCGCGCAGCGGACCGACGCTGACCCAGGTGCCGCTCGCGAGCTTGAAATCCTCGGCGATGCGGCCGTCGAAGTCGAAGCCGGCATGCACATTGTTCGCATCGGCGGGCTTGAGCGAATCGCCAAGCTTGTAGAAGCCTTCGTCGTCGAAGGCGGCTTCGGTCATATCGGCCTGCCGCCAATAGCCCGGTGTCACGTTCGGTCCCCTGGCGCGCACTTCGAGCTTGCCATTGTTGGGCACGAGCTTCGCTTCATTGCCGGGCACAGGCAGCCCGATATGGCCGGATCGGCTGGTCCGCGGATTGACGGACATGAAGAAAGGCGCGGTCTCGGTCGCGCCGAGCCCGGTCAGCATCGGCACGCGCGCGCCCGTGGCCTGCACGGACAATTCGTCGAGACCGTTCCAGATGTGCGGCGCAAGGGCTGCGCCCGAGAAGAACATCGCATGCAGCCTCCCGAAGAATTTATCGCGCAGGGCAACGTCGTCGCGCAGATAGGGCAGAAGCGATTCATAACCCTTCGGGACGTTGAAATAGACCGTCGGAGAGATCTCGCGCAGATTGCGCACCGTCTCCTCGATACCGCCCGGCACCGGCTTGCCGGCGTCGAGATACATCGAGCCGCCGTTGTACAGTGTAAGCCCGATATTGTGGTTGCCGCCAAAGGTGTGGTTCCAGGGCAGCCAGTCGACGATCACCGGCGGCTCGCCTTTGAGGAAAGACATCGTCTCGCGGATCATCACCTGGTTGGCGCAGATCATCCTTTGCGTATTGATCACCGCCTTGGGATTGCCGGTCGAACCGGACGTGAGCAGGAATTTGGCGATGGTATCGGGCCCGATCGCCTCATGCGCGGCGTCGAGGCCGGGATGCAGCGGCGTCGCGGCCAATTCGGCGAGCCGCGTGACTGCGCGGCCGTCCAGGACGCCGCGCGAGGTGACAATCTCGGTGTCATCGCCAACATTGGCTTGCAGCGTCGCCGCGAACTGCGCGGCATCATCGGCGAAGACAAGTCCCGGCGTGAGCAGCTTCATCAGATAGGAAAGCTTGCCGTAGTCCTTCGAGATCAGGGAATAGGCCGGCGACACCGGGCAGTACGGCACGCCGGCATAGAGCGCGCCGAAGGCCACAAGCGCATGGTCGATCGAGTTGCCGGAGAGGATGAGGAGCGGCCGTTCGGCCGAGAGACCGCGGGAAAGCAAGCCCGATGCGATGTGGCGGCTTACTTTCAGCAGTTCGACATAAGTGACCTTGCGCCAACTGCCATCGCCGTCCCGTTCCGCCATGAAGACGCGATCCGGCGTGGCGCTCGCCCAGTGGTGCAGCCGATCGGTGATGCGGACGGGGTATTCCGGCAGAGCGCGAAGGGGACGCAGATAGGTGGTGCCATCGGCGCGGCGATCGACCGACACCGCCGGATCGCCGAACGAAATCAGGCGCAAGGGATGCGTGCCGCCGCCGGGCGGCATCGTGCCACCCTTTGACTGCAAGGACAGGTCGGCTTCCGCGCTCATGTCCAGTGCTCTCCTCCCGAATAGTTATGTTTTATAACTAATTTGCCGGGAGTCAATAATTTCGCGAGGATCCCTCATCCCGAGGAGCCGCGAAGCGGCGTCTCGAGGGATGGCTGTTGGCCTCATGGTTCTCCCGGCGATACGAAGTATCGTCCGGCGACGCGCACTTAATATTATTGCGCCGTTCGCTAACGGCCTCGCGCTGCTTGGCCTGCTCGGGCGCGGCGCGCTCCTCACCACGAGGGTCCAAACGAGCGCTCAAAGCACCTGATGGACGTCGATCACGACCCGCGAGGCGTGGCGGGCGGCGGATGCAACGAACAGGCTCTGCATCAGCCAACGGTATTTTGCAGCTCCGGTTTCGAACCGCGGCACGGTGCGGAAATAGATCAGCGCGGGATCGACCGCCTCGCCGCGGTTGAGCTTCTGGATCAGTTCCGCCGGGCCGCAACGGATGCCGCGGTTTTCCACATAGATCACCGCGCCGTCATCCGTCTCGATCGCATATTTCGCTTCCAGCTCGATCGAGGAATCCGGTCGGACGATCTGGAAGTCCGCGCCAAAGGCGAGAACCTTGCCGTTGAGGTTCTTGCCCCTCACCTCGCCGCCAATGATTGGAATGATGCGGCGCTCGCCGAAGCCGAGGTCGCCGGCCGATGTGACACCGGCGACATGGGCGGTGATGGTGAAGGCATATCGGGTCGCAAGCGCAGGTTCCATGGGATCAATGCCTCCATTGCTTCCGCCGTCCTTCGAGACGCATCGCATCGCGCGATGCTCCTCAGGACGAGGTCCTCATGGTGAGGAGCGCGGTCGCGTCCGAGCAGGTCGAGCGTCAGTGAGACCGTCAGCGAACGACGCAAATCAAAAACAGCGCGTCTCGAACCATGAGTAAATCTAGCGAGCCATCATCTGCTGCGGCAACCAGGTCGCCAGCAGCGGAAACGCAATCAGAATGAGCAGGCGAAGGATATCGGTCAACACGAAGGGAATCACGCCCTTGAAGATCGTGGTGAAGGAGACGTCCTTGACCACGCTCTTGATGACAAAAACGTTCATGCCGACCGGCGGATGGATCAGGCCGAGTTCGACCGTCATCACGATGATGACACCGAACCAGATCGGATCAAAGCCGAGCTGCGAGACGACCGGAAAGATGATCGGCACGGTGAGGATGATCATCGCCATGGCGTCCATCAGGCAACCAAGCACGAGATACATCACCATGATGACGGCCAAGACGCCGTAGCTGCCAAGGCCAAGTCCGGTGAGGAACTCCGTCACCTTTTGCGGCGTCTGCGTCACCGTCAGGAAATAACCGAAGATCAAGGCGCCGATCAGCACCGTAAACACGGCCGCCGCGGTCCGCGTTGCCTGCAACAGCGACGCGAGGATTTTCTCCCTGTCGAGCCGGCCGGTAAAAATGCCGATCAGGAACGCGCCGGAGGCGCCGACGCCGCCGGCCTCTGTCGGCGTGAAGCGCGGCAGAAAAGGCAGGCCATAGAGGCCGCCGATGACAAAGATGAACAAGAGGACCGGCGCCCAGATATCCTTCAGCGCAGCAAGACTCTCGCGCCAGCTCATCGGCGTTCCCTTCGGCAGGAAGCCGGGCCGCAAGGTGCCGATCAACGCGATGGTGATCATGTACATGGTCATCGCGAGCAGGCCCGGGATGATGCCGGCCATAAACAGCTTGCCGATGTCCTGCTCGGTGATGATGCCGTAGACCGCAAGCACGGTCGACGGCGGCAGCATCGCGCCGAGCGTCCCGCCTGCCGCAATCACGCCAGTAGCAAAGGATTGCGGATAGCCGAAGCGACGCATTTCCGGATAGGCGACGGCTGAAAACGTCGCGGCTGTCGCGACCGACGAACCGCAGATCGCGGCAAAGCCGCCGCAGGCCGCGACCGTCGCGATGCCGAGACCGCCGCGCAGATGTCCGACAAAGCCGTTGGCGGCGCGAAACAGGTCGCGGCTCATGCCGGAATGGCTGACGAGCGTTCCCATCAAAAGAAACATCGGGATCACACCGAACGTATAGTCGGTCACGGTGCGCATCGAGGTCTGGCCGACCAGTTTCAGCGCCGGCGTGCCGCCGACGAGATAGCTGAAGCCGGACACGCCGACGAGGCCCATCGCCATGCCGACCGGCACGCGCAACAGCATCAGCGCGAACAGCGCGACAAAGCCGATGATGGCGACGGCATCGGTGCTCATGCCGCGCTCACTCCGTGCTCTTGAGTTGGGGATCGTGCATGTCTTCAGGATGGAAGATCAGCCGATAGGTTCGGATCGCAATCAGCAGCACCGCCGAGATGTCGCCGATCCACGCCACCGCAAAGAATGGCCAGGTCGGCATGTGCAGATCGAAGGTGGCGACATGGTCCCGATAGGTGCCGCGCACTTTGTCAAACAGCGTGTACGTCTGCACTGTCACCACGAACAACAGCACCAGCGTCGCGAACACGTCGATCCAGCGCTGGTATCTCGGACCGACATTGCCCCAGACCAGATCGACCGTGATGTGGGTGCCGCGATAACTGGTCGCGGCGATGCCCCAGAAAATCAGGATGCCGAGCAGCATCCGTCCTATGTCGAAGGAATCCGGGATCGCGTAGTTGAAGAGATTGCGCAGCAGGACCGAGACGAAGATGTCGATGGCGACGAGGCCGACAAAGCCGGCCGCGATCCATTCGATCGCATCGATGAAGCGATCCATGAAATGGCGCGTCATGTCTCGCTCCGACGAAGCAGCGGGGTTATGGTGTCAGGGCGTTGTACTTGGTGAGCGAGGCCTTCAATTCCGAAAGCGCCGCGTCAGGGTCCACGCCGGTCTTGCGGACGCCGTCGCTCCAGGTTTTCACCAAAGGCTCGGCCGCCTTCTTCCACGCCGCGGTTTGTTCCGCCGTCAGCGCGTAAACTTCCTGGCCGGGCTCGGCTTTGACCTTGTCGAGGCCTGCGTCCTCGAACTTGCCCCAGGGTTCGCCGACGCGCCCCGCAGCCTCGGTGTTGCAGTTGTCGTCGATCGCCTTCTTCTGCCGGTCCGACATTTCGTCGTATTTGTCCTTGTTCATGACGAAGACGAAGGTCGTGACATAGAGCGGCGCGTCCATGTGGAATTTCGTCACCTTGTCGATGCCGAACAGCACCAGCGATCCCCAGGGGAAGGTGACGGCATCGGCGACGCCGCGCTCGATGATGTCGCGCACTTCCGGCGCCGACGACTGCACGTTGGTACCGCCGAGCAGCGTCACGAAGTTGGCGATCGTCGCATCAGCGGGGCGGATCTTCATGCCCTTGATGTCCTCGGGCACGACGACCTTCTTGGTGCGGGAATGAAACGACGATGGCGCGTGGATGAAGGCGAGACAGAACTTGACGTCCTTCATCTCCTTCGCGGCATATTTGCGATACCAGGCGTCCAGTCCCATCGAGCCGCCCTTGGCGCTCGACATCAGGAACGGCAGCTCGCCGGCGCCGATGATCGGGAAACGACCGGGCTGATAGCCGGGATTAACGTAGGTCACGTCGGCGATGCCGTCACGCGCCATATCGTAATGATCGAACGCCTTGCCGAGTTGTTGTGCGGGAAAGACCTTGTAGTGAATGGTGCCGCCGGACTCCTTCTCGACCGCGGCGCCCCAATCCTCCAGCGCCTTTTGCAGCGGATGCGACGCGGGCACCCAGTGCGAGATCTTCAGGTCGAAGGTTTTTTCCTGCGCCATGGCCGGCGAGGCGAGCGCAGCCAGCAGCACGGCGAGCAAGGCCTTGTTCATCGATCACTCCCTTTGGATGAAGGCAGGCTTTGATCAGCGATCAGCCGCTCTTTTATTTAACATGTTATAGAAGGTTTCACTGCCGTTTCAAGACGAGCCGCGGACTCCGTGCGATATGCGAACGGGAATTATCCTCGTAGTCTCGGAGAACACCCGATTGAACTTACGTACGGTGCTTTTGCGCAACCGTTATATGATATAACTACTACCAGCGTTTGGGGATTGCGGCCACCGTCGCAAAGTTAGACTATCGGGGAGGGACACTATTGCGGACCAAAGTCGCGATCATCGGTGCGGGCCCGGCGGGCCTTTTGCTTGGGCAGTTGCTGCACACCTACGGCATCGACAACGTGATCCTGGAGCGCCACACGGGCGAATACGTGCTCGGCCGCATCCGCGCCGGTCTGCTTGAAGAAGGCACCGTCGCGCTGCTCGACAGGGTCGGCGCCGGCGGACGCGCGCATCACGAAGGCCTGGTCCATGAAGGCATCGAGCTTGCTTTCGGTGGCGAGCGCCATCGCATCGATCTGCACGGCCCCACCGGCAAGACCGTGATGATCTATGGTCAGACCGAAGTCACGCTCGACCTGATGAATGCGCGGCAGGCGGCCGGACTGACCAGCATCTATGAGGCCGACCACGTCAAGCCGATCGATTTCGACACCGACCATCCCCGCCTCTCCTACGTCAAGGACGGCGTGACGCACGAAATCGACTGCGACTTCATCGCCGGCTGCGACGGCTATCACGGCATCAGCCGCGCCAGCGTCAAACCCTCCGCCATCGAAACGTTCGAGCGCGTGTACCCGTTCGGCTGGCTCGGCATCCTGTCCGAGACCCCGCCGGTCAGCCATGAGCTGATCTATTCCAATCATGAGCGCGGATTTGCGCTCTGCACCATGCGCTCGACCAGGCGCAGCCGTTACTACGTGCAGTGTCCGCTCGACGACCATATCGACCAGTGGCCGGACGACAGGTTCTGGGATGAACTCAAGCGGCGCGTCGATCAGAAAGCAGCCGATGAACTTGTCGTCGGGCCCTCGATCGAAAAGAGCATCGCGCCGTTGCGCAGCTTTGTCGCCGAGCCGATGCGGTTCGGCCGGATGTTCCTCGCTGGCGACGCCGCACACATCGTGCCGCCAACCGGCGCCAAGGGATTGAACCTTGCGGCGTCCGATGCGCATTATCTCGCGCAGGCGTTCCGCGAATATTACGACGAGAAATCCTCCGCCGGCATCGACGCCTATTCCGCCAAGGCCCTGTCGCGGGTCTGGAAAGCCGTGCGCTTCTCGTGGTGGATGACGTCGATGCTGCACAAGTTTCCGGACAACGGCGCCTTCGGCGCGCGAATTCAGCTCGCCGAGCTCGACTATGTCGTAAACTCAAAGGCCGCCGCTGCTTCACTCGCGGAGAACTACGTCGGCTTGCCGTTCTAGGCGCTCGCGGTCTTCGACCGCGGTATCAGCACTGCGAGCAGGATCGCGGCAATAAACAGCGCCGGCACGTCGCCGATCAGATGGCCGTATTCCATCGGATCCTGGATCGACTGGATCGCCATGATGCCGCCATGCACGACGCTCGACCACACCGTAAACCAGATCAGGCTGCGGTGATTGAGCGGATCGCGCGAGGCGAGCAGCAGAAAGACGCCGAGCGTCGCGTAGACGCCGACAATCATCATCGCGTAGTGGGAATGTCCGTGTCCCCAGGCCCAGCCCGACGGCCACAGAATCATCAGCGGATAGACGGCAAGGATAAAAATCAGACCGACCGCAATCAAGGCAAGCCGAAGAAAGAACATTCGATCCGACATATTCCCCTCCCCATTGACGGCCTCATTTTCCGGCGTTTCTACCGGCCCAGAAACGATAGCACGGACAGCGGCGCGGGTCAGTTCCTCACTTGGGTGAGGCTCGCGCTTTATTTCACGCAAGACGCGAATGCGCGAACCGTTTCGAACGTCAGTGCAAATCCCGTTTAAAACTTTGTAGGCGGTGATTTTCGCCGCTCGCTGATCTTCAATGGCAGCTCATCAGCATGCGAGCCGCCCATGACATCCGCCAATATCCCTGAAGGCTTCGAACCGCATTTTCGCAAGAGCCCCTTCACCGATCCCTGGGAGCCGCTCTATTCGAAGCGAACCGAGAAGGCCGTGATCATGGGATTGCGGCTGGCGAAGCCGCATACCAATGCGCGCGGCCTCATCCATGGCGGGCTGATCGCCTCCCTTGCCGACAACGCGATGGGCTATAGCTGCGCGCAGGCAACGGACTGGGTCACCTCGTTCGTGACGATTTCCTTGGCCGTCGATTTCACGGGCAGCGCTGAGATCGGTCAGTGGCTTTCCGTCGAAAGCGACGTTATCCGCACCGGGAGCACGATTTGCTTCGCGCAGAGCCTGATCAAGGCCGACGACATCGTGATTGCGCGGGCAAGCGGGACGTTCCGCGTCGTGAAGAAGCAATAGGCACCCTCGCTCAGCCAAAGTGCCAGTCGCTGACCTCGACAACGAGATCGATGAAGGCGCGCACCTTCGCCGACAACAGCCGCGAGGTCGGATAGACGACATGGATCGGAAACGGCGGCTGTTCGAATTTCGCCAGCACGATTTTCAGCCGTCCGCGCTTGATCGCATCCGCGGCCTGGTAGGCGAGCACACGCGTCAGGCCGCCACCGGCGGCCGCATACTGGATCGCGGCGTCCGCGCTGTTGGTCATCAGGCGGGGAACGGGGGCGATCCGGATCTCCTTGCCATCACGCACGAAACGCAAATCCGGCGATGCCATGGTGGCGCCGAACTGAATCGTCTGGTGAGATTTGATCGCTTCCGGCGTCTTCGGCTCGCCATGCGCCTTGAGATAGCCGGGCGATGCAACCACGATGCGGCGCATCTCGCCGACATGGCGCGCCACCAGACTGGAATCGGCGAGATGACCGATCCGCACGCCGAGGTCGACGCCATCCTCGACCAGGTTGACGACGCGATCGGTCAGCCGCAGTTCGCCGGACACCTCCGGATAGCGCTTGAGATATTCGGACATCACGGGGCTAACGTGGAGCCGCCCGAACCCGATCGGCGCCGATACGACGAGCCTCCCGCTCGGCCTGGTGCGCTCGTCCTTGATCGAAGCCTCGGCTTCCTCGACATCGGCGAGAATTCGCCTGACACGCGCAAGGTAGCGCGCACCGGCATCGGTCAAGGCAACAGACCGCGTGGTCCGCTGCAACAGCCGGGCGCCGAGATGCTCTTCGAGCGAAGCGATCAGCCGCGTTACCGCAGAGGGTGACAGCTTGAGTTTGCGGGCGGCCGGCGCAAAACCCTCGAGGTCCGCGACCGCCAGAAAGGCCTGCATGGCGTCGATGCGATCCATGGCATTATTTCATAATACGCAATGATCTGCTGTCAATCGTATCAATTGTTTTGCGATGAAAAAGGCCTCATTTGTAAAGCCGGAACCGGACACGGAGGCTTCCGATGTCAGAACTGCAAACCTATTCCAGCGACGTCCCATTCACGGCGGCCGTGAAGGCCATTCAGGAACGCAAAGGATCGCGTGCGGCTTACGCCGAGCGGGGCGATTGGCGCACCGAGATCGACGAAAATCTGGCGGCGTTCCTGGGCGAGGCCAACAGCTTTTATCTCGCAACCGCCTCGGCGGACGGACAGCCCTACATCCAGCACCGCGGCGGGCCGAAGGGCTTCGTCAAAATCCTCGACAAGAATACGCTCGCCTTCGCCGACTATGCGGGCAACCGGCAATACATCACCCAAGGCAATCTGTCGGAAAATCCCAAGGCCTATATCTTCGTGATGGACTATGCCCATCGCCGCAGGGTGAAGCTCTGGGGCGAGGCAAAGGTCGTCGAGGACGATCCGGCGCTGCTGCAATCGCTGATGCCGAAGGGTTACAAGGCCCGCCCCGAACAGGCGATCCTGTTCCGGATGGCGGCGTGGGACACCAACTGCCCGCAGCACATCCCGCAGAAGTTTGATGCCGCTGACGTCGCCGCGGCCCTTTCCGCGCGCGATGCGCGGATCGCCGAGCTGGAGGCGGAGGTTGCTGCGCTGAAAGGCCAACCCGCCTCCTGACTTTAAAGTTTACGCGAAGCGATTCATTCTGCCGCCTGGAACTGTGTTAGCTCGCGAAGCGGCGTCCAGGCAAAGTCCGGATAATATTGCTCCATCATCCGATCGGCATAGGCGACGAGATTGTCGAATTGCTGGGCGCGATCGCGCAGCGGGGATTCGAAGAACGGGGTGAGGATCCCCGCCACAATGGCAAACGCGGTTGCATCAGCGCCGCACGGCGTATCGCCCATCAGATAGCGCTTGTCGCCGAGCTGGACGGAGAGCGCGAGCAGCGAGCGAATCGCCAGATCGGTATCTTCATCCGGCGCGTGGCGGCCAAGGCCGCTGATCAGATAGTTCTCGGCGACGCGAAACTGTGCGTCCTCGCGCAGCTTCTCGCGCATATGCGCCGGAGCAGCGTCGAAGAAATGTGCTGGTCCCTTGGCGAAATTCTCTGGATCCGTCCAGCGTGCGCCGACCAGCGCCCAGTACAGGTGGTGCTCGATCAGGCGCTCGAACGCCCAGGCCTGCGCGCGGGCTTGCAAATTCAACGGCGCGTCGAAATCGAAACCGTATTTGGCCTCGATATGGGCGCGGATGAAGGTGGAATCGGCGATGGTCTCCGTGCCATCCTGGATATAAGGCAGCTGCCCCTTGGGCGAGGCCGTTGGCCTTGCCTTTTCCTTGACATAGCCGAGGCCCGCCATCTTGAGCTGGACCTCTGTCTTGGTCACGAATGGGCTGATTTCCGGCAGGCCGAAGCCGGCGCCAAAGCCATAAACCGTGATCAATGGATCACTCCTTTTTCCCTGAGAAGCCGCTTCAGACTAGCCACTCCCTGCTGCCACCGTGGTGTCAGCAGTGGCGACCAGGTCGTCCATAGGTCGAGGCCGTAGAGTATGATCATGGGACAAACCCCTCTCGATTTCAGTGTTGTCCCTTTATACTTGCCAGCTGCTGCCAACATGGTGTCAGCATCCGACAGCGCCTCTCGAAAAAGATACGAGCTCTTGCCATGCGACGTGCCGATCGTTTGTTCCAGATCATTCAGGTGCTAAGGCGCACCCGAAAGCCGCTGACGGCGGACGCAATCGCGGCCGAGCTCGAAACCTCGAAGCGCACGATCTATCGCGATATCGCGACCTTGATGGAGCAGCGCGTGCCGATCCGCGGCGAGGCCGGCATGGGATATATTCTAGAGAAGGGATTCGACCTGCCGCCGTTGATGCTGACGCCCGACGAGATCGAGGCCGCGGTGCTGGGCGCGCAATGGGTCGCCGGTCATGCCGACGAGGCGCTGTCGCGTGCTGCCGCCGACCTCATCGCCAAGATCTCCGAAACAGTGCCGGAGCGGCTCAGACCATTCGTACTTGAACCGGCGAGCCGCGCTCGGCCGGCCTGGCGCAAGGAGCCCGACCGCATCGACATGGCGCGGACGCGAACGCAAATCCACGAAGGCAAGAAAATGGCGCTGCGTTATCGCGACGAACAAGGCCGTGACAGCGAGCGCACGATCTGGCCAATCGCGATCGGCTATCTCGAAGCCGTGCGCCTGCTCGCCGCGTGGTGCGAACTGCGCCGCGACTTTCGCAGTTTCCGCACCGACCGTGTCATCGACGCCGTTTATCTGGAGGAAAAATATCCGGAGCGGCGCGATCTGCTGCGGGCGAAATGGCGGCGTAGTCTCGTCTGGGAAGCCCCGAGCGACATCTGATCATGGAAACAGGCGATCACGCTTCGGCATCCGAAAGCCCGTGCCAGTCCTGTGGCGCCTGCTGCGCTTACTCGGAGAACTGGCCGCGCTTCACGACCGAGGATGACGCGGAGCTCGATCTCATACCGGCCCGCTTCGTCAATGCGCGGCAATCCGGCATGCGATGCGATGGGGATCGTTGTTCGGCGCTGTCGGGACAGGTCGGTGTCGAGACGTCCTGCACGATCTATGCGGTGCGGCCGGAAGTGTGTCGCACCTGCATGCCGGGCGATGCGGAATGCGTCATGGCGCGGCGGAAATGGGGATTGCCGCCTCTGGACTGACTCTTCTCGTCGTCCCTGCGAATGCAGGGACCCATACCGCGTGACGCCTCAATAAGGCTCGCTGGTCGAGACCAAAGCAAAACAATGAAATTTTGTGGCTATGGATCCCGGCTCGCGCTAGCGCTTGGCCGGGACGACGGCGGAGAACAAGCGACGCTTACGCCGTAACGGCTCTGGCGAATTCGGCGAAATCTTCGTCGTCGGGTTCGTCCGCGATCGGTGCGACCTGCGTGAGCGGCTTGGTCGAGAGCGTGATCGGCTTTCGGTTGCCGTAGGACGATGGAGCGGTGTTGCGTGACGCAGGTTCGCGGGACAGCGCGAAAAGCGTCGAGCCGACGCGGCCGCCGGCCTGAACCAGCTCTTGTTCGCTGCAGCTTCCGGCAATTGCCAGCGCCAGCGAGTAAAGATGGCTCTTGCGATAGCAGAACAGCGCCAGCATGGCCCGGACATCGGGCGAGACACTGGCGACCAGTTGCGGCAGGCCGTGTTCGCTGGCGCGGTACATCTCACCGAGCAGTTCGTCCCGGACCGGGCAAAAGTCGTTCTCGAACATTTGCAAATCCCCCGAGCCCGAGGATGCAGTGCGACTCTCTAACGAAAGGTTAACCAAGGGCGCCAGTAGTGCCACGGGGGGCTTGATCGATGGCGGGTGTTGCAGCGCTGCCTGATTCGCGAGGCGCGCAATCAGTTCGCGGCCATAAAGATCGACAGACCGAAGTCGGTCAGGTGGTGCAAGGCCTGATCGACGCCGATCAAGGTCCAGAACCAGGGATGATGGTTTTCCTGCGTCACCCCGAGATGCGACGAGATGCGGCCCTTGCAGAAATCGACCGTGATGTGAATGACGAAATCGATCACGGCCACGAACCAGAAGCGCGGTGCGACGGCGAGGATCACCGCCAGGATAACGGCGAAGTGGACGCCGCAATGAGCGAGTAGCGGAAGAAACCAACCCGTCTTCTGATCCTTGCCGATCGCCATCCATGACGTCTGCAGCACGAAGTCGGCAATGACGTGCTTCACCGTCAGAAGCACCATCCATCCGATCAGCGCGCCCAGCGGAACCGACGCGGACATGGGAGGAAACGACAAGCGGAAGCCCTCAGCCGTAAATGACAGGATAAACTCTCGAGGCTTCAGCGCTACTTCTTCTTGGTCCCCGACAAGTCCGGTCAGGGTTACTCTTTTTATGACACCTCCGGACGCGGAATGCACCATCGGAGCCTTCGAAAAAAACAGGGGTGTGGCGGACCGCCGCTGCCACCGGTAAGGTTACCGGGCACGGCCGGAGCAGCGGGCGTTTGCAATCCGCAAATTGGCGGATATCATGGGCCCTGTAAAATTCTCGTTCTTTTTTAGGCATTTAGCACGTCATTCGGGCGATTTTGGCCCGTCAACATCTTCAAGTTGCGGATATCGGTCATGAGTGCTGCAGTCCCTACGCCAGCCTCCGACACGCGACGTTCGCGTCCGCCCTTTCTCAACAGCAATCGCAGGCAGGTGATCCTGTTTGCCGTCATGACGCTTGTCCTCACCGTTGCGACCGTTTGGGGCGGCCGCATCTGGCTACGAAATTCCGAAACGCTGACCTTTGCCGTGGGCGAGATCAATGGGCCGGAAGCGCGCTTTGCCGCCAAACTGGCCGCCATGTTGAAAGCATCGTCGTCGCGGTTTCAGCTCAAGATCATTCGCAACGCCGACAACGCCAAGGCGCTTGCCCAGTTCGACCGCAAGCTTGCCGACCTCGCCGTGCTGCGCACCGATGCCCGTATTCCGCCTCGCGCACGCTCGCTTGCGATCCTCGAACACGACTTCGTGATGCTGATCAGTCCCGGCGACAAGAAGATCAAATCGCTGGCCGAACTGAAGAGAAAGAAAATCGCGGTGCTGACGAGCGCCAGCAACAATCTCGCTTTTGTTCGCAAGGTGCTCGACCTTCCCGATAGCACTGAGGCCAACGCGCGCCTGCAACTGGCGCCGCCGAACGCGACGCTCGACAAGCTGTTTACCTCCGGCGGCTATGGCGCGGTGATTGCGATCGATCACGCGTCCGCCATCGTCAAGGACAAGAGGTTCGAGCAATCCGCCGCACGCGCGCCCTTCACGGTGAACGCCATCGACGAAGCCGCCGCGTTAAGCCGCCGCTATCCCGGCATTTCGGAGGAGACGCTGGCGACCGGCCTGTTGTCCTCGACGCCCCAAATTCCAGACGACGATCTGGATACCGTGGGGTTGCATTGGCTGCTGGTCGGTCAGGCCGCAATGCCCGCGAACACCGCAGGCGAGCTGGCGCGCACGATCTATGAGAACAAGGCAGAGCTCGCGCTCGACGACGGCTTTGCGTCCAAGATCGAGCCGGCCGATGTCGACAAGAGCGCTTTTGTCGCGGCCCATCAGGGCGTCGCCGAATACATCAACGACACCTCCAAATCGTTCCTCGAGCGTTATAGCGACGTGGCTTATCTCGGCGCCGCCGTACTCAGCATCATCGGCTCGCTGTTTGTCGCGCTCTACACCAAGGTCACCCGCGTGGCGCCTGAAAAGGCGAGCGAACTCGCGACCGCGATCCTTGATATCGGCGAGCGCGTGGCCGACGTCCAGACCATCGAAGCGCTCGACGGCTTGCAGGACGAGCTCGAAGCCGTGCTGCGCGGCGCGGTGATTGGATTGCGGGACGGCACCATCTCCAGCGACGGACTTGATACCTTCAGGCTCGGCTATGAATTCGTGCGCGACGAGATCGGCCTGCGGCGCGAAAGCCTGAAGCGGCAGAGCAGCCACGACGACAACGTCGTCGTCGTCAAGACCGCGCAAAGCGCGTAAAGCGACGGCGCACAATGTCCCAATCGAGCCGGTTTCCATCCCTCTCGCAATTCGTGACCGCTACCGCCGGTCGCAATATGACCAAGCCCGCCTACGTTGCCATCACCAGCGGCGTGGTCTTGATCATGCTGCTGACGGTCGATCCGGCCTACGCGGCGATGCACTATTTGATCGACGCGCTACTGTGGGCGTGTCTTGCTTTCTTCGTGTTCGAATGGGTGATCCGGCTTCGCCATGCCGCCGGCGCCGGCCGCCGGGCAGCCTATATCTTCTCATTTCGCGGGATCGTGGATGCAGCCTCGGCGCTGGCCGTGCCGATTGCGCTGGTGGCCGGCGCCAGTTCCGGAACGGCCTGGCTGCTCGGCATGTTCTGGGTGCTCAAGGTTGTTCCCGGCATTCGCGGCTTGCGGCAATTGCGTCGGGTCCTCGTAGTGGAATCCGGACCGCTGCTCAGCGTGCTCGTGATTTTCCTGATGGTCCTCTTCATGGCCTCGGTCGCGGAATTCTTCCTGGAGCGTGATGTCCAGCCGGCCAACTTCGGCAGCATCCCGGCAGCCTTGTGGTGGGCGGTGGCGACTCTGACGACAACCGGCTATGGCGACGTGGTTCCGCTCACACCGCTCGGCCGGCTGATCGCAGCCGGCGTCATGATCTGCGGACTCGGCGTGTTCGGGCTATGGACCGGTATTCTTGCGACCGGATTTGCGGCAGAAACCCGCCGCGACAATTTCCTTCGTAGCTGGGAAGCCGTCAGCAAGGTGCCGTTCTTCGCCTCGCTTGGCCCGTCAGCGATCGCCGACGTCACGCAAATGCTGCGAACCATCGACTTGCCGATGCGCACCACCATCATCCGCAAGGGCCAGGCCGGCGATTGCATGTATTTCATCGCCAGCGGCGAGGTCGAGGTCGATTTGCCAGGCAAGAAGATCGTCCTTGGCGAAGGCGCATTTTTCGGCGAAATGGCGCTGCTCGGCAATAATCTGCGCTCCGCCGATATCACGACGACGCGGGTGTCGCGGCTCCTGATGCTGGACCTCGTCGACTTTCGCCTGCTGATGGCCCGGCATCCCGATCTCGCCGAGACGATCGACGCCGAAGCCAAACGGCGCGCGCTCGAGAACAAGTAGCGGAGAAAGGAAAGAATGTCGGAAAACGACGCAAGTCCACCCGTGCTCGAACGGCAAGGCGCACGTGCTACGATCCGGTTGAACCGGCCGAAGCACCTCAACCGCCTGCAGGCCGAAGATCTCGACGTGCTGCTAAGACTGTTCGCGGAGGTCGAGGCCGATCCGGCGCTTCGCGTGCTCGTGCTCACGGGCACCGGGCGAGCGTTCAGCGCCGGCTACGATCTCAATTCGGTGTCCGAACGCGCTTCCAGTGAGATCGAACAGAAAAGCGCCGGCTCCGCCTTCGAGGTGGTCGTCAACCGGCTCGAAGACATCGGCATTCCCACCATCTGCCGGCTCAATGGCGGCGTCTATGGCGGCTCGACGGACCTCGCGCTTGCCTGCGATTTCCGCATTGGCGTCGATACCGGTGAAATGTTCATGCCGGCGGCGCGGCTCGGTCTGCACTATTACAAGAGCGGCATCGCCCGCTACGTCGCGCGGCTCGGGCTCGACAACGCCAAGCGGCTGTTTCTCACTGCCGAAAAAATCGGCGCGACGGAAATGCTTCGCATCGGCTATCTCACCTCGGTCGTGCCGCCCGAGGCGCTGGACGAGGAAGTCGACCGCCTTGCAACACTTCTCGCCGGCAACGCGCCGATCGCGATGCGCGGCATGAAGCAGACCATGCACGAGATCTCGCGCGGCAAGCTTGACGTCGAGGCCGCCGACCGCCGGGCGCGCGACAGCATGCGCGGCGAGGAGATCAAGGAAGGCATCAAGGCGTTTGCCGAGAAGCGTCCGCCGAAGTTTTAGAGAAGCACGAACTGCGTGTCCCGGGCGCGTCGCAGCGTCCTTCACGCTGCTGCGCAGAACCGGCACCCAGGACGTTCATCTCTTTCTGGACCCCGGCTCAGCAGCGCACCGCTTCGCGCTGCGCTGCGTCCGGGGAACGCCAAAGCAAACCTATTCGTCGACGAACACCGCCGCATCCGCCACGCTGGCGCGTGAGGTGCGGTAGCTGTTGATGCGGTGATCGCGATCGGCAAAGCCGAACGAGATGCCGCAGACCACGCGCCGGTCGTCGCCGATCTTGAAGTGACGCCGGATCAGGCCTGATTGATGCGCGAGCGCAGCCTGCGGAATGGTGCCGAGGCCGAGCGCCTGCGCCGCCAGCATGAAGTTGGAGACATAGGCGCCGCAATCGATCGCGCCGTAGACGCCGAGCGCTTCGTCGGTGTGGATGATCGCAACATGCGGCGCGCCGAAGAAATTGAAATTTTCCAGCGCCTGCTTGGCGTAAGCCGCCCTGTCACCGCGCGGAATGCCAAGCGTGTTGTAGAGCTGGAAGCCGCTTTCACGCCGCCGCTCGAGGTACACGCCGCGATATTCCCGTGGAAACGGAAAATCGCCGTCGTCCTTGCCGCTGCTTGCGGCTGCGTAGATCGCCTGACGAAATCTTTCCTTGGCCTCGCCGCTCGCGATCACGACCTGCCATGGCTGGCTGTTGCACCAGGACGCGGTGCGCTGCGCGGTTTTCAGAACGTGCTCGATGATCGGCCGCGGCACCGGATCCCGCCTGAAGGCGCGGCAGGAAAAGCGCTCGTCCAGCAGTTCCTGGAGAACGCTGATGCGCTCCTCGGCGCTGTGCTTGCTGGCGAGAGTTGACATGCTTTATCTTCCCTTGGTCGGGATTTGGTTGAACGGCACATCCTTGTCGACGCGGATATCGCCCGGCAAGCCCAGCACGCGTTCGGCGATGACGTTGCGCAGGATTTCGTCGGTGCCGCCCGCAATGCGGATCGACGGCGATGAGAGCAGCATGGCCTGAAACTGACCGGCAGCTTCGGCGGTGGAGGGATCGTTCAGCAGGCCGCTCGCGCCTTGCAGGTCCATCGCGTACGTCGCAATGTCCTGGAGCATCGAACCGGACACCAGCTTGCCGATCGAATTTTCCGGCCCCGGCCGCTCGCCCCTGGAGAGCGCCGAGATCGTGCGCATGCTGGTATATTTGAGGCCGCTGTTCCTGACCGCCCACTGCGCGAGCTTCGAACGCGTCGCGCGATCGTCGATCGCAAGCCCGTCGTCGGTCATCAGGCTCGAGCAGAAATCGAAGATTTCGTTGAAGCCGGTCGCAAGCCGCGCGCCGATCGACATCCGTTCGTTCATCAGCGTCGTCAACGAGACATTCCAGCCGTCGCCGACCGCCCCTAACCGCTGCGAATCGGGAATGCGCAAGTTCGTCAAGAACACCTCATTGAATTCCTGCATGCCGTTGGCCTGTTTGATGGGCCTGACCTCGACGCCCTTGCTCTTCATGTCGATGAAGAACATGGTGAGCCCCTTGTGCTTCGGCACGCCCGGATCGCTACGGGTGATCAGAAGGCCGTAATCGGCGTAATGCGCGCCCGATGTCCAGATCTTCTGGCCGTTGATGATCCAGTCATCGCCGTCGCGCTCAGCGCGGGTGCGCAGGCCCGCGACGTCGGAACCGCCGGCCGGCTCTGAAAACAATTGGCACCAGATTTCCTCGCCGGAGGCGATCTTCGGCAAATAACGCCGCTTGTCAGTCTCGCTGCCGAACGCCATCAGCGTCGGCCCGCACATGCCCTCGCCGATCTGGAACGGGCTTGTCAGCTTGAAGTAGACGCCCTCCTCCTGCTGCCAGATCACGCGTTCGACCGGCGAGGCCCCACGGCCACCATATTCCTTCGGCCAGTTCAGACACACCCAGCCGCTGTCGGACTTCTTCTTTTGCCAGGCTTTCGCGACCTCGACGATGTCGTGCTTCTGCAAGCGGATGCGGCCGAGCGACGCCTTCGAAAGCTCCGCCTCGAACTCCTTCGGTGCGTTGGCTTCGATCCATGCCTTCGTCTCCGCGCGGAACGCTGCCTCTTGCGGACTGTCATCGAAGTTCATCGGGTGTCCCCTCGTCTCAGAAGCGTGCCCCGGATGCTGAGCAGCGTGAAGCGATGCGCTGCTGAGCCGGCGCCCATTGGTCGGCATAGGTCCCGGATCTGCGACGCGGTGTGAAGAACGCCGCGCCGCGTCCGGGACGCGAGAACTATCTCCCCTTGGTCGGGATCTGGTTGAACGGAACGTCCTTGTCGACGCGGATGTCGCCGGGCAAGCCCAGCACGCGCTCGGCGATGATGTTGCGCATGATCTCGTCGGTGCCGCCTTCAATGCGGGTGCCCGGCGCACGCAGCAGCATGGCCTGGAACTTGCCGGCGGCTTCTGCATCTTCTGGTCCCGAGAGCACGCCCGCCGCGCCCTGCAGATCCAGCGCGTAAGCCGAGATGTCCTGGATCATCGATCCTGCGACCAGCTTGCCGATCGAATTCTCAGGTCCCGGCCGCTCGCCCCTCGACAGCGCCGAGATCGCACGCATGTTGGTGTATTTCAGTCCGCTGGCGCGGACCGCCCACTGGGCAAGCTTGGAACGGACGCCGCGGTCGTCGATCGCAGGTCCGTCTTCCAGCATCAGGTTGCTACAAAACTCGAACAGCTCCGGAAAGCCGGTCGCGATGCCGGCGCCGATCGACATCCGTTCATTCATCAGGGTGGTCAGCGAGACGTTCCAGCCGTCATTGACGGCGCCCAGCCGCTGCGAGTCGGGAATCTTCACGTCGGTGAAATAGACCTCGTTGAAGTGAGAATCGCCGTTGGCCTGCTTGATCGGCCTGATCTCGACGCCCGGGCTCTTCATGTCCAGGAAGAACATGGTGAGCCCCTTGTGCTTGGGGACAGTCGCATCGGTGCGCGTCAGCAGGATGCCGTAGTCCGAATAATGCGCGCCCGAGGTCCAGATCTTCTGACCGTTGATGACCCACTCGTCGCCGCGCTTCTCCGCGCGCGTGCGCAAGCCCGCAACGTCGGATCCCCCGGCGGGTTCGGAGAACAACTGGCACCAGATTTCCTCGCCCGAGGCGAGCGGCGGCAGGTAGCGGCGCTTATGCTCCTCGCTCGCATAGCCCATCATGGTGGGGCCGCACATGCCATGGCCGATGATGAAGGCGAAGGACAGCTTGCCGAAAGCGCCTTCCTCCTGCTGCCAGATCACCCGCTCAATCGGCGACGCGCCGCGTCCGCCGTAATCCTTCGGCCAGTGCAGGCAGGCCCAGCCAGCGTCCGCCTTCTTTTTCTGCCACGCCTTGGCGACGTCGAGAAAATCGGCGCCTTTGAGCACCGAGCGTCCAAGCGAGGAGCTTTTCAGTTCCTCCTCATATTGCTTCGGCGCGTGTGTGGCGATCCAGGCCTTCGCTTCGGTGCGAAAGGCGGCTTCCTGCGGGGTATCGTCGAAATTCATGGCGCGTTCCTAAGCCGCGTTGCGCTTCCGCATGCGATCGATCAGCGCATCTTCCCAATACGACATCGAGCCGAGCGAGAGCGCGGTCGCATTGGCGCGCCGGTAATACAGATGACAGTCGAACTCCCAGGTGAATCCCATGCCGCCGTGAACCTGGATGTTGTTCTTCGCGCAATGCTGAAAGGCTTGCGTCGCGCTGATGCGCGCCGCGGCGGCCGCTTCCGGCAATTCGCCGGCGTTGGTCGAGAGCGCCCAGGCGCCATAGTAGCAATTGGAGCGCGCCAGCGTGGCCGAGACGTACATGTCGGCCAGCATATGCTTGATCGCCTGGAACGATCCGATCGGCCGGCCGAAGGCGATGCGATCCAGCGCGTAGTCGCGTCCCATTTCAAGCGCGCGGTCGGCGCCGCCGATCTGCTCGAAGGCGAGCAGCACCGCGGCACGGTCCAGCACCTGCGAAATGATGCTCCAGCCTTCGCCAGCGGGACCGAGAGTCTCCGCCTTGCACTTCTTGAAGGTGACTTCGGCTTGTCCGTGCGACGGATCGATGTTGCCGAGCGCTTTTGCCTCGACACCACCGGCCTTCATGTCGACCAGAAACAGCGAGATGTCAGTCTCGCGTCCGGCCGACGCCGTGCGCGCGGCGACGATCGCAAAATCCGCGATTGCCCCGTCGGCGACGGGCATCTTGACGCCGTCGAGTGTGCCGCCAGAGGCGGCAAGCTTGATCGCCGCTGGCGATGGATTGCCCTTGCCTTCGAACAAAGCGAGCGTCCCGATCGCGTCGCCCGAGGCAATCACCGGTAGCCACTTCTCTTTCTGCGCTTCGCTGCCGGCAAGCAGCAGCGCCTCGGCGGCAAGATAGACCGTGGAAGAGAACGGAACCGGTGCCAGCGCACGACCCATTTCTTCGGCGATCACGCACAGCTCGAGATGACCGGCGCCAGTGCCGCCATAGGCCTCCGGAATCGCAACCCCAAGAAAGCCCATTTCGGCGAGCCCTTTCCAGAGCTCGCGATCATACGGCGCCTTGCCGTCGATGACGGCGCGCACTGCCTTGGGCGGACATTTTTCGGCAAGGAATTTCCGCGCGGAGTCGCGCAGCTGTTTCTGGTCGTCGGAAAAATCGAAATTCATATCGTCACTCTCCGAATTCGCAGCGTCAGCGCGGCGCCATGCGGATGGCGCCGTCGAGGCGAATGGTTTCGCCGTTGAGCATGGCGTTCTCGACGATGTGGACCGCGAGATTGCCGTATTCGCTAGCATCGCCAAGCCGCGCCGGATGCGGCACCTGCGCGCCGAGGCTCGCCCTTGCCTCTTCGCTCAATCCCATCAGGAGCGGCGTGAAGAACAGGCCGGGCGCAATCGTGTTGACCCGAATCTTGTGCTGGGCGAGGTCGCGCGCGGCCGGCAGCGTGAGGCCGACCACGCCGCCCTTTGACGCCGAGTAGGCGATCTGGCCGATCTGGCCCTCATAGGCGGCGACGCTCGCGGTATTGATGATGACGCCGCGCTCTTCGCCGACCGGTTGTTCGGTCAAGAGACGTTCGGCGAACAACCGCAGCACATTGAACGTTCCGATCAGGTTGACGTTGATGATGCGCGCGAATTTTGCCAACGGATAGACGCCATCCCTGCCGACGATGCGCTGCGATCCGCCGATCCCCGCGCAATTCACCAACACCCGCGCGACGCCGTGCGCGGCTTCGGCCTTTGCGATGGCCGCCTTGACTCCGTCCTCGTCGGTCACATCGGCGACCAGCGCGATGCCTTTCAGTTCGGCTGCGACCTTCTCGGCGTTTTCCTTGCTTTGATCGAGGACTGCGACCTTGGCGCCCTTGGCTGCCATGGCGCGCGCGGTCGCGGCGCCAAGGCCGGAACCGCCGCCGGTGATCATGACTGCAACGTCTTTCAATTGCATGGTGACGTCTCTCCCGAATTATTCATTCTTGCTTGCACGCTAACCCTATGGCGCGGGCGGCCTCAAGACTTAAATTGCAAGCTAGTGTGGCGACACTGACGTTCCTTTCAGTTTTGCTGTGACCTCGTCAAAGGAACGTCAGAGTCAAAGCCACACTAGAACCATGGATTTGCTAGTGTCCCTTTGGTTCTGACATTCGTAAAAAGTGCCGCCGCGACAGGATACGAATGTCAGAACCGGGACACCAGTATTGATTGACTCAATCCGCCTGCGTCACTTTAATTCCGCCAAGCAAAATCACGAATTCCGCCAAGCAAAATCAGGGAGAACGCCCATGGCCGAGGCCTATATCGTCGCCGCTGCGCGCACCGCCGGAGGCCGCAAGGGAGGCCGTCTCGCCGGCTGGCATCCCGCCGATCTCGCAGCCTCGGTGCTCGATGCGCTGGTGGAACGTTCGGGCGCCGCACCGGACCAGATCGAAGACGTGATCATGGGCTGCGTGATGCAGGTCGGCGAGCAATCCAACAATATCGCGCGCAATGCCATCATGGCTTCCAAATTGCCGGAGAGCGTGCCGGGCACGTCGATCGACCGGCAATGCGGCTCCTCGCAGCAGGCGCTTCACTTCGCCGCACAGGCGGTGATGTCGGGAAGCATGGATGTCGTGATCGCGGCCGGCGTCGAGGCGATGACGCGGGTGCCGATGGGCCTTGCCTCGCAGCTGCCGGCGAAAAACGGCTTTGGCCACTACAAGAGCCCGAACATCGAGCAGCGCTACCCGAACATCGTGTTCAGCCAGTTCACCGGCGCGGAAATGATGGCGGAGAAATACGGCCTCTCCAAAAACGAGCTCGACGAATATTCCTATCAAAGCCACCAGCGCGCGATCGCGGCGACGCAAGGCGGCCGCTTCAAGGATGAGATCGTCCCGCTGCCGATCACGCGCGCGGACGGCTCAAAGGACATTCATGCGATCGACGAGGGCATTCGTTTCGACGTCAGCCTCGACGGCATCAGAAACGTCAAATTGATCGCGGAGAACGGCAAGCTGACGGCGGCCTCCGCCAGCCAGATCTGCGACGGCGCGTCCGGCGTGATGGTTGTCAACGAGAAGGGGTTGAAGTCGCTCGGTGCCACACCGCTGGCGCGGGTTCATCACATGACCATGATGGGCGGCGATCCCGTGATCATGCTGGATGCGCCGCTGCATGCGACGGAACGCGCGCTGAAAAAGGCCGGCATGAAAGTCGACGATATCGACCTGTTCGAGGTCAACGAGGCGTTTGCATCGGTGCCGACCGCGTGGCTGAAGACGACAGGCGCCGACCCCGAGCGGCTTAATGTCAATGGCGGCGCCATTGCGCTCGGTCATCCCCTGGGCGGGTCCGGAACGAAACTGATGACGACGCTCGTCAATGCACTCAAGCAGCGCAACAAGCGCTACGGCTTGCAGACGATGTGCGAGGGCGGCGGCATGGCCAATGTGACGATCGTGGAGCGGCTGTAGAAGCGCGGTTGCTTCCGGGCGACGGCGACGTTCGCTAAAGCGACGTCGACGGCGCGCAAACGGCAGATGACGACGCGCGCAGATGTAACTGCCCCCGTTTTCCGCCTGATGCGCCCGTCCACTCGGCATCGATTTGCTGGAGATCGCGCGAAAGGCGGCCCCGGTGGCTGCCGTCGGTGACGAAGGCGCCGCTGGTGACGTTGCCGCCGCTTTCAGGTGACTGTTCCAGAATCTGGACCCGCAAATCGGACCGGTTGACCAGCATCTGCACCTTGATCTTCGTCACGTAACGGCCGACCTCGTAGGCGCCACATCCTGTGGCTTCGGCGCTCTCATCGGTCAACATCCGCACCTGATCAAATCTGATGACGACGTGCTGCACCGTCTCGTCGCCGTCCCACCGGAATTCACCGATATAACCGTGCGGCAGGTCGTTGATCAGACCGCCTTCCCTTGGGGCGCCGAGCGCCGACACGCAGGACAGAAAAGCGGTCATGGCGAGGAGACTGACGTAACGATACATCTGCATGTGCCTTTCCAAGAACGCCTGCGCAACCGGCCGGAACGGCGACGTTGCTTGCCTTGCCAGCCTCTCGGCAGGTAGCATCGTCCCGTTGAAGAGCCGCCAGGATGCGTATTAGTCGTGGATTCGCCAGGATGAGTTCAACTTCCACCAACCTCCCCGATCTCCCGCTCCCTGCCGGCATCCGGTCGCGCGTCATCGAGGGCGTCAACGGCCTCTCGGTGCATGTGCTCGAAGCTGGCTATGGGAGCAACGAACGCCCGTGCGTGCTGCTGCTGCACGGCTTTCCGGAACTCGCCTATAGCTGGCGAAAGGTGATGCCGGTGCTGGCCGAAGCCGGCTATCACGTGATCGCGCCGGACCAGCGCGGCTACGGCCGCACCACCGGATGGGATGCGAGCTATGATGGCAGCCTGACGCCGTTCCGCCTGACAAATCTCGTGCGCGATGCGCTGGGCGTCGTCGCGGCGTTCGGCTATCGCTCGGTCGCCGCCGTGGTCGGCCACGATTTCGGCAGTCCGGTCGCCGCCTGGTGCGGCTTAATCCGTCCCGACGTGTTTCGATCGGTTGTGCTGATGAGCGCGCCGTTCCCGGGCCCGCCGCAAATGGCTTTCAATTTCGCCGATGCGCCGCTGCCGCCAAAGCGCGTTGATCCGGTGCATCACGAACTCGCATCACTGCCGCGGCCGCGTAAGCACTATCACTGGTATTACGCGACGCGCGAGGCGAACGACGACATGTGGCGCGCGCCACAAGGCGTGCATGATTTCCTGCGCGCCTATTATCATCACAAGAGCGCCGACTGGAAGGACAACAAGCCGCATCCGCTCAAATCATGGTCGGCAACAGAACTCGCCAAGCTGCCGACTTACTATGTGATGGATCTTGCCAAGACCATGCCCGAAACGGTCGCGCCGGAGATGCCGTCGAAGGAAGCGATCGCCGCGAACACTTGGCTGCCGGATCACGAGCTTGCCGTCTATAGCAGCGAATATCAGCGCAACGGCTTTCAGGGCGGCCTGCAATGGTATCGCTGCGGCACATCAGGTGCGTTCACCGCCGAGCTCGAGACCTGGTCGGGCAAGAGCATCGACGTGCCCTCCTGCTTCATTTCAGGTAAACAGGACTGGGGAACCCATCAGCGGCCCGGCGTGTTCGAGACCGTGCAGACGACGGCTTGCACGCGCATGACCGGCGTTCACCTCATCGACGGCGCCGGGCACTGGGTGCAGCAGGAGCAGCCGGGTGAGGTGAGCCGCTTGCTGCTGCAATTTCTGAAAACGGCTGCAGTCTAGAAGCGCACTCGAATCCAGGCCTTCCCAGATCATTCGATCAAAGTTGTGGGGAACGATCGCGGGTTCCCGCGCGTTGGCGGCTGAGGGATATGTGCCCTGCATCAAGTTTGGAGGAAATCCATGGAGAAGAAGATCGCTGGCCTTTTGGGCGCGGTAGCTGCGCTCGGAACCTTGGGCTCCGCCCAGGCCGCACCAGCGCCACTGGCCCCGGCTGAAAGCCTGAAAGCCAATTCATTTGCCGAATTGCTGGAGCCTATCCCCAATGCTGCGGCGTTGCTGCGAACGGTCGATCAAGCCCCTGCGCCGTCGACGACGGGGAATGTGCAGCTGACGCAATTTTACCATCACCACCACCATCATCATCACCATCACTTCTGGCGACGATACTACAGGCCCCGATACTATCATCACCATCACCACCACCATCATCACCACCACGGCTACTACCGCTATTATTGATGATCGGAAGAAATGCCGAACGCAAACAGGACCCCCAAGGGTCCTGTTCTTTTTCGGATGACGACATCAGCGAGATACTATTGCTCGCGCGCCTTCTCTTTCGCTGCGCGATGAAGATGCCTATAGGTGCCATCGAACACGGTGTCGGTTGACGAGGTCCATTCGGTCCCGGCCGATAGTGTCGGCCGGCTGTTGTAGATCCGGCGCGATTGCAGCTCGCGTTCGGCGAATTCTTCCTCATTCATCGGTTCGAGTTCGAAACTGGCCTCTTCGGGGATCACGATAATCTGGGCAAACGGCTCCTTGGGGCGGAAAATATGCGTGCATCCCTCATCGGGTGACTTGAACACGCAAAAGAACATCATCGGCCACCAGTTTCGGATCAACGCCGGCACTGCGATCGGAACAGTGCCGGTTCGATCGTTGTAAAAGCGCGGATGCGGTTCGGTGCGGATCGCCATGCCCTGCTCGACCTTGAGGTCGAGCAGGATCTGATAGGTGTAAAAATCGTCGCCGAAGGTCCGGAACGGCGGCCAATGAACCCCGCCGTCCGGTGGCTCGCCCCAATCACTTTCCAGAACGAGACGCCCGTCCTTGGTGCTGACGCGCAATTCGTTGTCGTAAGGGTAGAACAGCTCGATCCCGTATTGCGCGCCTTCCGAAAACGGAACGCAGTGCCACACCTGCTCTCGCGAGCCATCGGCGCGCGGCTCGCGCTTGCCGGCCCATCCGGGAATCTCAAGCCTGGTCCGCCGCGGCGCAAGCCGCGGGTCGTTCATGCGGTATTTGACCTTTTGCATACGGGTTTCCTGCAAACTCTTTCCGGAAATCGAACGGACCGGCCTCGCAACGGTTCCATCGAACCTCCGAAACATGCGCGGCAAGAACCCGGCGATTTGACGCCGGCTGAGGCTGAGGCTATATCGACTTTAGAATAATTCTAAATCGATTGCCGGGGGTTCGCGTTGAAGAAATTTGCCGATCTGACCGAGCGGGAAGTGCTGGCGGTTGCGATCGCCGCCGAAGAGGAAGACAGCCGCATCTATATGAGCTTCGCGGAAGACCTCGCCGAGCGCTATCCGGAATCCGCAAAGCTGTTCGAGCAAATGGCGGAGGAGGAAAAAGGCCATCGCCACATGCTGCTCGAAATGTACGAAAAGCGTTTTGGCCAGAACCTGCCGCCGATCCGTCGTGACAACGTCAAGGGCTTTCTGCGCCGTCGCCCGATCTGGCTGACCAAGAACCTGTCGCTCGATGCGATCCGCAAGGAAGCGGCGACGATGGAGTTCGAGGCGGAGCGGTTCTACATCAAGGCCGCCGAGCAGACGCAAGACGTTGGCGTTCGCAGGCTGCTCGCCGACCTGGCGGAAGCCGAGAAAGGCCACGAAAACGTCGCCGCCAAACTGACGGACCAGATCCTCACCCCCGACGTGCGCGCCGAGGAAGACAAGACGCGCCGCCGCGTGTTCGTGCTGCAATATGTGCAGCCGGGCCTTGCCGGGTTGATGGACGGATCGGTGTCGACGCTGGCCCCGTTATTCGCCGCAGCCTTCGCCACCCACCAGAACTGGCAGACGTTTCTGGTCGGTCTCGCCGCATCGATCGGCGCCGGCATCAGCATGGGTTTTGCGGAAGCACTGTCTGATGACGGATCGCTCACGGGACGCGGCTCGCCCTGGTTGCGCGGTCTCACCTGCGGCTTAATGACCACGGTCGGCGGTCTCGGCCATACCATACCATATCTGGTGCCCGACCACTGGGCCAATGCCTTCTGGATTGCGACCGCAATCGCCAGCGTTGTAGTCTTCTTCGAACTCTGGGCGATTGCCTTCATTCGCGCGCGCTATATGGATACACCATTCTTGCAGGCCGTGTTCCAGATCGTGCTCGGCGGCGTCATCGTGCTCGGTGTCGGTATTCTTATCGGCGCGGCTTAGCTGGAATTGATGCAGCTCTCGATATCTGAAACCAGTCCTGGACGAGAGATGAGGCCATGACAACTCGCCTGCAATACGGGACCACCGCGAAGACGTTTCACTGGCTGATCGTCGCGCTGCTCGCCGTGCAATATCCGATCGGCTGGCTGATGCCTGATCTCCATCGTGATCAGACGCCCGGCGCTCCCATGACGTTTCACGTCTCCTTCGGTATCGTCATTCTCTCATTGATTGTTCTGCGTTTCATCTGGCGCTTGACGCACCCGGTTGCGCCGGAAAACTCGCTTCCGCCCTGGCAACGGTTGACATCGGTATTCGTTCACTGGGCGCTCTATGCGCTCGTACTTGCGACCACACTGACCGGCTGGCTGTTCGCGTCCTTTCGCGGCTGGTCATTGTCTTTCTTCTATCTCATGCCGTTGCCGATGCTGGCGTCCGACAACCCCGCCGCCAATAAATTCATCGACGGCTGGCATCAGGTGGCAGGGTGGACGTTACTTGTCCTCATCGGAATTCACGTCATGGCCGCATTGGTCCATATCTTTGTGTATCGCGACGGGATCATGCGGCGGATGCTGCCGGGATAATCCACGGACAGCAATAGCGGTCTAGCGACGGTCATTTTCGGCGCGCATATTCTCCCTCGAAGAGATATCAGACCGGGAGAACTGACGTGGCGAAATCGCAATGGACTTTTGAGACTGCCATCGGCCTGTCGAGGGCGCTCGCGCGAAAAGAAGTGTCGTCAGTCGAACTGACGGAGCACGCCATCGCACGCATCGAACGCCACGATGCGAAAATCAACGCGGTCTGCGTCCGTGATTTCGACCGCGCGCGCGATGCCGCGCGAGCCGCCGACGGGGCGCGCGCCCGCGGCGAAACGCGGCCGTTGCTCGGCATTCCCATGGTGATCAAGGAATCCTTCAATCTCGCAGGGACGCCGACGACCTGGGGCATGCCGGCACAAAAGGATTTTCATCCCAAGGAAGACGCAGTCGCGGTTGCACGCATCAAGGAGGCTGGTGGCGTCATCCTGGGTAAGACCAACGTGCCGCTCGCGCTTGGCGACTGGCAGAGCTACAACGACATCTACGGCACCACCAATAATCCCTATGACCTCACGCGCACCCCCGGCGGTTCGTCCGGCGGATCGAGCGCCGCGCTCGCGGCCGGCTACGGGTCGCTCTCGATCGGAACAGACTTGGCCGGATCGCTGCGCGTGCCAGCCTTTCATTGCGGCGTGTTCGCGCACAAATCGACGCAAGGGTTAGTGCCAATCCGCGGCCACGTGCCACCGCCGCTTCCGGCACTGCCCACCGACCGCGACATGGGCTCGATCGGCCCGATGGCGCGCTCGGCCGCGGACCTCACGCTCTTGCTGGACGTCATCGCGGGACCGGATCCGCTCGAAGCCGGCAAGGCCTACCGCCTGTCGTTGCCGCCGCCGCGTCATGCCGACCTGAAGAACTTCCGCGTGCTGGTGATCGAGAGCGATCCCGTGGCGCCGACCGACACGGTGGTGCGCTCGGCGATCGATCAACTCGCCACCAATCTCGCCAAGGCTGGCGTCAACGTCGCGCGCGAAAGCCCGCTCTGGCCGGATTTCGGCGCCGCTTTTCGCCTGTTCATGCGGATGCTGATGTCCGCTCTCTCGGTGGGATTCCCGCCCGAGGTCTATGCGAACCTCGTGACGGCAGCAGCCAATCTTCCCGCCGACGCAATGAACGGGCAGGCCGAGCGCTTGCGCGGCATTGCGCTCAGCCACCGCGACTGGGTCATGGCCGACAACGCGCGGTTGCGGTTGCGGGCAGAGTGGCGCGCCCTGTTCGAAAGCTTCGATGCGGTGATCTGCCCGGTGATGTCGACACCGGCCTTTCCGCATGACCACAATCCGGAGCAGGAGAAAAGGCGCATCACGATCGACGGCAAGGAATTTTCCTTTGTCGACCAGATGGCGTGGCAAGGTGTTGCCAATCTCACGGGCTTGCCCGCAACCGCGATACCTGTTGGTTTCGCTCCCGACGGCCTGCCGGTCGGCGTTCAGATCGTCGGCCCGTGGCTGGAAGACCGCACGCCGCTCAAGCTTGCAGAATTGATCGAGCACGCATTCGGCGGCTTCGTGCCGCCGCCGGCGTTCGACGACTAGAAGCTACTCGGCCAACTCACCAGCCTCTTCCATGCCGACCGCGCGATCGCCAAGCAAAGCTTGCGTGATCGCGCGTTGCCTGCCGTCATCGGACATGCGGAACGGATCGCCGGAAGGCAAGCGGTGATCAATCACCAGCCGCGAGAGCAGCAAGCGCCGTGCATCACCGCGCATCTGGTGAATGCGATGGGCCTCCCACGCCAGCGCCACCGCGCTTGCAACGTGATAAAGAAGACTGGTGGCGCGGCGGGCTTCAGCCTCGTTCTCGCCGCGGCCGGCGACCTCGCGGGCAAATCCGACGGCGCGATCCGTCAAGCCACGCAAACGATCGCGCCAGCCACTTGGGACATCGGCGGAGTCATCGAGCCGCGCATGCAGATCGGCCGCCAGCGCAGCGTCGGCGCCGTGACGGCCGACCGCTCGTGTCAGCGCGTCGATCGCGACGATGTTGCCGGTGCCCTCCCAGATCGAGCCGAGATGCGCGTCACGCAACAGCCGCGCGGTGGCGAATTCCTCGATGTAACCGATGCCGCCGCGCATCTCCATGGCATCGCCGCAGACTTTTCTGGCATCGCGCGTGGCGCGGAATTTCAGCGTCGGTGTCAGAATGCGCAGCAACGCAGCCGCATCCTGACTGCCGGCCTCAGCACGATCGAGCGCATCGGCGGTGAGGAAACTCATCGACAGCGCCTGCTCGGTCGCAAGCGTGATCTTCATCAATTGCCGTTGCGCCAGCGGCAGGTCGATGATGCGCCTGCCAAACACGACACGGTTTTTCGCCACCGTCATCGCATCGTGCCAGGCGCGGCGCATCAGCGCGGTGGATTTGACGCCGTTTGAAAGCCGCGACGAATTGACCATCTCAGCCATCTGCACGAAGCCGCGATCGAGTTTGCCGACCGCGTACGCAATCGCGCCCTCGAGCTTGATTTCGCCCGACGCCATCGAACGGGTGCCGAGCTTGTCCTTCAGCCGCACGATCCGGTAGTGGTTGGGCGAGCCGTCGTCGAGCGTGCGCGGCATCAGGAACAGACCGACACCGCGCGTGCCGGGACCGGCGCCCTCGGGGCGCGCCAGCAGCATCACGACCTTGGCGTCGGCATTCGAGCAGAACCATTTCTCGCCATAAAGGCGCCAATGGTCGCCCTCCTCGACCGCGGTCGTGGTCAGCGTCCCCACGTCGGAGCCGCCTTCCTTTTCGGTCATGAACTGGCCGCCCTGAGTGAGCTTGTTCATGTCGGTTTGCGTGAGGCCGTCGAGATATTTCGCCTTCAGCGCTTCGCTGCCGAAATTAGCAAGCAATTTGGCGCAGCCGTCGGTGACGTTGATCGGGCAGCCGAGCCCGAACTCGGCCTGATTGAACAGAAACGTAAAGGCATGCTTGGCGGCGACGGGATACTTGTCGCCCCAGCCCAGGATGCCCTTGCGGATCGACATCGCATGAATGCCGAACTCGCCGAAGGCGGCGCGTTCGAGCTCGCGGTAGGCCGGATGATATTCGATCCACTGCACGTCGCGGCCAAAGCGGTCGCGCTGATGCAGCACCGGCACGTGACGGTCGGCGAGCCGCGCGCATTCGTCGAGATGCCCGCCGGCAAGTCGGCCCAGGCGCTCAAGGTGCGGCTCGATATGGTGAAACAGCGCCTCCGGCAAATGGATGCGAAGCAGATCCGACAGCGATGGGTCAGCATGATAGAAATTCATGCCAGACGTGTCCGGCGCCAGCCGCGACGAACGCGGGTCGGAATTCACAAGGTCATTTTGTGAATGCTGTTGCATTGAATTTCCCTGATCGCTTCCTCATCTGTTGTAGCGAACTATTGCACATCTGGCCGCCGATCAAACGAGGAACATCCGATGGAAACGCCAAAATACAAGAATGCCCTGATCGTCGGGGCCGGCGAAGGCCTGAGCGCCTCGCTGGCGCGGCTGTTTGCGCGCGAAGGCATTCGCGTCGCGCTCGCAGCCCGCAGCATCGAGAAGCTTGGCGCGCTCTGCACAGAGACCAAGGCAAAGGCCTATGCCTGCAACGCGACCGAGCCTGATGAAGTCGAGCGCCTGTTCGGCCTCGTCGAGCGCGAAATCGGCACGCCTGATCTCGTCGTCTACAATGCGAGCGCTCGGGCGCGTGGCCCGCTGATCGATCTGGCGCCCGCTGACGTGATGCAGGCGATTGCGGTCAGCGCCTTCGGCGGCTTTCTGGTGGCCCAGCAGGCAGCCAAGCGGATGCTGCCGAACAAGCAGGGCGCCATTCTCTTCACCGGCGCGTCGGCGAGCGTCAAGGGCTACGCGCAATCGGCATCGTTCGCGATGGGAAAATTCGCGCTGCGCGGGCTCGCGCAAAGCATGGCGCGCGAATTATCGCCGCAAGGCCTTCACATCGCGCATTTCGTCATTGATGGCGGCATCCGCAGCGCCACGCGCACAGACCCCGCCGACCGGCCGGATTCGTTTCTCGATCCGGATGCGATCGCGCTCAGCTACTGGAGCGTGCTGCAACAGCCACGCAGCGCCTGGAGCTGGGAAGTGGAATTGCGGCCCTGGGTGGAAAAATTCTGAGGAGGCCCAATCGCTCTCCCGTGTCGTCATTCCGGGGCGCATCGAAGATGCGAATCCGGAATCCATGTCTTCGAGCGTTGAGGCGGCGCGATGGATTCCTGTATCTCGATGGCTGTCACTGTCATAGTGGCGGGCAGGCGGAGATAGCCCGTTGGATTCCTGGCCGCTCGAGGTCGTAGTCCCGGCATGGGCGTCTCCGTTTTTGCTTTGTCTGATCGAACAGTCGCATGG
>NZ_DASREO010000087.1:0-13646 GCF_035652035.1 Bradyrhizobium sp.
TGTCCGCGATCATGATGGCGAACGACTTCCTGCTGAACGCGCACAAGCCGACCGATCCGTCGTTCCAGGACATCATGCAGATCAAGCAGAACGCGACGCGCGCGGCAACGCTGGTGCGCCAGCTGCTGGCGTTCTCGCGCCGCCAGACGCTGCGTCCACAAGTGCTCGATCTCGGCGACGCGCTGTCCGATCTCACCATGCTGCTGCGCCGGCTGATCGGCGAGAAGGTGAAACTTGATCTCATCCACGGCCGCGACCTGTGGCCGGTGAAGGTCGACGTCTCGCAATTCGAGCAGGTGATCGTCAACCTCGCGGTCAATGCGCGCGACGCGATGCCCGATGGCGGCAAGCTGACGGTGCGCACCTCCAACGTCACCGCCGACGAAGCCACGCAGCTTGCCTACAAGGGCATGCCGGCGGCCGAATATGTCAGGATCGATATCGTCGACACCGGCACCGGCATTCCAGCCGAGATCATCGACAAGATCTTCGAGCCGTTCTTCTCGACCAAGGAAGTCGGCAAGGGCACCGGGCTTGGATTGTCGACGGTCTATGGCATCGTCAAGCAGACCGGCGGCTTCGTCTATGTGGATTCCGAACCCGGCAAGGGAACGTCATTCCGCATCTTCCTGCCGCGGCATCACGCCGAAGCGGAAGTGGCGGTCGAGCCCGCCGCGAGCGGCGCGGCGAAGGAAGCCTCCGCGGAAGCAAAGCCCCGCACCGACCTGACCGGGCAGGGCACGATCCTGCTGGTCGAAGACGAGGAGGGCCTGCGTTCGCTCAACGCGCGGGGCCTGCGTTCGCGCGGCTACAGCGTCATCGAAGCCTCCAACGGCGTCGAGGCGCTGGAGGCGCTGGAAGAAAAAGACGGGGCGGTCGACCTCGTGGTGTCGGACGTGGTGATGCCGGAAATGGACGGGCCGACGCTGCTCAAGACCATGCGCCAGCGCAGTCCCGACCTGAAGATCATCTTTGTGTCCGGCTATGCCGAGGACGCCTTCGAGAAGAGCCTGCCCGAGAACCAGCAGTTCGCCTTCCTGCCCAAGCCCTTCACGCTGAGCCAGCTTGTCGCAGCGGTCAAGGAAACGATGGCGCCTCAGTAACATTGATAATGAGTTGCAAGACCTAGTGGTCCGCTCCTAACATTCGCATCCCATCGCTGCAGGTACTTTTGCGAATGTTAGAAGCGCAGGACCACTAGCAAATATCGATTTTAGTGCCGCTTTCCTATTTGACGTTCCTGATAGAATTCGCCGCTTATGGTGCAGGAACGTCAAATAGGCGACACTAGTACCCGCGACGCCGCGCCGCAGCCAGGCCCTCTCGCTGCGGCTTCCCTTTTAGGCGACCTTGCCCATGTAAGGGGCGCCTCCCGTTGGGCTCCAGGAATCGTAAGAGAATCTTGGGAAAGACCATCGGGAACGCGGGTTTTAAGGGAATATGGCCATGAATTTCAGACAACGGGCTTTTGGTTTGGTACAGGCGCTTGCGCTCGTGTTGTCGCTGGCGATGCCGCTGGTCGTCGTGGCCTCTTCGGCCGATGCGCGGGTCGGCGGCGGCGTCTCCTCGGGCTCGCGCGGATCGCGGACGTTCTCGGCGCCGCCGTCAACCTCGACTGCGCCCAATACCGCCCAACCGTTCAATCGTACCGCGACCCAACCGGGCAGCCCCGGCTTCGGCACGCAGGGCGGCGGGTTCTTCAACCGGCCGGGCATGGGTCTTTTCGGCGGGCTCGCCGCAGGGTTCCTCGGTGCCGGCCTGTTCGGCATGCTGTTCGGTCACGGCCTGTTCGGCGGCATTGGCGGATTCTCGTCGATCCTCGGACTGATCCTGCAGATCGCCGTGATCGTGTTCCTGGTGCGCTTTGCGATGTCGTGGTGGCAGCGCCGTCACGAGATGGGTGCGGCCTATGCCGGCGGCCCTTCGCCGCTCAGCGCCCAGGCGAGCTACGGGTCGGGCTTCGGTTTCGGATCGGGCAGCGCACCGCTGCAGATCGTCGGCGCCGATTATGAAGCCTTCGAGCGGCTGCTCGGCGAAACCCAGGCCGCCTATTCGAACGAGGACGTCGCACGGCTTCGCACGCTGGCAACGCCGGAAATGGTGTCGTATTTCACCCGCGACCTCGACGAGAACAGGTCGCGCAACATCGTCAACAAGGTTTCGGGCACCAAGCTTTTGCAAGGCGATCTCGCCGAAGCCTGGCGCGAGGGCGATACCGATTATGCGAGCGTGGCGATGCGCTACTCGCTGGTCGATACCTTTCTCGATCGAGGCACCGGTCGCGTGGTCGAGGGCAACGGACAGCCGGAGGAAGTCACGGAAGTCTGGACCTTCACCCGCCCGCGCGGCGGCAACTGGATCCTGTCGGCAATCCAACAGACTTCGTAACCGCCACGAAAAGAAGCAAGACACGAGAGCGCCGCGGCAAACCGCGGCGTTTTTCGTTGTGGCGATCTTACCTGACGCGCACAGCGTCCCTCGCTTCGTCATTCCAGCGCCAGTCGGGCATGCCGGCGCCGATCTCGACGCCGCCGACCCAACGGTTTGGTGGCGTCAGCGACATGAAATCCACATCCCCTTTGAGCACAGCGCGTCCGAGGTCAGTGATATCAAGTTGATCCGTCCAGGGCGGTCGCGCCTTGCCGTCCACCCCGACCCCGGGACGGCGCTCGAAGACGGGACCGCTTGCGCCTTCCATGTTGAGCACGCGGTCCCGCACATGACCGTCGCCCTGCCCGGGAAGCGGATCGATGTCCCAATGCATCGCCGAGAAGATCCTTCCGAGAGTGACGACGCCTCCCCACTGCGGGGGCGGCTCCGCCATCAGCTTCAGCGCCATCTCCTCGGTGAGCGAAAGGCCGTTCGCGGCCGAGGGCAGTTCGCGAAGATGACGCTGTAGCGCACGGGCGAGCAACGGCAGCGCGGGCGTACGCTTGCGCATGATCGCCGCGAGAGGCCGCGGGTCGGGGCTGGCCAATGCACGCCAGGCGTCAAGACCGAGCTGCAATTGCGCCGCGCTGACCGCCTTACGGGTCGTCCACAGCATGCACAGCGCTTCGGGCGGCAACTCTCCGAGTCCCGTGAAACGTCGCCCGCCAGGGAAGTCGCTGATGTTGACGAGTTCCAGACGCGGTGGGCGCCGATGTCTTGCGTAATGCCCAAGCAAGTGGATCAGTGACAGCTGGTCGGTGACATCGTGTTCGAACCAGAGCACGACGCGCTCGTAATCGGCGGACGCGCGGAGTTCGCGCTCCCTGTCTTCGAGAGCTCGAAGTTGCCCTTCGTAGTCCAGCGGCGGATCGAACTGATCGCCGTAGCAGTCGACGATGTGGCGTGCGCGCTGCTCGAGAAAGCCTGCGCCTTCGCGGACCGGCCCGATGATATAAGGGTAGATATCGACGTAGTAATCGCCGCCGAAGCCGGCTTCCTTCAGCGGCTCCTGCAGATCATGACCGCAGCGGATATGCAGCGTTCGAAGATCGCCGTCGGGTACCGAAGCGGTCATCGCCTCGCGTGCGAGCGCCATGTCGGCGATATGGCGCTTCATTGCGGCCCAGTTGTCGAAGCGCAACTCCCGCGCAATCAGGTACTGGGCCTCGGCAAGCTGCGGCGGCGACCTGAAGCGCGCGAGCGCCTCAGGTTCACCGGCGCGCGCGGCCTTGAGCAACTCCTTGGCGCGTTTGCCCTGCTGTTCAAAATTGAGACGAAATTGCGGATAGGATCCGAGCGTGTCGGCCATGACAGATTCCCTTATCGGTGACCTGCGTTCGCTCAGGCGGATAAGGGGAGAGATAGACCTTCATCAGCAGGTCTTCTGTCGTGGGCGCAGCCCTTTCCGCGAACGTGGATGCTCCGACCGAGCACAGCCATGGTGGACCATTCCGGCCGAAAGGGTCAAGCGAGGTCGCGTTTTTTCATTCCGGCGTCGCTAGTGTGGAATAAAGTCGGCCGTAACGTGTTGCACGGTTGCGGGGCGGTTCGTCGCAACGAGCAGCTCGGACAATCAAGTCAACAATAACCCTGGGAGGATTTTGAATGTCCACTTTTGCCAAAAGCATTTCGCATTTCGGTCTGGTTTCGGCGGTCGCTCTGTTCACAGGCCTTGCCGTGCAGCCGGCGCAAGCCCAATCGGCCAATATGACCTTCTTTGTCACCTCTAACGGACCCGGCAAGGGCGCCGATCTCGGCGGTCTCGAGGGCGCCGACAAGCATTGCGCCACGCTGGCGGGTGCCGCAGGCGCAACCGCCAAGACCTGGCGCGCTTATCTCTCCGCGCAAGCCGCCGACGGCAAGCCGGCCGTGAATGCGCGCGACCGCATCGGCAAGGGGCCGTGGCAGAATGCCAAGGGCGTCGTTGTTGCCAAGGACGTTGCCGACTTGCACAGCGCCTCCAACAATCTCACCAAGCAGACTTCGCTTAGCGAGAAAGGCGACGTCATCAACGGCCGCGGCGATACGCCGAACCGCCACGACGCGCTGACGGGAACGCAAACCGACGGCACGGCGTTTCCGGCCGGCGAAGATCGCACCTGCAAGAACTGGACAAGCTCGACGCAAGGTGCCGCGATGGTCGGTCATATCGACCGCATCGGACTGCGCGGCGATGACGCCTCGAAATCCTGGAATTCGTCGCATCCGTCGCGCGGACCGGACGGCGGCTGTTCGCAGGCGGACCTCAAGAGCACCGGCGGCGACGGCTTGATGTATTGCTTCGCGGCGAACTGACGTCAGCTTAGCACTTTTCTTCGTCTCTCCCCCGCAGACGGGGAGAGACGTAGAGCGAACACGCCCCATCCCCTCCGCGGCGACGCGATGCTATGCTTTGACCTGGCGCGAGGCCTGTTTACGACAGCAGGGTCGAGGGGAATGCAATGCAAGTCGCGAGCCTGGTTCTGCCTGTCTTTGCCATCATCATCACCGGCTGGCTTGCCGGGTGGCTGGGCTACGTGTCGCGATCGCTTGCCGATGCGCTCGTGCATTTTGCCTACAACGTCGCGATGCCGGCGCTGTTGATTGTAACGATCGCCCAGGAATCCGCGCGCAGCCTTCTGGAATGGCGCTTTCTGCTCGCCTTCGGCGGCGGCTCCATTCTCTGCTTCCTGCTGGTGTTCCTGGCCGTGCGTATCGGATTGGGACGCGGCGCCGCCAGCAGCACGATGTATGGGATGGCGGCGGCCATGACCAACACCGGATTTGTGGCGTTGCCGATCCTGCATTCGATCTACGGCCAGCCCGCCGTCTTGCCGGCCGCCGTCGCAACCGTCTTCGTGGCGGCGGTGATGTTTCCTCTCGCTGTGGTCCTTCTGGAGAGCGAGCAAGGCGGCAAGCACGGAAAAATGGCGCACCCGTTCACCCTGGCCAAGCAGATCCTGCTCAATCCGATGGTGCTGTCGACCTTGATCGGCCTTGCATGGGCGACCGCGGGTTGGCCCATCCCGGCACCACTCGCGGCGTACTTGAATATCTTTGCTGGCGCGCTGACGCCCTGCGCGCTGTTTGCCATCGGGCTCGGTCTTTCGATTGAAGGCATCGCCAAGAGTCTTGCGGCATCCATCGCGCTCGCGGCCGTGAAGCTTTTGATCATGCCGCTAATCGTTTATGGCCTGTGCGTGGCCTCTGGCCTCAATCCGCTCTACACGATCGCCGCCGTCATCTGCGCCGCTGTCCCGACCGCCAAGACGACTTATATCCTGGCGGGCGAGTACAGAGTGGAGGAGCCGCTGGTCGGGGCCACCATCTCGATCACGACGGTGCTGTCGGTCGCGACGCTGCTGGGATGGCTCTATGCGCTTCGCATCGTGGTGGGAGCGGTGTGAACGCTATTTCGTCGCCCGCCAAGGCATGTCGTTCGACAGAAAAGCTGGATTTCGCGGCGGATCAGGCGGCGACAGTTGCCTGGCTATCCTGAACGGCCGGTGCCGGTTCGCGGACAAAGCGCGCGGCCGCCTCGATCACGGTCGGCAATTGCGTCACCGCGACCGGTTTGGCGAACAGGAAGCCCTGACCCTTGGCGCAGCCTTCGCGCGCCAGAAAATCCCATTGCGCTTCGGTCTCGATGCCTTCGGCGAGAACCGGCATGTGCAGGCTTTCGCCAAGCGCGAGCACGGTGCGGACAATGGCGGCAGCCGAGGCGTCGTGCGGCAGCCGTTTGACGAAGGTCTGGTCGAGCTTGATCTTGTCGAACGGAAATACGTGCAGCGTCGCCAGCGACGAGTAGCCGGTGCCGAAGTCGTCCATGGCGACCGTGACGCCCATGGCCTTCAGCTTGCGCAGGATGTGCAGGCCGCGGCTCTGGTCCGACATAATAGTGGACTCTGTGACCTCGACCTCAAGTCGCGCGGGCGGAAGGCCGGTTTCGAGCAGGATGCCCTGGATCATCTCGGCGAGGTCCTCGCGGCCGAACTGCACCGGTGACAGGTTGACGGCGACGGTGCCGGGAATGTTGCCGATCGCGGCGTCGTGGCAGGCGGCGCGCAGTGCCCATTCGCCCATTTCCATTATCGCCTTGGTTTCTTCGGCAAGCGGAATGAACTCGCCGGGCGAGATCATGCCAAGCTTCGAGTGCTTCCATCGCATCAAGGCTTCGGCGCCGCAGATCTTGCCGTCGTTGAGCGAGGTCTGGAGCTGATAGTACAGCATCAGCTCGTCGCGCTCGGTCGCGTAGTCGAGATCACGGGCGAGCGCGCGGCGCTTGCGGGCGCTGTCGTCCATCTCGCGGCTATAGGCGGAGATCGAGCCGCCTCGCGCGCGCTTGCCGCGCTGCATCGCGAGCTTGGCGTTGCTCAGGAGCTGGTCGCGCTCGGGCGTATCGGTGGGGAATACCGAGAAGCCGATCGAGGCGGTGAGCTCGACCGCATAGCCCTGGACCGTGAACGGCGTCGCGAAAGCCTGCGAGATGCGCATCGCAAAGGCTTGCGCGTCGTCCGGATGGTTGCCTGACGTCGTCAGCGCCAGAAACTCGTCGCCGCCCTGGCGCGCGAGGAATTCGCTTGGCGCGAGCTGCTCGCGCATACGCGTCGCGACGTCGATCAAGAGAAGATCGCCGGCGCCGTGGCCGTAGAGATCGTTGATGTCCTTGAAGCCGTCGATGTCGATCGAGAAGGCGGCGAGCTTGTGCGCCTTTTCGTGGGCTTCGGCGGCGTCAAAAGCCAGGCGCTCGTTGAAGGCGATGCGGTTGGGCAGTCCCGTCATCGTATCGTTGAACGACAATTGATGGATGCGATCGGCCGATTCCGTCCGCGCGCGCAGATCGATGATGTAGGTCGAGAAGCCGTTGCCCATCACAAGCAGGACGGCGCCGACCACCGCGACGCCAAGCAAATTCGCCGACAGGAGATTGGACGGCAGCGCGACGGACGCATCCGGCACGGCGGTCGTCGCCGCAACAAGCGCATAGTGCATGGCGCAGACCATGCAGGCGAGCGAGATGGCGGCGCCGTGACGGCACCAGCGCGTCACCGGCCGGTTGGCCCGATTGACGGCGACGACGCTCAAACCGATGCCGAGAACCGCGGCCGGCGCCATGCCGTAAGGATTCCACGCCAGGCTGCCCTGGATGTGCCAGGCCGCAAGGGCGATGACGTGCATGGCAAGAATGCCGGCGCCCATCACAAGGCCGCCGACTTCGGGCGCGAGCGTGAAGTGCCGGCTGCCGATTTCAAAACCGGCGAGGCAGGCGAGAACGGCAATGATCAGGACCGCAAGCGCGGCGGCCGGTTCGAATCCGCTTGAGAGCAATGGATCGAGCGCCAGGATCGATACGAAGGTCGACGCCCACAGCGCAACGCCGGTGCCGACCGATGCCATGAACAGCCAGCCGTGGCGAATGGCGCCTGCGGTGGCGCGGGCTCGCGCAAAATGGCGCATGCCGACCCAGGTGCCGAACAGGCAGAGGCTGCCCGCGATCAGGACCAGAATCTGTTGGTAGGCAAAGGTGTAAGCGGCCGAATGGAGCACGGCGTTCTCCCAGTGGTCCGATTCTAACATTCGCATCCCATCGCAGCGGCCACTTTTGCGAATGTTAGAATCAAAGGACCACTAGCAAATGTTAGATTCTAGTGGAGTTTTCGGATTTGACATTCGCTGTTCGGACTCGCGGCCAGGTGGGAGCGAATGTCAAATCCACTCCACGAGTGGTCCGACCCTAAAGCGAGGAGGGTTAACTGGCGAAGCGTCCAATGGCCGAAAATCGGGGAATCCGGCGCACTTCGCGAAATAGCGTTGAAACTTTGTAAGAAACGCCGATGAAAGATGGGAGTTGTTTCGGATAATCTCGGTTTTCTGAGGTTCGCTTTTAACAACGCGTTAAGTAACCCCGTCGGGCCACAACGCTAACCCCTCATCCTGAGGAGCGCGCGCACCCGAGCAGGCCGAGCGGCAGCGAGGCCGTCGCGAATGGTGCAAATGAAGCGCGCATCTCGAAGGATGTGGCCCAGCTGGTGGCCTCATGGTTCGAGACGGCGCTAATGCGCCTCCTCACCATGAGGGTAGGAATAGAAAGGCTCCCGATGCGATATGAGCTCTATTATTGGCCTTCGATCCAGGGCCGCGGCGAATATGTCCGTCTCGCGCTGGAAGAGGCCGGCGCCGACTATGTCGACGTTGCGCGGCAGCGCGGCGTCCCCGCCATGATGCGGATGATGGAAGCGGGCTCGACGCCGCCCTTCGCGCCGCCCTTCCTCAAGGCGGGCAAGCTCGTGATCGCCCAGACCGCCAACATCCTGCACTATCTGGGTGCGCGCCATGGGCTCGCGCCAAAGGCCGAGGCGGGCCGGCTGTGGGTGCATCAACTGCAGTTGACGATCACCGACTTCGTGGTCGAAGTACACGATACGCACCATCCGCTCGGCCCTTCGCTTTATTACGAGGACCAGAAGCCCGAGGCGAAGAAACGCACGCGCGAATTCTGGCACGAGCGTGTGCCGAAATATCTTGATTATTTCGAGGAGCTGGTGGGCAAGAGCGGCGGCGCCTGGGTGACGGGGCGCAAGCTCACCTATGTCGATCTCTCGCTGTTCCAGATCGTTGAGGGGCTGCGTTACGCTTTCCCGAGGCACATGAAAGCCTTCGAGCCCAACATTCCCAAGCTGCACGAACTGCATCACCGCATCAGCGTGCGCCCGAAGATCGCGGCCTATCTTGCCAGCGACCGCCGCATTCCCTTCAACGAAGACGGCATCTTCCGCCACTACAAGGCGCTGGATGTGTGAGGAGAGTGGACCATTGTCCGTTCTTCGTCATGGCCGGGCTTGACCCGGCCATCCACGTCTTCATCTCACGCAAAGCAAGACGTGGATGCCCGGCACAAGGCCGGGCATGACGCCCGGGGGTCGCTAGACTTACTTATTCCTGCCGTCGACCGGCGTCATCTTGAGTTTTGCCAGCTCGATGCCATCGACGCAGCTGACATTGAGCGCAATCACCGGCGTGCCGTCACCCTTGCTGCCGCGCGCAAACACCTCGACGCCGCAGTCGTTGCAGGACTGGTGATGGATCGCGTGCTTGTTGAAGAGATATTCCTTCAGATTGTCCTCGCCGGCGCGGAGGACAAAACGCTCCGGCGCCACAAAGGCAAAGTGCAGGCCGCGCTTGGTGCAGATCGAGCAGTTGCACGCGGTGACCATCGCAAGGTCGGTGGTGCATTCGAATCGCACCAGGCCGCAATGACAGCCGCCGGTCAGGGTTTTGCTCTCCGCCATTGTCCTCACCACACTCCCGGGACAAGACGATAGCGCACGCGCGAGGCATAGTCAGCATAGCCTGGCAGTCCCGTCGTCAGCGTCCGCTCCTCGATGCGGGCGCGCAGGCCAAAGAGGATGGCGAACACCAGTGAGATCGCCGCTCCCCACCACGAGCCCAGCAGCAGCGCGACGCCGACCATGAACGGGATCGCACCGCTATACATCGGATGGCGAACAAAGGCGTAAGGCCCGCTGGAGATGACGTGGTGACCGCGCTCGGACTGAATCCTCACCACCGCCGCCGCAAAGGAATTGGTGCGGAAGACCCACATGATGAAGATATTGGAGGCGATCAGGAGCAAAAAGCCCAGCACCTGCAGGGCGAACGGCATGTGCGAAAGATGGAAGCGCTCGTCGAGTCCCATCGCGATGAACCAGATCACGATGACCGTGAAAAGTACCAGCAGCAGCCTTTTGTCGTCGGCGGGCTGGTCGGTGCGGATCGGCGCGCGCATGCGCTCGGCCATTAAGCCGGGATCCTTCACCGCAAGCCAGCCGCCGAAACCGAGGCCGGAGGCAATCATGAATCCCAAGAAAACCCATGCGCCTGGCCAGTGCAGCGTGCCTGCCGGCACGAACAGCAACACGGCAAAGCCGAGGATCCAGACGAAGGTCTGCAACAGCCATTTCGCGATCATTTCAGCGTCCTCCCGTTCAGGGACACTTAGTGATCGCGCAATTCTGGGGCAAACTGGTGGAGTAGATTTGACGTTCGCTATGCGTCCAGCCGCGAGCTGGTACGCGAATGTCAGACGAGCTGGTTGACCCGGGTTCCCTGTCCGGGCGGCAGCGGGGGCGGCGCCGGCGGCTGGGTCGCACCGGCGTCGGTCGTGATGGCGCCGGTGTCGGTGCTGTCAGGCGTCACAACGGCCGACATGATCGCAGCCGGCCCCGTGTTCGTGTCGAGATAGTTGAAGGGCAGCGGCGGCGTCGACGAAGACGAAACGCTTGAAACGCTCATGGGTCTCAAATCCTGATGGACAGGTCAGAGGCCAGCTTAAGGGGTAACCCGCGAAAACGGCGTGAAGCAAAAGGATAAAATGCCATCGATTCCGTTGCCGGAAGTGAAACTCTACTGGTCCAGCCCGCGCGAAATCGCGATCGCGGCGTCCTGCTTGGTGCGTGTGCAATTCATGTCGAGGCGGCGGTAGCGGATCGAAACATCGTCGCCGCGGAAAATGCCCATCCGCGACATGCAGCTGGAGATGCCCTTGCTCAATGTGTCCTTGGGCAGGGTGAACACGATGGCGGCCGCGCCCGCGACGAAGTCGAGAAATTCCGCCTTCGGCTTGCGGCTGAAGCCCTTAACGTAGAGCTCGTTTGCATACTTGCGGTTGGGGCAGCCGAGCGACATTTCCTTCGCCATCGGATGCGACAGATAGATGATGTTGGCCGCCGTAATGCCGACCTTCAGGCCGTCGACTTGCTCCTTGAGCTGGTTGGCGATATCCGCGCAGCGGTCGGCCCGCGCGGGGGAGGCGGCGAGCGCTGAAAGGGCTGCAAGGATTGCGGCGAGCAGGATCGATCGGCGAAGCAACGAAAGTGTCATGATTGGCGGCCCCTCACACTCAAGCGCATCAAAGCCTCAAGCCGGCGGAGAGTGCAAGTCAGTATGTCTCTTTCGTCATGGCCGGGCATAGCCGTTCGGAAGAACGGCGTCGCTTGCGCTCGCCTATGACCCGGCCACCCACGCCTTGTTTGAGGCTAAGCAAGGCGTGGATGCCCGCGACAAGCGCGGGCATGACCCCACCCGCTGCACACCTTCAATCTTCACTTTGCCGGAAAAGAGCTTAGAACGAGGGGGTCACCGGGGCGGCCTTTTCGGCCGCTTCCGGCCCTTAAAACCACGCGAGCTCTCCCATGAACGCCCCTTCCGCCTTTCCCGACCAGCAAAAGCCCGTTCCGCCCTATAAGCACACGCCGCTGTTTCCGCTGGGCGCGGACACCACGCCCTACAAGAAAGTCACGTCCGAAGGCGTGAAGGTCGAGAAGGTCTTGGGCAAGGACATGCTGGTGGTCTCACGCGAGGCGATGCGGGCGCTGTCGGAAGCAGCCTTCGGCGAGATCAATCACTATCTGCGCCCCGGTCATCTGAAGCAGCTGCGCGCGATCCTCGACGACAAGGAGGCGAGCTCCAACGACAAGTTCGTGGCGCTGGATTTCCTGAAGAACGCCAACATCGCCGCCGGCGGCGTCTTGCCGATGTGTCAGGATACCGGCACCGCAATCATCATGGGCAAGAAGGGCTGCAACGTCATCACCGACGGCGAGGACGAGGCGGCGCTGTCGGAAGGCGCGCGCGATGCGTATCTGCGGCGCAATCTGCGCTACTCGCAGGTCGCGCCCTTGTCGATGTACGAGGAGAAAAACACCGCCAACAACATGCCGGCGCAGTGCGAGATCTATGCCGAAGGCGATGACGCTTACAAATTCATGTTCATGGCCAAGGGCGGCGGCTCGGCCAACAAGAGCTTCCTGTTTCAGGCGACGCCGTCCGTGCTGACCAAGGATCGCCTGCTGGCGTTCCTGAAGGAAAAAATCCTCACCCTCGGCACCGCGGCATGCCCGCCCTATCACCTTGCGATCGTGATTGGCGGCACGTCGGCCGAACTCTGCATGAAGACGGTGAAGCTCGCATCCGCGCGCTATCTCGACGCACTGCCCACGCACGGCTCGGCGGATGGCAATGCCTTCCGCGATCTCGAGATGGAGCAGGAGATTCACAAGATGACGCAATCACTCGGCGTCGGCGCGCAATTCGGCGGCAAGTATTTCTGCCACGACGTGCGGGTGATCCGCATGCCGCGCCACGGCGCAAGCTTGCCGATTGGCCTCGGCGTGTCGTGTTCGGCCGACCGCCAGGTGCTGGGCAAGATCACCAGGGACGGTGTCTATCTCGAGGAGCTCGAGCACAATCCGGCGCAGTATCTGCCTCGGGTCGAGCAATCGCTCGGCGGCGAGGTGGTCAAGATCGATCTCGGCAAGCCCATGAAGGAGATCTTGGCGACGTTGTCGAAATACCCCGTGAAGACGCGGCTGTCGCTGACGGGCACCATGATCGTGGCGCGGGATTCCGCGCATGCCAAATTGCGCGAGCGGCTGGAGAAGGGCGAGCCGCTGCCGGACTACTTCAAGAACCATCCGATCTATTACGCCGGTCCTGCCAAGACGCCGGAGGGTTATGCGTCGGGTGCGTTCGGCCCGACCACCGCGGGACGGATGGATTCCTTTGTCGATCAGTTCCAGGCGGCGGGCGGCTCGATGGTCATGCTCGCCAAGGGCAATCGCGCCGTCGCCGTGCGCGAGGCGTGCAAGAAGCACGGCGGCTTCTATCTCGGTTCGATCGGCGGCGCCGCGGCGAACCTCGCGGAGCACTGCATCAAGAAGGTCGAGGTCGTCGAATATCCCGAACTCGGCATGGAAGCGATCTGGCGCATCGAGGTCGTGGACTTCCCGGCCTTCATCATCATCGACGACAAGGGCAACGACTTCTTCAAGGAGTTGAACCTGGGCTGACGGGGACGGCCGCATTCGCCTCTGCGGCTTCCGTCGATTGCCCCTCGCGGGCGACGCGGCTGAGGGCGTATGCGGCGAGGCTCGCGATCAGGGCCGGCACGGCGGCGGCGACGAACACCGACTCGCTGCTCATTTGCCGCGCCAACATGATGCCGCCGACCAGCGGGCCGACGATCGAGCCGACCCGGCCAATGCCCAGTGCCCAGCCGACCCCGGTCGAGCGGATCGAGGTCGGATAGAATGTCGCCGATAGCGCGTTGGACGCGTTCTGCCCGCCGATGACGCACAGGCCCGCGCAGAAGATGACGAGCGTCGAGAGCGCGATCGAATGGCCGGAAAAGCCAATTGCACCAACCGCGATCGCGGCCAGGAAATAGGTGACCGCGAGTG
>NZ_DASREO010000088.1:0-28755 GCF_035652035.1 Bradyrhizobium sp.
GAGGGCCCGGCGTCGGTATGTGCGCAACGTCACACATTCGCGGCAGGGCACCCGAAACAGTCCCTATTGCAGCACGTCGAACTTGTAGGACGCCTGCGCGAAGACGCCATAGCGCTCGGTGCGCACCGGAAGCGACTGGCAGGGGCACGGCGTGCCGAAGATGTTGGTGTAGGCGCCAGGGGCCCACATCGCCCAGTAGCGGCCGCCGGCGCCGAGGTTCAGGCCGTTGGCGAAGGCATAGGACAGGATGGCCTCGAGCTGGAAGCCCTGCCCGACGCCGGTTTCGGTCGAGACCGTGTTGCTCACGTCGGTGCGCAGCAGGTGGTTGTCGATGCCATTGAAGGACGCGAACGGCAGCCAGGCGGCGTCGGCCGTGAGCTTGAGCCGGTCCCAGACCGTGAACACGCCGTTCACGCCGAGCCGGAGCGAATACCACTTGTCGTCCTCGACAATGCCGAGCACGGAATTGGGCAGGCTGGGCACGCAATCCGAGAACGGATTGGCGATCTGCGCGCAGCCATAGGCCTGCTTGTTCTCGCGGTAATAGTTGAAGCCGATGAAGCCGCCGACATTGGCGTTCGGTCCCTTGAACACCGAATAGCCGGCATCGATGGTGGCATAGGCCAGATCGCCCTTCACGTTCGACGACGTATTGGAATAAGGCACAGACTCATTGAAGATGACCCAATCCTCATCGTTCATGTTGCCGGAGGTGAGCTTGCCGCCGCCGACGAAGCCTTTGAGGAAGACGTTGATCGGAGTATCGATGCGGCCGAACAGTTCGCCGGTGGCCGCCGTCGAATTGTAGGTCAGCCGCGAGACCAGGAGATTCGAAGTGCTCTGATCGGAGAAAGTGCCGAGATCCTTCTGGAAGCGTCCGGACGAATACCAGACGCGCCCGCCGAATTCGAATTGCGCCACTGGCGCGACCGCGGCATCGGTAGCGCCGCGCAGATGATAGTCGGTCGGCGACGGCGCCCATTGCGAGTACATGCCCTCGCCGATCTTGTAATTCAGACCGACTTTGACGGTTTGCAGAGTCTGACTCATGGTTGCGGTGCCGCCCGGCGTCGGAATGTAACCGAACGGCGAGCCGGGAATCACCTGCAGGAAGCTTTGCGGCGTCGGGATCGTGAGATCATCGAACCTGGCGTAGTCATATTCGACCTTGAACGACCAGGCCGGCGTCAGCGCGCGTTCGACTCCAACGCCGCCGGTCCAGCCCCAGCGCACGCCGTTGAAAGTGGTCGTTAGCGGCGGATAGAGCCCGTTCGTGGTGACGTCGATACGGTCGTCGAGCCAGGCGAGACCGCCCTTGGCGTAGATCAGCGTGTGGCCACCGGGACCGATGGCGTAGCCGGCGCGGCCGGTGAACGTGCCGCCGAGATCGGGGCGCGTGCGGCAATTCGCCGAGATGAAGTAGCCCGATGATGCGAGGCACGTGCCGCTGCCATTGGCGCCGATCGCACTGACATCGGCGTCGACGCCGAGCACGAAGAAAGTATTGGGGACCTGCCAGTTATAGCCGGCTTGCACCCCGGCCAACACGGCATTGCCGCGCACATTGTTGCCGTAGATCGCAGCACCTGCGGGATCGGTGACGGCCGCGTCGCCCCAGCCACCGCCGAAATGACCGCCCATGTACAGACCGGTCCAGGTCCACAGCTTGACCGGCAGCGGCGCCATCGGCATGTCGGCCGCGTGGGTGAAGCCTGAACTCAAAAACAAGGCCAAAGCAGCTACTGAGACTTTTTTCACGACACAACCCGAACTTGTTACCGGTACGAACCGTTAACCAAGATCGGCGGAAAACCTTAAGAAAGACTGAGCGGTGAGGATTGGCTAACCATAAAATTTAAGCCGCTCTTCAGCATGCAAGCGCGCTTCGGATTTTTAAGAAGTCATTAATGCTCTCCTTACGGATTCACCGGATGCGCCTTGATCCAGGCGTCGATCGCCGGCAGCGCGCGCGCCTTCAGATCGGCCGATATCGCGATCGCTTCCAGCGCGCGCGATGTCATCACGCGCCCGCCGAGAGTCTCCTGCGCCGGCGCGAATTGCCTGAGCGCATCGGCATGAGCCTCGTCGGAGAAAGTGGTCATGAAGTTCGGAACGAACTCGTGCGGAAAGTCCGGTCCCTGCCGCGCGGTGAGCGCAGCCAGGTTCTTCTGCAGGAAATCCCAGGCCAGCTCGCGGTGCCAGCCCGATTGCGCGACCTCGTTGATCAGGCCGTTCACGAGCGTGCTCGGCAACTCCCTGGTCAGCGTCAGTGCCAGCGTATCCTGCGCCAGCGCGCCATCGCGCGCGCTCGCCGCGGCATAGTAATAGCGCACGCGTTCATTGGTCGCCGTGCTCCTGCGCGCCAGCGCCAACAGCGCGTCATAGTCCTCACGGCGCGCGGCAACGCCGACGACGTGGGGGACAAACTCGCGCTGGGCCGGAGGCAGCGATGTCGGGTCCTTCAGGAAGGCGGCAAAGCGCCGCCGCCCCTCGCTGATGATATCGGCATCGCGGAGATCGCCCAGCGTCCAGATCAGGTCGGCCCGCAGCAGCGTATCGTCATCATCGCCGGCACCGCTGCCGTCCCAGCCGAGCCGGTCGAGCACCGGCCGCAATTTGGCGCGCGCGTAAGCCTCCAGCGCCGGCTGCTCCGGGCGCTCGCGCGCCAGGCGGTCGAGCCCATTCAGCGTGTTGAGCACCTGATCCCAGACCGCGCGGGCGTCGTTCGCCGCCAGCGCATCGATCAGTGCAAGATAGGAGGCCGGCTCGGCGCGGCCGGCCTGCACCATCGCCCAGTCGTCGGCGAGGAAATTGACGCGATCCTGCGGCGCCATCTGGGCGAGCTGTTTTGTCAGCGCGGCGCGCAGCCTTGGGCCATAGTCGACCCGGTAATAGCCGATATCGCCGAAATTGACTTTCACGGCGTCGCCGCATTTACCCGCAGCGACCTCGGCGTTGCCGTCGAGCAGAAGCTTTTGCGGCTCTGTCGCACCGATTTTTCCCACCGTGACCGGCACCCGCCACTTCAGCGGCGGCAAGGTCGCATTGGCCTGCGAAGGGATGATCATGAAGCGCTCCTGTTTCAACGTCAGGCGCTGCGCGTCACCGTCGCATACCGTCTCGGCAATCACCAACGGCACGCCGTCCTGCTCGGTGAAGGACGCCGCGATCGCGCTGACCTGCTTGCCCGTTGCACGCTCCAACGCCTGCCAGAGATCGGCCGTCGTCGCGTTGCTATAGGCGTGCGCCTGCATGTATTGCCGGATGCCGTCGCGGAACGCGTCCTCGCCGAGGTAATTCTCCAGCATGCGGATGAAAGCCTGGCCCTTGTTGTAGGTGATGGGGTCGAAGGCGGTCATTGCCACGCTGTGGTCGGCGACCGGCTGCTGGATCGGATGCGAGGTGCGCCGCGCGTCGAGCGAGAACGCAAGCTGCTTCTGATTGTAGCCGTTGAGCCAGCTCTTCCATTGCGGATAGAAATGCTCGGCCGCCTTTTCCTGCATCCAGCTGGCAAAGCCCTCGTTGAGCCAGAGATTGTCCCACCACGCGGTGGTGACGAGGTCACCGAACCATTGATGCGCCATCTCATGCGCGAGCACGCTGAAGATGCGCCGCCGCGCAGTGTCGGGCGTGGTCGCAGGATCGAACAGCAGGCGGCTCTCGAAGAAGGTGATGCCGCCCCAGTTCTCCATCGCGCCGCCGAAGCCGCCGGGCACGGCGATCAGGTCGAGCTTGGGCAGCGGATATTTGCTGCCGAAATAGTCGTTGTACCAGGCAAGCAGTTTGACCGCGTTATCCAGCGCGAAGCGTCCCTTCTCCGCCTTGCCCACGGTCGTGACCACCCCGACGGTGACGCCATTCGCATCCGCCGTGATCCGCTCCAGCTCGCCGGCCGACAGCACGAACAGATAGCTCGACATTTTCGGCGTCGGTGGAAAGACGACGCGCTTCCTGCCGTCGGCCAGCGGTTCTTCTTTCGCGATCGGCATGTTGCTGATTGCAAGAAAGTTCTGCGGCACGGTCACGGTCAATGCGAACGTCGCCTTGAAGACCGGCTCATCCCAGCAGGGAAAGATCCGCCGCGCGTCCGCGGGCTCGAGCTGGGTCGAAATCATCCGCTTGCTGCCGGCCTCGGTCGGGTAATCGGCAAAGAACAGGCCGCGGCCGAACGGATTGATTTTCGCCGTGAAGGCGAGGCGCAGCCTGTGCAGCCCTTTCGTGAGCGCCGTCGGAAAAGTCAGCGTCGCCGTCTCGGCCTTCGGATCGAGCGTGACCTCGGCGCGCTGCGCGCCGTCGTCGATGCTCGCCTCCGCAATCGCAAGGTTCGCGGCATTGAGCTGCAGCCGCCATGTGGTCTCGCGCACCTCGACGTCGATGACCTCGCTGCCCTCGGCCGTCAGCGCCTGCAGGTCGGGCGCAAGCTCGATCGCGTAATGCGTCGGCACTGCCGTTTTCGGCAGCTTGCCCGGCGTGTTGTCGAAGGAGAACGACTGCTCGGCGCGCGCATCGATCGGCAGCAACAAGCCAATCGCGATCAGGCCGAGCGCTGCGATCACCGACGATCTTGAATGCCGTCTTTTCATTGTTCTGTTCATTGGTTCGACCTGCGTGACCTCAGCCGCGCGCACCCTATCGGAACTTAACTGCGCGTTAACCTTAATTGTTAAGACCTGCTTCAAGCTTTGCACCCATGATACCGATGCTTGGTCGGCGGCCCAGGCGCCATTGCTGCATCCGCAGCGGAGTGTGCGCGAACGAGGCCGAACCGAGCGATGCCCGACAGACCAGGACAAGTGCGGCCGCGCTGCACGCGCGGCGTTCCGATCGCGCTCGCTTTCGTGCTGGCGGGATGCGCGCAGGCTTCGGCTCCGGAGCCCGCCCCTGCCGCAGGCACCCCGCAAGCCCATGCAGAAGCACAGCTTTGCCGGCCCGAGGCCGCGCTTCTGATGCCGCAATCGCCTCCCGATTGCGTGTTTCGGCGGGGCGATCTGAAGACCGCCGACCCCGATCTGTGGTCCAAGATGAAGATCGAATATGAGCGGCAATGCTACCAGGCGGCCGAGAAGCGGGTCCGCGAGCGCCTCGCCCGGCTGCAGGCCGCCAACCGCTGCGAGACCGCGGCAGCCGGCCGTTAACGGCTGCGCCGGCGGGCTGGCAATCAGGCGGCGAAATGGTTAACGCCCACAATTCAGTCATCTTTTTGCCGCCCTCCACAGGGATTATCCACACGATCAGCGCACGGTTCTCCACAACGAATTCTCGGCGGAAATTTCGGTGGAGAGAGTTTTGTTGAGTAGCCGTGAGTGCGACGATGGATACGCTGTACGATTTGCTCGGAGCGCTTCCGCGCGATGACGCCGAAGAGCTGCGGGTAGCCTTCCGTCGCGCCGTCAAGGGAACCCATCCCGATCTCCATCCGGGCGATCCCGACGCCGGATTCAAATTCAGGCAGATTGTGCGCGCCAACGGCATCCTCGCCGATCCGGATCAGCGCGCCACCTACGATCATCTGCTCGACCTCGCGGAGCGCGAGAAGAAGGAGTGGGACCGGCACGCCTTCATGAACAAGGTCGTCGCGGTCACCTCCTTTGTTGTGGCGCTCGGTTTCATCTCGGCGGCGTCGGTCGGCGGATATCTCCTGTTCCAGCAGATGTCGGAGGCGCTGAGCGCGCCGATCGATCAGGTCGCATCCGCAGTGAACGATGTCACCGCCAGCATACGCGAGCCGTTCGAGTCCGCGCCGGCTTCGGCCGATGCGCGCGCCAAGCCCGTTCAGGTCACGACGGTCTCGATCCCGGTGACGCCGCCCAGGACCGAGATTGCCAGGACTGAGATCGCCTCGAACGACAAGGCCGACGGCGCGGATGTATCCCGCGCCGACATCGTGCCCGCCTCCGTCACGGTGACCGAGCCGGCACCTCCGCTCGGACCGCCGCTCGAGATCGCGCCGCCTCCCGACGCCAAGGCTTTTCGCGAGCGCGGCATCTTCGCCTATCGCTCCGGCGATCTCGACAACGCGATCGCCGATTTCGATCGCGCCATCCAGCTCGATCCGAAATTCACCGCCGCCTATATCGACCGCGGCATCGTGCTCTACCGCCTGCGCAAGTTCGAGAAGGCGTTCGCCGACATCGCGCAGGCCAAGCGCATCGAGCGGACCAGGACGGCGAAGACGGGCAGGAAGCAGCGGACCACCGACCCCGCGATCGAGATGAGCATCATGCCGTCGCCGTCGTCCAGGGCGCGGCGCACCGCGCGGCTGGATTCGCCGCGCGAGGTCGGGTTCCTCGCAAACCGCCGATCGATGCCGCCGCAATATTAGGAAAGCGACACCGTCGACTTCTCGTAGTCGCCCGAGCCCATGCTGCCGGGCTCGAAGATCTCGTGTTTGGCGATCCAGTCGAACGACTCCGAGAACACCTCGCGGCTGTAAGGCTCGAACACGATGCGCTCGCCCGGTCCCCAGCGCCGCGTATCCATCTTCGCATGGAAGCGCTCGGGAAATTCCATTTTGTAATAATGCGTATAGAGCTCCGGCCGGAGATCGATGTCGCGCTGCGCCCGCCGCAGCGCCTGGAAGTAACGCCTGACGTCGTCCATGTCGGGATCGCCGTTCACCATGGCGCCGATCATGAAAGTGGTGTCGATGATCTTGCGATAGCCGAGTTGCTCGGCGAAGTAATAGGGCCCGCCGAACAGGGTCGCCGCTTCCGACTTGCCTTCGAAGAATGCTTCCATGCGGGCGAACAGCATGCCCTCGTCGAACGACAGCTTGATCTGGTCCTTTGCGAGGTAGCTTTCGAGCGCCTGGATGGTCGCGTAATGGCTCCCCGACTGGTAGCCGACCGAGACCGGCACGCCGGCGAGATCGGCCGGCGTCCGGATCGCCGAGTCCGCGCGCACGAAGATGCCCGACGGCGCCACCGAATAGGCGTCCGCGAACAGCTTGGTGTGGCCGCGCGAGGCCGCGACGTTCACCGTCCAGTGGCAGGCGCAGGTGACATTGGACTCGCGCCCCTTCTCGATGCTCTGGAACGCGCCGCTCGGACCTTTGGCGTGATGCGCGCCGCCGGAGGAGCGGATGAACTCCTTGAACTCGTAATCGAGACCCTCGTCGCGGAAATAGCCCTTCTCTTCCGCGACCCATTCCTGAAGCCGGAAATGCGGCTCGATCTTGAATTTTGCCATGCGTCCGCTCCCTTGCGATTCCCAGTTCTTTGGCCCCAGTCTATCGCGCAGGCCAGGTGAGCGCGAGAACGAAATGCTGCGATGCGGCTCACGCTGTTGTGCTTCCCCCGCGGTTGTTGTGAGATGGATCACCACGACCGGGAGTGAGACCAGCGAATGGCGCGCATCGACAAGATCGAGACCGGACATTATCGCATCCCGCTGCCGGTAACGCTGTCCGACTCCACACATGGCGAGATCGCCGCATTCGAGCTGATCACCGTTCGTGTCAGGGATGCCGACGGCGCCGAGGGTACAGGCTACACCTACACGGTCGGCCGCAATGGCGGCGCGATCGCCGACATCCTGCGCCGCGAGGTGCCGGAGTTGATCCAGGGTTGCGACGCCGACGACATCGAGGCGATCTGGCATCGCATCTGGTGGGGCCTGCATTATGGCGGCCGCGGCGGACCGGTGGTGCTGGCGCTCTCGGCGGTCGACATCGCGCTGTGGGACCTGAAGGCGCGCCGCGCCAAGGCGCCGCTGTGGCGGCTGCTCGGCGGCTTCGATCCGCGCGTGCCGTGCTATGCCGGCGGCATCGATCTCGATCTGTCCGTCGAGGCGCTGCTGAAACAGACCGACGACAATCTTGCGAAAGGCCTTCGCGCCATCAAGATGAAGGTCGGCCAGCCCGATCTCGCCTCCGACGTGGCGCGCGTCAAGGCGATGCGGGCGCATCTCGGCGAGGGCTTTCCGCTGATGGCGGACGCCAACATGAAATGGAGCGTCGAGGAAGCGATCCGCGCCGCCCGCGCGTTCCTGCCTTTCGACCTGACCTGGCTGGAGGAGCCGATCATTCCCGACGACGTCGCCGGCCACGCGCGGATTCTTCAGGCAGGCGGCGTGCCGATCGCGGCCGGCGAGAACCTGCGCTCGCTGTGGGAGTTCAAGAATTACATCGCGGCCGGCGCGGTGTCCTATCCCGAGCCCGACGTGACCAATTGCGGCGGCGTCACCGCGTTCATGAAGATCGCGCGGCTTGCGGAAGCCTTCAACCTTCCCGTCACCAGCCATGGCGCCCACGACATCACCGTGCATTTGCTCGCGGCCTGCCCGAACCGCTTCTATCTCGAAGCACACGGTTTTGGCCTCGACCGCCATATCGAACATCCGCTGGTGCTGGACGACGGCATGGCGCTGGCGCCGGATCGTTCCGGCCATGGCGTGAGCTTCGACTGGAAAGGCTTGGCGAAAGTCGCGGCGTGAGGCGCGGTCATTGCGAGGGCAAGCCGTCTCGTTTCCGATTCAAGATGTCAAACAGCGTTCGATGTCGTCGTCCGGCTTGACCGGACGACCCAGTATTCCAGAGGCAGCAGTGTTCAACTGAGAAGCCTCTGGGATACTGGGTCGCCCGCCTGCGCGGGCGACGACATTGTGGGAGCCCTAGCCGAAACGTTTGCTCGGCACTCCGAAATAGCAGATCACGTCCATCGCCCGCGCGTTGCGGTCGGGGAAGACCACGAAGCCGTTCGACGGCGCCGTCATCCTTGAACCGTCCGCGCGGACGACGATGGTCTCGCCTGACCTCACGGCGTCGCCGGTGACGAACTCCCGCGCCAGACGATCGCCGGCGGCGTCGCATAACACGGCGTCGACGATCTCAATGGTCTTCTCGAGTTTCGCCTTCGATGGTTGCGCATCGATCAGCCCGAGCTGGCCGAGCGCATTGACGATAGCGTGATAGGCGACCTCGACCGCGCGCGGATCGCCGTGATTTCCGCATTCCAGCGTCACGCCATAGCCGCCGACCGAGCGCATATATTCCGTGGTGCCGATGCCCTCCGTGGGATCGCCCGCTCCGCCGCGGCGACGGCGCTCCAGCGCCGCGCGGGCATAGGCCGGCATCCAGCCATGCATGATGATGTCAGGCCCGAGCCGCAGCGCCAATTCGCTTTCGGGCCCGGACAGCCGAAACGGCTCGATCTCGCCATCGTTATCCTCCGGCCCGACGAACACGAACGGTTTGCCCTGCGAGCGGAACGAATGAATGTCGAGCAGCACCTCGTGCTCGCGCAGCAGGGCGCACAAGACATTGCCGACCAGATCCTCGTTGTCCTTCGGGTTGTCGCGTGGGCGCAAATTGCGATTGAGATTGCGGTCGCCTTCGCGCGTGTTGGCGCGATACGCCTTCATGTTCACGATCGGAACGAAGGTGACCTGCCCGCGCCGGATCGCGATCTTGCCGGACCGGCAATCGGCGATGACGCGGCTGATCGCCTCCGGCCCGCAGATCTCGTTGCCATGGACCGCGCCGGTGACGAGCAGCTTCGGGCCGGGATGCAGGGCGGCGAAGCTCACCGTCTCGATCGGCGATGCGTCGTCCGCGCGTACCGTCTGCGCGGGCGCGGCCTCGTAGTCGATGTCGATCACCATGCCGGGCTTGAGCCGCCGCGCCAGCTCGAGCAGATCGTCGGGCCGAAGCGCGACGCATCCTGCCGTGCCGCTCATGTCCGGACGCGCGGCGTGAACGAACAGCGCGCTGCCGCGGCCGGCTTCGGCGACAGCGTCGTTGTAGCCGATCGGCACGATCACGTTGAACAGATCGTGGTCGCGCGGCCGCGCCAGCCGGTCGCCCGGGCGATCCGCGCCGTCGGCAAACACCAGCCTGTTGTAATCGGGTCCGTCCTCTTCCCAGATCATGTCGTCGGAGCAGGGAACGAACGGAAAGCTCACGCTTTCGAGGAAGCGCAGCGCGGGAAGAGGCTTGAACAGCCCATAGCGCAACGGAAACACGCCGATCGGCGTCTTGCGATCGCCTTCGCGCTTCACCGACGCTGCAACGAGCCCGCCGGTGCCGACCACGCAGGGAACGGACCAGTCGCCAATCGCGAGCGTGCCCTTGTGGCCGGCGGGACCGGTTCGAGGAACGCGCACGGTGATGGTAGGAATCGAGGTCATCGGGAACGGGGAATGCAGCGTTTGAGGGGTGATTCGATTGACGGATCGTTTTGTGTATGTCCTACCAAAGCCATGATGGGGTGACCACCCCGTCCCTCGTCATTGCGAGGAGCGACTTGTCCGCCGAAGCTCGCAGAGCGAAGGCGGAAGCGACGAAGCAATCCATTTCGCCTGGAAAAAGAAAGAATGGATTGCTTCGCTGCGCTCGCAATGACGAAGACATAGGTCCGCATCCCCGCGGCGCAGATCGCACCCGGGCTTTGCGAAAATCCGTGTCCCTCGGAAAAAAGAGGGCGCAGGGAGTACCGGGCGCTCAACCGCACCCGCAATCCTCGTGGGCTAAAAAGAAAAATCGCCCACAAGTCGTCAGGCAGGGCCGAAATCGCACGGCACTCCCTGCGCAATGGTTTACGGCTTACTTCGCGCTCTCGCCGGAGTGCCGGGCTTGTTAGCCTCCGTCGCCCGTTCAATCGCTTAAACGGGCTTGATCCCAGCGTCGGGGGACCACGACCACACGACTTGACCGTACGCATCGATCTCGCACGCCTTGTGAGACCAACACGTCCATCGCAACCCGCCTCACGTCTGGTGACGAATGGCCATCACGTCCCCCGTGTCGAGGCGGGCTGGCTTCTTTAAATCATAAGTTCTGCCTTTCGGAAAGAGAAATATTTTTGCGCGGCGCGCTTGACTCGTCGGGCAAAACAGGCGGCGGTTTTTTTGGGTGTGTTGCCTGTCGGGCAAGGCGTGGGTGACGCGCAGCCCCTTGGTGTCGCGCCGGGATACCAAACCTTGCAAAACGTATCTCGATAGGATACGTTTGACCTGTGATCAGAAGCTTTAAGGGGAAATTTGCCGAGGCGATCCTTCAGGGCCGCGTGGTCCCGAAAGGTTTTCCGGCAAATCTCGCCGGGATCGCCCGCCGAAAACTTGTCATGATAGATTCCGCCGAGTTTCTTGCGGCTCTGAACTCGCCTCCCGGCAATCGCCTCGAAGCCCTCAAGGGCGATTTGAAGGGCAAGCACTCGATACGGATCAATGACCAATGGCGGGTCGTGTTCCGCTGGACCGATGCGGGACCCGAAGACGTTGAGATCGTGGACTATCACTAGCTCGCCCCAACCGAAGGAGGCGAGTAGGAGATCGCAAATGGCTAAGAAACTTCCGCCGGTTCATCCCGGCGAAATCCTGCGGGAGGAATTTCTCGTTCCACTCAAGCTGACACCGTACGCCCTCGCGGCTGCATTGCACGTGCCGCGCACCAGGATCGAGCGCATCGCACGCGAGGAAAAGCCCGTGACGGCCGACACCGCGCTGAGGCTCGGCAAGTTTTTCAAGACCGGCGCGGCGTTCTGGATGAACATACAGGCACGCTTCGATCTCGAGAAGGCCGAAGAGGCGCTCGCGCCGCAGATCAGGAAGATAGGGTTTTATGAGGCGGTGTGAGGGCATCCTGGGCTTTATCAGCATCCAGCAGAGCGATCTGCTTAAGATCTTGATCACCATCTCGGTGGTCGGCGTGCCGCCGGCGCGCAGCAGTTCGCCGCAGCGAGCCATTCCACAACCACCCTCGCAAAATACCCACGATACAGCTATGTATATCTCAACTGGATATACACGGAAATCGCGCCATGACGAGCTCCACGGTGTTCATCAGCAATCGCTGTCAGGCCGTCCGGCTGCCGAAGGCCGTGGCCTTTCCGGCGGGCGTGCATGAGGTCGATATCCTGAAGATCGGCCGCAGCCGCCTGATCGTACCGCAAGGCAAGCGATGGGACGACCTGTTTCAAAACGGGCCGCGCGCCAGCGACGACTTCATGGCCGGGCGTGAGCAGCCGCAGGCCGAGGAGCGTGAGACGCTCTGATGCTCACCTACATGCTCGACACCAACATCTGCATCCATGTGATGAAGAACTATCCGCCGAACCTGCTGGGGAAGTTCAACACACTGGCCGAGCAACTCTGCATGCCCGCAGCGAAGGGCTGATCGTCGTGACCAACAACATGCGCGAATTCAGCCGCATGCCAGGACTGAGGGCCGAGAACTGGGTCTGACTGCCATGAGCCTTTCAGCCGATACCCTGTACCGGATGCCCGATGTGGAGCTGCTGTCGGCCTATGCCGAGGTGCGCCGGCAATTCGTGGAGCGGAAGTTCACGCGCGATACGCAGCGGGCGCGGCTGGCATGGATTAGGGCCAAGATGTTCGTCGGCGGCTCCGGCGGAGTGACCGAGCGCAACATGGCGACGTTTCCGAGGAGATCGCGCGCAAGGGCCAGGAGGTGCGAGAGATGACGCGCGATCTCGACCTGCTCAAGGTCGATGTCGACCTGGTCGCGACGGTCATTCGGTTGCGCGGCGCATCGATGCCAACGGGCGCGCACGCCGACGACGCCGGCGGAGACGACCATCCCGAGCACGAAGAGCCTTCGGGCTCGTCCGACTGACAGTGAGACCGCGACGCGCAGTTGCGCGTTCAGCGCCATCCCCTCACCCCGCCTTCTTCACCTCAGCCCCTACCAACCCCTTCCGCACCGCCTCCGCATAGCCATCATCGAGCGCGCCCTTGAGCGCTGATATCAGCTCGTCGATCTCGCCCCTGGTGATGATCAGCGGCGGGCAGACATAGACCGCATCGGGCGTGGCGCGTAACAAGACGCCGCGATCAAAAGCGCTCTGCTGGATCAGCGGGCCGATGCCGGCCGCAGGCGGCAGCGCCGCGCGGCTCGGCTTGTCTGCCACAAGATGCACCGCGCCGATCAGGCCGACGCCGCGCGCTTCGCCGACCAGGGGATGGCCGGCCAGCGCCTGCAGCTTCTCCTGCAGATAGGGACCGACCTGCCTGACATGGGAGAGGATGTCGCGCTCCTCGTATATCCTGAGCGTCTCCAGCGCGACCGCGGCAGACACCGGATGGCCGGCATAGGTGAAGCCGTGCGCGAAATTGCCGAGCTTGCCGGAATGTTTGGTGATCGCTTCGGCAATGGTCTCGCTGATGACCGTCGCCGAGATCGGCAGGTAGGCCGACGACAGCGCCTTCGCCACCGTCATGATGTCGGGCTCGATGCCGAAGGTCTCGCAGCCGAACATGTTGCCGGTGCGGCCGAAGCCCGTGATCACCTCGTCGGCGATGACAAGAATGTCGTAGCGGCGCAGCACCTCCTGCACCCGCGGGAAATAATCGCGCGGCGGCACGATGACGCCGCCCGCGCCGTTCACGGGCTCGGCGATGAAGGCCGCGATGGTGTCGGGTCCTTCGCGGATGATCATCTGCTCGAGATTGCCGACGACGCGGTCGACGAAGGCGCGCTCGCTTTCGCCCGCCAGGCCGTAGAGATAGTGGCTCGGACAATCGGTGCGCAGCACGCCGCCGACCGGCAGGTCGAAATCATTGTGGTTGGGCGGAAGCCCGGTCAGGCTGCCGGAGAACACGGTGATGCCGTGATAGGCGCGCACGCGGCTGATGATCTTCTTCTTGCGCGGCCGGCCGATCGCGTTGTTGTAGAACCAGACGAGCTTGGCCGCCTGGTCGTTGGCCTCCGAACCGGAATTGGCGAACAGCACCTTGCCGAGCCCCTTCGGCGCGATCTTCAACAGCGCCGCGGCGAGCTCGATCATGGCCTCGTTCGAGCGGCCGTTGAAGATGTGATAGGTCGGCAGCTGCTGCATCTGGCGGATGGCGGCCTCGACGAGGCGCTTCTCGGAAAAGCCGAGCGAGGTGCTCCACAGGCCCGCCATCCCCTCCAGATATTTCCTGCCGCCGTCGTCATAGACGTAGACGCCCTCGCCTTTCGCGATCACGGTCGGGCCGGTCGTCTTGTGCTGCTCGAGATTGGTGTAGGGGTGGATGACCGAGGCGACGTCGCGGCCTGCGAGCGAATTGGGTTGGGCGACCATGGGGTTCTCCGGAAGGAGTGGGGCGTGGCGGCGATCTTGTGTCACCACGGCGCGGGGGACAATGACAAAGTATGCAATGAACCCATGACGGGCGCGGCGCGCCCATCGGAAGGCGGCGGTTACAGCTCCCTTTCGGCGAGCTTGCGAAATTCATCGGGCACCGAGCGAGAAGCCCCCAATGCGACCGAGCCATATCCGATCGCATCCCATCCGAAGCGATCGCGGATGCTGTCGACGGCACGGTCCGCGGCCCAGCGCGCCATGCCGATCCTGGTGCCGGGACGGCGCGCTTCGTCCGCAAGTCCGAGCGGCAGCTCCAGCGCCAGATCCCAGTGCTCCTCGAGATGCGACACGGAGATTGCGAGCAGCGAGATGATCGTCTCGTCCGGATGGTCCGCAAGCGCCGCGCGCACGAGGTCCTCGGCGAACGCGGCGAGCATCACGGTCGCGCAGATCGGCGCATCGAGCGTGATCGAGCGCGTGACCGATGTGAGATCGGCGAAGCGGACGCGGACAGTCACGGTTCGGCCGGGCCTCGACTTCGCCCGGAGCCGCGTGGCGATCCGGTCCGCAAGATGAAGCAGGGTCGGCCGAATCACCCGCTCGACGGCGGGCTTGCGGCCGATCGCGGACTGCGCGCCGGCCGATCGGGCGCGGTGGCGAGAGCGGATGCGGCGCGGATCGCGATTCCACGCCAGCGCCGCAAGCTTCTCGCCGGCCGCGGCACCGAGCAACCGCTCGAGCGACCGCGGCTGAAGGTTGGCGAGCTGCCCGATCGTCTCGACGCCGATCCCGGCGAGCCGCGCCCTGGTGACCGGACCCACGCCCCACATCAGCTCGACGCCGAGCTCGTGAAGAAATTCCAGCTCGGCAGCGGGATCGACGACCACGAGCCCGTCGGGCTTGGCGACCTGCGAAGCGATCTTCGCAAGATGCTTGGTGCGCGCGACGCCGACCGAAATCGGCAGACCAAGCTCGCTGCGCACGCGGGCGCGGATCGCACGCGCGATGTCGGCGGGCGTGCCGAACAGATGGGTGCAGCCCGCAACGTCGGCAAACGCCTCGTCGATCGAGATCCGCTCGACCAGCGGCGTGAAATCGCCGATCACCTTGATGGCGGCATCGCCCAGCCGCTGGTAATCCGCGAAATGGCCGGTGACGAAAGTGAGCTGCGGACAGAGCTCGCGCGCCTGCCGTCCCGGCATGCCGCCGCGGACCCCGAAAGCCCTGGCCTCGTAGGACGCGGCGAGCACGACCCCGCCGCCGACGGCGATTGGCTTGCCGCGCAGCGAAGGGTCGAGCAGCTGCTCGACCGAGGCATAGAAGGCATCGAGGTCCGCATGCAGGATGGTGGCTGTCGTGGCCATCCAGACCGCTCACCCCTGATGTTTCGACCAACTTTCCGAATGAGAACATAATGAGAACACGACGCGTGCCTGTCAAGCCGGGTTCTGGCCGTGGTAAATGAAACGCACCCAGGCCCGCCCATGAAAAGCGGAATCAGACTCAACATCCCCGGCTTCGGTCATCTGCACATCGAAGCCATCTGTAGCGACTACACGGGAACGCTTTGTCTCAGGGGCGAACTGATCGACGGCGTGAGCGCGCGCCTTCGCCGGCTCGCGGAGCTCGTCGATATTCACGTCGTCACCTCGGACACGCGCAAGACCGCGCGCAAGCAGCTGGCGGACCTTCCGGTCACGTTGCACGATGAGATCGCGTCGGACGCCCACGATGCGTTCAAGCGCGACTATATCGCCGGCCTCGGCATCGGCCTCGACCATATCGCCGTGTTCGGCAATGGCAGGAACGACAGGCTGTGGCTTGCGGTGGTCAGGGATGCCGGAGGCCTCGCGATTGCGGTGGATGTGGGCGAGGGTTGCGCGGTCGAGGCGATGACGAGCGCCAGCGTCTTCGTCGCCGGCATCGCCAACGCGCTCGATCTCCTGCTCGATCCCAAGGGCCTCATCGGGACCTTGCGCACGAAATGAGACGAGGCCGAATCGCGCGCGACGGCGCCGGAAGCCGGCGGCCCCTATCCCGACCGGGAGAGCAGCGCGACGACGCCGGATATCGGAATGCCGAACATGATAGTGTGGGCCACCAGTTCCTTTGCGATCATGACGAGCGAGAGATCGGGATTTGCGGCGTTCGACAGCGGCACGACGACCAGGTTCATGACGGCATAAGCCACGACGCCGAAGGCCGTGCCGCCGGCAAGCCAGTGCCACCTCAATCCGCTCGACCAGCCGGCCGCCCAGAGATAGATGCCCGCAGCGACGATCGATATCGCGTAATGCAGGCAGCCGCCCAGCACCGCCGTTGCCCTTCCGCCGGCGAAGGCTTGCTCGCCCAATAGTCCCGACGCGATCGTCTGCAAGCCATGCGTCAAGGTGCCGTGGTAGATCGCGCCTGCCGCGATCAGGTTCGTCGTCCCGGCCACAAGCCCGGCGGCGACGCTCGTCAGCGTCTTTCGGCCGATACCGCCCGGCGTCACGGTTCGACTCCGCTTGCGGCGTCCTTGCGCGACGGTTTGCCCGGCGTTCTCCGATCGTAGAAGAAGTGTTCCTCGATCAGTTGCTCGCCGCGCCAGGTTTGCCATGCGATCTCCTCCATCGCGCGGACCGAGCCGTCGCTGGCCGTGAACTCGAAGCGCCAGCGGATCGCCGCATGATCTCCATCGTACAGCAGCGGCCCGAGGCGGGTCGTCTTGACGCCCGCGACAGTGGCGAGCAGGCGCCGTTCGCGTTCGGCCAGCGCCTCGCGGCCCCTGATCGGCGGATCGTCATTTTCCCGGATCGCCGCATCGGGTGCGTAGAACCGCTCGATGGCACCGACATGGTCGTTGGATTCGACCGCCTGCGCGAAGGCGCGCAGCGTTGCAAGGGAGGGCATCGGCGGACTCCATTTACAGACTACAAGTCGGTAAATATCGACTTATAGTCGGTAAGTCAATTGCCAGGATTTGACACGAGGCTACAATGCGCCGATGGCGACACAGCTTGAACGGCGGGAGACGACGCGGGCCGCGATCACCAAGGCGGCCAGGCGCCTGTTCGGCGACAATGGTTTCGCCGCGACCACCATTGACGACATCGCCGCCGCTGCGCACCTCGCCAAGGGCGCGGTCTACCACCACTTCGACACCAAGGAGGCGTTGTTCGAGGCGGTGTTCGACCAGGTCTCGCGGGAGCTGCTGGCCGAGGTCGACCGGATCGCGCGCTCGGAAACCGACGCGCTGGCGGCGATGGCCAAGGGAACGCGGGCTTACTTCGCAGCCTGCGCGAAAGGCGCCAACGGACAGATCGTTCTTCACGACGGTCCTGCGGTGCTCGGCTGGGAACGCTGGCGCGAGATCGACAATCGTCATTTCGGCGGGCGCTTTTCGGCTGCGCTCGGCCGCGCGATGGATGACGGCCTGATTGCGCGGCAACCGGTCGAGCCGCTGTCGCGCCTGTTGCTCGGCGCCGTAACCGAGGCAGCCGTGGCCTGCTCGGGCAAAACCGACCTGCCCAAGGCCGGCGCCGACTACGCCCGCGCCTTCGAAACGCTGCTTGATGCGTTGCGCCGGCGATAATGGAGGGGAAATCGGGATCACTGGCGCTCCCTAGGGGACGGAGAATAGCTGCTGAAAAAGCTCTCGTAAACCATTGCAACATAAAGTATTTTACTGCCGCTAAGACTGCCACTAAACCCTGCCGCTAGCAACTGCCGCTAACGGTGACTTTATGACCCGCAAAATCGATTACCTTTTTCTCCGCAACGGTTCGCGTAACTGGCAGATCAAATTTCAGTATCCGAACGGGGAGCGGGTTGAGAAGTCGCTCGGCACGCCAGATCGCGCCCAAGCCGAAATCCTAGCACTGCCTCACATCCAAGAGCACAAGCTTCGGCTGTTAGAGGCAAAGCCCGGCATCAATATTACTTGGCAGCATCGTTTCGCACCGGGACAGGAGCACGTCGCGGCAGACGGCGAGCGGATCATCGCCGATGACCGCGAGCTGATAGTCCTGAGCCACAATGGCGCGATCGTACGGAAGGAAGCGAACGGCGGATTTGCGGTGGAGGTGCCGGCGCGGCGGGAGCAGAAGACGATCGCGCGTAACGAAAAGCAACGCGAGCGCGTGGCGACCAACCCCGACGATGCTCTAATCGAAACCTATCTGAAGCACAAAAACATCACTGACTATTACGAGCGGGAAGCCCGCGCGGTGTGGGCGCTGTACAAGCTACTCACCAACGGCAAGCCACTGAGGGATGCGAGCAGAGACGATGGCCGCAAGCTCGTTGATTATTTCGAGAAGAAGGGCCTGAAGAGCGCGACCATTCAGAAGAAAGTGGGATGGCTGACTGCGGCTGTCAATCTGGCGATTGATGAGGGGAAACTGAAATTCAATCCGTTTAGTAGTATCGTGCCGGAGCGCGACGACAAGGAACGGCGACTGCCGCTGAGCGAAACGGATATCCGAATCGTGAAGCAGAAACTTAACCGGCTCGACAAAGGCGACCAATTGCTGTTCCGCGCGCTCGCGTCCACCGGCATGAGGCTGTCAGAAGCCTTTGAGATCGACGGCGAAATGAAAGAGCGTGGATGCCGTTATATCATTATCGGCAGCAAGACGTCGCAGTCGCTCCGGCGTGTTCCCCTCCCGACCGCCCTGCTCCCGTTTCTCCCCCTCAAGATAGAGGGGCCGCTCTTCCCCGGCGGCCCGAAAGCGGCGTCGAAACGCCTCAACCGATTTTTAAACGACGTAGGTATCGACGACCGTCGCAAGGTCGTCCATTCACTGCGCCATCGGGCGCAGGACCGTCTCCGGGCTGCCGGTTGCCCCGAAGATTGCCGCTGGGCAATTCTCGGCCATGAAGAGAAGACTGTAGCGGAAGGCTACGGCGAAGGTTTTCCCGTCCCCCTGCTCCGGCGGTGGATCGACAAGATTGGCTTTTGACCGAGGGCCGCCTCGCACCTTGGCTCGGCGAACTGCGCGATGTCCGTTTCTAGGGGTGAAGCAGACTTCCGCGAGCAACTCTGGGATGTCGCTTTTTGACCCTGGCTGTGTGAAAACGCTGCACCGCTGTTATGATTCTCCTGTGATTCTTTTGGGGGAAATCGATGAGGCGGTTCGTTGAGGAGGCGGATCGTGGGCAATGGACGCTGTTGCCCGAATGCCTCGATGACTTCATTGCCGAGGATAATCCGGTTCGTGTGATCGATGCATTTGTGAACGCGCTCGATTGGCGGAGATGAGCTTCGAAGGGGTTGAACCTGCAGCGACTGGCCGGCCGTCGTACCATCCCTCGGTTCTGCTGAAGCTTTACATCTATAGATAGCCGACGAGGTGATCGAATAATTGGCCGATGTCCGCTATTGGCCACTTTTCGGACATGCCCGCTCCGGCCATAGACTTCAGCTGTCTAGGGTAGAACGGACATACCATTCAAGCGGGCTGACTTCCGTCTATAGCCACCCAAGGCGGAAGTGGTGCGCCCTATTTGCTGTGATGCACCATATTGTTTGCCTGTGGTCGTCGACCTGACGATCAGCGTAGGATGGTTTCATCGCTCCGTCGTGCCCAGACGCATTTTGATAGAGCATTCCAAGGATCATATGGATCCCCGCCATGTCATCCGAAGTATCGACAACCGGCGCTCTAGACGGCCACAGTCGCCGGGTCGAGGAGCTTGAGCGCCAGCTAGCCGAAGCGCACCAGCGCGAGGGCGCGACCGCCGAGGTGCTAAAGAGCATCGGTCGCTCAACCTTCGACTTACAAGAGGTACTTGATACCCTCACTGAGACCGCAGTGCGCCTTTGTCGTGCGGACAAGGGGCTCATCCGGCGGCGCGAGGAGGACAGGTACATTCTGGCATCGACCTATTCATTCAACGACGAATTTAAGGAGTGGGCGGCAGAGCGCGTCCTCTCCGCGGACCGCGACAACATCGTCAGCCGCGCAGTGTTTGATCGTAAGGTCGTTCATATTTCAGACGTGCTTGGTGAGCCCGGGTGGGATCAAGGCGACTGGCAAACGCTAGGTAACTTTAGGAGCGCGCTCGCTGTGCCACTGTTGCGCGGTGACGATATCCTTGGTGTTCTGGTGCTGCATCGCGCCCAGGTGCTTCCCTTCACCAACGAGCAAATAGCACTGGTCGAGACATTCGCCGACCAGGCCGTGATCGCGATCCAGAACGCCAGACTGTTCAGCGAGACCCAGGAGGCGCTCGAGCGGCAGACGGCGACTGCCGATATCCTGAAAGTGATCGCCAGTTCGCCGACCGATACCCAGCCGGTATTCGAAGCGATCGCGCAGAGATCGAACCGGCTGGTCAATGGCCTGTCGACTGCAGTGTACAGCATTGTCGATGACGTGCAGCACCTGATGTCGTTCACACCTGTCAGCCCGGCAGCCGATGCGGCCCTGAAGGCCTTCTTTCCGGCAACGCTTTCGACTTTCATGTGGGGTGAAACAATCCGTAAGGGGGAGATCTACCGAATTGCCGACACAGAAATTGAAATTGACGATCTAAAGATAAAGGAGATGGCACGGTTGCGCGGTTGGCGCAGCTTCGTTTTCGTCCCGCTGCTACGTGACAACAAGACAATCGGACTGATCAGTGTTACGCGCAAGCAGCCGGGAGCATTTGCCTCGCATCACGTCCAATTGCTTCAGACCTTCGCCGACCAGGCGGTGATCGCCATTGAGAACGTGCGGCTATTCAACGAGACGAAGGAAGCGCTAGGACAGCAGACGGCGACTTCGGAGGTGCTCAAGGTCATCAGCTCGTCGCCGGGTGACACGAAGCCTGTATTCGAGTCGATCCTTTCGAACGCATTACGCATTTGCGAAGCCAAGTTCGGCCACCTCTTGCTCTACGATGGTGAAAGGTTTCACGCGACGCATCTCCACGATGTTCCTCCATCCTATCGCGAGTATTGGGAGCAGCACGGACCGATACGCGCAAGCCCGAACACAGGCCTTGCTCGGCTCGCGCGCACGATGCAAGTCGCCCATATCCCAGATCTCAAGGCCGATTCCGCTTACGCCGAACGTGAGCCGTTGCGCGTCGTCACCGTCGAACTGGCAGGCGCGCGGTCCTTTCTCGCGGTACCAATGCTCAAAGAGAACAAATTGGTTGGCGCGATTGTTATTTACCGAAAGGAAATGCGGCCGTTCACCGACAAGCAGATCGAGCTAGTTAAGAATTTTGCCGCCCAAGCCGTCATCGCCATCGAGAATACGAGACTGCTTCAGGAGCTGCGCGAATCATTACAGCAGCAGACCGCGACCGCGGACGTGCTCAAGGTGATCAGCCGCTCGGCGTTCGACCTCGATACCGTCATGAACACCCTTGCCCGCTCGGCATCGGAGTTGTGCGGAGCTACACTGAGCGGACTATTTCTCCGCGAAGGCGACGTTCTGGCTATGAAAGGGACCAGCGAGATCGCCCCCGAATTGGAAAAGTCCCTGCGTGAAGCCCGGATTCCAATCGACGACACCAGTTATATGGGCCGCGCCGTGCTCCACGGCGAGATCGGCAACGTTCCGGATTTTGACCAGGCTCGGTCTAGCGTGCGCTTTTTTCAGGAGCGATTGGGCTTTAAATCCATATTGATGGTTCCGCTCATGCGCGAAGGCCGTGGAATCGGCGTGTTCGCGCTGGCACGGGACCGCGTCGGTGAATATTCGCCGCGACAGGTCGACCTGGTCCAGACATTCGCCGACCAGGCGGTGATCGCCGTAGAGAACGTGCGCCTTTTTGATGAGGTACAGGCACGTACCAAGGAACTGGCGACATCTCTTGACGACCTCCGCACCGCCCAGGATCGCCTGGTGCAGACCGAGAAGCTTGCTTCGCTCGGCCAGCTCACTGCGGGCATTGCCCACGAGATCAAGAATCCGCTCAATTTCGTCAACAATTTTTCGGCGCTGTCGGCCGAGCTCGTCGACGAGATGACAGAGGTATTTGAAAATCCCGCGCTCGACGAGGCCGGCAGGCGAAAGGAACTGGACGAAATCCGTGAGCTCCTGAAAGGCAATTTGCAAAAGGTCGTCCAGCACGGGAAGCGCGCCGACTCGATCGTTAAGAACATGCTTCAGCATTCGCGCGAAGGCTCGGGCGAACGGCGGTCCGCCGACATCAACGCGCTGGTCGGAGAGAGCCTCAACCTAGCCTATCACGGCGCTCGGGCCGAGAAGCCGGACTTTGCGATCACGCTCAAGCACGACCTCGACCCCAATGCGGGCGCGCTGGAGCTGTACCCGCAGGAGATTACCCGGGCGCTGCTCAATCTCATCTCAAACGGCTTCTATGCCGCGACAAGACGCAAGGCGGAGACAGGTGACAAGGCGTTCGAGCCGGTGCTCAGCGCGGCCACCAGGAATCTCGGCGAGACGGTCGAAATCCGAGTTCGCGACAACGGCGCCGGCATCCCGCCCGAGGTGAGGGAAAAGATGTTCAATCCCTTCTTCACCACCAAACCAACCGGAGAGGGAACGGGACTCGGTCTCTCGATGACCCATGACATCATCGTCAAGCAGCATGGCGGCAAGATCGATGTCGAGACCGAGGCCGGCGCATTTACGGAGTTCATCGTTACACTGCCGCGCAGCTACGGGAAGCTGGCCTGAAGTCAGAGGGACCGCTGGTACGAAGCGGACAGGGTCGTCCATCCGCGCGCAGCGTCCGCTCTGGGATGAGGAGCGGAAAACATCTGCTCGGTGCGAGCACTTCCGTTTTTGACCCTGGCTGTGCAAAAAACGCGAAAGATCGAAACGCGGCGAGAATTACATTTTTCAATTCGTTCTCTGGATTGAGTACGCTTGCGAGTTTGAGAGCTAAAAAGGTCTTGGACGAATAACATCTTCTATCGCGCTCAGGCGTATTGGCGTTTTCACACAGCCAAGACCCATTCCGGAAATAACCTCGGTGTAGGGCACCAGTGGCGCCCTCTCCTGCTAGTTATCTCACGGCCACATTCCTACCCGCGCTCGCACGGGCGCGAACTGAGCACGGTTCCGTTGCTCCTAATGTCGGCCTTCCGGAGTGCTGATTTGTGCAGGTACGATGCCCGTTCTAGACCGGAGTTCGCGCGTGAGGCGACGCGGGTTCATCAAGCTCCTCGGTGGAGCGGCAGCGTGGCCGATTACCGCATTGGCCCAACAGCGTTTGCCGCGGGTTGGCGTGCTTCTCAACGGCCGTGCCGTGCCGTCACAGGATTTGCAGATTGCCGCCGAGCTTGCGCGGATCGGTTATGTCGACGGGCGCAATATCACTTATGAGATTCGGGGCGCCGAGGGCGATTTGACGCGTTTGCCGCCCCTCGCACGCGAGCTCGTTGCCGGGAGGCCGGACGTGCTTGTCGGCGCAACAGGTCAGATCGCCGTCGCCTTCTTCAATGCGACGCGCGAGATTCCGATCGTGATGACCTTGATCAGTGATCCGATCGCGCTCGGCGTCAGCAACAGCATCTCGCATCCGACCGCCAATGTTACCGGCTTCCCCATTTCCGGCCCTTCGCTTGCAGGCAAGCGGCTGGAAATATTGCATCAGATCGTGCCGGCCAGCACCAAGGTCGGCTATCTCTGGGTACCAGCAAACCCTTCGGCAGCTTCGTTCAAATCGGCTGTCCAACACGCGGCAAAAGTGCTTGGCATCGAACTGTTATCGCTACCACTGACTTCGGAAGGGGATATCGTTGGTGCTTTTGCGCGGGCCGATGAGGAGCAGGTAAAGGCCGTGCTCTCGGAGGCCGATACCCTCACCTACAGGCTCAGCGGTGGCATCGTCGACCGATGTCTCATCCGGGACCTGCCGTCCATGCACAGTTGGTCTATCGAAGTACGTAACGGCGCGCTCATGTCCTACGGACCCGCCGAGCCGGAAAACAATCGACGGGCGGCTGTTTACATCGACAGAATCTTGAAAGGGGCGAAGATCGCAGAGCTGCCGTTTGAAGAGCCGACCGAGATCAAGCTGACGATCAACCTTCGCACAGCACGCTCGATCGGACTTGCCCTTTCGCCTGTCTCCATCGCGCGCGCTGACGAGGTGATCGAATAGCTTGGAAGTGTGCTATGGCGCACGAGTCCGGAAGTGGCACAAAGCGTCAGTTTGCGCAGCGCAAGCATGTCCGGAGTTGGGGTAAAGCCGACCTTGGCGGCTGAACATTCGGAGTTCTCAGTTTGACCCTCAAGAGACATGATCGGCTCCAGACTTTCGCAGCGCAAAAACAGCATTCGTTCCTTGGCTAGAGCGTGATATCGTCCCCTCGTTGCATGTCCCCCGCAGGAGGGTCACATGGCAATCAACATCGGACGGCGCGAGTTTATATCTATGCTCAGCGGCGTGTTCGCGATGTGGCCTGCTCTTGCGCGTGGGCAGCAGAACCGGAAACCGTGGCGGATCGCAATCCCAGGTGACATAAAGCCGTCCGCTGCTACTGCTCGGCGGCTCGCGGCATTCCGCGACGGGCTCATGGAGCTCGGCTATGCCGAGGGCCGCAATATCGTCATCGACTATCGCGACGCCAGCGGTTCCAGGGATAGCCTGATTGCGCTCTGTAAGGACATGATCGAACAAGGCGCCGATGTGATCGTCGCAAGCTCAACCAACTCAGCGCTTGCGGCGCAAGCAACCACCAAGACTGTGCCGATCGTCATGCGCGCCGCGGCCGACCCGGTTGCTGTCGGGCTTGTGGGTAGTCTGGCGCGGCCAGGCGGTAACATTACTGGTGTCACTTCTCTGGCCAACGACCTCAGCGCAAAACGCTTGGGGGTGCTCAAGGAGCTTTTGCCCCAACTGCAACGCGTCGCCGTCCTATGGGAGCCGAATTCAGCCGCGGGCCGTGATTCCATACGAGAGACCGAGGTGGCAGCGCGCACGCTCAGGATCGACATCGAGAGTTTTGGCGTGAATCGCGCTGATGACCTTGCCGAAATCTTTCAATCCATTGCCACGGGACGGTTTGACGCCATTGATGTCCTGGCGGGTCCAATCGTTACTGAAAATCGGGCGCGTATCCTTGCCCTCTGCAGCCAAGCCCGAATGCCTGGCCTTTATCAGGAGCGTCCGTTTGTCGAAGCCGGAGGCTTGCTGTCCTACGGTCCGAACTTCGAGCGTCTCTTTCATCGCATGGCTTATTACGTCGACCGGATCATAAAGGGCGCGAAACCCGCAGACTTGCCAGTGGAGCGGCCCACCAAATTCGAGTTGTTTATCAATCTCAAAACCGCCAGGGCGCTCGGCCTCGAAATCCCGACAACGCTGCTCGCAATCGCTGATGGGTTGATCGAGTAAGCTCGCTCAATTTTGTTGCACCTGCTCAGGTATGTATCTGAAAGTAGCACCAAAGGGACCAACCGCGATGTCCGCATTTCGGTCGCTATCGGGGGAAAAGCAGACATCGCCTGGAAAGCCCATTTCTGTAGCGATTGACCCAAAGCGGACTCAGCCATACTCGCGTGCGCACGCCACCAGAGCGAGTGTGAAAGCTTTGTGTCAGGTTTTGGTGGTCGATCGAGACATCGTCATATAAAAACTGGTCCGAGTTTTTTCGGCAAAGCTCGAAGAGGGCCGGATGGTGGACAGGTCGGGAAAATATCGCTCTTTCTATGCCAAGCTCATTTGCACCGCGGCCAAGCTCGATGATCCTCGCATCGAGGAGGCATTTCGCTCGGTGGAGCGCGAGCCCTTCGCTGGACCGGGGCCGTGGTCGACAGGGCTTGGCGGGCATCCCTATGTGCAGACGCCGGACGATGATCCAGCGTTCCTCTACCAAAATTTGCTTTTGGCGTTGGATCGCGAGCGAGGGATTAATATCGGCATGCCCAGCCTGCATGCACACTTTCTCGGAAACTGCAACATCAGGCCGGGAGAGACCGTTCTGCAAGTAGGAGCTGGTAGCGGGTATTACACAGCGATCCTCGCGCATCTGGTCGGACTGAACGGCAAGGTGTACGCGTATGAGATCGACAAAGCGCTGGCGGCGCGGGCTCGCGAGAACCTCAGAGGATATCATCAGGTGGAGGTGCGCCTGCAATCGGGCGTCTCGCCGGACTTGCCCCGAGTCGACCTGATCTACGTTTGCGCCGGTGCCGCGCAGCCAAGCAAGATGTGGCTTGACGCGTTGCGTCCCGGCGGTCGTTTGTTGTTTCCACTAGCTCCCAAGGGGGTGTTCGGAGGCATGCTGCTAGTTGCGCGTCCCGATCAAGGCGCCACATGGTCCGCGAAGTTCATAGGTCGCGTCACATTCATCGACTGCGTGGGACTTCAGGACGAAGAAGCGGGCCGTCGCTTGACGGAGGCGTTTTCAAAGAATTGGGGTCTCGTGCGCTCGCTCCGCCTCGACGGATCGCCCGATGAAAGCTGTTGGTTTGCGGGTGACGGCTGGTGGCTTTCCACAGCCGAGACGCTAACAACCGCTCCCGCATAGTGCGCCAATTGAGGTCGCCTTCTGGCACCTTTCGGAAGTACTCGGACGATGGGATGATGTCCGTTGTTTGAGGACAACCGGATGCGGGCGGAACCGAGTTTAAACAACGCGATTGACCCGGATGTATGGACCGGCTGCGTTTCGCAATAGAGATTGTCCGTGGCTTGCGGAAGTCGCTGATATGTATCCGGCCTGTTTGATCGGCTCGCGGGCCGTGGCCTTGATGGGAATACGCACGCATCGTTGATCTTATTAGCGGATAGGTTGGCGAGCAACCATTCGGCTCACCAGCTTCTGGATGCGTTCATTGATCCGTTCCATGCGCTTTCTCTGCCGCGACTGAAGGTCTCAACGAGCGCCAGTCGTTTGATCTTGCGACGGAAAGCAATCTTGCCGTCCGTGCCAAAACCGACAACGTGGAAGACTTCCTTGCCGATATCGATGCCGATCGAGGCCAGGGGTGCGGCTTTGTCCATGGGTTGCTTCTCCGGTTGCCGCAGGGTGTCTTTGCAGACTATCCCCGCGAGGGAAGCAGCCGGTCCATCCCATTAGCGGACATTGCCTCTTGGCGAATAGGATTGCCTCACCTCATTTTGAGATAAGGTCCGACGGGGCCGCCACTGCCGCTGCGGAGGCTCCTCCTCCGAATGCAAAGCTCAAGCCCATCAGCGCCGTATTGGTTCGCAGTCGAATCCCGGAACTGACAGCAACGTTTGCCGGATTGCCGTAAGTTGCATTGTAGGTCCCGTAGTCGGAATAGCGATATTCCCCGCGCAGCCGCAAGGCTCCGGTCAGTGCATATTCGGCACCCGCACCGAGCGTCCATCCCCTCAGTGTCGGCGCGTTGGTTGCCGTCATCGGCGCGACGGGGCCGAAGCGGCCGCAAGGGTTCGGGCTGGTGCCAGTGCAGGTGACATTCGCCTCGATGTGCTGGAAGGCAACGCCGGTCGTGGCATACACGCTGGTTCGCGGCGTTACCATGTAGCCGAAGCGCGCGAGCAGGGCATCGCTCCAATCCTCCTTGACGTTGATGTTGTCGCCGGGCGCACTCGACACGCCTGGCACCCCAGTCGTCGCCTTGTTAGTGGCGTAGCCGAAGCTGGTCTCGATGCCGACAATCCAGTTCGATGCGAGGTTCAACTGGTAGCCCACGTAGATCGACGTGAGAAAACCACTGGTGGTGCAGGCCTGATCGTCCTGCTTCACCGGATCGAACGCTCCGAAACTGTTCACGCCCGTCGTGGTCCAGGTCGGACACACCGTCGCCAGCGTGCCAAAACCACCACCACCATAAACACCCGATCCCATGGTGAGTACCTGCGAGGGCGGCAGCATGCGCGGCGCGAAGCGCCCGCCTCCCGGAATGTTGATATTCGCCTTCGGCGGGGGACATTCCTTGGGGATGCTGTTGAGAAGTTTGTAATACTTCTCGCTGGCGGCGGCGACCTCTTTCCGCCACCTCGGCATTCTTTCTACCTTCTGCGAAATATATAATTTATAATCTGCAATTTGTGCTGGGTACCCTTGTAAACCTGCTTTCGCGAGGTCGGCTGAACTCGGCACTCTTCCCAGTTTTTGTTGAAGTTGTTTCAGTTCATCTTGCATCTTTGCGACGTATTCCTCCGACTCTTCCACGAAGTCGGTCCACTTCTTCCAATTCATCCAAGCGGATTCCCAATCCTTAGACAACCTGCGCAGCTCCTCTTCTTGTTCGGGGGTCGCGCATTTCAATTCCGGGAACGGGGGCGGCCTATCAAGTAGGTTCTGAATCAGACTTAAAACCGGGGTGAGGAGCTGATTCCAATCTTTTATCGGCTCCGTGCTAGGAACATCCGGCTTTTTCTGCTGCTCCTGCTTTCCTTGCGCGTCTGGCTTATTCTGTGCGCTCGCGGCTGAAAAACATGCCAAAGCCAGTAAGGCGGCGCACAAAATTATCGGAATGAGTTTCGAGTAAAAAATACCGCGTGCCTCGACCGCGACGCCGTCGATTGCGCATAATAGCGTACGCATTGGGGGCCCCCCCTTCATCCCGTCACGCGTCCTTGAGCCTATCAGGGAGCGCAGGGTTCGTTGCGCGGTTGCAACGAATGCCGTTAATTTCCCTGTACTGTTGCTTGGCCGACACATCCGCCTGGGGCGCGATAGAAATTCCTCTAAGATCAATCTGTTTCCGTTTCGGCCACCAAGCAAAGCATCGCGTCCCATAATTCTGTCACACCAAAATTTTGGTCGCGATCCGACGACGTGACGCTCGATCGCGATGTCGCAATTGGGACCGACCGCTAATGGCCGCTCCCTCACTCTAGC
>NZ_DASREO010000089.1:0-5338 GCF_035652035.1 Bradyrhizobium sp.
TGCTTGATGATGCTTTGATTTACAAGATTCATTGCGGGGTTACTCCCATGAAAGTTCAGTGATTGCTTGGTAACAACCATTGAACCGGGTAACCCCGCTCTCTTCAAGTCGGGTGTCAGATCAAGTCGAAACTAGTACAGATAAGCGGCGCGCAAGGGTCGCCGGGTTCGACCATCACTTGACCAAGCCCGTCGCTCCGGAGCGTCTCGCGTCCCTGATCGACGAGTAGAGCGGCGCACAAGGAAAGGGCGGCATCCAATCGCTGCACCAGCCCAAAGCTGGATCGCACGTCTATCGGGGGAACAACCTCGATGGCTACCGGGAGTCAGCCAAGCGGCACCTTGCGGGCAGACTTCGCCCCACCCTCGAAAGAGTATCGCCAGATGCTGATGAGATGTAAGCGTCCGGCCAAGCTTTCAATTACCCATAGTCTTCCCGGTCTGGGAATAGCCGGAGTCAAAGCCATCCTCGTTCAACGAGATCCTCCATTCTGCGGCATAGCCCATCAAACAGCTCGGTCACGTTGACAGACTCACCGTCCTCTATCCGCTTCGAAATCATCGTTCTCGGGTACGCCAAAAGGCCGGACTGCCTGTAACGGATGGCTGGATCGCGTCCAAACTCGTCCTGCACCATCCACCAATCATAATCTGCGTTCTCTTCGATGAAGACTTTGCCGAACGCTAAGCCTAGTGCCTGAAGGGTGTAGGTGGCTTCTCGTTCCACAGTACCCGCATCCAGCAGCTTTTGTATCAGCAAGAGGTCAGCTCTTGATCCATTCAGCTTCGACCCAAGCGCTTCGCTGACGACTTGGTCAGCGTGAATGAGCGCCCGCGCGATGTCTCTGATGTCCGATTCGTTTGGTGCCTCGATCTTCTGATCGCTCATCGTCGATCTATCCCATCGCCCCGCGCTGCTGCGAGCCTGGCAAATATCCGATCTCAATATGCATCTCCGCCGAAATGGCATCGTAAGGGGCCGAGACACGGCCCTCCTCGCGTCGAACCAGACCAGATGCCGCGAGGGTTATTGACGGACTCAGGATTTCACTCTCCTGCAGCCCCCGCAAAACGCCACCACCGGAGTACCGACCCTGTACCAGACTCCAATGGCGTTCCCCTCCGACTGTGCATTGCAAACCAGCCGTCAGAACGACCGGATGGCCCGGACCCGGCGCGGGAAGTCCTTGTCATCGCCGTGGTCCCGGCCGGCGTCGGCGAAATCGATGTGGGCGGCCATGTCCGTATCGTTCTGCGTCGAGGTCCAGTATTCGCAGTTGTCGTACATCCCGGCGTCGCGGAAATCGCCGATGCCGGTCGCCTTCAGCGCCTTGTACATCTCCTTCAATTCGTCGTGCGACGGCAGGAACCAGTCGCTCACGCCGTTGAACCTGAGCGTGGTGCAAAGGCGGGCGGCACTGGCCGGCTCGGAACAGCCCTGCAGCATTTCAGCGGTGTTGCGCTTTCCGGTGCCGATCGCCGTGCCCTTCGCGCCCGCGACGTCGTGGCGGAAGCAACCCCATTTCGCGCTCTGGCTCTGGTCGAACGGCATCGCCTCCAGATAGCGCCAGCCGTCGCGCGCGGCCTCGGGGTTCTTGTAGAAGATCAGGCCGCCGGACGGGCCGACGTCGCCCACCTCGTAGTCCGCCGCCAGTAGCCAGGTGGTCATCTCGCCCGCGCCGCGATTGGCCCAGAGGTGGTAGGGAATCAGGGTAAGCCTGCCGACCTTGCCCGTCGCATCGGCGGCATGGTGCGCCACGGTATCGATCAGCATCGCGCCGTCCATGAAACCGGCGTCGAAACGCGGGGTCAGCGGCGCGTCGGGCGCCACCACCAGGTCGAGCGCCTTACGGCCAGGCGCCTCCGGCCATTCCGCGCAATAGACGATCGGCCCGAGCGATATGGCCACGCGGCGCGACGTCTCGCGCACACGCTCGTCGGCGACGATGCGGCGTGGCGCCATCGGCAGGTCGATCACCACCGTGTCGCCGTTGCGCCATGCGCGGTCGATGGCCACGTAACCCAGTCGATCCGGTTGCGCGGATACCGCTGCTCCGTTCACTGTGATCGTCACCGGGCCCGCCCGATCCAGGTAGCGATAGAGGCCACCCGGCGCCGGTTGGTCGCGCGCCCAGCCGGGGATGCGCAAGCGTATGGCCGTCTTCAGCGGTGCGGCGGCGCCGACTTTGATCTGCGTGCGGCCGCGCCAGGGCATCTGGCTGTCCACAGCCAGATACAGCGTGCCGGCGCCTACGGCGAAGCTGACCTCGCTCGAGACGTAAAGATTGACGTAGATCGCGCCAGCCTGATCCTGTGCGTAGATCATCCCCGGCATCGAGGCGAGGAAGCGCACCAGGTTGGGCGGGCAGCATTCAAGCGAGGCGTGCTGCCAGCGCTCGTCGCGTCCGTCGCCGGCGCTGGCGAGGCGATTGACGTAGAAGAAGTGGTCTCCGGAATGGGATATCCCGTCGAGCATGTTGTTGTACATCCCACGCTCGAGCAGGTCGATGTAGCGCGCGTCTCCGGTCGCCATGAACCAGCGATGGTTGAGGTTCTGGAACATCAGCGTCGCGCAAGTTTCAGTGTAGGACGACACATTGGGCAGCACATGCGGCCGGCCGAAGCCTTCGTTGCCGGTCTGCCCAATGCCGCCGGAGATGTACAGCTTGTTGGTGACGGCGTCGGTCCATATCGCGTGGGCGGCGTCGAAATAGCGCCGGTCGCCGCTGTAGACGCCGACATCGAGCATCGACAAGATCAGCGTGGCGCCGTTCACGGCATGGCCGGCCGCCTCGTGCTGGTCGAGCACGGGGAGCCAGCTTTGGGTGTGGCGGCTACGCCCCGGCGCGTCGGCGCGCCCGCGGATGTCGAGATAGTGTTTGGCGAGCGCGAGGTGGCGCGGATCGCGCGTCACGCGATAGAGGTGCGTGCAGCTCATCGACGGGCGCTCGCCGCCGGGGTAGGGCGGGTCTTTCTCGCGGAATTCGCGCTCCAGAGCGGCGGCATCGGGCAGACACTTGTCGATCAGTCGGCGGTCGCCGAGGGTGAACCAGAGCGCCGCGCCGAGCTCGAACTGCCGGTTTTCGTAGCCGGCGGTCGGTGAAGCGAGCATCGGCTGCAGGCAGCGCTCGACATATTCGTTCATGTGCAGTTCGGGCCGCGATTTGGCGATATAGATCGCCGCCTCCAGCACGCCGCCGGCGAGTTGGTCGTTGACGACGCCGAGCTTCCTGATCTCGAACGGCACCGTGACTTCGGCGTTGCGTGCCACCTTGGGCGCCCAGAAATCGTCCTTCAGCTTCACCTCCCAGAAGGGCAAAGGCCGCATCGGGTATTCACGCCCCGTGGGAAATGCCGCTTCGGCGATGGGCTGTCTAGGCACGGGCGTCACGCCCTTTGCCGACGCCGACAACGCTGCGAGGCCGACGGCGACACCAGGAACCGTCTTAAAAAAAGCGCGACGCTGCATGTCCATGGAACTCATGAAATGCACCCCTTGTGGGTAAGCCCTGCGTATTCTATATGCGGTATACCATCTGGGAGTAACCCGAATCAGGGCCCCATAGGCCGCCCTGGCCGTCAGTCGCGCTTACGTGCAACTTCCGACTTACCGCGCGCACGCGCGACATCCCCGAGCGCAACGGCGAGTATCCGGGGATCTTCTTCAGCGGCAGCGGCTTTCAGATACGCGGCGACTTCTACTTCATCGCGCAGATACTCGGACGCATCGAACCGTCGCACGCCAAATCTGCGCGCTGCGCTCGGGTTAATCTTCAGACTCATTCCGAATCCCTCCCCTCACATCCCCTGATCCCCGGATTTTGCGCTGAAGTTGATATTTCGGACGGCGGATCCAGATCGAGAGCCACAGCTTGGAACGACTCTCCCGATGGCCGTGGCGCATACGCGTCCCAGCCCTTTGGCTCCGCAGGTGCTTGCGAGTCCCTTGCGGGCAGGCCTGCCGGTGTACCACACCAATCATGAGCGTCCCGGACAACCATCTGAACGTGAGCCACATAGGCAAAATCGACATTGCTCTCGGCAGGTAACATGACCGGCAGGTCTGACGAGAACCTCTCAAGCACTTTGGTGGCAAGGTCGATTTAGCCGATATCGACAGCGCGCTCGCCATCCGGAGAGAGTACCTAACAGGTGGCTCTCCCGCTGAAAATGATTAAGAGCCAGTTTTCGCACAAACTCATACGAAGCGCGGACGAACAGCGGCAGGGATTTCTTTATTCCAGATGCCTGTCCGGATCCATACGCCCGTGCAAGACTCGGATGATATGAACAGTATCGGGCGTCACCGTGTAATAGATAGCGTGACTGCTTACAAACAGCACGCGGTATCCCTCGCGCACGAAGTCGCGCCTCATCCCACTCTCGGGATTATTTGCCAACTTCCTGATACCGCTGTCCAACTCATCGAGATACTTGTCAGCCTGGAGCTCACCCCACTGCTCGAAAGAGTATCGCCATATGCCGATTAGATCGCTCTCGGCTGACTCGTGGACATGGATGCTGCGCGTCACGAGCCGGATTTTGCGCTGCCCCGCGACTTTGACTTAATCTTGCGCATATCTAACTCACCGACGTCACCACTACGTTCGCCGTCGAGCAACGCCTTGCGAAGGCCCTCTATTTTGTGCTCGCGCTCCTCAAGAAGGCGTAGGCTGGCGCGGATCACTTCACTCGCGGACCCGTAGCGCCCACTGGCTAGCTGCTGGTCGATGAAGCTCTCGAAGTGGTCGCCGAGACTAATGCTGGTGGTCTTACTCATGCGGGGTCTCCTCCGATGGCATACTATTATATGGTAATTATTGGTAGCAGCCCAAATGCCCTTCACCCTGCAGGCCAAATGCCGCGGGCGCCCGCCGCAGCACCCTATGCATGGGTGTAATCATTGCGAGATCGCAGCCAGAAACCAAGATTCCGTACAGCGCCCACCGAGCGCGTGCAGTCGCAAAAGCGGGCAATTTATGTGCCGGACGGCGGAAACACGTGGGGCGAAACCAACAGCGAATTTCGCTTCAGTTTTCGTACGAGCGATCCAGCCATCGTTGACGCAGTAGACATAAGTGGCTGATTTGGCGGAGAGAGAGGGATTCGAACCCGAGGAAACGCTGAGCAGAGTCAACAACCTGCTGAAATCATTCGATTTCCTGTCCCCTCAAATCCCCTTCCCTCCCCAAAGCTGGCGTAAGCCCTCCGGCATCCCCGTTCTTGCGCGCGACAGCGCACCGGCGTAGGGGCCGCTGGGGTGGCGGACCGGCTCGCCTCAGGCTGCGCGGCGGGTGGTCGGCAGCGAGCTGCGAGCGTTCCAGGGCAGCAGCGCTTCG
>NZ_DASREO010000090.1:0-23179 GCF_035652035.1 Bradyrhizobium sp.
TCGTCGGCGATGAAGGCGCGGTGAAATTGACGGTGAGTCAGCAAGCCGGGACGCGCGCCGTGCCTTTCGAGGCCCTCGTGGAGCAGCGCGGCGACCTGGAGCCGCCTCAGCCGCAGCGACTGGTCGGGAGTGCCAAAACGCCGGCGGTCGCCTTGCTGCCGATCGTTCCAAAGCGCCGCGGCGAAGTCTTTGTCGACGCGGTCTGGCTGCGGTGGCGTAGCCCGTTCGCGCTTGCGGAGCGCACCCGGCGAATTGCGGTCGACAAGAAGATCAACGTGCTGCCGGACGTCCGCGGGATCTCGTCCACCGCCGTTCAATTCTTCAGCCGGGACGCGATCGATGGGATCAAGGTCCAGCAACAGAAGGGGGAAGGCTCCGAGTTCGATTCGTTGCGCGAGCATGCGCCCGGTCTCGACAACCGCTTCATCGATTGGAAGCGCTCCGCCAGGCATCTGAAACTGCTGTCGAAGGAGTTCAGAACGGAGCGCAACCACCTGATCGTGCTCGCCTTCGACACCGGACATCTGATGGCGGAGCCAATTGAAGGCGTGCCACGGCTCGACCACGCGATTCACGCCGGATTGCTGCTCGGCTGGATATCGCTGCGCAGCGGCGATTTCGTGGGGAGTTTCGGATTCGACTCGCGGGTACGGCAATTCATTCAGCCGTCGCGGGGGATGCCCTATTTCGCCAGGCTGCACAACGCCTCGAGCCAGCTTGCCTATCAGACCGAGGAGACCAATTTCACGCTTGGCCTGGCCGAGCTCAATTTCAGACTGAAGCGGCGCGCTTTGGTGGTCCTCTTCACGGAGTTCATCGATACGACGACGGCGGAGCTATTGCTCGAAAGCCTGCAGCGTATGGCCAACCGTCATGCGGTCATTTTCGTGACGCTGAGGGATCCGTTGCTGCCCGACATTGTGGACGCCAGGCCTGACCGTTTCCAGAACGTCGCCGAGGCCGTCGTCGCGCACGACCTGCTGCGCGAGCGTGCCGTCGTGCTGGAGCGGCTGGCCCGCTTCGGGGTCCATTGTCTCGAGGTGGCGCCACGCGGATTGGCGGTCGCTCTCGTCAACCGCTATCTCATGATCAAGGGCAGGGGGCTGCTATAGAAACCGTTGCACCGTCTACCGGGATCCCGGCACAGAAAATCGTGCTGCGCAGCGCCGAATTCCGAAAGGGCCGCGAAACGGCCTGGCGGACGCTCGATGATTTCGTCTCACGCGTCGAGAAAGGGGGCGTCAGGAATCTGTCGGCGGACGAGCTGCAGCAGCTGCCGTTGCTTTATCGCGCAACCGCCTCGTCGCTATCGGTGGCGCGGTCGATCGCGCTCGACCGCAACCTGATCCTCTATCTCGAGAACCTGGTGCTGCGTGCGTTCCTGGTCGTCTACGGTTCGCGCACGGGCGTGCTGGAAGCGCTCGGCCGCTTCCTGCGTCGCGGCTTTCCGGCTGCGGTGCGGGGAGCACTGCCGCACATCGCGTTGGCGACGGCGGCCATTGTTGCGGGGGTAGCCGCCGGCTTCCTGCTCATCGAGGCAAGCGAGGCGTGGTTCAACGCGTTGGTGCCGGAATCGATGTCTGGCAGCCGCGGGCCGGCCAGCACCGCGGCACAGCTGCGCGACCGGGAAATCTTCGCGCCCTGGCCGGGCTTCGTCGAAAGCTTCGTGGTCTTCGCCAATTTTTTGTTCCGCCACAACTCCACCATCGGCATCATGACGTTCGGATTGGGCATCGCAGGCGGCGTTCCGACGCTGCTGCTGCTCGGCTATCAGGGGTTGATACTCGGTGCGTTTCTGGCCCTGCACTACAATCGCGGGCTGCTGCTGGACTTCGTTGGCTGGATCACGATCCACGGCGTCACCGAGCTGGGTGCGCTGATCCTGTGCGGCGCCGGCGGACTGGTGATCGCGGAGAAGATTCTTTTCCCGGGCCGCTACACCCGCCTCGACAACCTGGCGAAGCAGGGAACGGCCGCGGCGGGGCTCGCGGCCGGGGCTGTGCTGATGCTGTTCGTCGCCGGAATCATCGAGGGCGGCTTTCGCCAGCTGATCGGCAATACGCCTGCGCGTCTGACCTTTGGGTTCGCGACTGGCGTGCTCTGGCTCGTCTATTTTTGCTACAATCGCGGCGGCGCAGGCGATGAATCAGCGGCTTGACCGGATCAATCACTTCCTCGACGGCGTAACGCGCAACCGCCGCGAGATCGTCACGCCGGAAGGCGTTGTCCTGGAGACGGATGTCGCCAACAATGGCGAGCGACTGACGGCCTTTCTGATCGACTTCCTGTTCTGGATTCTCGCAACGATCCTGCTGTACCTGGTTTTTGCCCTGCTGGCGGTCGAGCACATGAGCGGGGCGGTTGCCTCGACGATCATCTTCCTGTTCGCATTCCTGCTGCGAAATCTCTACTTCATCCATTTCGAGTTGACGACGCAGGGGTCGACGCCTGGCAAGCGCATCGTCAACCTGCGCGTCATCGATCGCAACGGTGGGCCGCTGCTACCGGGCGCCATTATCGCGCGAAACCTGACGCGGGAGGTCGAGATCTTCCTGCCGCTTGGGCTGTTCCTGACCATGCCGAAAATCGCCGCGGGCTGGAGTTTCTGGCTGAGCGCGAGCTACTTCGGCTGGATCGTGCTGATCTCCGCGCTGCCGTTCTTCAACCGCGATCACCTGCGGGCCGGCGACCTGATCGCCGGGACCATGGTGATATCCATGCCGCGCCGCAAGCTGCTGGCCGAGCTCGTCGAGGCGCAGGCGAAATATGTCTTCACCCGCAGCCAGCTTGACGCCTACGGCGCGTTCGAGCTGCAGGTCCTTGAGGAAGTGTTGCGTCGCCCGCCTTCGGAGGAAACAAAAGAGATCCAGCGACAGATCTGCGGGAGGATCTGCCGCAAAATCGGTTGGACCGGGTCCGATCCCTCGGGCGACGCCCTCGACTTTCTCAAGGCATTCTATACCGCCGAGCGCGCACATCTCGAGCGCGAGCAGCTGTTCGGTCGCTACCGGTCCGACAAGGCCGACCAGTCCTCCGGCCGAAAATAGCCTGCGATAGTCGCCCGAGCTTCTATCAGTCGAAGACGTTCGCCAGGCTTTCGATGTCGATGCCTTCCTTGGCCACGCGCAGGTCGTGGTAGACCACGGCCACGAGGACGGCGCCAAAGGCGGTCGATACGATCTGCCAAGCGAAGTGCAGGAGCGCGCCCACGACACCGCCGCCCAGTCGACTGAGCACGATACCGACGACTGCGGCAATGACCCAAACGAGCAGGAGAAGACCGAAGATCGACCAGCGATATCCTTTCGTCAAGGCAGCACTGCGACTTGCGCTAGCCATCACCCCGGGGCGTTCGATCACGCAGACTGGAATGGCCACGTAATACATGCACATGACGATCAGCCCCGGAATGAGCAGGAGAAGGCTGGCCAACCCTGCTGCCAAACCGATCAGCAAAGCGACGCCAAAGACCGGCACCGCACGCCCGAGACCGATCTGAAAGGACTGCCCAATTGTAAAGGGCTGCCGACGCATCGCCTGGAAAGCCCCGTAAAGCGTCGTCGCCTGAGCCACAATGCTGAGAAAGAAAGTCAGGAGGCCGGTAATCGCGCCCAAGACGCCGAATGCCGCGGTGGCCGGGGGCCGTCCGAGCGCGAGGAGGACGAGTACGAGGAGCGGGATCATCGGGACCAGCGTCAACAGCACGAATTTTCCGAAATGCCCGGTCAAGAGGTCGAACGTCTTGCTCAGCACGACGCCAATTCGAAAAGGTGCGCCTGAAGCGGGTGCATCGCCGATTGAAATATCGCTCATATTTCCCCCTCAATTGAAAACCCGACAAGCGCCACAATCAGGCGACACCGTCCATCATCGTTTGCCGACTTTCACGGCGCAAGCGAAAAACGACTTTAAGGTGTACCCGATGCCCCGTGCAAGTCGGGTTCGCCGCGATGGATGCGATGCCGGCGTCGCTGCCATGGCAGGCGCGTGTCGAGCAGACGGCAATTGTGGCGCTCGCCGATTTCACGCGCCTTGCGTCGACATTCGATTTTGTCGCGGAAGGCCGCCGGGCATTCGCGGAACATTTCAGGCGCCTTGAAGCTGCGGGCGGCGACCCGGCCCAGATCATGTGCTTTACGTGGTATTTCGATGACGGCGAATCGTCGCCGTCATAGATCATGGCCGCCGGACTTCGCCTTCATGTCGTCTCGAACGCGCTCTCGCGATAGGGAGTGGGTTCGGCGGCGTCCGCTTCGTGAAGAGAGTCCTGCTCGCTCTGGGCGGCACGGATCCGCGCGGCGGCAAGTCGAAAGATGCCGCGCCACGACAGCTCGAGCACCACTTCGTGGTGTCGCAGTCCTTTGCCACCCTTGACCAGCCCGAGGTCCCTGATCAGGCAGCGATGCCCGCTGCTCATCCGGGCGAATTTGATGTCTGCACGACGCAACATGCGGCGAGCATGCACTGCGAATCGAATCCGTCAATTCTTGACAGAGGCGCGCGATGCGGTGAGGCGACGCGCGGTTTGATTCGCATTCACATGTCTGAGAGCCACGCACGCCATCGCTGTGTAAGCGGATTGACAATGACAGTGGTTCGCTCCCAAACTTGATGCAGGGCTGATACACCCGCCGCCTGCGCCCCCTTGGGGATGGTGAACGTATCAAATTCTCACCGCACCCTCGCTATTGGCGGACGGGTCGGCAAGGCAGGCCCCGATTTCCTCCGTTCGTCGATAGAGGTGTTCTCATGCGCGATTTTCGCGACGCGAAGGCCATGGCGCATTCCCTGCGCGATGCATTGAAGGCCAATGCCATCCAGACGACCCACAGCGAATCGCTTGAACTGATCGCCAAAGCGTTCGGATACGACAACTGGAATATCTTGTCGGCCAGGATCGACGCGGCCCAGTCGCGTCCCGGTTCGCTCACCAGCCCGCAAACCCGAACATCGCAGGAAAAACTGCTCTATTGCTCGTTCTGCGGCAAGAACCAGCATGAGGTGCAAAAGCTGGTCGCTGGGCCGGCCGTGTACATTTGCGGCGAATGCGTCGACTTGTGCGTCGACTTCGTTGACGAGCACTTGCTTCGACTTGTTGAAGGCGATGAAAGCAGTGCCAGGGCGATGTCCACTGAAAGACTGCAACACTATGTGGAGCACGCCACCAAAGGAGCGGAGCGTTTTCGTCTCGCCCTGCAACGTATCGAGACAATGCTTGCGCACAAAGAGAAGGCCGCAGCGATTGATGACGGCATCTTGCAGTCGACCGGCTTTGCTCAATTGAAGAACAAGACGTCCGCGGAACTGCGCGTCATGCAGAAGCATTCGCAGGATCAACTGAGGCGCTATGAGCAGGCGGTGCGAACGGCGAACCCCATCATTGATGAGCGCGCCCAGTAGCGCCATTGAAGGAAGGCAAGTTGCACGACGGGCACATCGCGCAGGGCGGCCATGCGCGATGCGGCCGGCCCGTGGCACGCCCTGTGAGGGTGTGATAGAATAGATGCTCTTCTCGCGGGTCGCATAAAAAAATAATCGCCGCGGGAAACGGGGAGGCGCCAATGGGACGACGATTGGCCATGATTTCGGCGGCCGGCGCGCTGGCGCTGACTGCCGGTGCTGCGCTTGCTCATCATTCCTTCGCGATGTTCGACCGGGCCAACCAGGTCGATCTCGAAGGCGTGGTGCAGGAATTCAGATTCGTCAATCCGCACACCTACATCAATCTGGCGGTCAAGAAGGATGATGGCTCAACGGAGACCTGGAGCCTCGAGGGCCAGAGTCCGGCCGCTCTTGTCCGGGCCGGCTGGAGCAGCAAGACCCTCAAGGCAGGCGATGAGCTCAAGATGCGGATTGCGCCCTTGCGCAGCGGCGCGCCGGGCGGCGCCTGGGCGCCGAACCAGATCAACTTCCGCGACGGGCGCGAGCTCGATGCATCACAGCGCAGCATCGGCTTCCCGGACTCGTCCGAACTCCAACGCTAGATTTTTGTTTTGACGCGTTTTCTTCACGCGAACCGGTGCCCACTTCGCTTGAAAACGCTATGAGGAGACTCCGTGATGACGCGTCGGCATCTGATCGCGCCCCTTGCGCTGTCCGTTATGCTCTTGGCCTTGCTGACATCAGCGACGTCAGGCGCGCGCGCGCAAGACGGAAAACAAGATAATGGAAAATATCCTGACTGGACCGGACAGTGGTTTCGCACCGGCGGCGTCCAGTTCGATCCGACCAAGCCGCTCGGTCGCGGCCAGGAGGCGCCGCTCACGCCGGAATATCAGGCCAAGCTCGAGGCGAGCATTGCCGACATCGCCGCCGGCGGCCACGGACTGAACGAACACACCTCGTGCCTGCCACACGGGATGCCGCGGATGATGAACGCGGTCTATCCGATCGAGTTCGTCGTCCTGCCGAAGACCACCTACATCCTGTTCGACGAGAACCTGCCGCGGCGCATCTATACCGACGGCCGCAACTGGCCGGCCGAGCCCGAGCCCGCGTTTGCGGGTTACTCGATCGGCCACTGGGTGGACGAGGCGGGAGACGGGCGCTTCAACGTGCTCGAGGTCGAGACCCGCTACATGAAGGGCCCGCGCACGTTCGAAGGGAGCGGCCTGCCGCTGCACGAGGACAACGAGACCGTCATCAAGGAGCGCATCTTCCTCGACAAGGAGAAGCCGGATCTGCTCCATGACGAGATCACCACGTCAGACCACGCGCTCACCCGCCCGTGGACGGTGACCAAGACCTACCGGCGCGAGCGCAATGCCGTCTGGATTCCGAACGAATGCGGCGAGGACAACCGCCACGTCACCATCGGCAAGGAAGACTACATGATCAGCCCCGACGGCCTGCTGATGCCGGTCAAGAAGGACCAGCCCCCGCCCGACCTGCGCTATTTCCGTTCAAAGAAGTGAGTTGGCTCGCGCCAGCCGCTTCGGTTCGTGTTCGCATCATAGTCAGAATTGAAAGGCATAAACACGCCCGTCGGCGCCGACATAGAGGCGGCCCTGCGTCGCGATCGGGGTTTGGAAACGTCGAAGACCGCGCAACGGCTCGCTGACAAAAATCGGTTCGCCCGTATCGCCGCGGAATCCGTGCAGCCGTTCGTCGCCTTCGGCGCCGAGTATCCACACAATCGGGTTGGAGTGACCGTCGGTGGTGGTCACAATTGGAGAGCCGCGGCCGCGGAGCGCGCCGCACCAGGCGGTGGTCATCCGCGGCGGCGAGCCTGCTGCGATCTTCAACACCGTCAGGTCATGACCTTGGCCGCCTTGAGGGCAATGCGCTCCCGGCGCTTGGAAGGCCACAAACACCGCATCGTCGATTTGAAAGGTGGCCGGCGAGGTTCTGATAGACGAGCGAGATACTGTTTCGGCGGCCAGTTGACCGCCAATGCCGCCGAGATTGTCTCGGTCAAGCAAATAGGCTTTGCCGTCCTTACCCAGCGCCATGATCAAGGCTCGACCGTCGCTGCCGGCACCTGGAACCGTGAGCGGAAGCGGATTGCTGCCTCCGAGATCCGCATCCTCTGCATCCAGTGTTTTCCAATCCGACGGCGCAAAATAATCTTTCTTGTCGTCGCTGCGGCGCAGGTCGGCTCCGACGCGGAAGATGGCTTCGCCATCGCTCCAGCTCGACGCGCCGAACGTGTTCCCGGTCGCAAAGTAGATGTCGTGTCCGACAACGCTCGGCCCTCCAGGTGACCAACTGCCACCGCCGCGCGCCCGGGTTTCGAAACTGACAAGCTTGCCCGGGTCATGGGTGGAAATTCCGATCACCCAGCCACGATAATTTCCGCAATCCCCGAAATGGCCCCCAAAGGCGACATAAAGCATGCCATCCACCAGCGTGAGTGGCGAGCGCTGGTTCTGCACGCGCGGATCGAAATCACGCCCCGACCGTCGCAGCGCATCGGCAACGTCGATCGGCCAGCCCGGGACGATGCTGCCGTCCTTTGCCGATAATGCAAAGATCTGGTGGCGCGGGCCGTTCTCCCGTTCCACGGCGGCGTCGAGATAGATGGTTTCCGACGATGGGTCGAGCACGGGCGTGCCGGTGATACCAAGCGGATTGATGTTTCCGCAGGGCAATGACGAGGCGCGCACGGGATGCCCGACGACGCGTTTCCATAATTCCTTGCCCGTCATCGCATCGAAAGCCTGGACGGCGTCGTCTTCCGTGGCCACGAACAACGTGGCCGTGTTCGCGCCAGGAGCGCGCCAGTACAGCGGCTGGGCATACATCGCGCCGGCGACGCGGGCATCGAAGGTGCGATCTGGCTGGATCGATCCGGCTTTCTCCCAGGTCAATCCCGGAACGACATAGCGGCCGCTTCGGCTGTTGTCGCCGTGATAGGTCAGAACCGACCCCTGCTGATCTTGAGCGCCGGCGTTTTGCGGCAAGAGTGCAAGCGCAAGCGACACTGCGATCAGGGCAAGGCGCGCCGCCGCGCGGGCCTTGCGTTCTTGCCTCATCGAGCGCGGGGTTGTTGCGTGTGGCCCAGCACTTCGGCGACCTCGTAGAGTTGGGGGTCTATTTCGTCGGTCAACTGTTCGAACTGACCCCAGGCCCTGCGAAATTCCGGCGACTGGTGCGCGGCGCGCAACAGGTCACGGCTTTCCCACTGAATGTAGTTTACGACGCGGCGGCCATCGAGACTGCGATGCAGGCTGATCGAAATGAATCCCGGTTGACTCTGCATGAAGCGAGCACGCTCCGCCATCAGCGACAATGCTTCGGCCTGCTTGTCCGGTTCAGCCTCGATAATCGTGATTTGCGTGACCGGCTTGTCGATCTGGGTCTTTGGCATGGCGATCTCCTTTGTCAGTGCTATCGACCGATTTCCCCAAACATGATGTCCAGCGAGCCGATGATCGCTGCCGTGGGCTGACGGGTGTTGGGGCGCGAAACCGACAGCGAAATTGCGAAGGTCTGCATCCCCGCCATGGCGAACTGACGGTTATGGCGCTGGCGAGGAACGCAGGCTGATCTTGATGGTTCCAAAACCGTCGCGGCCTCAAATAGTCACGCGAAGCGCGCCGAACGTTCAATGCCAAGCGCGAGACGACATGGCCTGCTCGGGCCTTAACGGGCGCGGTTTTGGCAAGCCCGGATCATTTCCGAAAGCAATACGCCGTCACGGTCAAACCGCTTGAGCTCGGCTTTGATGAATCAAAACCGCGCTCACGCGAACCGGTATCCACGTCGCTCGAAAACGCGCTAGCCCACGTAATCCGCCCAGCACCAGCCGCCTTGCGGCCCGAGATGATAGGCCTGCGGGCACCCGCCAAACGGACCCGGCCGCACCTGTCTGATCCAGCAGGCCTGCCTGCCGCGGCCGAGCCAATAGCCTTGCGGACATTCACCCGCCGGCCCCGCGGGGACTGAGAGCTGTGCTTCGACGTCGGCTGCATAAGTGGCGCACCCGGCGAGGGGAAGCGCGAGCGCCATTGCGCCGATCGCGGCAAAGATGAACGGAGATGTTTTCATGAATTCCTCTGCGGGATGGAAGGGTGAGCCTCAGTCGTCGAGCGGTTCAACTGGCCACTTGCGCGGTGATTGAATCCGCTCAGTTGCATAAACGTGCAATTGAACTGAATGCCCGCTGAATGTTGGCGTCATAAGGTGATGCGCGTGTCAGGCTCTCCAACACGTGATCCGCGTTCATCAAGCTGAACAAGCGTGCCGCGGAGGAAGCGCCGACTCTGATTCCGAAATCCGAAAATAGAAGTGCTTCGCGTCAGTCAGTGCCCGCGCGCAGGTGCTTGCAAATCGATCGATCGCAGCGACAGCGCGATCGGCACCATGATCGCGCCGATCATCGCGAGCGTCCAGAACACGTCGATATAAGCGAGCAGGTCGACCTGATGCTGCAATGTCTGTCCGACCCAGGCGGTCGCCTGCGCTGCCGCGTCGGCCGCGTTCGAGCCCTGCGCCTGAAAGAACTTCGTCATTTGGTCGATGGTCTGCTGATAGCCGAGCGCGGATGGCGCGATGTGCTCGATCAGCCGGCTCTGATGAAATTGCTGCCGCTGTGCGAGTACGGTTTGCGCCAGCGCGACGCCCATCGAGCCGCCAAGATTGCGTGCGACATTGATCAATGCGGAGGCTTGATTGGTTTTTTCCGGCGGGATTCCGTCATAGGAGGCGGTCGTGATCGGCAGAAACAGGAGCGGCAGGCCGAAGGCGAGATAGATGCGCGACATCGCCGCGTAGCCATAGGAAACGTCGCCGGTGATGCCGGTGAGATGCCACATCGACAGGCCCGCGATCGCAGCGCCGGTTGCAATCAGATATTTGGGTTGAACCGTTCCGATCAAAAAACCCGTGACCGGCATCATCGCCATGGTGACAAGGCCCGCCGGGGATAACACCATGCCGGCCAGATAGGCGGTGTAGCCCATCTCGGCCTGCAAGAACTGCGGCAGGATCTGCGTCGTTGCAATCACGATTGCGCCGGTGCCGAGCATCGCGAGGAAACACCCGCCGAACTGCCGCTGCCCGAGCAGACGGACATCAACGATGGGATCGTCGTGCAGAAGTTCCCAGATCACGAACGCGATCAGGGAAAATGCCGAGACGATCGCGAAGCTCAGGATCATGGTCGAGCCGAACCAGTCGTTGCGCTGGCCTTCGTCGAGCACGAATTCGAGCGAACCCAGTCCGACTGCGATGAGGACAAAGCCGACGTAATCGACGCGCAGTCCCTTCGCGAGGAGCCTCTCGCGCTCTTGTTCGGCGGTGGACGGCTCGTTGACCAGCGTGCCGACCAAAAAGAGCGAGATGAGCCCCATCGGGACATTGATCAGGAAGACCCAGTGCCACGAATAGGTGTCGGCGATCCAGCCGCCGAGCGTCGGTCCGATCACCGGAGCGACCACCACGGCGACGCCGTAGATGGCGAAGGCCTGGCCGCGCTTTGCGGGTGGAAAGGAATCGGCAAGGATCGCCTGCTCGGAGGTCGCCATGCCGCCGCCGCCCAGACCTTGCAGGATCCGAAACAGCACCAGCGATTCGAGATTCCAGGCAATGCCGCACAGTAGCGATGCCAGCGTAAAGGTCGCCACGCAAATCATGTAGAACCGCTTGCGGCCGATGACGGTGGACAGCCATCCCGAGATCGACAGCACGATCGCGTTGGCGACAAGATAGCTGGTGATGACATAGGTGCTCTCGTCGAGACCGACCGCAAGCCCGCCTGCGATATAGCGCAACGCCACATTGGCGATCGTCGTGTCGAGCACCTCCATGAAGGTCGCAATCGAAACGACGAAGGCGATAAGATAGGGGTTGTGACCGCCGGCCGCCGAGCGCTCCGGCGACCAGCCGCCCGCCTGGCCTTGCGTGGTATCGGTCATCGCACCTTGGTCCAGGGCACGACCGACATGCCCGGCCCAATGGGAAGATCGGCGGGCCAGTGATCGACCACGATCTTCACCGGCACACGCTGCACCACTTTCACATAATTGCCGGTGGCGTTCTCAGCCGGCAAGAGACTATACGCGGTGCCGGAGCCCGGCTGCACGGACTCGACGCGGCCTTCGAGCTTGCGATCCGGATAGGCATCGATGGTGAATTCCACCTTCTGCCCGGGCCGCATCTCGGCAAGCTGCGTCTCCTTGTAGTTCGCAACGACCCAGATATCGTCGGGCACGAACATCATCAGGCTCTGGCCTGCGGACGCGAGCGTTCCGACCGCGCCGGTCAGTTTGACCACGCGGCCGGACTGCGCAGCCTCGACGCGCGTGTACTGAAGATTGAGCTCGGCCTGGTCCTGCTGCGCCTTCGCCTGCTGCAACGAGGCCTGCGCGCTTTCGAGTTGCGCCTTCAGTGTCTTGACGCCGAGTTGCGCTGCGATCAGCGCCGCCTTGGTGCGCGCCTCGTTGGCCTGCTGTGCGTTCAGATCCGAATGCGTCTGTTGCTCGCGCTGAACGGTGCCGGCGCCCTTGTCGACGAGATCCTTTGCGCGTGCTTCCTCCTGTTGCGCGAACTTCAGTTGCGCCTCGGCCTGGTCGAGCTGCGCCTGGGCCTGCTTGATCTGCTCCTGCTGGCTGTCGAGTTGTGCCTGGATATTGTCGATATTGGCCTCTGCGACAGCCACCTGGGCCTTGGCCTGGTCGAGCGCGTTTCTGTAGTCGCGGTCGTCGACCCTGGCGAGGAGGTCGCCGGCCTTGACGTGCTGGTTGTCGGTGACGGGGACGTCGGTGATGTAACCGGAAACCTTCGGCGCAATCGAGAAGCTGCGCGCGGCGACGAAGGCGTCGTCGGTCCATTCATAGTCGCGGGTGTCGAGCCAATACATCAGCCCGCCGGCCACGGCGATGACGAGCAGGCACGCGCCGGCGATCGAGAGTATCCAGTGCTCGCGCAAACGGTCGCGCAACGACGGCTTTGGCTGCGACTCGTTGCCTTGTGCGCTTGCCGAGCGATGTTCCGGCGGCGAGTCCGGTTGCCTCTTCGGGTGCTGAGGCTGTTCTTCGGCACGGCCGCGCTCTGTTCGGGCGTCCACGACGATAAACCCTTCTTGAGAGAGATCAGGCGCCAGAGATCAGGCGCTAGTGGAGTGGATGAGACATTCGCCGCCCGCCCGGCCTCGCGTTCGCCAGGCGAATGTCAGAATCAAACCACTAGGTGCTACGCACAACTCGAAATTTTGTTCCTGAAAGTTGAAGAGTCTCGTCAGCGTTTAGCCAGCCCACGGAACAAGTACGATTGGGCTGCGCGCTGGGCGCGCACAACGCCAACCCTCACTCCGCCGTCGCCCTGATCGCAGCCGCAAGCGTCTTCAGCGAGTTTTTCGTCCTGACATCGCTGATGCTGGAATGCAGCACCACGTCGCGTGACGGCAGCGGCGGAAGGGCGAATTTCGCGCCGACATCGACAACGCCCGGCGGCGCAACGCGCTTGCCGAGCGCTGCGACCGCAAGGCCGGCGGAGACCGCAGCGCCCGTGGTCGCGATGCCGCCGCCGACAAAGACTTCGGTCCAGGAAATGCCTGACGCTTTCAACGCGTCGAGCGCCATGCTGCGCACGCTGCAAGGCTCGGCCTGCGTCGCCAGCCGCAACGGTTCGCCGGCTCGCACCTGAAAATCAGGCGCGGCCATCCACGCGAACGCTTCTTCCAGAATGGTCTCGCCATCCCTGCGGCGATTGTCGTGGCGCAAGACGATCGCCGCATCGATCCCGCCGCGCTCGAAATCCTCCAGCACCTCGCGCGAAGTCGAGACCCGCATCTCCAGCACCAGCGAAGGCTCGGCGTCGTTCATGCGTTTCAGCAGCATCGGCAATTCGCCGCCGACAATGTGATGACTGATGCCGACGATGAGCCTGCGCTGCTCGACGCCGAAGGAGCCGATCGCGCCATGATGGGCGGCGATGAGACTGCGCGCCGGCTCGAGGAAGGCGTTGCCGTCAGCCGATAGCCGCACCAGCCGAGGGGTTCGCTCCAGCAGCTTGCGGCCGAGCCCGTCCTCCAGGCGCTTGATCTTCAGGCTGACCGCCGACTGCGTCGTGTCCATGGCCTCAGCCGCGCGGGTGAAGCTCTTGAAATCGGCTGTCAGAACAAAGGCTTGTACGGCTTCCAGATCGAGCGTTTTCATCGCCGTCATCCATTTAAAATCGACATCATTGATATAGAAATTAATATGGTTTCGCAATGGCTGGCGGGACGCTATGTCAGTTGCCGAAGCAAAGACAACACCCGTCACAGAGGAGGCCAACATGCCGCTCGTTCGCGTTTCCATCCGCCAGGGCAAATCAGTTGCTTATCGCAAAGCCATCCTCGACGGCATTTACGATGCCATGCAATCGAGCTTCGAGGTGCCGAAGGATGACCGCTTCATGGTGATCTCCGAGCACGACGAGACGAATTTCAGTTACAGCAAGGACTATCTTGGCATCGCGCGTAGCGACGATCTGGTGCTGATCCAGCTCACCGTCAGCAACACGCGCGGCCGTGACAAGAAGAAAGCGCTCTATCGCGCGATCGTGCAGAACCTGTCGAAGAATCCCGGCGTCCGCCCCGAGGACGTCTTCATCAACCTCGTCGAGGTCTTGCCGGAGAACTGGTCGTTCGGACACGGCATCGCGCAATACGTCGCCGACAAGGAGTGATGGAGTCGTCATGCCCGGGCATAGCCGGTTGAAGAACGGCGTCGCTTCCGCTCGCCTATGCCCGGGCATCCACGTCTTGAATCTTTGGTTCAGCAAAGACGTGGATGGCCGGCGGCCGTGACAGCGCGGGCTTCTATGCTCCATCGCAAAAGGAGACCCTCATGATCATCGCTCATTATGCCCACAGGTTGCCCGCCAATTACGACATCGAACTCATCCGCAGCCGCGCTCAGGCGCGCGGCCATCTCTGGGACGCCGTACCCGAACTTCACTTCAAGGCGTTCCTGCTGCGCGAGCGCGGGCGCTTCGGTGCGATCGCAAGCGAATATTCTTCGCTCTATCTCTGGCGCAGCGACGAAGGCTTCCGCAACTTCCTGGCCGATGGCCGCACCAAACTGGTCACCGATAGCTTTGGACGTCCGCAGATTGAAACGCGCGTGGTGCTCGACGCGCGCAAGGGCAGCGGGCGCGAGGCGCGCTTCGCCCACAAGTACGAGTTCGACATTCCCGTCGATTCGGATCTGACCTCAGCCATTGCCGCGGAGATCGAGCGTGTCAGCGATACTGCGCGGCAGCCAGGCGCGGTCGCAGCCGCTGTCGGTGTCGACACCGAGCGATGGACATTCACCCGCGTGCTTTTGTCCGAGAACGAGCCGGACGGACGCGAGGGGCTCGCCTATCAGGTGCTTTATCTCGCGCAGCCGCTGTTGGCCGAACTGCCTGCTGCGCCAATCCGTCGGCGCGAGCCGGCGGTGGTTTGAGGGACTAACTAAAGCCGCGATGGAAGTCTGCTGCCTCGCCCCGCAGGCGGCGAGATCGTCATATGGCTCTTCGAAGAATGTGAGCCTGTTCGGCCTCAATGGTTCTCCTGGCGATGCGAACCATCGTCCAAAACGCCCGCTTTTTCGAACTGCACCGTTCGCTACGGTCTCGCAAGCGCTCGACCTGCTCGGGTGCGCGCGCGGGCTCCTCACCATGAGGGTCTAAAGATTTCGCCGCGAAGCAAGGCCTCATCCTGAGGGGCCCGCCCAAAGGCGGGCGTCCCGAAGGATGGCCTCAGCAAGACTTCGGGTCAGGTTCTCTCCAATTGCGATAGCCCTGCCGCGCAGGCTGGGAGAGGTGAAACGAAACTCATTCCGCAATGAGAATTCGTCAGCGCAAAAAAAAGAGCGCGATGGCGAGGGGAGCCATCGCGCTTGAAAAGTGGGAGGTTCGACGTCAGGGATTACTGGGCCGCGACGTGGCGATGCTTGCGCACGTGGGCGTAGCTGTTGCGGACCTTCGGCTGCTGGATGTCAGCAGCGCTGGCCTCGGCATTCAAAGCGGCGACAGACGAATCCAGCCGGAGCAGGCCGGCGGGGACGCCTTGGGCGGCGGCCGGGGCAACAGACGCTGCAGAAGCCAGCGCGACGGCGCCGACAACGAGGCTCAGGACCTTGGTGTTCAGGAAGGATTTCGACATGGTGCATCTCTCTCGGTTAGCGCGTCCTCTGAATGGCTCTGAGTATTTAAATACCGTTTTCCCGAATCGAAGGTGACCAGTCAGATTGACTTCGGGGCGGATTAACACTCGGCTCCATTACAGATACGCAATGTAGCGAATATGACCGGTCAGCTTAAAATGTCAATCGGGGGGAGATCACAATTACTTTAGCAGCGCCTTGAAGGCGACGTTAAAGAAGTCGTCGACGGGCTGGCGATCGCGCGCGATCCTGAGCCGGATGGTCGCGCCCTCCCAGGCATTGACCAGGAAACGCGCCATCTCCGCCGGATCGTGGCGGGGATCGACCTCGCCTTTGGCCTGCGCCTCGCGCAAAACCTGCTCGACACCGTTGCACCAGGTCTCGAAGACTGAGCGCAGCTCCTCACGCATTTTCGGATATTCGCGGGCCATCTCTGCGGCGAAAAGCCCGAGCATGCAGCCGCGCTCAAAGCCTAGCGAGAGCAGGCGTTCCGACAAAAAGCCGAAATGATTTTTCAGCCGCTGCAGCGGCGGCACGCTCTCGTCGAACAGCATGTCCGGACGCGCGCCTTCGAGATAACGCCGCAACGCGTCGATCGCGAGGTCTTCCTTGTTCTCGAAATGATTGAAGAACGAACCTTTCGGCACACCGGCAGCCTCGGTGATGTCCTGAATCGAACAACCCTTGAAACCGAGTGTGTGCAGCGTATCCACCGCGCTGCTGGCGAGCTTTTCGCGCAGGCTGGGTCTGGCCATAGGAGCCTCCCGAGGGATTTTTCTGGTCCTTGAAGGATGAGAAATCCTTCCTCAATGCATGACAAATATGCGACTAAATGACTTATTTCAACGAGAATGGCATAAAATCTGACCAGTCAGATTGAAATTCAGTCATTTACCTACTGTGACACCTTTTACTGGCGAGTTAATGCCACCTAGCGGAATTTATGGAGGGCCCCAAGCGGCCTGATTCGGCTGCCCGGCCAGGCCAAGCCGGGGACCAAACCCCGGCTTGGAGGTCGAATCGGCAGCTGCCCCGGCCGGAATCATCGCGCCGATCGCGCTTGATACTCGGCCGAGATGTCCTTGCCGGTGTAATCGGTCATCAGCGCGGTCGCGATCAGCGTGATGACGGCGCAGGCGGCGATGTAGATCGCGATCGCGGTCGCCGAATTGGTGGTGGCATACAGCCATGTTGCGATCAGCGGCGCCGGTCCGCCGGCGATGACGGATGCGAGCTGATAGCCGAGCGAAGCGCCGCTGTAGCGCAGCCGTCCCGTAAAGCTTTCCGCGATCAACGCGGCCTGCGGGCCGTACTGCATGTCATGCGGGATCAGCGACAGAATGATCGCGAGGAAGATGATCGGCTCCGATCCGGTTTTCAGCATGGCGAAATAGATGAAGCCGAAGATTCCCGTCACCAGCGCGCCGATCATGTACATGTTCTTGCGGCCGATGCGGTCGGAGACATGGCCGAACACCGGAATGGAAACGAACGACACCACTGAGGCCGCCAGCACCGCCGTGAGCAGGAAGTCGCGGGAGAGACCCAACGACTTGATGCCGTAAGAGAAGACGAAAGCGGTGAAGATGTAGAATGGCGCCTGCTCGGACATCCGCGCGAAGGCCGACATCAGGATCTCCTTCGGATATTCCTTGATGACGGCGAGCATCGGGGCGCGCTCGACCTTGCGCTCGGCGACCAGCTTCGCAAAGATCGGTGTTTCGAGAATGCCAAGGCGGATATAAAGGCCGACGCCAACCAGAATGAGGCTCAGCGCAAAGGGAATCCGCCAGCCCCAGGCCAGGAACTGTTCGCCGGACATCTGGCTGAATGCGAGCACCGCGAGGTTGGCGAGGAACAGTCCGCAGGGAACGCCGAATTGCGGCCAGGACGCCACCAGCCCGCGGGAATGATTGTTGCGGGCCCATTCCATCGACATCAGCACCGATCCGCCCCACTCGCCGCCGACGCCCACGCCCTGGATGAATCGCAGCACGGTGAGAAGCACCGCGCCCCATATGCCGATGCGGTCATAGGTCGGCACCAGCGCGACGGCAAAGGTGGCGAGCCCCATGCAGAGGAGCGTTGCGATCAGCGTCGATTTGCGGCCGATGCGGTCGCCGTAATGGCCGAAGATCGCAGCACCCACCGGCCGCGCGACGAAGCCCACGGCATAGATGGCGAACGCCTCCAGCGTTCCGACCCAGGGATCGGAGTTCGGGAAAAACAGCTTCGCGAAGACGAGACCGGTCACGGTCGAGTAGAGGAAGAAATCGTACCACTCGATCGCGGTGCCGATGGTCGAGGCGATCACCGCACGCCGCAACTGGATCCGGTGTTCTTCGGGACTGAGACCAGAGCCGCCGAGCGGGATAACGTTGGCTTCGAGCGCTGACATGACTTTTCCTCCACATCCCCGTGGCGGCTCTGCCTGCAAACAAAAGGGAAGGGTCGCCAGCGGCGCTTTTAACGGCAAACGTCCACGCAGCCGTGACGGTTCCGTCGGTGCGAACCGCTGCCGCCTAAACTTTCGACGGATGGCCGCGCATGGGAGAGAGTTCCGCCGCAGCGACGTATTCAGGCGCTGGACTTTGCCGGGCCGCCGAGCACTTTTTTGAACAGCGCGGCTCCGTCGGTGACGGCGTCGCGTCCCTTCCACGCCAGATGGGTCAAACGCCCGGAGAGCGAGTTGTAGCTACGCAGCCGGTGCGGTTCCAGCACATGGCCGACATTGTCGGGAAAGCGCCTGGTCTCGCTTTCGACGAGTTCGTTGATCGAAACCATCAGCGCGTCCAATCGACGGCCCCAATCGGAATCCGCGAGCTGATCGATTCTCACCCGCAGCGCATATTCAGTGTCGTAGATGTCGATCAGAATTTCCTTGGCGACAAGAATGCGCTCGTGCCTGAGTGCGATCCGCAAAAGAGTGCGCTTGTCTTCCACACGGTCCAGCACCATCGGGACCGCTGCGGCATAGGGCGTCGCAGCGACGTCGGCCGCATTCTTGCTCGCGGCAGCCTTGGTGGCGAGGCGGATCAATTGCCACTGGGTCTTGAGACGCCGGAACACCAGCATCAGCGCGAAAGGAAGCTGTTCGGGCCTGGCTTTTGCAAACGCGGCGAGCAGCGGCGCGACCTTGGCGATTTCGGCCTTTTCAAAACGGGAAAGTTTGGCGGGCAATGCCTCGTTCAATTTGGCGAGTTCCTCGCGCGCGCGAAGTGCGCCGACCATCTTGGTAACGTCGTCGAAGGCTGTGGGCGAAGCCGTATAGGAGGCGAGCCGGCTGCGAATCTGATCGGCGCTTTCCGGGGAGGCGAGGATGCCCTCGAGGCTCTTGAGCACCTTGGTCTGAAACGCTGCGGCTGCCGTGCGCGCCTCGCGCTGCTTGTCGGCTGCGATCAGGTCATTGAGATTCTTCGCGTAGTCGCGCGCCATGGTCGGCAACAGATCGCGGCTGATCCATTCCCATATCGCCGACAGCGACCCGCGCTGGATGCCGCCGGTCGTCGCGTGCCGGGGAGCTCCATCGAGCAGCAAGGGCTCCAGCGGCGCGAAGAAATAGCGGGCCGGCGGACTGTTGCGCTTCTGGGTTTGCCCGCCGCCGCGAAACTCGGCGCGCAGCGTTTCCATGACCTCGCCAACGCCGGCGATCTCGTCGCCGGAAAGCTCCAGCCGCTCGAGTTCGTCGAGCAGGTTGCTCCGCGTCGGCGGGGTCAATCGCAACAAGAACTCTTTGAGGCGGCCTTGAATCATTTCCGGATGGTTACGGTTGGTAAAGGAAACCTTTGCAGTCGATGCCGGCCTGGTGCGGCGAATTTGAAGTTCCTGTCAGTGTCGCTGCAAGTCCATCATAGGAACTTCAAATTCAAGGCCGCACTAGAACCATATTTTTGCTAGAGCTCCTTTGATTCCGAAGTTCGCATCAGGGATCGCCCCAATAGCTTGCGAGCTTCGGATTCGGAGCCCTGGGCAGGACGTGATCAAAGCAGGCCGTCGTAAATTTAGTCGTAAAAAAAGCGGTAAGGCCGTGCCGCTTTCCGCAAAACTACCGGATCACATTCCGGTCAGCGGCCGGCGACCCGCGGCCTGTTGGCGCCATGTCGCTCAAATTGCGACAGTTTCTTTGCGCTCTGTCTTGCGACGCACCGATTAGCCGAAATTTAACCGTCCGAGGCGCCGCGCCTGATCGCGAGAAGGCGCAGACAGCCACCCGTATTTGCCCGGTTACAAAAATTAACGAGACGTTGGCGCTGTGCCCACTAACGGTTGCAAAAGCGAAGGCGTTCGATTTTCCCGGTTGATATCGGCGGCGGCCTTCGGCCTCGACCAATCGTTCGCGTCTGATAGCTGGCAGCAATGGCTGAAGAGAAAAAGGTGCTCGATCGCGTGACGTTCGGCCGTGGCTATGATGTCTGCATCATGGCCATCGACGGGACCTGGCGCCGCGATTGCCTGCTTCAGGGATCTCGGACACGGACGCCCAGCTGACGGTGGAAGGCTCGATCCAGGGCCTCAATCTCAAGGAATTCTTCCTGCTGCTGTCGTCCACCGGTCTCGCCTATCGCCGGTGCGAACTCGTTCGCGTCAACGGAACCGACATGGATATCCAGTTCCTGCAGACGAAGGGCCGGAAAAAGAAGGCCGCCGGCCACGCGCATTAGCGTGGCGCCGCTTCTTGCGGCGACCGCCCCTTGGGCGATCCCTGATGCAATCCGCCGCCTTGCCGCCCGCGAGGAGCGGAACTGCAGCGCAAAACTGCCACTAGTGCCCACTTTCCGAAGTTCGTGCTCCATTGCAGGATCCACCTTCACGAACTTCGGAAAGTGATGGGCACTAGCAAACTTATTGATTCTAGTACCGCTTTGTCGATCTGAAGTCCCTGATCGAATTCACCGCTTGTGGTGCAGGGACTTCAGATCGGCGGTACTAGCCTTCAAAAGACTTCGCCTTTTTGCCCAAAGGCAAACCACGTTGCTACTTGTGCGTTAACTTTTGGTCCCGTAGAAATACGGACGGACGCGATTTGCGGCCCAAGTTGCAAATCGGTGAGTCCGCGTCGTTTTTTGCAGTTCAAGGGACGATGTCTAATGACAGAAAAGCCGTCCTCTCGTGGTGAGATCTTCGTCGTCGACGACGATCCTGCCGTCCGCGAAACCCTCTCCATCGTCCTGTCTGCCGGCGGTTACGAAGTGATCTGCTTTGCCGACGGCGCTGCGCTGTTGCAGGTGGCGCGAAACCGCACGCCGGCCGCCATTCTGCTCGATGTGCATATTCCCGGTAAGTCCGGGTTGGATATTCTGAAGGAGTTGCGCGGCGAGGATTATCCGGCGCCGATCTTCATCATCTCCGGGCAAGGCGATATCGCCATGGCCGTCAGCGCGATCAAGAACGGCGCGCTGGATTTCATCGAGAAGCCGTTCCGCGGCAACGACATCGTCACGCGACTGAACGAGGCGATCGAGGCCTATGCGCGGCGGCAGGCCGATCGCTCCGCGTCCGGTATCGGATCGCTGCACTTCCCCGGCCGGGAGCCGCTGACGCGGCGCGAGCGCGAAGTGCTGGAGCAGTTCACGTCCGGCGCTTCCAACAAGGAGGCCGGACGGCACTTGGGAATTAGCCCGCGCACGATCGAAGACCACCGCGCCAACATCATGAAAAAACTGGGCGCGCGAAATGCCGCTGACCTCGTCCGGATCGTGATGACGGCCTCGCGCGCGTCCTGAAGCGGCTTTTTCAGCCGCCGAGACACGCGTCCAAATATGGCCGCGTTGAGCAAGCGGGCCTTGCTTGCCATGGATCGCCTGTGACATGACTCGATCGAAAGATCGAACGGGTGTCACCATGGCCGACAAGAAAAATCCGGATGAACTTCGCAGCGCGCGCTGGTTTGCGCCTGACGATCTCAGGTCTTTCGGCCATCGTTCGCGCGCCATGCAGATGGGCTATGCGCCGGAGGAATGGAAGGGCCGGCCGCTGATCGCGATCCTCAACACCTGGTCGGACGCCCAGCCCTGCCACATGCACTTCAAGAGCCGGGTGGAGGACGTCAAGCGCGGCATCCTGATGGCGGGCGGCTTTCCGATCGAATTGCCGGCGTTGTCGCTGTCGGAATCCTTTTTGAAGCCGACCACCATGCTCTATCGCAATCTGCTGGCGATGGACGCCGAGGAGCTGCTGCGCGGCCATCCCGTCGATGGCGTCGTGCTGATGGGCGGCTGCGACAAGACCACGCCCGCGCTGCTACTCGGCGCCACCAGCATGAACATCCCCGCGATCTATCTGCCCGCGGGCCCGATGCTGCGCGGCAACTGGAAGGGCAAGACGCTCGGCTCGGGATCGGATGCCTGGAAGTTCTGGGACGAGCGGCGTGCGGGGAAGATTTCCGAGAAGGACTGGGTCGATGTCGAGGCCGGCATCGCCCGCAGCTACGGCACCTGCATGACCATGGGCACCGCCTCGACCATGACGGCGATTGCGGAATCGATCGGCATGACGCTGCCTGGCGCGTCGTCTATCCCGGCGGCGGATGCCGGCCACATCCGCATGGCGTCGGAATGCGGACGCCGCATCGTCGACATGGTCTGGGAGGATCTGACGCCGAAGAAGATCCAGACCCGAAAGGCGTTCGAAAACGCGATCACCGTCGCGATGGCGATGGGTTGCTCCACCAACGCGATCATTCACCTGATCGCGCAGGCGCGCCGCGCCGGCCAGGACATCGGCCTCGACGATTTCGAGAAAGCGAGCCGCAAGGTGCCGGTCATCGCCAATGTGCGCCCCTCCGGCGATAAATATCTGATGGAAGATTTCTATTACGCCGGCGGCTTGCCCGGCCTGATGAGCCGGATCAAGCCGCATCTGCATCTCGACGCGATCACGGTCACGGGCCAGACGCTCGGCGACAACATCGCGCGCGCCGAAGTCTATAACGATGACGTCATCCGCAGCGTCGACAATCCGATCTATGCCGAAGGTGCGCTCGCCGTGCTCAAGGGCAACCTCGCGCCCGATGGCTGCGTCATCAAGCCGTCCGCCTGCGATCCGCGCTTCCTCAAGCACACCGGCACGGCGCTGGTGTTTGACGATTACCCTTCGATGAAGAAAGCGGTCGACGATCCCGATCTCGATGTTACCGCCGATCATGTCCTGATCCTGCGCAACGCCGGCCCGCAGGGCGGACCGGGCATGCCGGAATGGGGCATGCTGCCAATCCCGACCAAGCTCGTGAAGCAGGGCGTGCGCGACATGGTGCGGCTGTCGGATGCGCGCATGAGCGGCACCAGCTACGGCGCCTGCATTCTGCATGTCTCGCCGGAGTCCTACATTGGCGGGCCGCTGGCGCTGGTGAAGACCGGCGACAAGATCACGCTCGACGTCGCCGCGCGCACCATCAACCTCGATGTGTCCGAGACCGAATTGAATAAGCGCCGCGCCGAATGGAAGCAGCCCGAGACGCGGTTCGAGCGCGGCTATGGCTGGATGTTCACCAAGCACATCAAGCAGGCCAACGAAGGCTGCGACTTCGACTTCCTCGAGACCGGCTTCGGCGCGCCGGTCGCCGAGCCGTCGATCTACTAGCCTTCATGCTGCCCGATCTCATCGAA
>NZ_DASREO010000091.1:0-246578 GCF_035652035.1 Bradyrhizobium sp.
TTTCTTGACCACTTCCGCCCATTTCGCAATATCGCCGCGCAGATATTTGTCGAATTCGTCTGATGTCATCGACATCGGCAGCGCGCCCTGGTCCTTCCAGAGCTTGACGATATCCGGCCGCTTGACAAAGGCGGCGGTTGCCGCCGCGAGCTTGTCGATGATCGGCTTCGGCGTTCCCGCTGGTGCCATCAAGCCGAGCCAGATCGTGGCCTCATAGCCTGATACCCCGGCCTCGCTCGCGGTCGGCACGTCAGGCAGCACGTCGGAGCGTTTGGTCCCGGTGGTCGCAAGCGCGCGGACCTGCTTCTCGTTGATGTTGGGCGCCATCGCCGGCACAGCGTCGATCATCATCTGCACCTGGCCGCCGATCACGCCCGAACGCGCCTCGCCGCTGTTGCGATAGGGTACGTGCAGAACGTCGATCCCCGCCATGCTTTTGAACAGCTCGCCCGCCATGTGATAGGGCGTGCCCTGGCCGGAGGAGGCGTAATTCAGCTTGCCCGGCTGCGATTTGGCGAGCGCGATGAATTCGGCCAGCGTCTTCGCCTGCACCGATGGATGCACCACGATCACGAGGTCGGAATAATTGATCGGCGCGATGGGGGCGAGGTCCTTCATCAAGTCGTATTTGCGCTGCGCGGCCGGCACCAGCGATTCGTTGGCGGTCTGCGTGTTCGACATCATCAACAGCGTGTAACCGTCCGGCGGCGACTTCGCGACCTCCTGCGTGCCGATCACGCCGCCCGCGCCGGTACGATTCTCGACCACGAAGGGCTGGCCCATCGTTTCCTGGAAGACGTTGCCGACCAGCCGCGCCGCCACGTCGGCCGGCCCACCCGCGCCGAAGGGAACGATGATCTTGACCGGCCGCACCGGATAGTCTTCGGCCTGGGCGCCACAGACCGGCGCCGCGAGCAGGGCGGTCAGCAGCACAGTTGCAAACCTTGGGACGGTCATCTCGTCTCTCCCGAAACCTTGTTTGTTGCAGTCTAGCCCAGCTGCCATGCAAAGCAGCTGTCGACGATAGGCTAGGTTTACGCCCTTGGAATAAAAGATAATTTGCGGGGTCCCATCGCCAACAATGGAAACGCCCCCATGAAGAACCGCAAATTTTCGCGTCGTGACCTGCTCAGGGGCGCAAGCATCGTGGTGGCGGGCGCGACATTCTCGACGCGGGTAATGGCGAGCAGCCCGCCGCCGGAGCCGGTGACGCAGGCGCTGATCGACGCCGCGAAGAAGGAAGGGCAAGTCAGCTACTACACCTCGACCGACCTGCCGGTCGCCGAGAAGGTGGCGAAGGCCTTCGAGGCGAAGTATCCGGGCATCAGCGTGCACACCGAGCGCACCGGCGCCGAACGCGTGTTCCAGCGTATCGGCCAGGAATATTCCTCCAACATCCACGCGGTCGATGTGGTGAACTCGTCGGATGCCGCGCATTTCATCGTCTGGAAGCGCGACGGCATCCTTTTGCCATACGTGCCCGAGGATGTCGCGAAATATCCCGCCGAGCATCGCGACGTCGACGGGCAGTTCGCGAGCTTCCGCGTCTGGCTCTCGATCATCGCCTACAACACCAATCTGGTGAAAGCGGAGGACGCACCGAAGAGCTTCGCCGACCTGCTCGATCCCAAATGGAAGGGCAAGATCGTCAAGGCGCACCCGGGTTACAGCGGCACCATCATGACCGCGACCTATCAGATGCAGCGCGATCTCGGCTGGACATTTTTCGAGCAGCTCGCGAAGCAGAACATCATGCAGGTGCAGTCTTCGGCCGATCCGCCGAAGAAGCTCGATCTCGGCGAGCGCGCTGTGATGGCCGACGGCAACGAATACAACATCTTCCAGCTCAAGGAGGCCGGCCGCCCCGTCGAGCCGGTCTATGCCAGCGAAGGCTCGCCGCTGATCATCGGCCCGAACGGCGTGTTCAAGGACGCGCCGCATCCGAACGCCGCAAGATTGTTCCAGTCGTTCTGCATGAGCCGCGAGGCGCAGCAGCTCATCATCGACGTCGGCGGCCTGCGCTCGGTGCATCCGGACACCCAGGACAAGGCCGGCCGCAAGCCGCTGAAGGACATCAAGACCATGAAGGACGATGCGGCGGCGGTCGAGAAGCAGGGCGATCAGATCAAGGCACGTTACTCCAAGATCTTCCACGTTTGATCGCGGCTCATGAGTCCCGGCCCGCCGAAGGTGTCGGTTGCGCAAACGCTTGCCGACAAGATCGTTGCGCTGAAGCCGGGCAGCCTGCCCGCGACCACCACGCGCAAATGCGAGGATTTGCTGATCGACGTGGTCGGCCTCTGCGTCACCGCACGCAATGAGGACTACGTCAAGAGCGCGCTCGGCGGTTGCGACGATGACGGCGCCTGCACCGCGATCGGACATGCGCGCACGCTGACCGCGGTGGGCGCGGCGTTCGTCAACGGCACTGCGGCGCACGGCGAAGACTTCGACGACACTTTCGAAGGCGGCCCGGTCCATGCCGGCGCGGTGATCGTGCCGGCCGTGCTCGCGGCCTGCGAGCGCCATAATCCGGATGGCCGCATGGCGCTGATCGGGATTGCCGTCGGCACCGAGGTGCTGTGCCGGCTCAGCCTCGTGGTACCGAAGGCCGTGCACAAGGCCGGCTTCCATCCGACCGCGATCTTCGGCGCGATGGGCGCGGCTGCCGGCGTCGGCGCGGCACTCGGTCTCGACGCCAAACAGATCGTCGATGCGCTCGGCATCGCCGGCAGCATGGCGGGCGGCATCATCGAATATCTCGCCGAGGGCGCGTGGACCAAGCGGTTGCATGCCGGATGGGCCGCGCAATCGGGCCTGCGCGCCGCGCTCTTGGCACGCTCCGGCTTTGTCGGGCCGCGAACGGTGTTCGAGGGCGTGCATGGCCTGTTCCAGGGCTTTGCGCACACGACGCAAGGTGACTACGCTGCCCTGACCGGCGATTTCGGCACGCGCTGGGTCACCGATACGCTGGCGTTCAAGCCGTATCCATGCGGGACCATGGCGCAGCCCTACATCGACTGCGCCCGGCGGCTCGCCGCGCGCGGCATCAAGCCGGAGAATGTCGAAGCGATCCTGTGCGAGGTCGCGGAAGGCACGGTGCACCGGCTGTGGGAGCCGCTCGCCGACAAACAACGCCCGCGCAACGGCTATGCCGCGAAATTCGCGGTGCCGTATTTGCTGGCGGCCGGCTTCGTGCATGGCGGCGTCGGGCTCGGTGCGTTCACCGAAGACGCAATCAGCGACGAGCGCGTGCTGGCGCTTGCGGCCAAGGTGAAATTCGTCATCGATCCGGACAATCCGTATCCGAACAATTACACCGGTCATATCAAGGCGACGCTGAAAGACGGCAGCGTGGTCGAGGAACGCCAACCATATTTGCGTGGCGGCGCGCAGGAGCCGCTGACGCAGCAGGATATCGTCGACAAGTTCGCGCTGAACGTTCAGCATGGCGGCTGGAGCAAGGCGCAAGGCGCGGCTGCGCTGAAATTGCTTGCGGGGCTTTATCAGGGCAAGATCGAGTTGAAGGCGCTGCGCTCGTAGTTCTCGTCATGCCCGGCCTTGTGCCGGGCATCCACGTCTGTCTTTGTTGGCGCCAAAGACGTGGATGGCCGGGTCAAGCCCGGCCATGACGCAGGGTAGGGGACAGAAATGAGCAACACCGAACTCAGCGGCAAGGTCGCGATCGTGACTGGCTCGGGCCGCAACATCGGCCGTGCGATTGCGCTCGCACTGGCCGATGACGGCGCTTCCGTGGTCATCAACTCGCGCAGCAACCGCGACGAGGCCAAGGCGGTCGCACGCGACGTCGAGACCACAGGCGCGAAGGCGCTGGTTCATATCGGCGACATCGCCGATCCCGCCGCAGTGCAAGCCATGGTCGATCTGGTGGTGAAGGAATTCGGCCGCATCGATATCCTCGTCAACAATGCGGCGTTGCGACGCGAAAAGCCATTCGCCGAGATGACCTATCAGGATTGGCGCGAGGTCATGAACGTCATTCTCGACGGCACCTTCCATTGCGTGAAGGCCTGCCTGCCGCATCTGAAAGCAAGCGGTGCGGGGACCATCGTCAATGTCGGCGGCCTCAGCGCGCATACCGGCGCCAGCGACCGCGCCCATGTGGTGACGGCAAAAGCCGGCATCATCGGTTTTACCCGCGCGCTCGCCCATGACCTCTCCGCCGACGGCATTACCGTCAATTGCGTCGTGCCGGGAATCATCGGCACGCCACGGCCGAAGAACACGCCGGAGCCAGCCCACCATTTGATCCACCGGACGATCACTGGCGAGCGTGGCAAGCCGGAAGATGTCGCGGCGGTCGTGCGGTTCCTGTGTAGCCCGGCCGCCCGCTACATCAACGGCCAGGCGATCCATGCCAATGGCGGGGCTTATTTCGGGGGGTAGGGCCCGTCCGGCTGCATGGCTTTTCGGCCATCTGCGCAGGAAACGCGCTGGCGACTCCCGCTTTTGGTGTTAATCATAGTATGCCATGAACCAGCACACCAAGATCGAGACCGAGGCGCGCGGCAAAATCGCCATCCGGCATTCGACCTGTCCGCACGATTGCCCTTCGGCCTGCGCGCTCGACGTCGAGGTGATCGACGGTTCCTCGATCGGCCGTGTCAGAGGCTCGAAGCTCCAGACCTATACGGCCGGCGTGGTCTGCGCCAAGGTGGCTCGCTACGCCGAGCGCATCCATCATCCGGAGCGGCTGACCCATCCGATGTTCCGCGTCGGTCCGAAGGGATCGGGCAAGTTCGCGCGGATCTCCTGGGACGATGCGCTCGACGAGATCGCCGGGCGTTTCAACGCCGCCGAGCGCGAGTTCGGGGCGGAATCGGTCTGGCCTTATTATTATGCCGGCACGATGGGGCTGGTGATGCGCGACGGCATCAACCGTCTCGCCCATGTGAAGAAATATTCGCGCTTCTATTCGACGATCTGCTCGACGATTGCGCGCGTCGGCTTTGCCGCCGGCACCGGCAAGATCGCCGGCGTCGATCCGCGCGAGATGGGCGTCTCGGACCTCGTGGTGATCTGGGGCACCAACCCCGTCAACACCCAGGTCAACGTCATGACGCACGCGATGCGCGCGCGCAAGGAGCGCGGCGCCAAGATCGCGGCCGTCGACGTCTACAACAACGAGACCATGAAGCAGGCCGATATCAAGATCCTGCTGAGGCCCGGCACCGACGGCGCATTCGCCTGCGCCGTCATGCACGTGCTGTTCCGCGACGGCTATGCCGATCGCGCCTACATGGACAAGTACACCGACTGCCCTGGCGAGCTCGAGGCGCATCTGAAGAGCCGCACCCCGGAATGGGCCTCCAGCGTTTGCGGTGTGCCGGTGGACGAGATCGAAGCTTTCGCGCGGCTCGTCGGCCAGACCAAGCGAACGTATTTCCGCCTCGGCTATGGTTTCACCCGCAGCCGCAACGGCGCCGCGCAGATGCACGCGGCGCTGTGCATTCCCGCGGTGACCGGCGCGTGGCAGCACGAGGGCGGCGGCGCGTTCTTCAACAATTTCGCGCTCTGGAAGTTCGACGAGTCCATTATCGAAGGCCACGACACGATCGACGACACAACGCGCCGGCTGGATCAATCCAAGATTGGGCGCATCCTCACCGGCGATGCGGCGGCGCTGCATAACGGTCCGCCGGTCAAGGCGATGCTGATCCAGAACACCAATCCGATGACGGTGGCGCCGGAGCAGGCGCTGGTGCGCCGCGGCTTCGCGCGCAAGGACCTGTTCGTCGCGGTACACGAGCAGTTCATGACCGAGACCGCTGTCATGGCCGATGTCGTGCTGCCGGCGACGATGTTCATGGAGCACGACGATCTCTATTACGGCGGCGGCCATCAGCACATCTCGGTCGGCGCCAAGCTGATCGAGCCGCCCGGCGAATGCCGTTCCAACCACGAGGTGCTGCAAGGCCTCGCAACGCGCTTGAAGATTTCGCATCCGGGCTTTGAGATGTCGCCGCGCGAGCTGATCGACGCCACTTTGCGCAAGAGCGGTCATGGCGGGATCGCCGAACTTGAAGCCGATCTGTGGCGCGATCTGCAGCCGGATTTCCGCACCTCGCATTATCTCGACGGCTTTGCGCACAAGGACGGCAAGTTTCACTTCAAGGCGGATTGGGCCAACGTGCCGCTCGGCAATGCCGGCATGATGGGGGCGTGGGACAAGATGCCGTCGCTGCCCGATCACTGGGCGGCAGCGATCGAAGAGGCGGACGAGGCGCATCCGTTCCGTCTGGCGACCAGCCCGTCGCGCAGCTTCCTCAATACGAGCTTCAACGAGACGCCGTCGTCGCAGGCGCGCGAGGGCGCGCCCAGCGTGATGATCCATCCAGACGATGCGGCTACGCTCGGCATCGAGGACGGCGACGCCGTCACGCTCGGCAATCTGCGGGGCGAGACGACATTGATCGCCAAGCACTTTGACGGCGTGCGGCGCGGCGTGCTGATCGCCGAATCCATCCATCCCAACAAGGCCCATATCGGCGGCAAGGGCATCAACATGCTCACCGGCGCCGAGGCCGTCGCCCCTGTCGGCGGTGCGGCCTTCCACGACAACAAGGTCTGGATCAAGAAAGCGGACGCCGAGGCGATTCCGACGCCGTAGACTTACCGCCAAGACGCACTCTAAAATCTAGGCGTCATTGCCTGCGACAAACGCAAGGCGTTTGCGCGAGGGAGCAACGCGACGAAGCAATCCAGCTCTTTCTCGCGGCTTTCTGGATTGCTTCGCTATCGCTCGCAATGACGGGAGGAAACACCCATGACCGACACTTCAGCCGTCCTCATCGAAAAGCGCGGGCCAGCGCTGTGGATCACCATCAACCGGCCGGAGAAGCGCAACGCCATCAATGCCGACGTCATCGCCGGGATCTCGCGCGGCTACCGCATGGCGCATGACGACGCCGAGGTTCGCGTGATCGTGCTGACGGGTGCGGGCGAGAAAGCGTTTTGCGCGGGCGCCGATTTGCAAAATACCGGCGGCGCGTTTGCGCATGATTTCGCGAAGCCCAATGTCGAGTTCGCCGATCTGTTGCGGCAATCGCAGAACGCCACAAAACCCGCGATCGCGCGGGTCAATGGCGTCTGCATGGCCGGCGGCATGGGGCTATTGTGCATGACCGACATGGCGGTTGCGTCCGACCACGCGATCTTCGGCCTGCCGGAGGTGAAGGTCGGCGTATTCCCGATGCAGGTGTTGAGCCTTTTGCAGTCAATCGCGCCGCGGCGAGTCATCAATGAATGGGCCATCACTGGCGAGCCGTTCGATGCAAAGACCGCACAAGCCGCGGGATTGTTGAATCACGTCGTGCCGCAGGCCGAACTCGACGCCAGGGTCGATTGGCTGATCGGCCGCATCGTCGACAAATCGCCGACCGCTATCCGGCGCGGAAAATACGCCATGCGCGCGGTCGCCTCGATGTCGTTCGACGAGGCGATCGCCTACACCGAAAGCCAGATCGCACTGACCGCGATGACCGAAGATGCGAAAGAGGGGCTGAAGGCGTTTGCGGAGAAGCGCAAGCCGGTCTGGCCGGGGAAGTAGCTCACTTGACCAGCTCGCAGCCCTCGAAAGCATCGAGCGAGTTGGCAGCGAACAGAAAGTTGAAGTGGCTGTTCACCTTCGAATCATCGGCGAAGTTCAAGACCGCGGGGCTCGAATAGTTGCCGCGGATGAAGCAGGTCTTCTCTGAGTAGAGAATATAAAGGCCCTCCTGCTTCTTGAACCGATCGGCTTCGCGCGGCGACAGCTTCGCGCGATAGACATTCTTGTCATTCACGACCGTCAGCATCAAGCTGTCTTCCTTGCGTTCCGTCAGGAACACCTTGAGGCTGATATAGTGACCACGGCAGGTGAAGAGCGGCGTCTCGCCGCCTGTCGCGTTCCAGTTCTTTGGAAACAGCGCGCGATCTGCTTCGCAATTGGCGGCGGTGGCTGGGCTTGCGAAAGCGCTTGCCACGAGCAAGGCTACAAGCAGCGCGCTCTTCCAACGTGTCATGGTTTGCTCTCACGGTTGTCCAGTTGCATCACGGCGGCCCGGCTTGTCAGAGCGGAGGCGAGCGCGATCAGGGCAGTTGTTGCGACGAGTGCCGGCGGCGGAAATGCGAGGTGGCCGAACCAGTACCAGTTCTCGAAAACAAAGCAGCCTGCGAGCAGCGCAGCCGCCAATGGCGCGGACAGGAGCAGGGGCGCGAAAGACTGCGGCGCGCGCGTGACATAGACCGGGAAACACGCAACGAGACACAGTCCGGTGGAAAGGCCGATCAAGCGTAAACATTGAGCCGGTGTGAGGCTCTCGATCGAACGTATCATCCCGCTGACGGCTTCAGCCCATCCGTCGCGCATGAATTTCTGGGTCAGACCGATCATGCCGAGGCTCGTCCAAAAGATGACCGTGCCGGCCAGCAGGCAGATGGCCAGTCGCGTCACGGGCGTGTTTTGCAGCGTAAAGCGCATGACGTTTCTTTGTCGGCCAAGCGCTGCCAAAGGTTCGCTCCCACCGACACCCTTCCTGCGGATAAGGTCGCTCACCCCGTCAGCCATTGAAAGGCGCGGCCGATGAAGGCGCGTCCGTCAGTCGTAACGGGCTCACCGTGCGCCATCAGCACCTTCTCAGCGGGCCATTCAAGGATCCGCGCCAGCGCGGATCGTGCGGCGCGGCGGTTGAGAAAGGTGTTGCGGAATTTTCGCGGCACGGCCGGCTCGTCGCCCACCATGAGATCGAGCTTTGCCACGGTCTCCCGCCAGCCGGAAAACCAGCCTTTCGGAAACTGCTGGACCAGATCGGTGAACAGCACGGTCGCGCTCTTGCGGTGAAAGAACACGACCTCGGTCGTGATCAGATTGCCTGACACCACGACCTGATCGATATCGCGGGCCCATTCGGCGGCCGGCTCGTTGCCGAGGTCGGCGGCAAAGTTGATGTCCCTCCGCTTCTTCCGCAAACGGGGAGGCGCCCAGATCTTGGCATCGGGATAAGCGCGCCGCCAGTCGTCGAGAAACAGATGATGCAACGAATTTGGCGGAACGAGATGGTGCACGTCGCCGAACACCTCGATCTCATAGCGAAGTTGCTCGGTGAGCTTGATCGGCGACCAGACGAAGAGGCTGCGATCCGAAAGGCGGATGACGGCCATTCGCGTTCGATAGTGGAAGCCGCCGGTCGACACGTCGGTCCCGTCGGCAATCCAGATTTCCGGACCGAAGTGTTTGAGCATGGCTTGATGGACTAGTCCCGATAAACCCAGGCGCCCGCCAGCATCGACAGCACCGCGCCCACGAGCCCTGCAAGTGAGCCGACCACGATCGTGTTCATCGGATAAGCGCCGAGCGCGATATTCCCGAGCTCCGGCGCGAAGAACGCGCACACCCAGACCGCGACGCCGACTTTCGCCGCGGTGGCCGGCCCCGGAGTGAGCCTGGATCGAACGGCGGCATAGATCCACATGCCCGTAACGCCAATCAGGACCATGACGACCAGCCAGATCAGCGAGGCGACAAGCTGCGACGGCGCATGATTGAGCGGACCCATGGCTTTCGCCCAAGCTCCCCAGTCGCTGCCGAGGATCACGTTATTCGTGCCAGTGGCGCCGACGAACAGAATGATGCCGGCGAGAACGCCGCCATAGAAAATGCGTGTCGTGTTCATGCGCCCCCCTTGGGTCCATTCACGCATGGGAAACTAGGGTTTCACGGTCGCGGTGTCGAGGTCGCTACCGTAAGCCGTCCCCCGGCGCGTGAAAGACTTCGCGGCCGCCGACCCAGGTCGAAAGTGCTTTCATGTCGCGGATCGTCTCGGGCGGCACGGTGAGGAAATCGTCCGTCAACACCGCGAAGTCGGCAAGCTTGCCCGGCTCGATCGAGCCGCGGTTTTTTTCCTCGCCGATGAGCTTCGCGTAGTTGATGGTGACGAGCTTGAGCAGCAGCGGCCGCGAGGCGATCTTCTGATCGGCGCCGTAGACGCCGTCCGAAATCGTGTCGCGGCTTGCCATGTGGTAGAGATTCCAGAACGGATTGAACGGCACCACGGGACTATCGGTGCCGCCGGCCACCAGCAGGCCGGCATCGAGATAGGTTTTCACCGGCGTTACTTCGCTCGCCGTCTCCCAGCCCCAGTATTTCTTCAGCACGGGCGCTGCGAGATAGAGGTGGTCCTGCGCCGAGACCGCGATGTCGAGCTGCTTCAGCCGCGCGACCTGTTCGGGCCGCGAGACGAAGGCATGCTCGACCGACCAGCGCTTGCCCTTGATGGAGGCGTCCTTGTCGGCCGCTGCATAAGCATCGAGCACTTCATCGAGCGCGGCATCGCCGACCGCGTGGGTAATGACGTGCCAGCCCTTGCTGTTCAACTCGCGCACGACTTCGGTGTAGACGGAGGGCGGCGACACCGTGAGGCCGGTGAACGTGCCGCCTTTGCCATAGGGTTCGAGATAGGGCTTTGACAGGTGACCGCCTTCGAAGCCGCCGTCGACCATCAGCTTGACGCCGTCGACCTTGACCCAGTCGTCGCCTTCGCCCTGATGCGTGCCCCAGGCCTCCATCGCCTTGCGCGCGGCGTCCGCCGAGCGCAGCGAAAAACCCGGCATGTAGACGGTCCAGCGCAGCGTCAGCTTGCCTTCCGCCTCCGCCTGCTTCATCAGGTGGTAGGCCGCGATCATGTCGCCCTTGTAGGCGCCGGGGACGCGGATCGCGGTCATGCCGTAGGGCGCGACCGCCTTTTGCGTCGTCAGGATGTCGTCCACGCTCACGGGTTTCGGGCGCGGCAGTGTCACCAGTCCCTTGGCCTCGTCGAACAGTTCGCCGGTCAATTCACCTGAGGCATTGCGGCTGATCTGTCCGCCCGCCGGTACCGGCGTATCCCTGGTGATGTTCCACTTCTTCAAGGCAGCCTGGTTGAGGATGTATTCGTGGCCGCCGCGCACCAGCACGACCGGCTTGCCCGGCGCGGCCTGCTCGATCTCGTCGGCCGTCGGCAGGCGTTGCTCCTTCAGCTGCGCCTCGTGCCAGTCGGAGTTGGAGACGATGATCGTATCGGCCTGCGCAGCCGCTGCCGCATTGGCAACCGTGGTCAGGAGCTCGCCGAGCGAGCGCACATGGCTGAGATCGACGCCGGCGCCGCCGCCCTCGTTGTGGAAATGGTCGTCAGTGATGCCCGGCGACACGAAGTGGCCCTTGAGGTCGACCACCCTGGTTTGCGGACCGACATAGCGGCTTACGTCAACGTCGGTGCCCGTCGCAACGAAGCGATCACCCTTGACGGCAAAGCCCTGCACCACATGATCACCGTCATCGGCTGTAAAGACCTTGCCATGGATGAAAACGGTGTCGGCCGGGGCGGGGGTTTGGGCCTGCGCGGCGCTTGCGGCGGCACACGCGAGGGCAACGGCGAGGACAAAGAAGATTCGCGGATTCATGATCGTTTCTTTATTGCTTGAACGAACAGAGGTTTGTGGCCGAGATCATACTGAATGCCGGCGTCATTGCGAGCGATAGCGAAGCAATCCAGAGCCGCGAAAAAGCTCTGGATCGCTTCCGCTTACGCGAAAGGACGCTTCGGCGGACTCCAAGCCCGCCATAGCTAGCGCAGCTAGCGACGGCGGGTCGTCGTTGCACTCCTCGCGATGACGGGGAGGTACCTGCACTTTGCATCTCCCGGCCATTGCCGACATGCACGATCATGATGACGCAAACCTGCATTCCCGCCGCGCCAATCGCGCCCAGGTCTTGCCAGATCTCTGCCCCCGAGAAGAGGGCGCAGGGAATGCCGGGTGATCAAGCTCACCCGCAGCCTCGTGCGCAAAAATGAAAGCACACGAGTAAGTCCACCACAGGTTCGCCGAACGATCCGGCATTCCCTGCACGACGGTTTTACGACTTATTCCGTGCTCTCTCCGGCGATCGGGCTTTTTGTCACCGTCCCCGCGCAACGCGAAGCGTTGTCGCGAGTTCGCGCCAGCGTCGAGGCGCTAAGACCACACGGCTTCGTCGTCCGCGCTCCGGCGCATTCGTCGCATGCGCCAGCTCGCGTCCATCGCATCCCGCATCCAACGTTCGTGACGATCGCGAAACGCCCCTCTTATCGGGCACGGGACGCGCGAAGAGAAACCATTGATTTGCCCGACGTCACAACTGAAACGCCTGCGACAGATTGGCACGACGGGCAAATCACCTCGCACGGGGAAAATGCTGTCAAGGTCAAATCATCGCCTCGCAGCGGCTGAGGCTTACAAGCATTTGCGGACACGAAAACCGTGAAGCTGTGAACCAGGACACAGACTCCTGTGTCGCGGCCAAATAGGAAACTGGCCCGGATGGCCTTAGCGAAGGTCCCTACCTCCCGCAACGCTAAGCCATCGGCGGCCCCGTCGATCCAACCTTGGCGGGGCCGTCTTCGTTTGCGCACGCCAGAACCACCGCGCTCCGGCCTGCCTGCATTGGACGCTGATCCGGGCCGTCCACATTTGCCTCTACATCCGCCGCCCATCTTCATGAACGTCCACTTTCGAACACAGCAGACATTGTTTGCGCGGTCGGTCAGCCCGAGGTTCAAGGCTGTCGTCGTTTCTTTTGCTGTTCCGTCGAAACAAGTCTTGGACTGTTGTGTTGGCTTTAGAACCACTCAAGCCAGAAGGAGCCATTCGATGGCGAAGGAACAAGAGAAAGGAATCGCGGCTGCCACCGGCTTCGGTCTGTTCGTGCCAAAAACGATTTTGCAGAATCAGGCTCTCTTGCTGAGATACTGGGCCGACAACATTGAGAAGTTCGCTCAGTTCTACGAGAGCGGAGCGGAGACGCTTCAGTCCCGCGTCGAACGGGAGGTGCACCGGTCGGATGCTGCTTAAGCCCTTTGACCAGCAATCGAGGCGCACACGAATGTGCGCCGCCCGCTAGGAGAAACCGCCATGAGAAAGATCGGATTGATTAGGGCGGCGGCGCTGTTATTCGCGGTTGTGGGATTTGCAACGGCCGCCTCAGCCAGGTCTTCAGAATTTCGACCAGGCTACCACGGGCGGCATGTGAACCATCACCTGCGCGCTCAGGACTACGACCATTTCGATTACGGCATCCGACGGCCAACTTACCACTCGGGCTGGGGCGGGCCGTACGGTGACGGTGACTACCCGGGCACGATTGGCCAGAAGATGGGACCTTCCTACTGGTAGCGAACCACGATCTGGTTGAACCACCTTCGGCCCCGGTCTCTCGGCCGGGGCCGTATTTGTTCTGGAATTTAGGTGTCGTCCGCGGTGACGCCGCTCGTCTGGCGCCGCCATACACGTCCGTCGCATCCCGCATTCAACGTTTGTGACGATCGCGAAAGGCCCCCTCTTATCGGGCGCGGGACGGGCGGAAGGTGTTCGTGATTTGCCCGCCGTCGCAAGCAAGCTGCCTGCGGCAGATTGGCACGACGGGCAAATCACCTCGCACGGGGAAAATGCTGGCAAGGGCAAATCATCGCTCGGCCAGCAGCTTCGCAAAGCTGAGTTCATGGCCGTCGGGATCGGTCAGGTGAAAATAGCGTTCGCCCCATTCGGCGTCGCGCGGCTGCGTCGACGGCCTGTGCCCGGTGGCGAGAGCCCGCTCATAGAGCGCATCGACATCGCTGACATAAAAAATGGTGCGGCCCCACCATGACCACTGCTTCTCCAGGGGCTGTGCGATCAGGTTAAGGTAGCCTGCTCCAGCGCGAAAGCTGGTGAAGGAAGCGCTTTCGCTGCCATGGGCGATTTCAAAACCGAGAGATGCGTAGAATCGCACAGCGCGGAGCATGTCGTGCGTGGCGAGCGTAACGGCACTGATCGCTTCGATCACGGTGACACCTCCGGGAATGCGGGGAAAAACGTCTCACGCATTTTCTACAACGGATTGTCGGGTCGATCGTTGCAGAACGGCTTCGGAGGCGTCGTGACCCTGCCGGCGTGACGCAACGCGGAACCCTGGCACCCGATCGACTTTGATCCAGGTCAAGGTCGCCGTTCCCTTGGCGCGCTCGGTTAGGGTTGGCCGCTCTTGGCGGCTCGTCACCTTTTCGTTCGCAAGTGCCGTGAGGAGGATTGTCATGCAGTCGGGAGAGCGAGGTTCGATCAAGTCAGTCACCGTGGCCGGGATTGCCGCCAGCGTCCTGCTCGGGCTTGCAGCCGTCACCGTTGGTCCGGCGCCGGCCGGGGCGGTGATCTACTGCACTTACGTTGGTTATCCGCAGGGCTGCGTTGCCAGGGCCGGTGTCGTGCTCAGGCCGCGCCCGGTGGCGCGCGCAGCGGTCCGGCACAATGTCGGCGGCAATCTAAACGGAGGCGTCAATCGCGTTGGCGTGCGGCGCTAGCGACCTGGTTTGCAAGATGGGTTGCAAGTCACGAACCTCGGCGTGCCGCGTTCGATCCGACCTTTGAGACGCATCGAGCGCGGGAGCCGAACGGCAAACGGGAGCATACACATGCCCATGGTGCGATATTTTCTTTGGGTCGGCGGTGTGTTGCTCGTGTTGCTTTTCATCGCAGACGCATGCCTTCCCAAATTGCCCGCCAGCGTCGCGGCCGACAGGCCGGGGCCCGTCATTCGCATTACTTCCGAGCGCAAAGGGCCCGAGCGCATCGTCTTCGACACCAGCGCCCCAATGCCGGGTGTCGCCGCCGCCGCGAGCTCTTTGCAAGTCAACCCCGTGCAAGAGAGAGCCGCCGTCACTGCGGATCGCGCGCGCGAGGCGATGGCGCAGGTGCAAATGCCGGATGGCGCCCGCGTGCAGGCAGAGAAGCCGAAGAAGCAGGAAGTCCAGCATCGGCAAAAAATCGCCAGGCGACATAGTGAACGGCAACCGCCCTGGATCGTTGCCCGGCCGCCGCCCAGGATCGCTCGCCCATCGCGATATGCCTGGTTTGGCGGCGGCTTGTGGTGGTGAAGGAATAACGTGTTAGGCAGCGGTCCGTCCAGGATCGCAAAACGGCAATTCCAAAGAGGCGGCCCTTCGGTCGCCTCTTTCGGTACCTGTGCGAGATCAGCTCACCTTGACACCGGCTCGTGGCCGAGACCCTCGCGGGGCGACGGCAGCCTAGTAGTGATACCAGCCGGTGTGTGCATAAGGCTGGCAATCCCAGAAGGATGTGCCGGGGGTGCACTCGTGGTAACCCCAGGGGCTTTCCGCATAGTAGCCACCAGCATTACCCGCGTATGTGCTTGCATACGCTGCATTGGGGTCGCTGGCATATCCGGCGGCCTGGTAGCCATAGGGCTGGCCATAGTAGCCATAGGGGGAGGTCGCGGCCGCGATTGTCGCGGCTCCGACCGCCAATCCCGTGCCAACGGCGGCGGCGCCATAGCCGTATGCGTTCCGCCGGTATTGCCGGCGTGCGACACCGGCGACGCTCACGGGAGTGAGCGGGCGGCCGACGCGAGCCTGAGCGCTTTCGACCGACAGGGAAACGCTGCCCTGTCCTGACCAATCGACAGACAGCAGCGTCGCAAGGGCGAGGGTTGTGGTTGCAATCGCAATTTTTCCATATCTCAATTTCATGACTTTTCTCCACACGTTATCCACCCAGCGTCGATGACGCTGCACCCGAGCCTCGGCGCGGTTGACATATGTCAAGGGTGTTCGGACTGTCGTTTTCCGTCCGTAACTTGCCTCGGCTTGATGTGGGGACATGATCGCATGCGCCTTCTCTGCATCCGACTTCAATCTTGCGCGGCCGCGATGGCGATGCTGGCGCCCGAGCGCGCGTTTGCGGGCAGCGCGATCGACCGGGGCGTGAAGCCTTATTTCGTGCTCGGCGGCGGGCTGGCCGCGCTGGTGTTTCTGGGCATCGGCCTGTTCCTGTTGTCGAGGGCGATCCGCACCCGCCGGCTCGCGGCCGCGGCGGTGCATTGGCCGACCACGGACGGCATGGTGATCGCGACTGATGTGATCAAGCGCGTTTCCAGGTCGGACGATGAGTACGATCGTTACGTCCCGCGTGTCAGCTACGCCTACACGGTGAACGGCGTTGGTCGCAAAAGCGATGTGATCCGCATCGGGCTTGGCGATCTGGGCTATCTGAGGGAGGAGCAGGCCCGCGAGCATCTGGCGCGGTATCCGATCGGCGCGACGATTGCCGTGCACTATGATCCGCAAAAGCCTGAGCGGGCGAGGCTGGAGGTCGGGCAGGCGGGCGCCGCCCGGTATTTTTTGGCCGGCATCCTGCTTGCCGGCGTTGGGGTCGGGGCGATGGTGTTTGCGATCTGGAGCGCCAGCCTGCCCGCGCGATAGCTTCACAGGCTCTCCGTCTCAGTGTGAAGCCTTGCTTCACAGCCCGTCCAGATTGTCGCGGATAGTCGCTTGCGAGAGGGCGTCCTATGTCGGGTTGCAGAGCAAGACCCACATCAACTCGGCGCCGAACCCGATCCGGGCGAAACGAGGAGCCAAACAATGCCAGTCGTCAATGTGCCATTTGTCCTGAGCGTCGCAGGCGCCTTCGTGGCGACTGCAGTTGTCGCCACCATCTATGTCTGGCCGGCGGTGCGCGCCTTGCCCCGGTTTGAGGCGTTAAGGCTCCTCGCTGCCTTTCATGCGTTCAGATTTTTCGGAATGAACTTTCTTGTGACTGGATTCGTGTCTTCCGAACTGAATTCGAACTTTGCCAGCAAGGTTGCATGGGGCGATTTCATCGCAGCGAGTTTAGCCCTTGTCTCGATGGCGGCGCTCTCCTGGCGCTGGTCGATCGCCATTCCGCTCGTCTGGCTCTTCAACATCTGGGGCACGCTCGATCTTCTGAACGCATACTACCTGGGCGTAACCCAGCTCCGGGATCCCGGGCTGATGGCCGCGGCGATCTATGTCCCTGCGCTTTATGTCCCGCTGCTGCTTGTCAGCCACGTGCTGATCTTCCTGCTTCTGCTGAATGCCAAGCCGGCTGAACAAGCCCGCTGATCTGCGCTCTCGGTGCGCCGCCTCGGCTTCGCTGTGGACGCTCGGCAAAAGCGTGTCCGGAAATACGTGGTAGTTTGATAAGGTCCTAAATCGTTCCTGTAATATCATCTTTATTTTGGGAACGCGGCAACAGCGCCAACGGTTGTCACGGCATGGAGGATTTGCCCATGCTTGCGTTTTACCTGCCGATCATCATCCTGAATGCTATGTTCGATGCGCGCACAGTGGCGCGCGAGCCAACCGATTTGTCCCGGCCGGAGCATCAGGATGACGACAAATCGTGATGCGACGCACAGAGACCAAAGACAAAATCTCGTTTGGACAGCGACTTGCCAACGAAGCTGAACGCGCGCGAGAGATGGCGCGCACGTTGCCTCTCGGAAACAAGCGTGACGCTCTTCTGGAAAAAGCTCGCCTCGCCGATCTCGGCGCACGCATCAACGGCTGGCTGGCGGGCCACGAACCAGAGCCGGTCAAAGCCACCATCCCGTTACGCCGGCGAGCAACCTAGAAAGCGATATCCGCGAGGATCAGGACGCAAGCCAAGGCCAGGGTCCAGACCAATACCAGTGATGTGTAATACATCAGGGTGTTTCGCGACATGATCGAGAATTCGGACGACCCGTTTTCAGACCGTTGACCTAGATCAAACCGGATTCATCCCCATGCCGCGCGGGCGGTATTCGCGCTTCTGATGGATATGTTACAGAGGTTGAATAAGGCAGGGCCGTGCATCGTTTACGAGTGAACGGCACAACTCCTAAGAGCAATACCCATGAACGAAAGGGAAGGCATCAACCCCGCGGCCAAGCCGACCGGAACAGGCTGCGTCGAGTGCCTCGCCCGGGGCGGATGGTGGTTGCATCTTCGCAGATGCGCCGAATGCGGCCACATCGGCTGCTGCGATGCCTCGCCAGGTCAGCATGCATCGAACCATCACGCGGCGACCGGTCACCCGATCATCACAAGCTTCGAGCCGAACGAGCGGTGGTTTTACGACTATCGCACTGACGAATTCATCACCGGCCCAAAGCTTCAGGCCCCTCACGCGCATCCGCCTGGTCAGCCTGTGCCGGGACCGGCTGGCGCGGTCCCTTCAAACTGGCAAACGCTGCTTCACGACTAAGGGCGCGCGGCTCTTTGGCGTCGCAAGCGCTAGTGGAGGGGATTTGACATTCGCTACTCACTTGGCCGCTTGCTCGTCAGCCGAATGTCCAATCCTAAACTCCACCAGTGTGGCGGTTCAGGAGTCCGCATCATTTGTGCCGAGGGTTCGCCATGCGGACTTCTAAACCAAAGCCACACTAGAATCATAAATTTACTAGTGTCCTATCGATTCCGAAGTTCGAAACGTGGTTCCGAAAAATGTTGCGAACTTCGGAATCGGGACGCTAGAAACCTATATTTGCTGGTGGTCCTTTGACTCTAACATTCGCAAAAGTGCGCGCTGCAAAGGGATGCGAACGTTAGAATCGGATCACTAGCCGCAGCGATGCCGCGCGACTTTCGGCTTTTCAGCCGAACCGACAACGATCTTCCCTGGTCCGAACCGACCCGCTACGATGCGATTCCAGCGCGTGGCAGGAATAACAAGCTACGCGTGTGATCGGTGGTGCGTTGGCCGGCAATCAATGCCGCTCAGAGCGTATCGCAGGGGGACATCAAAGGGAGGCTGAGCGTGAATACGATCGCAAGACTAGGAAGCCGGATCGCAATTGCCGGATTGATGGCACTGGCCGGCCACGTGCCGGCGCAGGCGGGGACATTCGTCTACGTATCGAATGCCGAGGATGGCGATATCGGAGTCTATAGCGTGCAGGCGGACGGCTCCCTGAAGCCGGGAGAGCACGTCAAGGCAGCGAAAGTCGTCATGCCGATGGCGGTGAGCCCGGACAAGCGCTTTCTTTACGCCGCAGCGCGTTCGAAGCCCTATACGGTGTATGTCTATTCCATCGACCGCAACACCGGCTCACTGAAGCAGGTCTCGACGTCGCCGCTGGCCGAGAGCTTTCCATACATATCGCTCGACAAGACGGGGCGCTATTTGTTCGGCGCGTCGTACAGCGCGAACCTGATCAGCCTCAATGCCGTGAAGGCTGACGGAAGCGTTGCCGCTGAGCCGCTCCAGGTGATCCCGGTCGGTCGTAACGCCCACTCGATCCGCATCGATGCGAGCAACAAATTTGTTTTTGTGCCGACGCTCGGTACCGACGAGGTGTTCCAGTTCACCTTCGACGCCAAGAAGGGACGGCTCGCTTCGAACACACCGGCGGTCTTCCTGGTGAAGGCTGGGCAGGGTCCGCGTCACTTTGTGACGTCGAACGACAACAAGTTCCTGTACCTTTTGACCGAGCTCACCGGTACGGTTACGACGTTCTCGCTCGATGGCAAGACGGGTCTGTTGACGGAAGTCAGTTCGATATCCGGCTTGCCGCCTGACACGAAACTCGGTCCCGGTCAGCCGCGCGGCCCGGCCGTGCCCGGCGGCCCGCCGCCGCGCAACACCGACAACGACATCTGGGCGTCTGACTTGCATCTGACACCGAACGGCAAATTCCTGTACGTGGCGGAACGCACGGGCAGCACGCTTTCGACATTCAGTGTCGACGGCGCGACCGGCAAGCTCGCTTTTCTTTCCAGCACAGTCACCGAGAAGCAGCCGCGAGGCTTTGCGATCGATCCGAAAGGAAAGTTTCTCGTGGTCTCCGGCGAAAAGTCGGACACGATCTCGGCCTACAAGATCGATGAAGCGAGCGGCGGTCTGACCCTGATCGGAAAGTATCCGGCAGGAAAGGATGCAAACTGGGTCGAGATCGTCAGTTTCGATTGAAGACACCGGGTCGAACCTGAGCGCGTGACCAGACGACTCTCGATCGCCCGCGTCCGGCGAACATCCATGTTCGTGCGGAGTTGGAACATGAGAAGAGTCACATATGTTGGTCCATGCGCGCCGCCCTGATCGCTATCAGGCGCAGCGCACCATTGGAAATGTCATTTGCGCTGCTCACGCGTGGCCGTCATAGTTTCATCAAACAGAAGGCCGGCGGTTTTTCCGAACCGACCTTCGATGACGGCAAGGGAGAGTTCGCCATGGACGGCATCGAGAAACGGGTCATCGGCAAGGTGATGCTGCGGCTTATTCCGTTTTTGATCGTGTGTTACTTCGTCGCCTATCTCGATCGCGTCAATGTCGGCTTTGCCAAGCTGCACATGAATGCGGCGCTCGGCCTGAGCGAAGCGGCCTATGGGCTCGGCGCCGGATTGTTCTTCATCGGTTACTTCCTGTTCGAGGTGCCTTCCAATCTCTTCCTCGAGCGCGTCGGCGCGCGGGTGTGGATCGCCCGCATCATGATCACCTGGGGGATCGTGTCGGCGGCCTTCGCCTTCATCCCGCATATCTCCTCGTCGACCGGCATTCCGACGACCGGTGTTTTCTATGCGCTGCGCCTTTTGCTCGGTGCCTGCGAGGCCGGCTTCTTTCCGGGCATCATCTTCTATCTGACGCTCTGGTTCCCGGCCGTGTATCGCGCGCGTGTCATCAGCCTGTTCATGCTCGCGATCCCGATTTCCTCGATCATCGGGTCACCGATCTCAGGCGTTCTGCTCGGCCTGACGGGCTGGGGACTCGACGGCTGGCAGTGGCTGTTCATTCTCGAAGCCTTGCCGTCTGTTCTGGTTGGCATCGGCGTCTTGATCTACCTGACGGATTTTCCGCGTCAGGCGCGCTGGCTGCAGCCGGACGAGATCGCCTGGCTCGAAAACGTTCAGGCGACCGAGAAGCGCAACAAGGAAACAGCCGAGCATTTGTCGCTGTTGCAGGCGCTCACCGATGCCAGGATTTTCCTGTGCGCGCTGGTTTATTTCTGCCTGAATGCCGCGAGCTATGGCGTCGCGTTTTTCCTGCCCACCATCATCAAGGGCTTTGGCGTCAGCGACGCCCAGACCGGATTGCTGGCGGCCTTGCCCTTCGTGTTCGGCGCCATCGGCATGGTGGTGCTCGGCCGGCATTCCGACCGCACCATGGAACGAAAGGGCCACGTCGCCGTCGCACTCCTGATGGCGGCAATTGGCGTCGGCCTCGCGGGCCTGATCGGCAATCCCTTCATTGTCATGGCATTGCTTTGTTTTGCGCAGATCGGCATCTCGGCGGTGCCGCCAATGTTCTGGCCGCTGCCGGCAAGTTTTCTCACCGGCGCATCGGCCGCCGGCGGCATCGCTGCGATCAACTCGATCGGCAATCTGTCCGGCTTCGCGGGTCCCTATGCGATGGGCTACTTGAAGGATCTTACGGGTGGCTTCACCGCGGGCCTGTTGCTGCTGGCAGGCTGCGCGCTGCTCGGCGCCGTTGTCGTGATGCTGTTGCGGATCGATGTCCGGCGCGAGCAGGTGTCGGGCGCGGTCGCGGGCGCGGCGCACGCCTGAAAGAGCTGGCTTGCCGGCCGGAAAGCGAATCTTGATGTCGGCTTTGACTCAAAAGTCGACGTCAAGAGCGCACTCAAGACGAAACTCCAAACCCGAGGGCTCGTCGTCTATTCGATGAGCGTTAGACCAGCCTCGCCGCCAGCCTGCCATCAGCCTGGCTCCCTGTGGGATAGCCGCCAGCGAACAAGCTCGTCTGCTCCGACCCCTTCCTTGACTGCAAGATCCTTGGCGCCCAACTGCTCGCCGGTCTTCTTGTCGAAGAAACCCCATCCCACCTCGGCGCCGGTTTTGCGATTCACGAACTTCATCGGCGGCCCCTTGGCGCCAGAAACATCACAGCGATCTCCGATCTGGGCGAGCACTGGCATGACGGCGGCGATCTGCCAGCCTTTCCTGGTTAGAAAATATTCAAAACGTTCCGGATTCGTCTGATAGCGCCGCCGCTCGATCAGGTCGTTCGCCTCCAGGTGCTTGAGCCGGTCGCTGAGCGTCGCGTGGGTCACACCCGTCGAATGGCGAAAATCCTCGTATCGCCTGAGACCGAGGACGAGATCGCGCAGGATCAAGAGACCCCAGCGATCGCCAATCGCCGCCATGACGCCGGCAATCGAGCAAATCATTCCATCGAAACCCTTTGAGCGCATTCAACAAACCCTTGTGTTTCCCTGCAGACGATTGTCGCACAAATCCGTGGCTGGAGCCTAACGCGATAACAGCTTCGCGAGCAGGGCAACAAAACTCTTGTCTTCCTAGTCACTCTTATTATAAGAGTGAGTAGCGATAAGGCAATGGTCCAGGTGCGCAACGGCTCGAAAGGGCGGCGACCGACGACCGGCCATTCAATCGAGGAGATGGTGATGTCCGTCCATGACACGTCCAGGATATTTGTCGTCGGCGGTACAGGCGCCCAGGGGCTGCCTGTTATCGGCGCGCTCGTTGCAGACAAGAAATATTCGGTTCGAGCCCTCAGCCGTGATCCGGCTTCCCGACGTGCCAGGGAGCTCGTCGCGCTCGGTAACGTCTCGATTCTCGAAGGAACATTCGCTGACGAAGCCACGCTTCGGGAGGGTTTCAGAGGCTGCGATGGCACGTACGTCAATATTGACGGCTTCAATACCGGGGAGAAGACGGAACTGTACTGGGCAATTCGCAGCTACGAGATAGCCATCGAAGAAGGCATCAAGTTCTTCGTCTACGTAAATCTGGACTACGCGCTCAAGAAGTCCGGCTACGATTCAAGATTTCGCGCGGGTCACTACGATGGCAAGGGCCGCATAGGCGAGTGGATCCTGTTCCAGAACCAGTCGAACCGGGAGAGAATGGGTGCGGCTGTGTTTACGACGGGCCCGTACATGGAGATGGCGGTTTCGGCGATGACGCCGATGACCCCCTCCGTGGAAGATGGCGTCGTGACCTGGCGGGTGCCGCTCGGCGCCGGGGCAGTCCCTCACGTGGCGCTTGCGGATTGCGGTTATTACGCGCGCTGGCTCTTCGATAATCCCGAGCGAGCCAACGGCATGAACCTCGAGGTCGCTATCGAAGATGTCGATTACCACAAGCTTGCTGCGGCGTTCGAAAACGTAACGGGGCATCCGGCGCGATACATCGACGCTCCGCTCGACGACTACTGGAACGGCCCGCTCAAGATGGCCGCTGGTCTGCCGGCCGGATACAATGCCGATCCCGCCGACAAAAGCACGATGAGCTTCCGGGACAACTTCACCGGATTCTGGAACATCTGGAAACATAAGATCATCGCGCGAGATTACGCGTTGCTGGATGAAATCCATCCCAACCGGATCAAGAGCGTTGAGCAATGGCTCCGTCGCGAGGATCAGCTTGGCAGAGAGCTCGGCAAGGGAAGCCTCTGGGAAAGAGTCCAGCCGGGAAATCTGTCGAAAGCCAACCCGCTTCTAAAACTGACGGAAGACAGGAGAAAGGGGAAGCTCTAGGGCTCCCCTGGACTTGAGCAACCGACCTGACGGGAGACGAGATCATGAATCAGACTGGGAATGTCGACAAAGTCCGTGGGACACGCGTGCTGTTGGGTGTGCTGGCCATCTGGGGATTGGCTGTTGCCGCGGCAGCCGAGACCGGAGTTTTTACCTCTATACCTCCGCTGCTGATCGCACCGCTGATTGCGCTCGGAATCATCATGCCTGTCATTGTGTATGCGATGTCCGACGGATTCCGTGCGTACATCGCAGCCGTCGGATTGCGACCGCTGACGGCTTTTCACATCTGGCGCATCGGGGCTGCGCTGTTGTTCTTCTGGTACGGCGCACACAACCTGCTTCCCGAGGCTTTCGTCCGCAACGCGGGGTGGGGCGATCTCATCGCAGGCGTTCTCGCGTTGGTCGTCGTGCTGCTGCCCGAGAGCCGATCCGGATATCTCATCTTCCACATCGTCGGCTTCGCGGATTTTGTGGTGGCCGTAGGCACCGGTCTCGCTCTCTTCCTTCTCAACGACCCGCGGATGGCGGCCATCCAGACGCTGCCCATGGTGCTCATTCCGCTCTATGGCGTCGGGATTTCGGGAGCGAACCATCTCATGGCTTTTGATCTTCTGCGTCGAGGCGCGGCAAGCAGAGCGAAAGGCTCCGCTGTCGAAGCATGACGGCGCGGAGCGGCAGCGCGACTGCGCGGAGAAAACAGGAAACCGTGAAAGGACAACAGATGGCTTACGCGAATGGCAATGATCCGGTTGCGCGAAGTTCGGAGGAGAAGGTCGGGTTTCTCAGGCGTCTGTGGCTGAGCATTGTGCAGTTCGACGATGCGCTGAACTTTGATCGGCATGACGATCTCGCGCGACGGATATCGGAACTTGAGCGCAAATCAAAAGCCTGAGAGCTGCTTCCAACAATAAGCTTGCATGCTTAGTGGTATGATGATCATCATCCAATAATATTGCCTAACCAAGCAGGACGACCGTCATGAAGCCTCAGCGGATTCCGTCAACAACCAGCCTCCTGTTTGCTCTCCTGATGTCCGGGACATTGCTTTCAGGTGCAGCATCTGCCCAGTCCGCTCCGGCCGCGGCCAACAATGTGGCGCCATCGCCGTGGGACCAGCAAGCGAACACGGTGGCCGTCCAGGCCGAGGCCCTGTTCGACAATTACAGGTTCAGGGACGGGGAAACGCTTGATCACGTCAAGATCCACTACGCAACTCTCGGCAAACCGCACCGTAACGCCCAGGGCGGCATCGACAACGCCGTGCTCGTGTTGCATTGGACCGGCGCCGATAGCCGTGTTCTCCTGAGCCCGACCTTTACCAAGGCGCTGTTCGATCCGGGACGGCCGCTGGACGCGAACCGCTACTACCTGATCTTTCCAGATAGCGTGGGCCATGGGCAGTCCAGCAAACCCAGTGACGGTCTGAAAGCCAAATTCCCCAACTACGACTATGGCGACATCGTCGACCTCCAGCACAGGCTGGTGACCGAAACTCTTGGCATCAAGCATCTGCATGCCATCCTCGGCATATCGATGGGCGGCATGAACGCATGGCAATGGGCAGAGGCCTATCCGGACATGATGGACGGTGTGATGCCCGTCGTTTCGCTGCCGATGCCCGTTTCCGGACGCAACCTGCTGTGGCGGCGCATGGTGGTCGATGCGATCCGCTCCGATCCGGAATGGAAGAACGGTGACTATACGACGCCGCCGCGCGGCTTGATCGTCGGATACAATATTCTGCGAATGATGATCGATAGCGTTTCTGCGCTTCAGCACGAAGTCGCCAATGGTCAGGCGGCTGATAAATTCCTCGCCAGTACCCGTGTCACGGCAGAGCACGTCGACGCAAACGATATCCTTTACTCTCTTAAATCGTCTTTCAGCTACGATCCGGAGCCTGAGCTGTCGAAGGTCTCGACGAAGCTCTTTGCACTCAATTTTTCCGACGACGAATTCAATCCTGACCGCTTGCAGGTTCTCCAGACCGTCGTGCCGAAGCTCGAGCATGGCCGGTTTGTGGTTCAGCCGGGGACGTCGTCATCACCTGGCCATTTCACGATGACGCGGCCGGACCTCTGGGCCCAGCACGTCGGCGAATTCATGCGCTGGCTTGGTGATCAGCCTTCGGCCGGAAATTAGCTGCATCTGATGGGAGTCGAGACACTGCCGCGCGGCGCCGTCGCGCTCAGCGTGACGCCAAGCGGCGCCATCTGGCTTCGATCCGCGCCTTGATTGCGCGGACACGGGCTTCATGAGCGGCCCAGAAGGCCCGGCTCGCCGCCGGCGTTCCCTGCCGGTACTGCGCATAGACGTCCTTTGGCGAAATCAAAAGCGACCGCGGCTGATCGTTGGCAAGCACGGACTTGGGGATGATCGCAGGCGGCGTCGGTCCGTCCGTCGTCGCCAGCGATGAGCCGAGCGCGGCGAGACGGGTTCGCGCCCGATTGCAATAGCTCACCGAGCGCGCCGTCATGACTTCCTCGCCATGCCCGGCGCGGTACTTCATCAGCGTGCGGCACAGGTCGCCGTTCGCGAGGCGCCACGCCTTGCTCAGATAGGCGACGCCATAGTGGATATTGATTTCCGGCTTCGCGAGGTCTTCCGTGCTGCCTTTGAACCCCAGCATCGCGGCCGTCCCGGGCCTGATCTGCATCAGGCCGATTTCGCCGACGCCCCCGATCGTTGCGGGGTTGTAGTTGCTTTCGACATACACGACCGCATCGGCAATGTCGGCCGGAAGGCCGGTTTTTTGAACTTCTTGTTCGACCATGGCGCGGACCGCGGCGCGGAAGGAAGGCCCCGGCCTGTCGGCGGGTTTTTCCGCATCGGCTTTCGCTGCGTCCGCCTGCATCGGCGGGTCAGCGTCCTTGGGTTCCGATGGCTTCGGCTCGCCCGCAGCTGAAGCGATCGGACCCGCCATAGCGGCGAGCAGGGCGGCCGCCAGAACAAAGCAGAACCTGAAGCTACTCATCAAAACGTCCCCGGCGCGAAAGGACCTCAGGTTGTCCAGCACAGGACCATCAACAGGTTTTCTAACATTCAGAGGGCGAGAAGGTGGCACACGCCTTGCGAATAATTGGTTCACCGCGCGACTCCCGGCGCTGGTAGCGAATTCTTAAGGATAAATTCTTATCCCAACAGCATGCCAGGTTGCACAACCCTTTAAATACCGCTGAGGCGATAGGCTTTTCGCGCAGAGTATTCCCTGCGGGATCAAGCCGTTGATGTCCGTGCACGACCAACTTCCGGTAGAAAGTTCCGATGTCCTCCTGGCCGCACTCGAGCGGGCCAATGAGGCCGTCGTAATCCTGGATCAGGATCATCGCATCACGCATTTCAACGCGTCGGCCGAGCGGATCTGGGGACTTTCCCGGGCCGAGGTTCTGGGCCGATCCGCCGCCGTGCTCGGCTTTGGCGATCTCGACAGGGAGCGCAGGACTGAACTTACGGTCACGCGTCCCGAGGGCGAGCGTCTGCGCGTTGCACTGTCACTCTCGCATGTCGTGTCGGAAGGCGTGCCGCGCACGATTGCGCTCGTGCGGGACATTACGCCCGATCTCGAGCTGCGCGAGCGGCTCGCGATTCATGTGATGATCGCCGACGGAACCAATCGCGCCGTCATCATCGTCGACCGCAACATGAAGGTCGTCTACGTCAACGCCACCTTTGTCGGCATGTTCGGCCACAGGATCGAGCAAGCCGAAGGCCGCAAGATTGGCGAACTGCTCGCCGGGCCGCACACCGATCGGCGAATGCTCAAGCGGTTGCAGCGCTGCGTCGGGCGCGAAAGCGGCATCGACGAGGACATCCTTGCCTATGACTCCGGCGGCGAAGAGATCTGGCTCGGCGCCCACGTCAAGGCGTTCCGAAATGCGCGCGGCAAGGTCAAGTATATCGTCGCGCTGCTCGCCGATATCACCGAAACCCGGCAATTATGGTCGTTGCAGCAATTGATCATGACGGCGCTCGCCGACGAAATTCCGATTGCTGACATCGCCGACCAGCTTTGCCGCCGCGTCGAGGAAATTGCGCCTGACGTCGTTGCCTCGCTGCTTCATGTCGACTCCGAAGGCTTGGTGCATCCGCTCGGCGGCCCGAGCCTTCCCGACGACTATTCCCGGGCGCTCGACGGGATTGCGATCGGGCCCGATGTCGGCTCCTGCGGATCGGCCGCCTATTTTGGCAAGGCGGTGCTTGCCATGGACATCGACACAGATCCGCGCTGGCAGCCCTACAAGACGAGGCCGCTGGACGTGGGCTTGCGCGCGTGCTGGTCCTCGCCGATCAAGGCCAAGGATGGCCGCGTGATCGGGACCTTCGCCTTCTATTTCAGGGAATGCCGCGCGCCTTCGCGCTGGCATGAGCGGATCGTCGAGGCCTGCGTTCACCTCGGCGCGCTTGCCATCGAGCGCAAGGAGGCGCGTGCCCAGATCGCGCAGCTTGCCTATTACGATACGCTGACCGGCCTGCCCAACCGCGCGCGCTTGCGCCATCTGATCTCCGAAGCGATCGCGGAGGTCGCGGCCGGCAAGAATGTCGCGCTGGCCTTCCTCGACATCGACAATTTCAAGGACGTCAACGATTCACTCGGACATGCGGCCGGCGACGAGATGCTGGTCGAGTTTGCGCAGCGGCTGCTTACGCAGATCCAGCCGGGCGATGTGCTGGGGCGTCTTGGCGGCGACGAATTCGTGATCCTGCTTCCCGAGCGCGACGCCGCGGGAGCCTCGCTGGTGGCGTCCCGGATCATGGAAGCCCTTAGCCCGCCGCTCAAGCTGGGAGCGAGGCAAGTGCCGGTCTCGGTCAGCATGGGCATCAGCATCTATCCGGATAACGCGACCGATCTCGACACGCTGATCCAGCAGGCCGACGCGGCCATGTACAAGGCCAAGCAGGCGGGCCGCGCCACCTATCGCTTCTTCAGCGCCGACATGAACCGCCTCGCCGAGCAGCGGCTGGCCTATAGCGCGGCGCTGCGCGTCGCGCTCGCGGGCGGCGGCCTCTCGCTGCATTATCAGCCGCAGATCAGGACCAGCGATGGCTCCTTGCGTGGCGTCGAGGCGCTGGCGCGCTGGCATGATCCGGTGCTTGGCGAAGTTCCTCCCGCCAAGTTCATTCCGCTTGCCGAGGAATGCGGGCTGATCGAGCAGATCGGATTGTGGTCGATCCGCGAGGCCTGCCGGCAAATGGCGGAGTGGCGCAGCGCGGGCCTCGACATTCCCTGCGTGTCGGTCAATCTTTCGCCGATCAATTTCCAGAACGCTGGTCTTGCTGGCGTCGTCGCCGAAATTCTCAGCGAGCATGGCCTGCCGCCGGACGTCCTGATGCTCGAGGTCACCGAGAGCGTATTCCTGAACGAGCACGCGGTCGCGGTCGAGACCATGAGCGCACTGCGCAAGCTCGGCACCGGTCTGTCGCTCGACGATTTCGGAACGGGCTATTCGAGCCTCAACCGCCTTGCGCATCTGCCGATCCGCGAACTCAAAATCGATCGCAGCTTCATGCGCGAGGTCGAGAGCGATCCGGCGGCCCGCGCCGTCGTGACGACCGTGGTGCGCGTCGGGCAGAGCCTCAAGCTCACCGTGGTCGCCGAGGGCGTCGAGACCGAAGGACAGCGAAATCTGCTGTCCAAGCTCGGCTGCGATGTCATCCAGGGATTCCTCTACGCGCCCGCGCTGTCGCCGTCCGCCTTCGGGCGCTGGCTGGTCGACCATAGCGCGACCTGCGCGAGCGCCATGTTGCGAAGCGTTGGCCGTTCGATCTCGGAGCAGTCATCCGGTGGCGCTCGCGCGCTCAAGGTGCCGGATCAACAGGCGGTGATGTAGTCTTCGTCCCGGAACCATTTGCTTTCGGTGGACTAGGGCGTGGACTCATTAGCACGCAGCCAAATTCGGATCGATGCGAGTTTGACGAACGCAAGATAGTTGGCTGCGAGTTTGTCGCACCGGGTCGCGACACGCCGACATTGCTTGATCTTGTTGAAGAACCGTTCGATCAAATTGCGTGCGCGATACAGATACGGACTGAAGCAGATCGGGTCTTTGCGATTTCGTTTCGGCGGAATGTTCGCCCATGCTCCTTGCTGGCGGGCAAGCTCCCTGATCCAGTCGGCGTCGTAGCCGCGATCCGCGAGCAGCATCGTCTTGGGAAGCAATGCGCTGAGCAGAACCGAACACAGCCGGTTGTCATGCGCCTCACCGGGCGTGAGGGCGAGATGGACCGGCAGGCCATTGGTGTCCACCACCGCGTGAATCTTGCTGGTCAGGCCACCTCGTGAGCGACCCATATCTTCCTGATTGTTGTCCGCGATACAGGCTCCGTGCTGACCGGACTCGCTGCCGGCTCGCCCCAGTCGCGAATGACTCGACTCGGACTCTGCAACCCGAGGTCCGTCCCGTCATCCAGCCGAGCTTGGCCATTCCACGGCCGGCACCGCACAGTTTTCGGGGAGAGCCGTCGACCAACCTGCGGCATGACGACGAATTTGATGCCGTTTCAGCCGAATTTGCACAGACGAAGAACGATCTGTCGCACATGGTCTGGTCTAGCTGCGTCATCCTGAGGAGGCCCCCATGAAGTCGAATCTCCCGTCCTCCGGCATCAGCCGTCGAGTGCTGCTGGCGACATTGGCCGTGGCGCCGGCATTACCGGAGCTTCTTCTTCCCGCTGCTGCGCAGGCTCAGGCAAGCTCGCTGGCCTCGTGGAACGACGGGCCGGCAAAGCAAGCGATTCTCGACTTCGTACGCGCCACCACGGACCGGGCAAGTTCGAGCTTCGTGCCACCGGAAGAACGCATCGCTACGTTCGACCAGGACGGCACGCTGTGGGTCGAGCACCAGTGGAGTTTAGGATTTGACATTCGCTTTTCGAGTTCGCACCTAGCTGGGTAGCGAATGTCAAATCCACTCCACCAGTCCCGTCATGACGATCTTTCGGCTGATCATTCCCGCGCTCTGGCTTGTTTTCGCCGTGTATTGGGGGATCTCGGCGCTCAGCGCCAAGCGCAGCCTCGGCATCACGCTCTGGTGGAGGCAAAGCCTGTTGCGCGGCGGCCTTGTCGTCTTGATCGTCGTGGCGCTTCGTTTCACGCCCGCGCGCGGCTTGCTCCGCGCCGTGCATGCCTATCAGGCGCACAGCATCCTGCTCGGCGCCATCGGCGCGGCGATCGTTCTGCTCGGCGTTGGCCTTGCCGTTTACGCACGCATCTATATCGGTCGCAACTGGGGCATGCCGATGTCGCGCAAAGAGGAGCCGGAACTGGTCACGAGCGGTCCCTATGCGTATGTCCGTCACCCGATCTACACCGGGATCGTGCTCGCGATACTCGGCTCGGCGATCGGCTTAAGCGTGCTCTGGGGGATCATGCTTATCGTGTTCGCGCCGTATTTCGTCTACAGCGCGCGGCGCGAGGAGGAATTGATGCGCGAGCAGTTTCCCGCGCAATATCCGGACTACATGCGGCGGACGAAAATGATCGTGCCGTTCGTGCTGTGAGGGCTTGCGGCCTTACGATCCGCCGCCGGAGGCGAAAGCCGGTTCGGGGATTCGCGCAAGGGGCCTGTAGGCGTCTTCGGGAATCCGGGCGAGTGTCGAGTCATGGAGTTCGTCGCCGAGACCATAGAAGCGCTGGAAGCTCATGATGAGCGGACGCCATTTGTCCGGATCGATGCGATTGGGGTTGCCGTCCATCAGAAGACCTGGGTGGAGGTGCACACGCACAATCCGCGCCTCGAAGACGACGAGCGCGCCGCGCACGGCGTCATCGTCCTCCATCAGGCCGTGCCTTGCCGCGATGACCGCCTCCAGATGGATCGGACATTCGAGCGCGCGCGGTGGCGCCACGCTCAGTGAGGGGACACGGGTCAATCCGGCGATCTCGAACTTGTTCTTCTCGTGCGTATAACCGAGCGGCTGCTTCCACGCCGGAACCGGATTCTTGCCGGTCAGACGTGCGAGGCGGTTCACCGCGCCGACATTCTGGACCGAAGGCAGATTGAGGACACACTGGCCGGTGCGGATCAGATTTTCCGTTGTCTTCGACGAGGCGTCCAGGCCGAGCATGCAGCGCCAACCCAGCCAGAAGGCCGATGACATCGGCCCGAGATTGGCGGAGCCGTCTTCGTTTTCAGTGCTGATCAGCACGACCGGAGTCCCCAGATAGAGGATGGACGGCTCGCCGACGATGTGGGGGATGTTCATTTCGATCTCGCATGCAGTGAAGGTCGAGACCGAGACTGGACGAAACGCCCGACATCGAAACTCCGAATCGTGTTCTCAAATTCAAAAGCAATTGCGAACGCGCATTTATGGTTGCGCCGGAAGCGTCACGGGCCGCATCAGCAGCGGTTTTGTGGGCCGATGTTCAGTTTTCGGGGAAGAGCCGACATGCCGTTTCAGCCACGCGGCTCCCGCTCAAGACCCGAAGCCGACATAACCGCGCAGGTGAGCTGATCGGATCCACCACGCCAGGGCGGAAAGTTACAAGTGGACCATCGCCTTGATCTAACGCAACGCGGCGCATCTCGCGGGTAACTTACATAGATGTTTCAGTCGCAAGGGAGGTGTCGTGATGAGCCGCAAACCCAGCTTGTTTGCCATTGTTGTCTGCGCAACAATCGCTCTTACACAGCCGACCTTCGCCGCCGAAAACTGGCCGGACTCGATCGACGAGTACGTCCTGCAAGTTCGTAAAACCATCGATACGACCGATACGGATAGCTACCTGGCGGTAGTCAAGAATCCGGGAGACGCTTTTCTAGTGGATGTTCGTGAGCCGGACGAATTCAAGGCTGCACACGTACCCGGCACCGTCAACATCTCACGCGGACGCCTCGAGTTTCGGATCTGGCGAGCATTGGGCTATCCAAACAAGATCGATTTGAATCGCAAGATTTTTGTCCAGTGTGCGACCGGTGGCCGAGCCACGCTTGCAGCCAAGCAACTTAGGGATATTGGTTTCACCAACGTCACAGCGGTATTGATGACCCTAACAGACTGGGAAAAGAAGGGTTATCCCATCGTCAAGGACCAAACCAACTCGAAAGACTGACGCCAAGCGTCATCGTTGACCTGTGTGCGGTTACGTCGCCTTTTGGCCCGTTGCCGACCTGCACTCCGAACATTTCGAGGTCCGCTCTCGGAGGCGGAGCCGACGGAGGTCGGGTTACCGGCCTACGGCAGTAAATGACCCAACTGAGACATGTGCCGTGAGGATTGTTGCGACGCAAATCGATGATGGTCGCAACTTTCTGATGTGATCTTCAATAATGCGAGCTAATTTCCTGCAATCCTTGCTCACGTCGCGCGGTGTCGGCCTCTACAATGTCGTGACAACGAATAGTGAAACAGGAAGAATATCACATGCCTTCACGCCGCAGTTTTCTGACCGGTTCCGTCGCAACCAGTGTCGCGCTGTCCATGCAGTCCACCACGGCGACACTTGCGCAGCCAAAACGAGTGATCGTTGATTCCCAAGTTCACCTCTGGCCGGCAAGCACTCCGGAGAGACCCTGGCTCCCCGGGGCCAAACCGCAGCTTCCGGAGCCCTTCACCATTGAGCGAATAATCCCGCTGATGGACGAGGCTGGCGTCGATCGCGTCGTCATTGTTCCGCCAGCGTCGGTAGAAGGCGAGCGCGTCGACTATGCCCAAGAGGCGGTCAAACGGTACGCGGGCCGCTTCGCTATCATGGCGCGTGTAGCCCTCAACAAGCCCGATGGCGCGGCACGGCTTGCGACCTGGCGCGACCAACCCGGTGTGCTGGGCGTGAGGTTGAACTTCGGTCCGGACGAAGCAGCGTGGTTGACGGACGGGACCGCGGATTGGTTCTGGCCGGCGGCGGAGAAGGCTCACCTGCCTGTGATGCTTCTCACGTCGGGCCAAACATCGCTGTTCGCACGCATCGCCGAACGACACCCCGCACTTACGCTTATTCTGGACCACATGGGCGTCGGCGCGGGCCTTCGCCCTCGTCGTGATTCATCGGTATCGATGAGAAACGACATGGTGGCGGAAGCTATCGCCCAGACGGCCGCGCTCGCAAAATACCCCAACGTGTCGGTAAAGTTGTCGTCGGTCCCCCTGATTTCGACCGAGTCCTATCCATTCCGCGACGCCATCCCGCATATCCATCGCCTCTTCGACGTGTACGGCCCGGAGCGCTGCTACTGGGGAACTGATCTAACCAATTCATTCGCCCGTGCTACCTACCGGCAGCGCGTGACGCAATTCACAGAGGAGCTTCCGTTCCTCACCGAGAGCGACAAAGACTGGATCATGGGTCGTGCGATCCTGGCACGGCTTCGCTGGACGTGAACCAACCTGCTTCGATGACCTGAATCAGGCCCTCCTCACTATCTCCACGAGGAGCAGTGGGTGGTGATCCAAAGTTGGGTTATTTTGTCCGGGATGCGTAGAGGTGCTCGATGAACCCGTCGTGTTCCATCTCTTCGATGAACGAAGCATCCGCAATGTCACTTTCCTTGAGTGAAATGGCAGCGGGATATTTCCCTACGAGCACGTCTTGCACGTTCTTCAAGTTGTCCAAAAGCGGCTTCGGCACCTTCTGAAACACCGGGACGTGGAATTTATACAGATCCTCCGCCGCACTTCGATCGGCGATATCAAGGTATCGCTGAAGTAAAGGCACGACGACGTCGGGCTGCGTCTTGAACACATAAATTGCCTCAACGAATCCACGCATGACGCGCCTGACAAGGTCGCGGTCGGATGCGATCAGCTTGCGCGTGCTCGCAAAGATCGAGGGCGTGCCAAATTCGTGGAGGGGAAAGGCGTTCCAACCATGGCGTGAAGCGCCAACAAAGCGCAGATCGACGGGAAGCACCCCGGCATCGATCTCGCCGGCCGCGAGCGCCGCAAAGATTCGATCGAACCGGACCAGGGGCAGGTATGTCGCCGTTGCGCCCGCCTTTTCGATCGCGATGCGGGTGGCAACACTGGTCTGCCCGGTCTCGCTCAGCACCCCTACTTTTTTCCCCGCCAATTGATCGAGCCCGGTGATCTCCCTAGGCGTCATCACGAACTGATTGGTAAACTCCGTCGTCGGGGTCGCCAGGATCACGATATCGTTGCCTTTGAGCACCTCTTCGGCAACAGGGAGGACGCCTGTGTGGGCGAACTCGAAATCGCCGCGGATGACGCCGGCAGCTGCCTGTGGACCGCCAACAGCAATCGCGGGTACGCTGAGCTCGATCCCGTGCTTCTTGAAGACTCCGGCTTCAGCCCCTAGCCAGGCCGTGCTCTGCCACGTCGCGAGCAGGCCAGTTGCGACGCGTATCTTTTGAGGCGTCTGTTGCGCCTCACCTCGGCTGAGCGAGATGGTCGAGGCGGCCGTTGCGCCCGCAAGCAACTGCAAAAACTCGCGTCGAAAAAACGTCATAAGGACCCCGCAACTGGGATACGGTACAACAGCTTTATTCCCAGCGCGAGCGTGGCCTTCGGATGCTGTCGCCCAGCCATGGGCACAGCTCGGATTGACCTTCGTCTGGTTCTGGCCCGTTGCCGACCTGCACTCCGAAGTTTCGAGGTCAGCTTTCGGGGGCGGAGCCGACGGAGGTCGGGTTACCGGCCTACAGCAGCAAACGACCCGAAGCGGACATCTGGATACCGCGCAACCCCTTCAAGACAGCATCCTGAGTCGATAGACTTTCGGCTCCCAGCTTTCGGGGCGGCATGAGACGGCGGACGTTTATCGGATTACTCGGCGGCGCGGCGGCAGCATGGCCACTGGCGGCTCATGCGCAGCGACGCGAGCGCGTGCGTCGCATTGGCGTGTTGATGCACCTGGCTGCGGACGACTCGGAAGGCCAGAGCCGCTTCGCCGCATTTCTTCAAGGCTTGCAGGAGGCGGGCTGGGCTGTCGGCCGCAACCTGACCATCGATGTACGATGGGCCGCCGCGGACGTCGAATTGATGAAACGAGCCGCCAGAGAGCTCGTTGCGCTTCAACCCGATCTCCTCTTCACAAGCTCGACGCCGGCTGCCGCGGCAATGCTGCAAGCGACGAGAACCATTCCTGTCGTGTTCGTATTGGTAGCTGATCCGGTCGGCACCGCGTTGATCGCGAGTCTCCCTCGACCCGACGGTAACATGACCGGCTTCGCTCCCATTGTGCCGTCGCTGGGCGGCAAATGGACCGAGTTGGTCAAGGAGGTCGCGCCAAACACCAAGCGGGTCACGATGCTGTTCAACCCGCTATCGGCAACTTTTATCGAGAGCTTCGTGCAGCCGTTCAAGGTTGCGGCGTCCTCCCTCGGCATGGAAGCAATCATTGCGCCGGTGGAGAACATGGATGTCGTCGAGTCTGTGGTCGTGGCTGAGGCGCGTAAGCCAGATGGCGCTTTGGTCGTAATACCAGATGCATTCACTGAACTTCATCGGGCGGAAATTGTTTCCCTGACGGTTCGCTATCGTCTACCCGCCATCAATTGGTCCCGTTCGTTCGCCGAAGGCGGCGGTTTGATCTCCTACGGCCCCAATCTCGTCGACGAATACAGGCGCGGCGCGTCGTATGCGGATCGTATCCTCAAGGGCGAGAGCCCGAGCGAGCTTCCCGTCCAGACACCCGTCAAATTTGAGCTTGTTGTCAACATGAAAGCCGCCCGGATGCTCGGTCTCGACGTCTCGCCCGCGTTTCTGAGCCGCGCCGACGACGTGATCGAATGACAGCGATTCTTTCGGCTAGCGCATGAGTCGGGAAATGGCCCGAAGCGGTTCCATCGAGGATAAAAACGGTTTGGACCGGCGTGCAGGGTGCGATATACGGCCCGGTGCAGACGAGGGGATCTGGCTTGCGTTTCAAAATATTTCGGTTGGCTGTTCTCGCGATGCTGCTCGGTGCCGGGAGTTTTCTGGCGGCGAGGGGCGGTCTCGACTTTCTTCATGTCCAGGCCTTGCTTCAACAATCGCGTTTCGCGCCGGTCGTCTTCATCGCGCTTCACGTCGCGTTCAGCCTGCTGTTTCTGCCGCGCGCCATCATGGGGATCGCGGCCGGCCTCGTATTCGGTCTCTGGAGCGGCGTGCTGTGGGCGACGCTGGGAAGCCTCATCGGCGGGCTGACCGGTTTCTGGCTGGTTCGCTATGTGGCGGCCGATGTGGTTTCGCCGTCGCAATGGCCTCGCTTCGCTTCGGTCGCGCGACGCGTGGAAGAAGGGGGGTGGCGGGCAGTCGCGATGCTGAGGCTGGTCCCGGTTCTGCCCCATTCACCGACGAACTACCTGCTCGGATTGACCAGCCTCGGTACTGCGGATTTCGCCCTCGGTTCCCTGCTCGGCCAGGCGCCGATGACGTTTGCATTCGTGCAATTTGGCGTCGGAAGCGCGCAGGCGATCACGGATCGTCCCGGATGGCTTTGGCCCACGCTGATCGGAGCGACCGTTCTTCTGCTTTCGATGCTTCCGCAATTCTGGCAACGACTATCTCGTCAGCAGTGAGCGGCAAGCGGCAGGAGTTCGCATGGCAATTTCCACCTGCGCAAAATGCGAGGGTCATGCTTTTGAGCGTGCCCTTGTCACACCACTAAGAGAGCTGCGCTCGGTGCCCGTTCTACAGTGCGCCAACTGCGGGGCTGTGGTCGGGACACTGGAATCGGAAGCGGCGATCGACGGCCTCCAAAAGCAGATTGGCGCGATCGATGCGGGTCTCATCCGGATCGTCAAAGCGCTTCAAGGACAATAAGGGATTCTCAGATGCGCAACTGCGCACCACAGCTCGCTCGTTTGGCTCACGCCGGGGAATGACGAGTCAGGTCTAACCCGGATTGGCTTTCAATCCCGCCGCCTCGATGCCGGCGATGGCGCAGATCTCGTCATTGTCCGAGGTGTCGCCGGAGACGCCGACCGCCCCTAACAACGTCGCGCCGTTCTGGATCAACACGCCGCCGGGCACCGGCACCAGCCGTCCTTCGGCGAGCGAATTCACGGCGCTGACGAAGTAAGCCTGCTCCTGCGCGCGCTGGAACAGCGCCCGCGAACCCATTCCCATCGCGAGCGCGCCATAGGCCTTGCCATGCGCGATTTCGGCCCGCATCAGGCTGGTGCCGTCCTGCGCCGCCGTGACCTTCACCGCGCCGCGCGCATCGAGCACCGTGATGACGAGCGGCTTGAATTTCTTCTCGACCGCCTTGGCAAGCGCGGCGTCGAGGATCTTGCGGGCGACATCGAGGGTGAGTTCGGACATGGGCATTCCTTATGCGTGAGAGATGAATCTTAGGAAATTGGACGCGCCGCGTCGAGGCTCATGGCGAGCACGCGGGCGACATGGATGGCAGAACGCTGGGTGCCGTCCTTGATCTGATGACGGCAGGAGGTCCCGTCGGCGATCACGAGCGTATCGGCCTCAGCGCGGCGAACCGCGGGAAGCAGCGACAGTTCCGCCATCTCGATCGAGGTATCATACGTGTCCGCGCCATAGCCGAACGCGCCGGCCATACCGCAGCAACTGGACTCGATGGTTTCGACCTGCAATTCCGGGATGAGCCGCAGAGCTTGTTCGACCGGCTTGAACGCGCCGAAGGACTTTTGGTGGCAGTGGCCATGCACCACGGCCTTGTCGGCGATCGCGCCAAGTCGCAACTTCAGCCGTCCGGCAGCGGCCTCGCGCACCAGAAATTCCTCGAACATGAGAGCCTGCGCGCTGACGGCCTTGGCCCTCTCGTCCGAGCGCAACGACAGCAGCTCGTCACGCAGCGTGAGAAGACAACTTGGCTCGAGGCCGACGATCGGCACGCCGCGCGCCGCGAAAGGCGCGTAGGTGGCAACCAGACGGTCGAGCTCAGCACGGGCGTGATCGACAGAACCGGCCGACAGGAAGGTGCGGCCGCAACACAGCGGGCGGCCGCCGCCTGTCGGCCTCGGAACATGGACGCGATAGCCGCCGGCGATCAGCACCCGCAATGCGGCGTCAAGGTTCTCGCGCTCATAGGTGCGGTTGAAGGTGTCGCCGAACAGCACGACCTCGCGGCCGTCGGCCGGGCCAAACACTTCGCCGTGCGGATCGAACACGTCGCGCCGGAACGACGGCAGCGCGCGCTTGGCGCTGATGCCGGCGACACGCTCGAGCAGCGCGCGCAGGATCTTGCTGCGGTTGCGCAGATTAGCCAGTGGCGCGAGGCGCGAGAACAGCGGTGCATAATGAGGGAGAAAGCCGACGAGGCGGTCGCGCAAGGAGAGGCCGTGTTTGGCGCGGCGCGCTGATAGCACTTCGATCTTCATCTTGGCCATGTCGACGCCGGTCGGGCACTCGTGGCGGCAGGCCTTGCAGGACACGCAAAGCTTCATCGTGTCCATCATCGCATCGGAGGACAGCGCGTCGGGTCCGAGCTGGCCGGAAATCGCGAGCCGCAGCGTGTTGGCGCGGCCGCGCGTGACGTCTTTCTCATTGCGCGTGGCGCGATAAGACGGGCACATCACGCCGCCCTCGAGCTTGCGGCAGGCGCCGTTGTTGTTGCACATCTCGACCGCGCCCTGGAAACCGCCTCCGGCGCCGGGCCAGGCCGACCAGTCGAGCGCGGTCTTGAACTCGCGGATAGCGTAGTCCGGCGTGTAACGGAACAGCGAGCGGTCGTCCATTTTGGGCGGATCGACGATCTTGCCCGGGTTGAGCACATGGCCGGGGTCGAAGCGTTCTTTCACTTCCCTGAAGTCGGCGATGATGCGCGCGCCGAACATCGTCTCGTGGAATTCCGAGCGCACGAGCCCATCGCCATGTTCGCCGGAATGCGAGCCTTTATACTCGCGCACCATTGCGAAGGCTTCCTCCGCAATGGCGCGCATCGCCTTGACGTCCTTTTCGAGCTTCAGGTTCAGCACGGGACGCACATGCAGGCAGCCTTCGCTCGCATGCGCATACATGGTGCCGCGGGTGCCGTGCTTGGCGAAGACTTTATTGAGGCGATCGGTGTAGTCGGCGAGGTGGGGCAGGGGCACTGCGCAGTCCTCGACAAAGGACACCGGCTTGCCTTCCTGCTTCATCGACATCATGACGTTGAGGCCGGAGGTGCGGAAATCGGCAATCGCGGTCTGCACGGCGGGCTCGACGACGTCGACCACGCCGCCCCATTTGCGCGTGTCGTTGGCCCACGCGAAGCCGAGATCGCCCATCAGCTCGGCGAGCTGTTTCAGCTTCTGTAAATTGTCGGCTTGATCCTCCTCTGCGAACTCGACGATCAGAAGTGCATCGGGATCGCCTTTCACGGTCGCCTCGATCACGGGGCGGAACATCGCGATGTCACGGCCGAGCGCGATCATGGTGCGGTCGACCAGTTCGACGGCAATTGGCCTCAGCTTGACGAGATGCTGCGCGGCGTCCATCGCCTCATAGAAACTGCCGAAGTGGCAGACGCCGAGCACCTTGTTCTTGATCACAGGCCACAGCTTCAGTTCGACTTTTGTGGTGAAGGCCAGCGTGCCCTCCGAGCCGACCAGAAGATGAGCCATGTTGTTGGCCGCATTGCGCGGCACGAGCGCATCGAGATTGTAGCCGCCGACGCGGCGCTGCACCTTCGGGAATTTGTCGGCGACTTCCGCAGCCTCACGCTTGCCGAGATCAAGCATGTCGCGGAACAGGTCTGACGTCGTGTCGCGCGCCACTTCGCCGAAATGCATCAGCGTGCCGTCGGCGAGCGCCGCATCCATCGCAATCGTGTTGTCGCGCATGGTACCGTAACGCAGCGAGCGGCCGCCGCAGGAGTTATTGCCGGCCATGCCGCCGATGGTGGCGCGCGAGGCGGTCGAGACGTCGACCGGAAACCACAGGCCGTGCTTTTTCAGTTGCCGGTTGAGGTCGTTGAGCACGATGCCGGGTTCGACCACGCAGGTTTTGTTCTCGACGTCGAGCGAGATCAGCTTGTTCAGATGCTTGGAGAGATCGATGACGATGCCGTCATTGATGGTCTGGCCGCATTGCGAAGTGCCGCCGCCGCGCGGGGTCACCTTGCGCCCGGCGTCGCGCGCGATCGCAAGCGCGCGCAGCGCCTCATCAATCGAGCTGGGGATGACCACGCCAGCAGGCACGATCTGGTAGAACGAGGCGTCGGTGGCGTAACGGCCGCGGCTGAAGGAATCGAACAGGACGTCGCCGGTGATCTCGCGCGAGAGCCTGTCCCTCAGCTTCAAGTCCGTATTGGTCATCCGATCCCCGTAACGCCCAAAGGCGATCTTCTTTTTGCCTTCCCCAAGGCAATTTTGAATGCAAAATTCGGCTTTTCGGCCCTGCTAAGCCGGCTCAGAAGCCGTAGCCGCACCCGTCTTGAGGTGCTCGACCGCCGCGGTGCGCTTGTTGCGGAGATGCCTGAACAGGATATCCGAGAGTTCGTTGCCGGCGCGGCGGCGCAGCGCCTCCAGGATGGTCTCGTGCTCGCGCATGGCCTCGCCCCAGCGCTCGCGCTTGCGGGCGAAGTTCGCCGAATAGCGCACGCGGCGAATGCGACCGGCAAAGTTCGCGTAGGCCGCCTTCAGCGTGGCATTGCGCGAGGCTTCCACGATCTTCTGATGGATCAGCTGATTGACGTGGAAGTAGCCGTGCATGTCGCGATGCAGGTAGAAGCCGTACATTTCATAGTGCAGCCGCTCGATTTCGGCGATTTCCTCGTCGGTGATGCGCTCGCAGGCAAGGCGCCCCGCAAGGCCTTCGAGCCCGCCCATCACGTCGAACAACTCAGCCAGGTCCTGTTCGCTCAATGTGCGCACCCGCGCGCCGCGGTTCGGCAACAGCTCGACCAGACCCTCGGCCGCCAGAACCTTGAGCGCCTCGCGCAGTGGCGTACGCGAGATGCCGAGCATCTCGCACAATTGCCGCTCGGGAACACGGCCGCCCTCGGGAATGTTGCCCTCGACGATGTGGTCGCGCAGGCGAGACAGGATCTCGTCGTGCAGCGATTGCTCTTCCCGCACGCTCTCGCCCAGCGCCTGCGTCGCCGCGTCGTTTGGAATCATCGCTTTCATGGTCGGGAACATACGGAAGACGCGGCCGGTAGTCGACCCCATTTGAACACAATTTAGAAGTTGCTGCTCGTAAAAATGAATGCAATATGGGGTGACAAAGACCGGGAGAACGCCATGACCAAGCACCAGGGACGCCATTTCCTGAACATTCCGGGCCCAAGCCCCGTCCCGGACCGTGTGCTTCGCGCCATGGACATGCCTGTGATCGACCACCGCAGCGCCGAGTTCGCCGAACTCGGCAAGCAGGTTTTCGAGGGCTGCCAGAAGATCTTCAAGACCAAGGGCCCGGTGATCGTGTTTCCGTCCTCGGGCACGGGCGCCTGGGAAGCGGCGATCGTCAATACGCTGTCGCCCGGCGACAAGGTGCTGATGGTCGAGACCGGCCATTTCGCCACGCTCTGGCAACAGATGGCGAAGCGCTGGGGCATCGATGTCGAGTTTCTCCCCGGCGACTGGCGCCATGGCGCGAGCCCCGCCGAGATCGAGGAGAAGCTGAAGGCGGACAAGTCGCACGCCATCAAGGCGGTCATGGTCGTCCACAACGAGACGTCAACCGGCGTCACCAGCCGGGTCGGCGAGATCCGCGCCGCCATGGATCGCCAGGGCCACCCGGCGCTGCTTCTCGTCGATACGATTTCCTCGCTCGGCTCGGTCGACTTCAAGCACGACGAGTGGAAGGTCGACGTGACCGTCTCCTGCTCGCAGAAGGGTTTCATGCTGCCGCCGGGGCTCGGCTTCAATGCCGTCTCGGATAAGGCGCGCGCTGCGTCGAAGACCAACAAGATGCCGCGCTCCTATTGGGATTGGGAGGAGATGCTCAAGCCCAATGCCAACGGCTTCTTCCCCTACACGCCGGCGACCAATCTGCTTTATGGCCTGCGCGAGGCCATTGCGATGATGCTTGAAGAGGGCCTCGATAACGTCTTCACCCGCCACAAGCGCCTCGCTGCGGCAACGCGCGCGGCGGTGACCCATTGGGGCCTTGAAGTGCTGTGTCAGGAGCCGGAAGAATTCTCGCCGGTCTTGACCGCCGTGCTGATGCCGCCGGGGCATAATGCCGACGAGTTCCGGAAGATCACGCTGGAGAAATACAACATCTCGCTTGGCTCGGGCCTGTCCAAGGTGGCCGGCAAGGTGTTCCGCATCGGCCATCTCGGCGAGTGCAACGAACTGACATTGTTGGGGGCGCTCTCGGGTGTCGAGATGGGCCTGACAGCGGCGGGCGTGCCGCATCGCGCCGGTGGCGTCGATGCCGCGATGAAGTCGCTGGAGGACGCCGACAAGTCCAACGCGCCGAGCCACCTGAAGGTCGTCTAGCGTCTCGCGGCGGGATTGACTTAATCGTCATGCCCGCGCTTGTCGCGGGCATCCACGTCCTGAATCCAGAGGAAACAAAGACGTGGATGGCCGGAACAAGTCCGGCCATGACGACGAGAGTATTATTTGAGACGCATGCGGCCGCTGATTATCGAACAAGAGACCAGAAGCACGTAGGGAGAGTTGAGATGGAAGGCCAACAGCCGCGCCGCAGCATGGGACGATGGTACATCCTTGGCTTGATCTGCCTGATGTACCTCATCACCTATCTGGACCGGGTCAACATCTCGACGGCCGCGCCGATCATCAGCAAGGAGTTTGGCTTCGACAAGATCACCATGGGCGCGATCTTCAGCGCCTTCGGGTGGGCTTACGCGCTGTTTCAGGTTCCCGGCGGCTGGCTCTCGGATCGCTTTGGCGCAAGGCCGGTGATCGGCACCATCGTCGCCTACTGGTCGGTGATGACGGCCGCGACCGCGGCGGCAACCGGCGCGGTCTCGTTCATCGCCGTGCGATTCCTGTTCGGAATGGGAGAGGCCGGCGCCTTCCCGGGCGCCACGCGCTCGATGCAGCTTTGGTATCCACGCGAGGAGCGTGGCCTGGTGCAGGGATTGACGCACAGCGCGAGCCGCCTTGGCGCCGCGATTGCCCCGCCGCTCGTGGTCTTCATCATGACGGATTGGGGATGGCGGGCGGCGTTCTATGTCTGCGGCGCGGTCGGGCTGATCTGGTCGGTCTGGTGGTATGTCTCCTACCGCAACTTGCCGGAAGACCATCCGCTGGTGAACCAGGAGGAGCTCAAGCACATTCGTGGCGTCGACGCGACCGGCGCGGCCAAGCCGGCTCATATCGAGCGCAAGGCCGCATCGGTCCCCTGGGCCACGCTGCTGCGCTCGCCCAACATGTGGGCGATCATGTGCGCCTACTTCACCTACGTCTATTGCCTCTGGATCTTCCTGAGCTGGCTGCCGTCCTATCTGGTCGAATTCCGCCACTTCACGCTGATCAAGGTCGGCGTGCTGGCGTCGCTGCCGTTGTTTGCCGGCGTGCTCGGCGACACCGTCGGCGGCGTCGCGACCGACTGGCTGCTCAAGAAGACGGGCAACACCAGACTGGCGCGCCGCTCGGTCGCGATCACGGGCCTGCTCGGATGCTGCGCCTTCATCGTGCCGGCCGCGCTGACCGAGAACGCCATCACCGCCATCACCTGCCTGACCGCCTCCATGTTCTTCCTGGAATGCACCATCGGTCCGTCCTGGGCGGTCCCGATGGATGCGGGCGGCAAATACTCAGGGACCGTCTCCGGCATGATGAACATGGCCGGCAATTTCGGCGGTGCGCTGTCGCCGCTGGTGTTCGGTTTCCTCGTCCAGTACGGCAGCTGGCAGGCGCCTTTCATCGTCGCGGCCGTGCTGCTGGTCATCGGCGCCGGCGTCTGGGCCTTCTGGCTCGATCCGGACCGCTCGGTGCTGGAGCCGGCCGACACCTCGCCCGTCGGCCTGGAGCACGGCGCGCGGGCGCCCTGAACTTGCGGAGAGTTCTACCGTGTCAAAACCCTCATGGTGAGGAGCCGTGGCGCTCGAGCAGGCCGAGCGGTCGCGAGGCCGTTAGCGAACGGCGTAAATGAAATTCCGGCGTCTCCGGACGATGCGTCGCATCGCCGGGAGAACCATGAGGCCCCAGACGGGCCTGCATCCTTCGAGACGCGCGCAAGCGCGCTCCTCAGGATGAGGGTTATGCCGCTTAGGACGCAGTAGGAGTTAGGAGAAGGTTTTTCCCCGGATCAGGCCGGGGTAAGCCTATCCATTCTTATGCATTGACGGGATACCCCTCGCCGGGGGACAAGGCCGTCAACATATGAGCGCGCGCTCAGGATTCCCCGGGAAGGACGCCCAATGGCCCTGCATACAGGACGGCATTTTCTTCAGATTCCAGGCCCTACCAATATACCGGACCGGGTCCTGCGGGCCATGGACATGCCGACGCTGGACCATCGCGGTCCGGAATTCGCCGAGCTCGGCTTTGCGGTGTTCTCGGGCATGCAGCGGATCTTCCGCACCAAGCAGCCGGTGATCATCTTCCCGTCCTCCGGCACCGGCGCCTGGGAAGCGGCGATCGTCAACACGCTGTCGCCAGGCGACAAGGTGCTGCTCGCCGAAACCGGCCAGTTCGCGGTGCTCTGGCGCGGCATCGCCGAGAAGTTCAAGCTCGACCTCGAATTCCTTCCGACCGACTGGCGCCGCGGCGCCGACGTTGCCGAGATCGAGGCGCGGCTGGCCGCCGACAAGGCGCACAAGATCAAGGCCGTGCTCGTCATCCATAACGAGACCTCGACTAGCTGCGTCACCCATCCGCTTGACGTGCGCAAGGCGCTCAACCGCACCAACCATCCGGCGCTCTTGATGGTCGACACCATCTCGGGCCTCGCCTCGCTCGAATACGAGCACGACGCCTGGGGCATCGACGTCTCCGTCGGCGGCTCGCAGAAGGGCATGATGCTGCCGCCGGGCCTGTCCTTCAACGCAGTGTCGGACAAGGCGCTCGCGGCCTCGAAGAGAAATACCTCGCTGCGGTCCTATTGGGACTGGCACGACATGATCGCGATCAACAAGACCGGCACCTTCCCCTATACGCCGGCGATCAACCTCTTGTTCGCGCTGCGCGAGGCGATCGCGATGCTGGAGGAAGAGGGGCTCGAGAACGTCTTCGCCCGCCACAAGCGCCATGCGGCCGCAACGCGCGCCGCGGCCAAGGTCTGGGGCCTCGATCTCGTTTGCCTCGATCCGAACGCCTACTCGCCGGCGCTGACCGCGGTCATGACGCCGGAGGGCCATGATGCGGATGCGTTCCGCAAGATCGTGCTGGAAAACTTCGACATGTCGCTCGGCACGGGTCTTGGCAAGATCAAGGGCAGGGCGTTCCGCATCGGCCATATCGGCCACTTCAACGATTTGATGCTGATGGGCACGCTGTCGGGCGTCGAGATGGGCCTCGACCTTGCGAAGATTCCGCACCGCGCCGGCGGCGTGCTGGCCGCAATGGACATTCTGAAGAACCGCGACGTGGTGGCGATGCCGCAGAACAAGGCGGCGGTGGCCTGAAGTTAGGTTTGCATTGCGAGGAGCCAGTCCCACATTCGTCGTTCCGGGATGGTCCGTAAGGACCAGACCCGGAATCTCGAGATTCCGGGTTCACGCTTCGCGCGCCCCGGAATGACGAGCAAAATTGAGGAAAGAGCGCGACATGAACGCCCCCGTGAATACCAATGAAGACCTGATCCATTCCGTCGAGGACGGAATCGCGCGGATCACCTTCAACCGTCCGCAGGCGCGCAATGCGCTGACCTTTGCGATGTACGAACAGATGGCCGCGATCTGCGAGAGCATCAACGCCGATCGCTCGATCAAGGCGTTGATCATCACCGGCGCGGGCGACAAGGCGTTCGCCTCGGGCACCGACATATCGCAGTTCCGCGCCTTCAAGACCGCGCAGGACTCGCTCGACTATGAGGCGCGGATCGACCGCGTGCTCGGCACGCTGGAGAGTTGCCGCGTGCCTGTCATCGCCGCCATCGCGGGCGCCTGCACCGGCGGCGGCGCGGGCATTGCCGCCTGCTGCGATATCCGTATCGGCACGGCGGCGACGCGCATCGGTTTTCCGATCGCGCGCACACTCGGCAACTGTCTGTCGATGTCGAACATCTCGCGGCTGGTCGCTCTCATTGGCCCCGCGCGCACCAAGGACCTGATCTTCAAGGCGCGCCTGGTTGAAGCGCCCGAAGCGCTCGCGCTTGGCCTGCTCAATGAAGTGGTGCCCGATGTCGAGACGCTGCAAAAGCGCGCTGACGAGACCGCAAAGCTCGTCGCCGGCCACGCGCCGATTACGTTAGAGGTGACCAAGGAAGCGGTGCGCCGCATTCGCCGCACGCTCTCCCGCGACGAAGGCGAGGACCTGATCCTGAAGGCCTATATGAGCGAAGATTTCCGCGAGGGCATGGACGCCTTCCTCAACAAGCGCGCGCCGAATTTCAAAGGCAAGTAGCTCCTCGTCATTGCGAGCGCAGCGAAGCAATCCAGTGCTGATACGAAAGGTGCTGGATTGCTTCGTCGCTGACGCTCCTCGCAATGACGGGAGTTTTGAACGGACCGTATCCTGAAAGGCAACAAAAGCCCGGCTCAAGGTCGGACTTTTCGCTGTCTAGCGGCGATCAGGCGTATCCAGGGTGATGCAGCCGCCAGCGACGCGCGAGACGCAGGTGCAGAGCTTGGTGTTTGCCGTCCGCTCGTCCGGGCTGAAAAACACGTCCCGATGGTCGACCGTAACCGGCGCGTCCAGAATCGGCAGCGCGCACAGGCCGCATTCGCCGCGCCGGCAACCGAAGATCATGTCGACGCCGGCATCCTCGAGCGCCTCCAGCATGGACCGGTCGGCGGGAACGTCGATTTCGAGGCCGAGCCGGGGAATCCTGATCTTGAAGGGGTTCGCCGCAGAGCCGCTGTTGCCAAACGTCTCGTAGCGCAGCTGCGTCGCAGGCCGGGCGGAGTCGCGCCACAGTCGCTTTGCCGCCTCCAACATGCCGAACGGACCGCAGATGTAGAGTTCGCCGTGGGAATCGAGCCGGGCGATCTCGCCTGACATGTCGATGGCCTGTTGTTCGTCGTCAACGAACAGCCGAAGCCGCTCGCCGATCTGGCGCGCGAGTTCGTCCGCGAGCGCGAGATCGCGGCGGCTGCGCGCGCCATAGAGCACGCGAAAATTCGCGCCCGCCTGCTTCAGCGCCAGCGCCATGGTGTAAATCGGCGTGATGCCGATGCCGCCGGCCAGCAGCAGATATTCGCTCCGGCCGTAGCTCAGTTCGAAACTGTTGCCGGGGGCGGAAATGGCGAGCCGCTCACCTGGCTTGATGCGCCACATGCCGGCGGATCCGCCGCGGCTGAATGCGAGCCGCTTGACGGCGATGCGATATCGCCCGTCCGTACAGGGGCCGACCAGCGAATAGCTGCGAACCAGCGGCTTTCCGTCATTGGGCACGATGACATCGATGTGGCTGCCGGGCGCTGCGCCGACGAAAGCGCCTTCCGGTTCGATCTCGAACAGACGTACGTCGTGAGTGAGGTCGCGGACGGCGTGAAGGTGCGCGCTGCGCCACGCGGTTGCTTTCGTCATGGTATTCACTCGGCCGCGACGTTTGCGACCGCGCCGGCGCGTTCAGCGGCGAGCATCTGGTCGATCAATCGCCGTGCCCAGAGCGCGCCCGCATCGATGTTGAGATCGTAAAAAGGCGAGCGCGGATTGTTGTCGATCGCCGCCTGCTGCGCTTCGAGCACCCTCTGATCCTGATCGTAGACGCCCGCACCCGCGTTGACATGGGCAAGCTGAAGCTCGCGCGTGAGCTCTGCGTCGTCCTTTCGATAGTTGCGGACGAAATTCCAGAAATAGTGGCAGGTCGTGTCGGTCGCGGGCGTGATCGCCGCAAGGAACGCGCCGTTGACGCCTTGCGAGCGATCGCCTTGCGGCGCCCCGGTGCCGGTCAGCGCCACGCCGACATCGCCAACGATGACCGATGGCGTCTGGAAGGTGACGATCTGCCAGCGATCGACGCGGCCCGGCCGTCCGAGCTGGCGCGCCCAGTATGGCGGCGGATCGATATCGATCATCCAGCGCGTCATGGTCGCGGTGTCGCGGGTATGGGTCACCTCGAACGGCACGGCCGTGATCGTTTCATCGCCGATGCTGCCGGCATGGACATAGGTCTCGTGCGTGAGGTCCATCAGGTTGTCGATCACGAGACGATAGTCGCATTTGAGCTGATAGAACGTGCCGCCTTCGCCGACCCATTCGGTGCCGTCGTTCCAGTGAAAGTCCGGAATCTTCGCAGGATCCGCCAGCGCGGGATCGCCGGGCCACAGCCAGACCAGACGATGCCGCTCGGCGAGGGGATAGGCGCGCACGCAGGCCGACGGATTGATTGTCTTCTGTGCCGGCATGTAGGTGCAGCGTCCCGCCGAATTGAACACCAGCCCGTGATAGCCGCACATGACGTCGTCGCCCTTCAGGTGTCCGAGCGACAGCGGCAGCAGGCGGTGCCAGCAGGCATCCTCAAGCGCCGCAACCTCGCCGTCGGTGCGGCGATAGAGCACGACGTTCTTGCCGCAGACGGTGCGGGCGGAAAGCTCACGGCCGATTTCGTGCGACCACGCGGCCGCATACCAGCTGTTCAGCGGAAAGGCCTCTGTTGCGCTCATGGATAGCGTCCCTCCTGTTTCGTTCCGGCCCTGGGTTCCGGGCGGCTTTTTCAGGCAGGTTGCGGCAAAGGCAGATATCGGGCAATCAGACAGAGTTGATATTCTCCATCGAATTTATCGATAACGCACTTGGCCTTTCCGGCACGGAGGAGTTGAGGCAATGGCCAGGGACCCTGATCCGTTCGCGATCGATTTTGCCGCCATCCGCACCTTGCGCCTGGTGTCGGAGCTGCGCTCTTTTTCGAAAGCCGCGGAAGTGCTCGGCACCAACCAGTCGACCGTCAGCTACACGATGGACCGGCTGCGCGCGGCGTTCCACGACCGGCTGTTCGTGCGCCAGCACGGCGGCATCGCGCCGACGCCGCGCTGCGCCGAGATCGTCGAGCGCGCTGGCCAGTTACTCGAAACTTTCGAGGAACTGGTGCAGCCTCCGGATTTCGATCCCGCGACCGCAGGGGGACGGGTCACGATCGTCTGCAATTATTACGAGCGGTCGATCATCCTGCCGCGCACCGTTGCCGAGATCAGGCGCCACGCGCCGCACTTGATGGTTGAGATCAAGACGGCCGGCGCCGAAGGGCTCGCCACCCTCAGGCGCGGCGATGCCGACCTTCTGGTCGGTCCCTACGAGGTGCATGAGGAGAGCTTCTATCATCGCCATCTGCTCGACGATCACTATGTCTGCGTCATGCGCCGAAACCATGCGCTTGCCGGCAAGCGGCTGCGGCAGGCCGACTACGTCAAGGCGAGTCATGCCGTCGTCACCTATGGCGGCCTGTGGCGCTCCGGTTATCTCAAAGAGCTCGATGCGCGCGGCCTGTCGCTCAACCAGGTCCTTGCGGTGCCGAGCATCTCCGATCTCACGCATATTCTTCCCAGGACCGACTTGATCTCGACGGTGCCGAGTCGAATTGCGCCTGATATCGCCAGGTCCGTCGTGACGGCGCCCTGTCCGTTCCCGGAACCGTTTCAGATCGGCATGACCTGGACGTCGAGGACCCATCATTCCGCGGCTCACCGCTGGCTGAGACAGCTCATGGCCCGGATTGCCGCAGCGTTGCCCTACAGGGCCGGCATCACTGCGCCCTCCCGGCGCCCGCCGAACGTCGAGGGGGCGTAAGCTGCTATCCCCGGGATGGGGACCTGACAGCTACCGCGCTTTGGGCCGGCCCATCATGGTGCGCTTCCATTCATCCGGCATCGTGTTGTTCGATTCGTCCGGCGCAGCGGTCTCGCCCTGCGTCGTGTCCTGATATTGTCCCCATGCCGTAAGGACGGTCTTGAAGACCTGATCGCCGGTTTCGCCTTTCTCGATGGCAAGAATGGCGCGCTTCTGGTTCGCATAGACAGTCGGGATATCGAACCAGGAGCGCTCCAGCAGCAGCTTCAGGTTACGCGCGCGATCGGCGGGGACATTCGACAGCCCAACGAGAAAAAAACCGTCGGTGACTCTGACCGCAAGTCCGGCGAAAGGCGTACCCGCCGCCTGTTCGTTGGCTTTCATGAGCATGCCAGGGATGTTGGCGATCCCGCCGGCGTCAAAATCGCCGGATGCCGAAATCATCAGCTCGACGACGTGACTCGCCGGCAGCGCCGGGTCGAGGTTGCGTTTGATCGACATCTTCATGCGCAGGCCACGCGAGGGAATCTCGATATCGGCACGTGCGGCGAGTTCGTCGGGCTGGTGCGGGGTCTTGATCGTTTCGGTGCTCCAGATCACCGAGCCGTCAAACCGTCGTCCCCTGGCGTCAGTGGGGTCTTCTTCGTAAAGCACGGCGTGTTCGCGCTCGCGGTTTTTTGGCATCGGCGGCAACGACGGCGCGCGCGGGTGCGTCTTGGCGGCGGCCGCCTTGAGTTCCTCGAGCCGCGCCTTTGCCATCTCGGCAAAGAAGGTCGTGCCATAGCGTTTGATGAAGGCTTCGAGCAGCGCCGGATTGGTCGTGGTCTTGACGGCATCCCAGGCTTCCGCGGCTTCGCTTTTGGGAGCAGCGCCTTCGGAAGACCGTTGCCCGCTTTGCTGCGGACTTTCCGCTGATGCGGCATAGGTGGCGTCGGGACAGCACGTCAGCGAAAGCGCGAGGGCAAAAGCCCCGGTCAAGCGCGCGAGATACGACAGCACGAGCGAACCAACCTCTAACCTTGACGGCACGCAATATAGCACAGGTTGCGGCGTGCAGGAATTGCGCTTTGATGTGAGCGACTGATCATGAAAGCCGCCCATAAGAAAGCCCGGCGCGAGGCCGGGCTTTCTATTCGAAAGGAGCGAGCGCGTTAGTACTTCGCCACCACCGGGCTGTTGAAGTGATAGTTGATGCCAGCTCGCACGATATTGTCGGTGAAGTGCGACGAATAGGACAGGCCGGCGACGGTGCGAACGGGCACGAGAATTCCCGTGAGCTGCATCGGGCCGCCGCTGACGCTGCCGAGGTCCATGTAGAGATATTCGAGCTTGGCGGTCCAATTGCCGCCGATGTGGCCCTCGACGCCCGCGCCGACAGTCCAACCGAAGCGCGTCGACGAATTGCCCGGCAGAAAGACCGTCGTCTGATTGAAATTGCCGGTCGCAGAGCCCGTGACATTGACCTCACCGTAGGCGAGGCCGCCAGTGGCGTAGAAAACTGCATCTGGCGTCGCCAGGATACCGGCGCGACCCCTGACGGTGCCGAACCAGTTCAGGCTCTGGTCGAGGCGGGTCACGATATTGGTGCCATCGTCCGAGCAGGCCAAGCAGATCACCGACGACGACCCGCGTTCGCCGCTGGCTTGAATGTCCGCTTCAAGTCCGACCAGCCAGTTGGTGATCTGCCAGTTGTAGCCGATCTGGCCGCCGCCAATGAAGCCATCGGCTGCGTTTTTGGCGCTGTTGGTGCCGATCAGCGTGCCAGGCAGCGGCAAGCCGGTCAGGAAGCGGTCGATCGTCGTGGAGTTGTCAGCTTGCCCCGCGCTGTAACCGATGTTGCCGCCGACGTAGAAGCCGGTCCAGCCGAACACTTCCACAGGGGCCTTGTAAACCGGAGCCTTCACGGGCAGATCGGCGGCAAGCGCGCCGGTTGCGAGCAGTGTTGCGGCCGCGGCAATTCCAACCAAAATACGCTTCATGGCAAATCCCCAAACCCAAAATGCGGCCTGTATTATACCGTGGAATCGCCCTCCTTGGTGTCGCCCCGAGAGCACAGTCGTCGACAATCGGCCACTTCTCCAGCGGTAAGGTTTGCTTCTGATTACCGACCGTTGCGGAGAACTCCTGATTGATTCGGCAAACAAAAAGCCCGGCGCAAGGCCAGGCTTTTGTCCAAATGGTCTGGCGGATCAGTACCTCGCCACCACCGGGCCGCCGAACTTGTAGTTGATGCCGGCGCGCAGGACGTTGTCGGTGACGCGCGAGGAGAAGTTGCTGACCAGATTGGTCCCTGCGACTGTCGTCGCGAACGAACCGCTCACCGTGCCGAGGTCGACATAGAGATATTCGAGCTTGGCAGTCCAGTTGGGGGCGATCACGCCTTCAACGCCAACGCCGAGCGTCCAGCCAACATTGGTGCTGTTGACGCCGGGGATAACCGCGGACACGCCGGTCACCGTGGGGGCGATGGTCGCGCTGGAGGCAACTTCGCCATAAGCGAGACCGCCGGTTGCGTAGAGCAGCACGCGCGGGGCGGCGAGAACACCAATGCGGCCGCGAACGGTGCCGAACCAGTCGATCTTCTGGCTCAAAGCCTCGGAGACCGAGACTGCCGGGATCGGGAGAGCACCGAACCTTGAGGGAATACAGGTCGTCGCGCAGAGATAATCGTGCGTGCCCTTTTCGTCGGTGCCCTGGATATCCGCCTCAAGGCCGAACACCCAGTTCTGCATTTGCCAGTTGTAACCGATCTGGCCGCCACCCACGATGCCGTTCAGGTCGGTCCTGTCGGTCGCCGAAAACAAGACCGCGCCGGCCGGGCTCGTGACGGTGGTCGCGTCGCTCGAGCGGCCCCAGCTGTAGCCGACGTTGCCGCCGATATAGAAACCGGTCCAGTCGTAGATTGGCTCCACGTAGGCCGGAGCCTTGGTGTAGACCGGCGCCTTGGCCGGCAGGTCGGCGGCAAACGCACCGCCAGCGATCAGCGAGGCGGCTGCGGCAATTCCAATCAACAAACGCTTCATGGCAAAATCCTCGGCAAGAAATTATTATTGCCATCATACCGCCCGATCGCTGCCGCCGTCTGTCACGCGAAAACCACAGGCTTCCATAATCGGCTCCCTCGCGGATTATGGTGAAAATTTGAAGTCCAAGCCAACTGCTTGATTCGATGAAGTTTCTCTTTGCAGCTCGTTTCAGCTGGTATCCCAGCGGCGGGTCCTTCATGCGCTGTTCGCGCGTGCTCAGGGCGCACAGCGCGAATCGTATCGTCTAGTTCTCGCTGCCGCCGACGCCATATCCCGCCATTCGCGTGCGAACTATTTCGATCTCGGCTTTCGACAGAACGGGTGGCGTGCCGATCTGCAAGGCGCCGTGATATTGCCGCGCCAGCGTCTCGACCTCGACGGCGAGCCACATCGCCTTCGCGAGCGAGCTACCTGCCGCGATCATGCCGTGATGCGCCAGAAGGCAGGCGGAGCGATTCTCCAGCGCGGTCACCGCGTGGCGCGACAGTTCTTCCGTGCCGAAGGTCGCATAGGGCGCGCAGCGGATCGTGTCGCCGCCGGCGCAGGCGATCATGTAATGGACGGCCGGAATCTCGCGCCCCATGATCGCGAGGATCGTCGCATAGGGCGGATGCGCATGGACCACCGCGTTGACGTCGCTGCGCGCTTTGAGAATATCGCGGTGAAAGCGCCATTCGCTGGATGGCCGTTGCCTGGCCGGCGGCGCGCCGTCCAGTCGCATGAACACGATCTGGTCCACATGCATGGTGTCGTAGGGAACGGATGTCGGCGTGATCAGCATGCCGTCGTCGTGGCGCAGGCTGATATTGCCTGACGTGCCCTGATTGATGCCGAGCCGGTTCATTTCCCGGCAGGCGTCGATGATCTGATGACGCTTTGCCTTGTCACTGGCGAGCTCGCTCGTTGAAGGCATCCAATTTTCCCTGTAAGTGGCCGTTGCGCCTGAAGAACATTAGTTGAATATGACGTTGCGATATAGTCGTTCTCAAACCGTCCGGAGCAATCATGACGAAGGCCGTGCTTGGCATTATCGGCGGATCCGGCATTTACGACCTGCCGGGACTTGAAAATGCCCGCGACGAGATGGCGGTCAGTCCCTGGGGTGCGCCGTCGGCGCCTTTGCGCCACGGCACCATTGGCGGCCTGCCGATCGTGTTCCTGACGCGCCACGACAAGGGCCATCGGCTGTCGCCATCGGACATCAACTATCGCGCCAATATCGACGTGCTGAAGCGCGCCGGCGTCACCGACCTGATTTCGCTCTCGGCCTGTGGTTCGTTCAAGGAGGAACTGCCGCCTGGCACCTTCGTTCTGGTCGATCAGTTCGTCGACCGCACCTATCGGCGCGAGAGTTCCTTCTTCGGCAAGGGCTGCGTCGCGCATGTCTCGATGGCGCACCCGGTCTCGCCACGCTTGCGATTACACCTGGCGGCGGCCGCGGAAGCCGAAAGCATTCTGTTTGCGCGCGGCGGCACCTATGTGTGCATCGAGGGCCCACAATTCTCGACCTATGCCGAAAGCATGACCTACAAATCACAGGGCTATTCCGTGATCGGCATGACCAACATGCCCGAGGCCAAGCTCGCCCGTGAGGCCGAGATTTGCTACGCGAGCGTCGCCATGGTGACCGACTTCGATTGCTGGCATCCCGATCACGACGCGGTCACTGTCGCCGACATCATTCGCGTGTTGAGCGCCAATGCCGAGAAGGCGCGGCATCTGGTGGCGCGGCTGGCGCAGGATTTTCCGAAAGAGCATGAGCCGTGCCCGATCGGCTCGGACCGCGCGCTCGATAGCGCGCTGATCACTGCGCCCGAGGCGCGCGATGGCGAACTTTTGAAGAAACTCGATGCCGTAGCCGGGAGACTGCTACGCGCATGAAAGTCGACGGCCGCCACTTTCGCAGTATCTGGGTCGAGGGCGATGGCTGGACTGTCGCTGCAATCGATCAGCGGCGGCTGCCGCATGAGTTCGTCATCGCCAAGCTGACGACGTGCGAAGAGGCGGCGGAAGCGATCCGTTCCATGCTGGTGCGCGGCGCGCCACTGATCGGGGCGACTGCGGCGTATGGCATGGCGCTCGCGATGCGTGATGAGGCTTCCAATGCCGCGCTGGAGCGCGCCTATGGAAAGTTGATCGCGGCGCGGCCAACCGCAATCAATCTGAAATGGGCGTGCGATGAGATGCGAAAGGTGCTGGCGCCGCTGCCTCCATCGGCGCGCGCTGCGGCTGCCTACGCACGCGCCGATGACATTGCGGAGGAGGACGTCGCGATCAACCAAGCGATCGGCAGCCACGGCCTCAAGCTGATCGAGGCGATCGCGCCGCGGAAGAAGCCGGGGGAGGCGATCAACATCCTGACGCATTGCAACGCCGGCTGGCTTGCGACAGTCGATTGGGGAACAGCGACCGCGCCGATTTACCTTGCGCATGACCAAGGTCTGAAAATCCATGTCTGGGTCGACGAGACCCGTCCGCGTAACCAGGGCGCTTCGCTCACCGCCTGGGAGCTTTCGCATCACGGCGTGGCGCACACGGTGATTGCGGACAACACCGGCGGCCATCTGATGCAGCACGGGATGGTCGATCTCGTCATCACCGGCACGGACCGCGTCACCGCCAATGGCGATGTCTGTAACAAGATCGGAACTTACCTGAAGGCGCTCGCCGCGCACGACAACGGCGTGCCGTTCTATGTCGCGCTGCCGTCGCCGACGATCGACTTCTCCATTGACGACGGCAGGAAGATTCCGATCGAGCAGCGCAGCGCCGATGAAGTCGCGACCATGACCGGCCGCACCAGGGACGGCCGGATCGAGACGGTGCGCATCGTTCCTGACGGCTCAAACGTCGCCAACTACGCCTTCGACGTCACGCCGGCCCGGCTCGTCAGCGGACTGATCACCGAGCGCGGCGTGCTCGCAGCGGAGGGAAGCGCGCTGGCGCGGGCGTTTGCTTAGCTTCGGCTACTGGCAGCCATATTCCCAGGGGCCATCGACCTTGCTGAGGGTGCTCGCCGATGTCTTCCATATCCAGAGCTCCGAGGCTGAAGCGCTGTAGATGACAGTGCCGCTATCGCAAAACCCTTGCTCGAAAAGCTGTCCGTTCCAGCGATTGAACCAGCCGCTAGTCGCCGCGAACCATCGAGGCGCCGTATTACCGCCTTTCCAGAGATCGGACGTCAACGATCGGGTGTTCGTGATCATGTACGATGCCCAGGCGATCGCTCCCGTGATTTCCCAGGGCGCGGCTGCAGCCGCGATGGCAAGGGGCGGACCATCCTCGACGGCGACGTAAACGTGCTGGTCGGCGCCCGCAAGCTTGTCGCCGGACGTAACGGTTGCGGGCAGCCGCGACAGCCTCGCCAATTCGTACGACCAGTTTTCCGCCCATTCGCCGGTTCGCGCCCGCGCCGTCGCTTCGAGCGCAACAAGGCCTGTCGCTGCTGCAAGACAAAAGGCGATGGCTGTCAACGGCGACCGGTCGGCCGTGCTCCACGCGGCTGCCGCAAGCACGCCGGCGGCGATGCAGTAGTAAGTTGCGACCACGATACATGTCCGCGCCATGACCCCTTCGGCTACGAGGCCATAGCCGGCGGAAGCATAGAGCAGGCCTGAGGCAACGATTCCACCTGCCATCAGCAGGAACGTCAGACCCACGCGCGAGGCGCTGACGATTCGGGCTACACAGACGGCACCTGACGGACCCGCGACAAGCACTGTTCCGGCAATGAGGAGCCTGTGTTCGCGTGTGGCGTGACCCAGGGCGGCGAGAATATGCGAGTAGCTGCCGACGAAACTGTGAAAGAAGTCCCAGTGGAAGGACTTCTGGACGCCGCCAGGCGTCAGGCGGTTGAAAGCGAGACAGGCGACGTTGACGAGCAGCGCGCCGACGAGCGTGCGCCAGGGAATTTGCCTGATGGTGTTTCCACGAAGCGCCGCCGCGATCAGCAACAGGGGAATTTCTTGGAAATAGAATGCCTCGTACGACAAGTGAGACAGCAGCGCGAGCAAAAGGCCGAGCAAAAGCCGCCGCCAGCTGCCCTGGGAATGCAAGAGCAGACTCACCGCAAGACAGAACAGCGGTAAAGCGGGGATTACCGTCGAAACGCCGGTTGCCCACGCGAAGGTTCCGACGTTGCTGGGGAAAACGACAAACGTAGCGCCGGCGACGCAGGCAGCCACGAGGGCGCCGCCGCGCAAGCGATCGACGGCCGAGCTCAGAGCCGCGGCAAGCAGTCCCACGCTGGCGGCGCTGACGAGCAGCATTGCCGCGTTGAGGATTTGCGAGCGCGCCGGCGACCAATCGGCAATCGCCTGCGCCAGCCAAATGTAAGGTACCGAAACGGGACGTGTCGCGACCATTCTCAGGATATCGCGGAATGCTTCCGCCGTGCCGACGAAAGGATGCAACATCACGGTCCAGTCATCAGAATAGAAACCGAGCCGCGCTGGCCAATCCCGACATAGCCAGATCCAGAGGACGAGAGGAACGAGCACGATGCAAAGGCGGGCCGCGCGCGCGACGTCAAACGCCGCCTTGCTCATCCCTTCGGCCGGCACGCCAATATCTGAAGTCTTGTCGTGCATTTCAGCAAATCTCAACGTCGGAAAGAGTGACGCAAAGCGTGTTGGCGGTTGCCGCCGTCATCGGACGTGGCCGATGGCGCGATACTGGCTGCCGAACGGCAAGCGCGCGAACAGCCCGTCGAGCCTTTCGATGAACCCACCCATCGGCGGCAGGGTCAGTATCGACCTTGTCGCCACCTCAGCGCAACCCGCGCTCTCCAGCAGCGCGCGCGATTGCGCCATCGTCAGGAGAACGGCGTCGCGGTCGAATTCGCAATCATGGACGACCTTGCGGGTAAGCGGATGCATCGGGTTGTGCTCGTACACAACGATCAGGCCGCCTGCGCGCGTCACGCGACGCATCTCGTTGACGAATTGCTGCCAGCGATCCGGAGGAACGTGGTGAATCACGCAGATGCAAAACGCGACATCGAATTTCCCGTCGGGGTAAGGCAAGCGGTCGCCATCATAGACCGAGTAGGAGACCGCAGGGTTTCGCTCGCCGGCCTTTTCGATGCAGGCGCTTGACACGTCGACCCCGCTGACGGTGCCAACGACAGGCGTCAGGAACGGATGGTAGTTGCCGATGCCGCAGCCGACGTCGAGCACGTTCAGCCGCTTTGCAGAATCGAAGTGCGAGGCAATCGTTCTGAGCAGGTCATCCGCCTTGGCTCTGGTGAACGCTTCGACCTTTTGGCCGGAGAACGCTATCGCCCGGTTGACCGCTTGATCATACGATTCCTTGTAGCGGTCGAACTCTTCGGCAATCGCTCGCTGTTGCGGATCCATTCTATCCTCTGGAGGCCCGGCTTTATGCCTGACTGGCTTCGGTTGCGGATTGCGGACCCGGAGAGTCTTCCTCGTCGCGCGCCCGCAACGGTTCGATCCGCTGGTCGATGATGGGAGCCGGTATATGCCGGGTATTCTTGAAGATACGCCCGATGTACTCGCCGAGCAGGCCGATGAAGGCGGTCTGAACGCTGGTCGAGATCAAAATCAGGATGACCAGGGTTGCGAACCCCTGCGGCTTGCCGACCGCCAGAAGGGACCAGGCGAAGTAAAACAGCGCTCCGAGAAGTGAGAGAACACTAAACGTCGTTCCGAGAAGTGTGATCAGTTCAAGCGGCTTCGTGGATTGGCCACAAACGCCATCCACGCCGAGGCGGATCAGCGAGAGAAGTCGAAATTTGCTCTTTCCGCGCACACGCTCGGCGCGGTCATAGGGAATCCCGGTCTGCTGATATCCCAGATGCGCAATCACGCCTCTGATATACGGCGCCTCATCCTCTACCTTCCGCAGGTCCTCGATCACCGCCCGATCGATCAGACGGAAATCGCCGGCATCGACCGGCAAGTCGACGCTGCTGAGTTTTGCCAGGCCTCGATAGAACAGCTTCCGCGCAACGCTCAGCAGCGGATTTTCCGGCCGGCTTCGGCGGATGCCGTACACGACCTTGTAGCCTTGTTCCCAGGCCGCGAGAAACTCGCCGAAGAGTTCCGGGGGATCCTGGAGGTCCGCGTCGATCTGAATAGCGGCATCGCCTCTGGCATTCAGATAGTTGGTCAGGATCGACAGCTGAAAACCGAAATTCCGCGTGAAACGGATAACGCGGATCCTGTTATCGGCACGGGCTTCGCCGGCGAGCCGCTCAAACGTTGCGTCGGTGCTCGCATTGTCGGTGAATAAGAACTCGAAATCGTAGTGGTGATGGGTTTCGGCGACGGCGCGCAGCCGCTCCATGAGCGGCTTGATGTTGTCTGCTTCATTCAGGACCGGTACCGAAATCGTCACCAGTCGCTTCAAAACAGTCACGCTGCACGCACCCGATCGTTTCATCCAGGCTGACGAGCATCGCCATATCAGGCTTCGACAAGGCCCGGGCACCCCGGACGATGTTGCTCAGTCAGCAAACCGGCTATTCCATACAGGCTGGCGGCAAATGCGGCAAGGATGGCGGGCGCCGGCTACATCCTCAGATCGGGACGATCGCAGGCCAACACTGGCTCACACAATCTTTTTCTGCCGCAGGTTGCCGATCTCATCCTTGGTGAAGCCAAACTCCGTCAAAATCTCCTCGGTCTGTTCGCCGAACTCCGGCGGCCGCGCCGCCATCTTGCTCGGCGTGCGCGACAGCGTGAAGGGCTGGCCAACCAGGCGGATGTGACGGCCTTCCGCGTTTGGAACGTCCTGCGCCATGCCGAGATGCTCCACTTGCGCATCCGCGAACACCTGGTCGATGGAATAGATCGGGCCGCAGGGCACACCGGCGGCGTTGAATTCCTTCACCCAGGTCTCGCTCGATTTCTTTTCGGTGAACTTGCCGATCTCGGCGTTAAGGGCCTTCCGGTTCTTCGAGCGGTCAGGACCGGTGGCGTATTCCGGACGGTTGACGAGATCCGGCGCGCCGAGCGCTTCGCAAAAGCGCACCCAGATCCGACCGCCTGTGGTGGCGATGTTGATATAGCCGTCGGAGGTCTTGAACACGCCGGTCGGAATCGAGGTCGGATGGTCGTTGCCGGCCTGCTTGGCGACGTCCTTGTCCATCAGCCAGCGCGAGGCCTGGAAATCCAGCATGAAGATCTGCGCTTGAAGCAGCGATGTCTTCACCCACTGGCCTTCGCCGGACACGTCACGCTCGAGCAGGGCGGTCAAAATCCCCATAGCGCAGAAGAGACCCGCGGTGAGATCGGCGACGGGAATGCCGACCCGCATCGGGCCTTCGCCGGGCGCTCCGGTAATCGACATCAGCCCGCCCATGCCTTGGGCGATCTGATCGAAGCCGGGACGCTTGTGATAGGGGCCATCCTGCCCGAAGCCGGAAATCGAGCCATAGACGATGCGCGGATTGATCTTGCGCACGCTCTCATAGTCGACGCCGAGCTTGGCCTTCACGTCGGGGCGGAAATTCTCGACGATGACGTCGGCCTTCTCCACCAGCCGCTTGAAGACGGCGAGGCCTTCCGGATTTTTCAGGTTGAGCGCCATCGCGCGCTTGTTGCGGTGCAAATTCTGGAAGTCAGAGCCATGGCGCGGGCCGCCGAGCTGTTCGCCGGCATCCTCCAGAATCGCGTCGATCTTGATGACGTTGGCGCCCCAGTCCGCCAGTTGCCGCACGCAGGTCGGGCCGGCCCGGACGCGGGTGAGATCAAGCACGGTGAAGCGGGCGAGAGCCTGTGAGGCGCGCGGGGACGGCATTTTTGGGCTGCTCCGTCGGGATCAACGGGACGAATGGCCGTCCCTCTTATTGTTATACCGCAGGTATAGGAGACCGCTTCGCGCCCGACAATCCTGTTTGACCACCACTCCCTTGCGGCCACAGCATAACTAGGCTTTCCTGGGGCGGGGCGGCCCAGATTCAGAATTGCCGCGACGTTGCCATGAGGGCGTCGTAAAGTCCGACGATCTCTTCGCCGATGATTTTGGCCGAGAGTTTGCTGACGACCAGTTCCCGTGCGGCCCTCGCATATCTTGCGCGCAGATCGGCTGAGTTTGCGAGTTTCACGATCGCCCGCGCGAGCGCCTCTGGATCTTCAATGGGCACGAGAAGGCCGGTTTGATCGTCGATGACGATCTCCCGGCAGCCGGGCGCGTCGGTCGCGATCAGGGCGCGCGCACAGGCGGCGGCCTCCATCAGGCTTCCCGGCAGACCCTCGCGGTGCGACGGCAGGATCGCGAAATGACATCGCCTCCAAAGTGAAGAGATATCCTTGACCTGTCCGAGCCAGGTGATGCCCGGACGCTTGGTCCATTCGTTCACCTCTTGCAGCGAGACGGACGCGGGATTGGCCGGGTCCGGATTGCCGGCAATCAGCAGGTTGGTTTCAAGGCGCTGCCGCCGCACGATGTCGTGCGCGGCCACCAGCGCGCGGATGCCTTTGTCGGTCAAGAGCCGTCCCGCAAAGCCGTAGGTGATGGGTCCATCGGGTTCGGGCAAAGGCTGCAAGGCATCCGTATCGACGCCCGATCCCGGAATCAACACGATCCTTTTCTCGCCGATCCCGAGAGCTGTGAGTGCCGCGCGATCGTCGGGGTTCTGGACGAGCACGACATCGCCCGCCCGATCCAGCAGCACGGGCAGCAATCGCTTCAGGATGGCTCGCAACGCGCGCGTCCGCCACGTCGACGACGTAAAGACATAACCCATGCCGGTCAGCGCGCTGATATAGGGAAACTTCCTGCCGAAGGCCGCGATCGAGCCGAAGACGCAGCATTGCAGGCCGGAGTGGTGCGCAACATCCGGCTTGATGCCAGCCGTGATGCGACGAAGTGCGAGGATCGCTCGCAGCGCCGACAGCGGCGAGGTGCCGCCGCGTTGCAAGGGAATTGGATGCAGCGTGAATCCTTCCGCCTCGATCGCAGCTGCGCCGCTATCGACACGGGTGGCCACATGCACATCGAAGCCGGCTTTTTTTGCCGCCCGGGCCATCGGCAGGCGATTCAACAGGAAGGCCCAGTCCTCGTTGACGACGTAGAGCAGTCTTCGGGGTGGTGTGGCGCAAGGAATGGTCATATGGCTCAAAGTTTCGGTCAGGCAGAACGGCCCAAGCTCGGCAAGGCCCGGAATGATTAGCCGGGCATATACGCGCTAATCAAATGTTGATTGACCGGATTTCTACGGGTGAACAAGCGGGGCAGGGCGCTGCTATAAGCGGCCCGGCTTGGCAAAATCCCTCGGGCGGGGCTGCCACAAGCGGAAGGCGGTGGAGAAGGATCGCAGATTGGCCGATCGCACGCCTGTCACGGGTCATAACGCCACCAATTGTGCCGGCATACGAAACGTCAAATTAACGTTGGAAGAAGCACTATAGGGTGCAATTTTGCCCTGTGTTGTTGACGAGAGACTGCGATGATTCGTCGGCCTTGTGCGCCAGCCACGGCTGAGAATGCGGATCCAGGGTACAGCCGAAACGTGCTGAAATTCCTATTGAAACTCAAGGACTAAGTGATGAGGTCGCATTTCCTTCTCGACCCGCTGGACCCCAATGGCGACCTCGGCCTTGGGCTGGGCGATAGCGACTTTAATTTTGGTCCGGCTCTCCCCGGCCTTTCCAGTCACGGAACCTCGACAGCGCCTGCGGCGACGATGCCGGTCGCCCCGGTTCTCCCCGACGAATCCGTTGAAGCCATAGCCGCAAACGCAAGTTCCGGCAGTGGGGGTCCCGGTTCGGTCGTGGCCGAAACCTCCAGCAGCGGCTTTACGATCAACCTGATCTTTGATGCTGCAGCGATGGCGGCTCCGGCAAGTTTCCGGGCTGGCATCCAGCAGGCGGCGGCGATCCTGTCCTCGACCATCACCAACAAGATCACCGTCAATATTGACGTCGATTACAATGGGACCGGCGGCGGCGCGGCGGCGGGGCCCACCACGGGTCTGTATGAGAGCTATTCGAGCGTCAGGGCCGATCTGATCGCTGGAGCCGCCCCCGGCGACACCACGTTCAATGCCCTGCCCAACGCCAGTTCGATTGCGGGGCAATCGCAGGTCGCGGTCTGGAATGCACAATTGAAGCTGTTCGGGTTGCTGAGTGCGACCAACAGCGCCGCCGATGGCGCCGCCACCTTTGCCACCGATATCAATTCGAACCTCCTGGTCGGGGTCGCCCTGCATGAACTCACCCACGCGATGGGACGTGTGCCGTATGGTCCCTCGAATACGCAGCCAACGATCACACAGCCGGACATTTTCGATTTTTATCGTTTCACATCCGGCGCCATTCTCATTGACGGCAACAACAGCGCACCTGCCGCCTATTTTTCCCTCGACGGCGGCAATACGAAGCTCGCCGACTTCGGCATGTATTCGGACGCAAGTGATTTTCTCAATCCTGCAAATGGCGCTCTTCCGGGACCCTACAGCAACCTGACCCCGAACGATCCGTTCAACGAACTCTATGGAAGCGGCACGCTTCAGAGCCTGACTTCGGTCGATCTGAAAATGCTTGACGCCCTCGGGTTCAACGTCAATCCGCTCGGCGTTGCCGTCGTCGGCAATGCGGGCCAGGCGGTGCAGGGCGGTGCCAACCTCTTGCTGCTCAGCAGCCAGCCCGCCATCAACGATCCCAACAGTACGACGCTCACGAGCGCGACGATCAAGATTGCGAATGTGAGCGGCAATGCGGTTGCGGGCGACCAGCTCTACGACATCACCACCGGCGGCCTTGTCCAGAACGGCTCGGTCGGCAACGGTGTGACCGCGAGCTGGAATTCGACCACCAACACGCTGACGCTGAGCGGAACCGCCAGTCTTGCCGTCTACGATGCCTTGCTGAGCGAGGTCAGCTACACGGACACCGGCACCGATACGTCCAGCGGCAGCCATCCGGTTCGCACGGTCACATGGACGGTCAACGACGGCACCAATTCCTACAGCGCGGCGTCGCAGATGACGATCGACCGGGCGCCGGTGGGCGCGAACGATGCCGCGACCGATACGGTCGGAACGACGATCAGTGCCGGGGCGGGGGGCGGCGTGCTCTCGAACGATACCGACCTTGATCATGACACGCTGACCGTCACGGCTGTGTCTAACTATGCGAGCGCCGCGGGCACCGTAGGATCGTCCCTTGCGGGCCAATTTGGCCATCTGACCCTCAACGCCAACGGCTCGTACTCCTACGTCGCGGATAACACCACGGTCATCAACGCGGCAGCGAATGGCCTGCTTCACGACAGCTTCACCTACACGGTGAGTGACGGCAAGGGCGCCACATCGACCGCAACATTGAGCGTCGCCGTCGAGCGTGCGCCGGTGGTCACGACGGCGAATGTCACCTTGAATGCAGGTCAGACCGTGGCGGCCTCGAGCCTGTTCACGGCGAGCGATCCGAACAGCACGTTGAATGCTCCGAACGGCAACGCGATCACCGAGTACCAGTTCTGGGATCGCACCAGCGACTCCGCCAGCGGGCATTTCTATTTCAACGGCGTTCAGATCGCCGATCACACCTTGCTCGACGTCACGGCGGCGCAGTTGAGCCAGGTGACATTCGTCGCGGGCATCGATCAGACCGCGCTCGAAGTGCGTGCCTATGACGGCTTCAGCTGGAGCGCGGCGGACAGTGCGCTGTGGGCACCGTTCACCGTCAACGTCAACTTGCCGTCGCCGCCGGTGGTGACGACGGCGAATGTCACCTTGAATGCAGGTCAGTCGGTGCAAGCCTCGACCCTGTTCACGGTCAGCGACCCGAACAACCTCGCAATCACCGAATACCAGTTCTGGGACCGCACCAGCGATTCAGCGAGCGGGCATTTCTATTTCAACGGCGTCAAGGTGGCGGATCACACTCTGCTCGACGTCACGGCGGCGCAGTTGAGCCAGGTGACCTTCGTCAACGGCACCGATTCGACCGCACTCGAAGTGCGGGCCTATGACGGCGTGAGCTGGAGCGCGGCGGACAGTGCGCTGTGGGCGCCGTTCACGGTCAGTGTCGCGGCGGCACCACCGCCGGCATCGCCGGTGGTGACAACGGCGAATGTCACCTTGAATGCAGGTCAGGCGGTGCAGGCCTCGAGCCTGTTCACGGTCAGCGACCCGAACAACCTCGCAATCACCGAATACCAGTTCTGGGACCGCACCAGCGATTCCGCGAGCGGGCACTTCTATTTCAACGGCGTCAAGGTGGCGGATCACACTCTGCTCGACGTCACGGCGGCGCAGCTGAGCGAGGTGACCTTCGTCAACGGCACCGATTCGACCGCCCTCGAAGTGCGGGCCTATGACGGAGTGAGCTGGAGCGCCGCGGACAGTGCGCTGTGGGCGCCGTTCACCGTCAGCGTCACGGCGGCGCCGCCGCCGGCGCTGCCGGTGGTGACGACCGCTAATATCACCGAGAACGCCCATCAGACGGTGGCGGCCTCGAGCCTGTTCACGGTGAGCGACCCGAACAATCTTCCGATCACCGAATACCAGTTCTGGGATCGCACCAGCGATTCCGCGAGCGGGCATTTCTACTTCAACGGCGTTCAGATCGCCGATCATACTCTGCTCGATGTCACGGCGGCGCAGCTGAGCCAGGTGACCTTCGTCAACGGCACTGACCCGACCTCGCTGGAAGTGCGGGCCTATGACGGGGTGAGCTGGAGCGCATCCGATAGCCAGCTATGGGCTCCCTTCACCGTCAGCGTCACGCCGGCTCAGCCGCCGGTGGTGACGACGCAGAATCTCACCGAGCCGGCCAATCAAACCCTGGCGGCGTCGAGCCTGTTCACGGTGAGCGACCCGAACAACCTTCCGATCACCGAGTACCAGTTCTGGGACCGCACCAGCGATTCAGCGAGCGGCCATTTCTACTTCAACGGCGTTCAGATCGCCGATCATACTCTGCTCGATGTCACGGCGGCGCAACTGAGCCAAGTCACGTTCGTCACCGGTACCGATGGAAACGGGCTGGAGGTGAGGGCCTATGACGGGGTGAGCTGGAGCGCATCGGACAGTGCGCTGTGGGCTCCCTTCACCGTGACGATTACGCCGACGGCGCCGGCCACGGCGCCCGCCGAGGCCGTGACGTTATCCAGCGGCGCGACAGTCGCCGATAACTTCGTCTTCGCGCCGAATTTCGGCCAGGCCACCATCGCCAACTTCAACCCATCATCCGGGACGATGCAGATCGATCACACGATGTTTGCCACCGTCAGCGCGCTGCTCTCGGCAACGCATGACGATGTGAACGGCAACGCCGTGATTACGGATGCCCAGCACGACACCATCACCGTCAAAGGTGTCTCGACGGCCCAACTGCTGGCGCATCAGACGGACTTCCATATCGTGTGAATATCGTGTGAGTAGATTTGGGCCAGATTCCGTGACCGCGGCATTTCTCCGGCCATCCTGATATTTCCGGCCAAAATCAATTCCGTGTTACCCGCGCTAGTTGCAGTCTGACCACAGTTCTCCTGAAATTTGCCCGGTTGCCTCGGACTCCTGTTGTCGCAAGGGCGCCCGGCAGGCATCGCAGGCTGTCCACTTTTCGCGACCGCAATGGAGCTTCTGGCCTCCAAATCTGAATGCCGCACCACGTCGGAAGAAGCGTTGCACCGACACACGCTGTTCGCAAGTCTCTGCCATTGACTCAACCAGAGGTCATGGCGACAACGGCTATGCCGCAAAATTCGTAATCAAGGCCAAACGATGAAATCGCGTTTCGTCTCCGACCCGCAGGACACTTCTCCAAGTCTCGACACGAATGTCCTTCCCCCATCGCTCGACCTTGCATTCGATCCGGGCGGCCAGGCTCAGCATCATCAGGAGACGCTGTCGCCCGCGCCCGAAGCGATCTTGCCAGACCTGCCGCTGACGACGAGCGAAGAGGGACCTGCGAACACCGGCGAGACCGCATCTGCGGCTTCCTTCGCTTTGCTTGACATTCAGACAAATGCGGCGAGTCCGGAAACGGACTCCTCGATGGCGTCGACCGTGGACTACAGCTCGGGCGCCGGTAGTATGAATATTATCGGGACGCCAGTTCAGGAAACGAATTCTGGGCCGAACATCGGTCTCCATATCGCCCCGCCCGTCGACACTGATTTCACGACGTCGGCCGACGCCTTGTTCGCTCCGCAACAATCTGCGCTGCCGTCCGCCGTTTCAATAAACTTCGCGAGCCTGATGCCGACGCCCCTCGCAGGCCACGTCGCGGTCACCGTCGCCGATTCGAGTGGCGTCGAAGCAGCTCTTTTGCACCCGGCCTCGCAGGCGACCAGCGCCGACGCTGTCGCGCCGGTGACGGGTATCACCAGCCTCGCATCCCTGGACAACTCCGGCCCCGGCGCTGCTGTCACCAACTCAGCTGTCGGCTCGGGCGGCGCAAACGCAGCCCAGGTGCAGCAGGCGCTGGACGAAAGCGGACTAAGCGTCAACGGCAGTGGCATCAAGGTCGGCGTGTTGTCCGACAGCTTCAACGATCTCGGCGGCGCGGCAGCTGATGAAGCGGACGGCGCGCTGCCATCAGCCTCGAAGGTCCAGGTCCTCAGCGATCTTTCGTCGGGCGGCAGCGATGAAGGCCGCGCGATGATGCAAATCATCCACGATATCGCGCCTGGATCGAATCTTGCCTTCTATACCGCCGACAACAGCGAGCAGAATTTTGCCAACGGCATCCTGTCGCTCGCCGCCTCCGGTTGCAAGGTGATCTGCGACGACGTCACTTATTTCGATGAGCCGTTCTTCCAGAACGGCATTGTCGCGCAAGCCATCGAGAAAGTTGAATCCGAGGGCGTGACCTTTGTCACGTCGGCCGGTAACGATGCAGCAAATGCCTATCAGGCGGCCTGGACACATGGGTCAGGTACATTCGACAACGCATTTTATAACGATGTTGAACTCTTCAACGGCAGCCTCGCCCAGACCATCACGGTCACCGCAGGCTCAGCGCTGCTGCTCCAGTGGAGCGAGCCATACGGGCAGGCAAATCCCTTTACGAGCTTCGACGTCCCCAACATCGAGCTCAATATCTTCCAAAACGGACGCCTGGTCGACATAGAAACAGCCGGTAACCTGAACAATCCCTTCATCGGCGTTGGGTTCAACGTGTCTGGCACCTACCAGATTGTGATCGCCAACAATGGCGGACCCGATCCCGGCACGATCAAGGAAGTGCTATCGGGCGACGGCCTGCCCGATACGATCGACGGCGCGAATACCGGCACGGTTTTCGGCCATCACATGACGCCCGGCGCGATCACTGCGGGCGCCGTCAACGCCGGCGATACACTCCCATTCGGCATCTTTCCGACAAACGAAGTCTTTTCATCGTCGGGCTCCGGGACAGAGCTGTTGTTCGCTGACGACGGCACAACACTCTCATCGCCGGACTTCCTCGAGCCGGTCGCCGTCTCCGGTATCGACAATATCGCCACAACGGTTCCGGGTGGTCTGAAGGATTTCTTCGGCACCTCAGCGGCGTCGGCAAGCCTCGCCGGCGTTGCTGCGCTTATTCTGGCGGCCAACCCGGATCTCACGCCGACCCAGGTCGAGGCGATCATGGAGCAGACCGCGCTGAACATAGGAAACGCGGCAACGGCCGGTGCAGGCCTGGTCCAGGTCGACGCGGCGGTCGCTTTGGCCACGCCGCTGGCGGTGGCTGGCACCGCGTCGGAGGCCATGCAGGGTGGTGCTCCGGCTTTGCTCCTGAGCGGTGCGCCCATTATCCATGATCTTAACAGCACGATGCTCTCCAGTGCGACGATCACGATTGCGGATGCGAGCGGCAACCCGATCGCCGGCGATTTACTGTTCGTCGACACGAGCGAAGGCAACGTGCAGGCAGGTGTGCCAATAGACGGCGTCTCCCTAAGCTGGAATGCGGTGACTCATACGTTGACGCTGAGCGGGACCGCCACGATTTCGACCTACGAAGCGCTGCTCGGCGAAGTTACGTTCCAGGACACGAGCACGGATACGCTGAGCGGCAGCCATCCGGTCCGAACCGTCACGTGGATGATAAACGACGGCACCGATTCCTTTGATGCGGCCTCGCAAATCACTATCGATCGGTCGCCCGTGGTCAACAACAACGCCGCCACCGTTACGACTGGCGAGACCATCACCGCGACCGCGAAGACGGGCGTGCTGTCGAACGCTTCCGATCTCGATGGCGACAAGCTCACCGTGACGGGCGTCAGCGATACGGCGAATGGCGTCGGCACCATAGGATCGTCTTTGGCGGGGCAGTATGGCGTTCTGACGCTCAACGCTGATGGCTCGTACTCCTACGTCGCCAACACCATTTCGTCAGGTCTCCCCCCATCGGGGATTTATTTGTTCAGTGATCTTCAGGATGTCTTCACCTACACAGTGAGCGACGGCCACGGCGGCACCTCGACGGCAACATTGAACATCAAAGTCGACCTCTTGCCGGGGGTGGCGACATCGAACGTCAGCGAGATTCCGAATCAGACGCTACAGGCATCGAGCCTGTTCACGGCGTTCGACCCGAACGGCTTCGCGATCACCGAGTACCAGTTCTGGGACCGCACCAGCGATTCCGCAAGCGGCCATCTCTATTTCAATGGCGTCCAGGTCGCCGATCACACCGTGCTCGACGTCACCGCGGCACAGCTCAGCGAGGTGACCTTCGTCACCGGGACGGATCCGACTGCCCTCGAAGTGCGGGCCTATGACGGTATCAACTGGAGCGCATCGGAGAGCCAGCTGTGGGCGCCGTTCACCGTCAACGTCACGTTGCCTCAGCCGCCGGTGGTGACGACGTCGAATGTCACTTTGAATGCAGGTCAGTCGGTGCAGGCGGCGACCCTGTTCCAGGTGAGCGACCCGGGTAACCTTGCGATCACCGAGTACCAGTTCTGGGACCGCACCAGCGATTCCGCGAGCGGCCATTTCTACTTCAACGGCGTCAAGGTCGCCGATCACACCGTGCTCGACGTCACGGCGGCGCAGCTGAGCGAGGTGACCTTCGTCAGCGGCACCGATCCGACCTCGCTGGAAGTGCGGGCCTATGATGGCGTGAGCTGGAGCGCATCGGAGAATGCGCTGTGGGCGCCGTTCACCGTCAACGTCACGGCGGCGCCGCCGCCGGGGCTGCCCGTCGTGACGACCGCGAACGTCACCCTCAGTGCCGGTCAGTCGGTGCAGGCATCGACCCTGTTCCAGGTGAGCGACCCGAATAATCTGGCGATCACCGAATACCAGTTCTGGGATCGCACCAGCGATTCCGCGAGCGGGCACTTCTATTTCAATGGCGTCAAGGTGGCGGATCACACTCTGCTCGACGTCACGGCGGCGCAACTGAGCGAGGTGACCTTCGTCAGCGGCACCGATCCGACCTCGCTGGAGGTGCGGGCCTATGACGGCGTGAACTGGAGCGCAACGGAGAGCCAGCTGTGGGCGCCCTTCACGGTCAGCGTCGCAGCGGGGCCGGCGCCGGGACTGCCGGTGGTGACGACCGCGAACGTTACCGAGGCCGCAGGTCAGACGGTGCAGGCATCGACCCTGTTCCAGGTGAGCGACCCGAATAATTTTGCGATCACCGAGTACCAGTTCTGGGACCGCACCAGCGATTCGGCGAGCGGTCATTTCTATTACAACGGCGTGCTCGTGCCGGATCACACCGTGCTCGACGTCACGGCGGCGCAGTTAAGCCATGTGACCTTCGTCAACGGCACCGATCCGACCTCGCTGGAGGTGCGGGCCTATGATGGCGTGAACTGGAGCGCATCGGAGAATGCGCTGTGGGCGCCGTTCACCGTCGGCGTCACACCGGCTTCGCCGCCGGTGGTGACGACGCAGAATCTCACCGAGGCTGCCCATCAGACGCTCGCCGCATCAAGCCTGTTCCAGGTGAGCGACCCGAACAATCTGGCGATCACCGAATACCAGTTCTGGGACCGCACCAGCGACCCCGCGAGCGGCCACTTCTTCTTCAATGGCGCCCAGATCGCCGACCACACCGTGCTCGACGTCACGGCAGCGCAGCTCAGCGCGGTGACGTTCGTTACCGGTACGGATTCAAACGCCCTGGAAGTGCGGGCCTATGACGGGGTGAGCTGGAGCGCTTCGGAGAGCCAGCTGTGGGCGCCGTTCAACGTGACGATCTCGTCGACGTCGCCGCTATCGACGGTCGCAGCCAGCACGTCCCCCGCTGAAGCCGTGACGCTCTCCACCGGAGCGACAGTTGCCGACAACTTCGTCTTTGCGCCGAATTTCGGCCAGGCCACCGTCACCAACTTCAACTCCGTATCCGATACGCTCCCGATCGACCACACCATGTTCGCCACCGTCAGCGCGCTTTTGGCGGCAACGCATGACGACGTGAACGGCAACGCCGTCATCACCGATGCCCAGCACGACACCATCACCCTCAAGAACGTCACGACCGCCCAACTGCTGGCGCATCAGTCAGACTTCCATATCGTGTGAGGTGAGCCGTGGAGACTTGCGGCGTTCGCCTGGCGCGTTCGACGACAGGCGGGCGCTCCGTAATCAGTTTGCGCGGTTGGTTCGTCGCCCTCAGGCAAACCGGCTAGCGGGCTTTGAAAGTTCGAAGACCGATATCGCCACAACGCTCTCCGGCGGATCGGGGTCGTGGTGGATGAAGCTGCGGCGCACATGGCCTTCGAACAGTTTGAGGATCTGATCGCAATTCTTGACGTAGGTCGCTTCATTTCGAAAATGACGCTGGCGGCTTTCGCTTATGGCTTTATCCGTTTCGTCCTTATACTCATCGCCGATCGCGACAATTGCCTTGTCTTTCGCAACACGGATCATCTCGCGTGCAGCGAGATCCTGATCTCTGCTGTAGCTCAGTGCAAAGGAGTGGATAACAACGTCGAAGTTGTTATCTGGATATGGCAGTGCGTGCATGTCTCCGACGTCTATGAACGGTGAATAGGAGAACAGATCCAGACCCCGCGTGCTCTCTGGAGAGAAGCCGGCTGCGAACAATCCGAAAATCTCGTTCTCCGACCGAGGTCCAATCACCAGGACCGAAAAACGATGTCGATTGTGTAACAACTTGTCGATCGAGCAAACAGCTGCCACCAGAAGCATCGGTCGCTCCATCACGGCAGCGCTTCCCGGGTTGAACGCGGTCAGGTTGTAGTCCAGCGTATTGTGGGCGATCGCTTCGCCGGCGCCATTGAAGCGTTTCAGGTTCTTCATCAGATTACGGGCGCGATCGTCGGCGATAGCCTGTCGAGCGAAACTCATCTCAAGCAGCATCGAGGGATGATCCGCAAGGCGACGGCGAATGGTGGCGAAAGTCGAGATTTCGGCAAATGCGGTCGGATTCGTCGGATTGGTCCGCTCGCCCGGGCGGCCAACGATCGATAGGACGGCCCTTTTGAGCGGTGCCTTGAGAGAGACCGGCAGTCGGCGAACGATAGAACGGTAGGCCGCGTGCAACATCGACAAGTCCTTGTCTGGCGCGGAACTTTGCCATTCACGCCGCGCCCCGAAACAGGCCAATAGCCACCTTCAGGCGGCTTGGCAATTTCGGCTGAATGGGATTTGCGGAGACGCCGGAAGCCCTGATACTGGTTCTCATTTTCCTGATTGAGTTCGCGGCGTCGAGATTGCCCTCGCTGCTTCCGGCGTTTTTTTGCGCTTACCGGAAGGGACGGGGGTCGCCGGCAGGACATCAGGGTTCGGCCAGGCTTCGCTTTTCGCCTTTTGGATTTGCGGATCCACCGGCGACGGCGGCCACTTTACCTGCCGTGGTCTCGTCATTAAAGTAAAATATAGTAGAATCAATATGTTACAGTTGTTCAACACATGAACATGGTGCTTGACGTTCACAGCTTGAACACGCTATTAGATCGTGGGCCGGAGGGGGTAGCGTGGAACGACTGTTGGACACGGCGCACGAGAATGAGAACGAGCGTATCGTTCTCAGTCTCCTGAGCTCGGTGGAAACCGATGGTGCGCGTTCGCAGCGCCGGATCGCCGCCGAACTTGGCATCGCGCTTGGCCTCGTCAACGCCTACCTCAAACGCTGCGTCAAGAAGGGCCTGGTCAAGGTTGGGGATGCTCCGGCACGGCGCTACGCCTATTACCTGACGCCCCAGGGGTTTGCCGAGAAATCGCGCCTCACGGTGCAATATCTATCTGATTCGTTTTCGTTCTTCCGGCTGGCCAAGAGCGATTGTGCGCGCGTGCTCGAACGGGCCAAGGAAAACGGGTTTCGCCGGCTGGTCCTTGCCGGCAAGTCTGACCTTGCCGAGATCGCCACTCTCTGTGCCGTCGAAGCGGGCGTCGCGATCGTCGCAGTTGTCGATCTTCACAGCGACGTTGCGCACTTCGTCGGGGTCAACGTCTGCAAATCTTATGACGAGGTGCGGGAAGGCTTCGACGCCGTCATCGTCACCGATCTCGCCCGTGCAAGAGAATCGTACGACGCGGCTGCGGTGGCCTGCGGTGCCAACCGCGTCCTGGCGCCGGCGTTGCTCGGCTTGCGGGAGCAAAGCAAGGCGGCGGAGGCGTCGTCATGACCGAAGCTTCCCGCTGGTACGTTGTCCAGACTCAGGTCAATAGCGAACTGAAGGCCGCGCAAAATCTGCTGCGTCAGGGCTACGAGATCTATCTGCCGCGCTACCTGAAGCGCCGTCGTCACGCGCGCAAGGTCGATCTCGTCGCCAAGCCGCTGTTCCCGCGCTACCTGTTCGTCGCCGTCGACATCGCGGCGCAGCGCTGGCGCTCCATCCAGTCCACCTTCGGTGTCTCGCGTCTTGTCACCAACGGCAACGATCCGGCCCTAGTGCCGCAGGGCGTGGTCTCGGCGCTAAGAGCGCGCGAGGACGCGAAGGGTTTTGTCACGATGGATTCGAGGCCCAAATTCGCGCCCGGCGACAAGGTGCGAGTGCTCGCGGGCGTGTTCATGGATGCTGCCGGGTTGTTCGATGGAATAGGCGACCACGACCGGGTCGCCATTTTGCTCGACATGCTCGGCGGAAAGATTCGCGTCCATCTCGACGCAGATCTGGTGGCTGCCGCCTGAGGGCGGCGTATCGCGTGGCGTCGTAAGCCGCCGCGTTCAGTTGCGGCTCCTGATTCAGGAGCGTTCGGGTGAAGCGTTTTTCACCCGGACTGCGGTAGCATGGAAACTTTTGACAGATGATTGTCCGGGTCACAACCGCGCGGGCCGTACCGCCAGGCGCCTGGTGAGAGGCTGAAGATGACGATGGTCTTGGCGCCGGTTGAGCAAGTGGACACCGGCCTCCGCTCTCAGGCGGAGACTGCAGCCGGTGATTTGTGGCATGGCCTTCAGAGAAGAGAACTTTGGGGCCGTCTCGGCTGGCTTGACGTCAGGCGACGCTACAAGCGGACGACGATCGGCCCATTCTGGAATTCGATCACGCTCGCCGTCTACGTGCTCTCGGTTGGTACTGTCGGCGCGGCCATCTGGCACCAGAACCTCTATGACTACTTGCCATTTCTGGTCAGCGGCATGATCGTCTGGACGCTGGTGTCGACGATCATCGTCGAGTCTTGCAATGTGTTCATTGCGGGCCAATCGCTGTTCCGCAATATCCGGTTCGAATATTCGATTCTCGCTTATGCGCTGGTCTGGCGAAACTTCCTTATCCTTCTGCACAACTTCGTGATCTATTTCCTGGTCGTTCTGGTGCTGAAGCCGTCGCTGCTCAGCGTGACGGCGCTTCTGGCGTTGCCGGGTCTCGCACTCGTCCTGCTGAACGGTGTCTGGCTCTCTCTGCTGTTCGGAATCATCTGTCTGCGGTTTCGCGATGTGCCGCCGGTGGTCTCCAGCGCCCTGCAGATCGCGATGTTGATCACGCCGTTGTTCTGGCCGGCCGAAACACTGACTGGGCTCAAGCGGCTCGTATTCGTGGAGGTCAATCCGCTTTATCACGTCCTGGACGTGGTCCGCGCTCCGTTGATCGGCCAGGTGCCGGACGCGGTCAGCTACAGCGTCGTGCTCGCGATGACGATCGTGGGATGGACGTTGGCCTATGCGATTTTCAGGCGCTTCCGCAAGCGCATCGCCTATTGGAGCTGAGAGACCGTGGCCGCAGTCATCCTTGAAAATGTGAATGCGCATTTCCCGATCTACGGGGCGCAGCAACGCAGCCTGCGCAGGGCGCTCCTTCAGCGCGCCACCGGTGGGTCGATTGAGCGCGAGGGGAGGCACAGCGAACGCGTTGTCGTCAAAGCACTGAACGATATCTCGCTGACATTGCATGACGGCGACCGCGTCGGTCTGATCGGCCATAATGGCGCGGGCAAATCGACGTTGCTGAAGTTGATTGCGGGCATCTACGAACCGGTCTCGGGGACGATCAGGGTCGAGGGCAGGGTTACGCCGCTGTTCGATGCTTTGCCTGGGCTCGACGGCGAAGATACCGGGTACGAGAACATCATCACATCCGGAATGCTGATCGGGATGACGCGCGAGCAGATCGAAGCGAAGATTCCGGAAATCGAGGAATTCTGCGAGCTCGGCGAATATCTCAACCTGCCGGTACGAACCTATTCGACCGGCATGACGATGCGTCTCGGTTTTGCGCTGGTAACGGCGCTCGACCCTGGCGTGCTGCTGATGGACGAAGGGTTTGGCACGGGTGACCTCCGCTTCGCTGAGCGCGCGCGGGCGCGCATGAAGGATTTTATCGGACGAAGCCCGATCATGGTGCTGGCGAGTCACTCGGACAGCACCATCAGAGCCATGTGCAACAAGGCGATCATGATGGAGGCGGGGAGAATCGTCGCCTCGGGGCCCGTCGACGAGGTCTGCGATCGGTACTACGAATCTGTGCACGAGGCGGCGCATGCGGCAAGAGCTGCGAAAGTTGCGCGGAATGCGTCCCGTGGAGCCTTTCCGACAGATACCGGAGAGATCCTGGTTCGCGACGCCAATCTGGCGGATCGCCTCAAACGCACCACCGGTTCAATAAGATTTACCGCTGTTGCAGCGAGGGATAATTCTGGACGTCCGAGGTGGGAATACGTTCACGGGGAAACCGCGAATTTCCGGTTTGAATACGAGGTCTTCGAGGAAGTACCACGTGTCGCATTCCTCTTCCGGTTGCTGCTGTCGGATGACCACGCATCGGCAAGCGGCCTTCAGTGCATTACCGATATCCTCGAGACCATCAGCACGACAAAGCTTGAGGTCGGGCATCGCGGCGCCATTGACCTGACCCTGCCTGAATTGAAGCTTCTGCCGAACGATTTCCGGCTATATGTCTGCCTTATCTCTCCGGAACGGACGAGAAATCACGACGTGCTCGATAGCAACGTTGGACTACCTGCACTCGCGGTAAGATCGGGCGCGATCAATGATCGCAGGTTTGGTGCGGTGAGTCTGGACTACCAGTTCCGCGCCACGGAAGCGCAGGAACCGGTCGCGACGCCTAGCGTGGCACCTTCAATCGTCGCTGCTGGCGAGTCCTGATGTTCAGGTCCGAATTCGTCGCAGTTATTCGGCGTGTCGCTTCGATGCGAGTCTCTGGAGCGCGCGTACGAATGGCATTCGCGATCGTCTCAAGATGTGCGGAATAGCCGGCTTTAAGGTGTCAAGACGCGTCGATGAGCGCGTCCTCGATCGGATGGTGACGGCGCTCGTGCACCGCGGGCCCGATTCCGAGGGTTATTATCGGGACGGCGACTACCAGGGCGGCATGCGGCGGCTGTCGATCGTCGACATCGCCCATGGCGACCAGCCGCTCTACGGCGCCGACGGGCACGTGGTGCTGCTCTACAACGGGGAGATCTACAATTACCCGGAGCTTCGCCGCGAGCTGGAGGCGAAGGGACATGTGTTCCGCACCAACTCGGACGGCGAGGTGATCTGTCACCTCTACGAACATCACGGCGAAGATCTGTTCGAGCGGCTCGACGGCATGTTTTCGGCCGCGCTGTGGATCGCGCCCGAGCGCAAGCTCATCCTTGCTCGGGATCTGCCGGGTGAAAAGCCGCTTTATTATAGTGAGCCGTCGCCTGGCGAAGTGGTGTTTGCGTCCGAAATCGCAGCGCTCAAGTTTTTTCCCGGCCTCGATTTCGCGATCGACCGGCAGGCGCTCTGGGATTATCCAACCTTCTTGTGGATCCCCGAGCCCGCAACTGTCTACCGCTCGGTCAAGGCGCTGCCGCGCGGTCACATCCTCTCTGTCAGTGACGGCAAATCGCGTCTGCGCGCCTACAGGAACCGCTTTGAACCGAGGTCGCTGCCGGCGAAAGATACCGTCGCCGAAACGCGTCGCGTCGTCGAAGCTGCGATCAAGAGCAGGCTGTTGTCAGACGTGCCGGTCGGCAGTTTCCTGAGCGGCGGCCTCGACAGCTCGATCGTTGCAACGATTGCCGCGCGTGAGCTCGACCGGTTGGACACGTTCAGCGTCGGCTTCGAGGATGTCGACGACCCCTATCACGGCCGGGCGGATGAGACGGCGGCTGCTGCCAGAACGGCCGCGATCATCGGATCGCGGCATCATGCCATTCATGTTACGGCGCAGAGCTTTCGTGACGAACTCGACATCTTCTGCCGCCATGGCGATCAGCCGTTCGCGGTATCGTCCGGTTTCGGCATTCTCGCGGTGGCCAAGGCCGCCCGCGAAGCTGGAATCAAGGTGCTGCTCTCCGGCGACGGCGCGGATGAGTGCTTCGGCGGCTATTCCTGGTACGCTTATCTCGACCGCCGGGCGCGCAACGGCGTCCCGCATCGCAATGGTGTCGTTTCGTTCCAGAACATCGGGCTGCCGATCGCCGACCGTCTCGCCGCGATCGACATTATGCCGGCGCCCGGCCGCGCCTGGGCCTGGCACTACTACGCGCACGAAGAAGAGAAAAAGGCGCTGTTCTCAGAGGACTTCCGCAGCGGTCTCAACGCGTCGACCCGTCACTTCGGGCCTCGCCAGCACGGCAGTGACTGGAGCCCTATCGATTTCGTGGCGCAGGATCGCGAGTTCTATTTCCCCAATGAAATGCTGCGCAAGGTCGACCGGATGACGATGGCGTATAGCGTCGAGGGCCGCGTTCCGTTTGCCGCGCCGTCAGTGCTCGCCTTTGCCGAAACTCTGAAATTCCCCGAACTCGTCGGCGCCGACGGCACGTTGAAAACGTCGCTGCGCCGTGCCTTCGCCGACGTGCTTCCCGAAGAGGTGGTTGCCCGCCCAAAGCACGGATTCAACGTGCCGATCGACCATTGGCTCAAGGGCGAATGGTCCGATCTCGTGGACGAGACCTTCGCGCCCGGCTCGGCGCTGCGGCGTAACGGTATCGTCGCCGCCGATGCGGGTGACGTGGCGCGCGTCATGCTGGCCGACGCCGGCCGCCTCAACGGGCACACCATCTTTTGCATGATCATGCTCAACCGCTGGCTCGAGAAAGAAGCGCATGGAAATCATCGCTGAAATTGGACAGAACCATAATGGCGACATGGAACTCGCCCGGCGGCTCATTACCGAAGCCAAGGCTGCGGGCGCAGGCGTCGCCAAGTTCCAGGTCTATTCGGCCCGCGATCTCTTTCCCAAGGAAGGAAATGAGTGGTTCGAGTACAACTGCAAGACCGAGCTTAGCCGCGCCGATCTCGAGACGCTGGCGCGCGAATGCCACGATCACGGAATCGAATTCATGGCGTCGGTGTTCGACGTCGAGCGCGTCGGCTGGCTCGAGGCGGTCGGCGCCCGCCGCTACAAGATTGCCTCGCGCTCGGTGCGTGACCGCGCGCTGATCGAGGCGGTCGCAGCGACGGGAAAGCCGGTGATCGTCTCGCTCGGCATGTGGAATGAGCCGTCCTTTCCGAAGTTCGATGCGCCGGGGGGAGTGGGTTATCTCTACTGCGTTTCGAAATATCCGACCGATCTTGCCGATCTCAACTTCGCAGCGGTCGATTTCGAACGCTATCTCGGCTTCAGCGATCACACGGTCGGCGTCGATGCCGCCATGATCGCGCTCTCGCGCGGCGCGCGGGTGATCGAGAAGCATTTTACGCTGGATAAGCAGATGTACGGGCCGGATCATTCGGGCAGCATGACGCCGTCGGAACTTGCGGCGCTGAGCCGCTTCCGCGACAAGCTGAGAGCTGCGCTCTGACCATGTCGCGTTTGCGTTTCACCGTTTACATTCCGTCGCACAATTACGGCCGCTTCCTTGGTGAGGCGATCGAAAGCGTACTGCGGCAGTCCGCCGACGACTGGGAACTGATCGTGATCGACGACGGGTCTACCGACGAAACGCCGGAGGTGATGAGCCTTTACCGCGGTCATCCCAGGATATCGCTGCACCGGAAAGAGGGGATCGGGCTTACGGCGGTGTGCAACTTCGCGCTCGGATTGGCGAAAGGCGACTATGTCATCCGGCTCGATGGCGACGACGTATTCGACGAGAATATCCTGCTGGTGCTGGGCAACTATCTGGACCGCGATCCCGACCTCGCTCTCGCGTTCCCTGACTATTATCTGGTCGACAAGTTCGGCGAGGTCTTCGGCCAGGAGCGCCGGCAGCGGCTCTACTCGCAGAACCATTCGTTTGACCTTCCGCCGAACGGCGCGTGTACGCTGGTGCGTGCATCCGTGCTGAAGGAAATCGGCGGCTACAGGGAAGATCTCGGCGCCCAGGACGGTTTCGACCTGTGGACCAAGGTCGTGACGCGATACAAATGCGCCAATGTCAACCTACCACTGTTCTACTATCGCAAGCACGGCACCAATCTGACGACGGATACGCAGCGCATCATCAATGCGCGCCGCCAGATCAAGAAGGATGCCGTCAGGGCGCGGCTGGCAACGGCGCATCCGGTGATCGCCGTGATCCCGTGCCGGCGGGACTTCGACTTCACGACCGACCTCTGGAAGCAGGAAATCGGCGGGCTTTCGCTCCTGGAGCGGGACATTCGCGTGACCTCCTCCTCAGACATGTTCGACCACATCGTGGTGACTTGCGACAATCCGGAGACCGCGGAATGGGTCGCGCGATCCCGCGACCCCCGGCTGCGCTTCGTGCTTCGCGATCCGCAGAGCACGATCCGTTCCGCCAGTATCGTGCCGACACTGGAAAAGATCGCACGCGAGCTCGATCCCGAACTGACGGGTATTACTGTCGTGCGTTACATACAGTCTCCGTTCGTCAACGTCGATACGCTGGAAGAGGCTGTGTCGACGCTTGCCATGAGCGATGCGGATTCCGCCAATGGAGTTGAGGAGATTACCAGCAGGGTCTTCCGCCGGACCGCGCATGGCATCGAGATGCTCAATCGGCGCGGCGAGTTGCGTTCCGACTTCGATACAATCTATCGCGATGTGCAGACTTGCGTGGCAGTCCGTAACCGGAATTTCCCGACGGGCTCGCTAATGGGCCGATCGACAGTCAGCTATGTCGTGTCGGCGGCAGAATGCTTCTTTATCGATTCCGAACACAAGATGAAGATCGCGCGGCTGATGACCGGAATAGGCGGATGAAGCTCGGTAAAGTCGGCATCCTCGTCGCCGCACGAACGTCGTCGACCCGGCTCCCGGGCAAGGCCCTGCTGCCGCTGCAGGGTCTGCCCATGCTTACGTTCCTGTTGCGGAGATTGCAGGGTTTACAGTCTGGCGTGGTTATTCTTGCGACGACCGATCTGCCCGTCGATGACGAGCTCGCGACGATCGCTGCGCGGGAAGGGATCGGCACCTTTCGCGGATCGGAATCCGACCTAGTGGCGCGTTACGTTGGTGCCGCGAAACACTTTGGGCTCGATGCCGTGGCACGGGTGACCGCGGATTGTCCGTTCGTCGACGCCGAACTCGTGGACTGGTGCGTAATGAAAACCGAAGAGTTCGATCGTTTCGACCTTGCGACCACCAAGGGACGATTTCCGGTCGGCCTCGACGTCGAGATCTATCGCGCCGAGACAATGGTGATGCTCGATGCCAAGGCTCCGCTTTCACGTGACCATCGTGAGCACCTGACACTTTATTTCTACGATCACCGCGACAGCTTTGCGGTCCAGTCAATCGCGCCGCCGCCGGGTTGGCGTCCGGCGTCGCGCAGTTTTACGGTCGATACGGCGAGCGATTACAGCTTTGCGAGGTCGCTAGCGGATCAATTCGATCGCGCAAATTTTGGGATTTCTGCGTTGCTCGCCGCAGCAAGTTCGTCGGACTTCGCCGATCGTTCGGTTCGCGCCTAGTCCATTTGGCGGTGCGCAGGGCCGAAGTCGATATCGAGATCATGATGACGCATGGAGCCAAGGTGACAAGTCGTAGCGATACAGGCCTCAGGGAAATCGCGCTGGTGACGCAGATGCGCGCAGGCACACACTATCTTTGTCTGGCGCTTCGCCTCGCGCTTGAGGCGACCATCTACCGGCCCAATCGCGAGCAGAGATATGTTCTGATGGAGGACGACTACGTCCTCAGGGGTCTGCACGCGGACAGTCAGACCAGATTGCCGGAGCCTAATCCAAATCTCAAAATCTATTTCAACCACTACTACCACCCGCAGCGTCATACCTTGCCGGGTGTCCCGCGCATCAATCTCATCGGCTATCCGTTCGACAGTTTCTATTCGGACGGCGTGCTTTACAGCAAGTCGGCCTATGACGTCGGACCCAGCGGACCACGCGCCCACGAATATGTCTTCCGCGCCGGGAGCAAGGAGTGGAATTTCCTCGAAGAGTATATTGGGGAGAATGCGAAGTGGCTCGAGGAGCTGAAGGAAGGGGATGAGGACATCATCATCCGCTACGAAGATCTGTTCCTCGACTTCGACGGCTGCGTGCGGCGTCTCTCCGAATTCGTCGGTGGGTTTGCCAATCCCGTCCCTCCGCCGATCAAGAATTCGAAGCGCATGTACTGGACGGACGATTACGCGTCGGCGCTCGACCGGCCCGCGCTGACGTCGCTGTGGCAGCGCTTTGAGCCGGGTATTCGTCGCTTCTATCCCGAGAAGGTCGAAGCATTGTTGGGCGCACTATGAGCTCGGATGTCGCAGGCAGCGGCCAGTCGACGCTGATGCGCTCAGTGACACGCCTGCCGCGTGCGATCCTGCGGCGGGGGCGGAATGTCGCGCGCCGTGGCGCCGGCGCGGTCTTGCGGGTGTTCAGGCCGCCGGTGGTGGCGGGACCGCCGCCGGAACCCACGCGCATCACTGTGGAACAGCTTGCTGGCTTCGGCGACCAGAAAGCGGTCGTCTTCTTTGCGCCCGAGGCCGGTATCGTTCCGCACTACGTCGCGCACAGCCTGGTGGCGAAGACGCTTAAGGAGCGCGGCCATCGCGTTCTGATCATTCGTTGCTTCGATGTCTATCCGCGTTGCATCGTCATGGACGCCGCCGCCATCGCAATGGAGCCAACCGAGCAGGAGCGGCTGGCGGTCTGCGCTTCGTGCCGCCAGGCGGCGAACAGCATGACCGGTGCTTACGGACTTGATGTGCTCGACCTTCAGGACCTGATCGATGACGACGTACGCAAGACGGTTGACCGGCTGATGACCGATCTGCCGGAAGATCTTTCGACGTTCGAGTTCGAAGGGGCCCGGCTCGGCCAGTTCTGCGGGGCGATGGCAGCCGTCACTTTCAAGGTGACCGACTTTACGGGCGCCGATCCCGCCGTTCGTTCATTGCTGCTGAAATATCTGAAAGGGTCGCTGTTCAGTTATCTGGCGATGCAACGGCTAGTGCGCCTGACAGGAATCGCACGCGTCATCTACTTCAATCAATACGCAATCCTGATGGGGGCGGCCCTTGCCGCCCGGCAGGCCGGAATAGCGACGACCAATCTGTCGCACGCGACCATCCGCGCAGTAGATCGGCGCCGACTCCTGTTCATGACCCAGCCGCTGTCGATCGCAACCTTTCGACAGCTATTGAAGGAGTGGCCTGACTGGAGGAGTCTGGCTCTGTCGCGGGAGATTGTCAAAGAGGTCTGTGATGACCTGATCTACCGGATGTCGAGCAACTCGATGCTGATCTATTCGCCGGTACGTTCCGGAACGGCGAACGATCTGTTTGACCGGCTTGAGCTTGACCCCAATCGTCGCGTTCTGGTCGCGTTTACCAGCAGCCTGGACGAGATCGGAGCAAACAACCGCTACCTTGAAGCCATGGGCATGGAGCCGTTTCCGGAAAAGCAGCCGTTCCGCGACCAGATTGAGTGGTTGGAGGCGTTGGTCGCCAAGGTGGAGGCGAGCCCGGATCTTCAACTCGTCATTCGCACTCATCCTCGTGAGGGGGCGAACCGGCGCGACGCCGTTATTGCGGGGCATCTTGGACTGCTGAAAGAGAGGTTCTCTGGACCGTTCAAGCATGTTCGCGTCGTCTGGGCCGAAGACAAAATATCGAGCTACGATCTGATGGAGCTGGCGGACGTTGGACTGAGCGCCTGGAGCTTTACGGCACTCGAGATGGCGCGGCTGGGTGTTCCGACTGTCGTGGCATTCGACCTACACACCCCATACCCGATCGGTGACGTGGTTCTCTGGGCGGAGAGCGCCGAAGGCTATTTCGCCTGTCTGGAGCAGGCGCTTCAGCGAGGACCGTCAATCGATCCGATCCGATTTGCTTATCGTTGGACACATCTGCGAATTCTTGGTTGCTCGATCGATGTTGGCGACGTCGTCCCGAACTCTGATGCGAGTGAGCTTCCGCCCTACCGGACGCCGAAAGCCGCAGCGGCCATCGAGGAGGTTGTCGTTGGTGGCCGCAGCGCGCTTGATCTCAACCGGGATAAGCTCCTTGCCATTCAGGGTGGCGAGGCAAAGGCTTTGGAACGGGAGGAGTTGAATCGCCAGATTAGGCGTTGCGTCCGCTTCCTCTGCACGGGCGAGGATCGCAGCGATGATTTCCGTCTGTTTTACGCCAGCAAGCCCGGCATTAGCGTTCCGGAGGGTTATGACGCGGTGGTGGTCGACGATGGAGCACTGATTGAATGGCGCATGGGTGGCCATAGCGCGCGCCGGCGTTCGCGGATGGCAAAGCACTTGTCTATGTTCGGGGCGCAAAATATCGGCATATCTGTTCAATGACGAACGAAGATACCCCGTCGATCTTTGAGCATTTTTCCCGAGAAAGTCGGGTCGCCGACTATTCGGATACAGCGTTGCCGTTGAATGAAGCGCGGCGCGGTCTCGTAAGACGTGCGGTTCTGGGCCACCTGAGTCCCGGCAGGCCGGTTCTGGAGATCGGATGCGGGATCGGGACCTTAACGTCAGAGTTAGCCGCTGCTGGGATGACGTGCACAGCAATCGACTTCTCGGCCGAGATGGTCAAACGGGCTAAAGCGCTGATCGGCACTGCCGCCAAAGTCGAACAGACCGACCTGTTCGACTATAAGCCGGAGCTGCGGTTTGCCGCCGTCATCGCCAATGGGGTCGCTTGCTATTACCGCGACAAGCCGAGGTTCATGCGCCACGTTGCCGAGTTGACGGAGCCGGGCGGCCTTGCCGCCATTGTGCACCGAAATGCGCTTTTCAATCTTTTTGCGCTCAATCAAGGTACCGTCGACTTCGTGGCCGGAGAGCTACTGAAGGACTTGCCCGAGCTCGCGCGGCGACGAATTTCTCAAGAATTGAACGCGATATCCGGGCTCGCCGTTCCGGTCCTGCGCGACCAGAGCGCCGAGTTGTACCGGAGCGCCGAAAATCCTCTCAACGTGGCCGAACTCTATGCTGACGCTGGATTTTCGGTCAACGAGATTCGCTACTGTTTCATTCACGGGTCGCCGCCTCGATTGTCCTCGGTTGAGGGAATTCCGGGTACGGCCGAGCTCCAGCGCCAGTATGAAGACCGATGGGAAGGAATGTTCCTTGGTTCGCAGTTCCTCGTCCTTGCTAAGCGTCGTTGACGAGCTTCTTGCCGTTGTCGAGGAGCACTCGGGTGATGGAACGGCGCAACAGTTTCTTGAGCATTTCAGATTGACGGGGTACTTCGACGAATTGCAAAAGCCGATGCTCAGAAGCGTCGGTGAATGGTCCCCGGCCATGCTCGACCGGGTTGACCAGGACCGGGTCGCTGGTGTCCGTCTTGAAAATCCATCGCACAATCCGATCGAGGTTGTGTTCGCGGTCGAGTTCCCAAGGGCGAGCGCGGAGGATGTTTTCTGCCGATTTGTGGCGAACACGTCGCATTCCAATGCGCTCGGCGACTTTCGCAGCTACCCGGCACGTTACGCGCCGATTCTGCTCGGACCGCGCTATTTCCTTTTTCACGGCGATGGCCACTGTTTTGCGCTTGCCAACCTGCTCGCATCCCTGTTGGGCCGTGTATCTACGGCGGACCTTGCTGTGCGCTATACTTCGACGAGAGATCGCTCGTTCATCCATACCTTTGTCAGCACTCACGAAGGGGGGCGGACGACAATTTTCGATCCCGACCAAAAGGCAGTCATCGGACAAGACGATACAGGCGCACCTTACGGCATGATCTACCAATTACTGGGCTGGGCCGGCGCGCTGATTTTTGAGGATGCTTCGAAACGAGGCTGGCAATGGATGTTTGCCGAGCCAACCAGGCGTTTTTTTGCTGAAACTTACTCCGAGCAGGCGACGGCTCCGCGGATCTACCGGCCACGTCCGACACCCGAGGCCATCTCGAGTCTATTTTCGAAGGCGGTTGCCGACCATGTCGAGGCGGTCTCTCTCGAAGCTGATGATTATGAGTGGAAGGCGCCGTTCCGCGTCGCCTGCGGCAGAGAGGCCTTGCTTTCGCACATTGACAGGCCGGTGCGGCTGGTCTTGCCTCCTGGCGGCTCGATAACGGTCGGGATCGACGCAGAGGAACTGCCGATTGAAAGCCGCGTATTGCCGCTCATTTTCTTTGGCAGGGTGCCGGCGACAATCTCGGCTCAGATCTCGCGCGATGAGAGGGTCACGTTCGAATTGCCGGAACGCCCGTGGTTGATCTGCCTTCCGGGCTCGATGAAGCAGGTTCTGCTGAATGGCCGCACCGTCGATACGCGTCAAAGTGGCGAACTCGCCGTCGTCGGCCCAAACGATCTCGACGCCGTCATGGGCGAACCCGGAGTGTCTGGGGCGGCGCAGCTCGTGGTCGGTGGACCGGAGGGTGCGACTGTTCGCATTGTACTGCCGTTCAACGCGCTTGCGTTCAACAGCGGTTCCACAAAGATCCAGTGCGATGCGGTCGCATGGACCGCAGGTCCCCGGGTATTGCAGTGATCGCAGTCATTGTTGGCTTCAGAATCGCTGGTGAGATACATGCGCGTCATTGCAACCATTGAAGCGCGGATGTCGGCCACAAGGCTGCCGGGCAAGGTGATGTTTCCGCTCGCCGGAGCGCCGATGCTACAACGGCTGGTGGAACGCGTACGTCGCGCCAGGCTCGTCGATGAGGTCGTCGTGGCAAGCACGGTCAGCATGCCGGATGAGGCCATTGCGGATCTTTGCCGGCGGATCGATTGCCGCGTCTATCGCGGTCCGGTCGAGGACATCACGCAGCGCCTGCTCAACGCCGCAAAGGGCGCCGACCTGATCGTGCAGCTGACCGGCGATTGCCCCCTGATCGATCCGGAACATGTCGACGAAACCGTTCGCAGGATAACCGATGCGAAGGCGGACTATGCGAGCAACAGCCTGAACGGCTGCACGTTCCCGATCGGCTTCGATGTGCGCGCCTTCACGATGGAAGCGCTGCAGCGCTCGGCCGACCTGAGTGACGATCCGGTCGATCGCGTTCACGGCAGTTACTTCATCTATCGCAATCCGCAGCTGTTTCGGTTGGTCGGCTGGGAGCCGCCCGCCGAATTGCGCTGGCCCGAGCTTCGCCTGACTGTCGACGAACCCGCCGATTACGAACTCGTGCGGCGCGTGTTCGAGCATCTCTACCCCGAGCGGCTCGATTTTAGCGCCAGGGATGTCGTGACTTTGTTGCGCAAGACCCCGGACTGGGTGGCGATCAACAGCGCCGTGCGTCAGAAGACGCTGGCCGAGGGTTGAACATGAACGCTTCGCTGCGCGCAGCGGTGATCGGAGCAGGTTCGATCGGCGCGCAACTCGATGAAGTGGGCACGCCAGAGCCGCTGACCCACGCGGGCGGGTACAAGGCCACTGGCTTCGACCTCGTTGCGATTGCCGACAGCGCAGAGGCCGCGAGAGAGCGGGCGAAGTGTTGGGAGTGCGCCGTTTGCGCCGATCTTGATGAAGCGATGCGATGCAAACCGGACATCGTGAGCCTGGCGGTTCCGACGGAGCAGCGCGCAGGCCTGTTGGAACGGGCGCTGGCCTATCGGCCGCGTGCCGTCATCGCGGAGAAGCCTCTCGCCTTGTCGAGCGCCGAGGGCGAGCGGATTATCCGCCTGTACCGGGACGCCGGCGTTCCGCTGATCGTCAATTACACGCGCCGCTTTGTGCCGGCCTGGCAGCGGTTGCGGGGCCGGGATGCAATGACCGCGACCATTCGGTACGCCAAGGGCGTGCGCCATAACGGCACGCATGCCATCGATCTTTGCCGCATGCTGTTCGGTGAGTGCACGCAGTACCAACCGCTCGCCAGCAAATACGATCACTGGCGCGACGATCCGACGGTGTCCGCATTTCTCGGATTCGAGCGTTGTCCTGAAGTGTTCCTGCAGGCGCTCGATGAGCGCTGCTTTACGCTGTTCGAGGTGGACATCGTCTATCAAACGGCGCGGATCGTCGTGGACTCTGACGGCCGGCGGCTTCGGCCGTTCCAGCTGCGCGAGGGCGCCGGCATTCCGCCCGGCCGCCGTCTCGTCGAGACGGCCGCGCAGGAGACCGGCGCGGCTTCTGCCATGATCAATCTCATGCGGCATGCCCGCGACGTGATCGATGGCGCCGAGCCGCTGTGCACCGGCGAGGATGCCGTCGCGGCACAGAAGATCGCCGAGCGGTTGAGCGCATGAGGCCGAATAGCGCCCGCCTGTGGCAGGACTTCATCGCGAATTACGATCGCGTTCATGTCTATACGATTCATCCGGGCGCCCACGCGATCGCGCGCGAGCTTGTTCCGCTGTTGCGCAGCATGGGCCGGCTGGGTACCTGGTACGCTGCCGCATGGTCGGCGGCGCAACAGGAGGGAACGACTTCCGCCGACGAGATGGCGCATGTGCTCCAGCCGGGCGATGCGCTTGTTGTCGGTCAATCGACGGTCTTTGCCGACACCCAGGCCGTGCTGAAACAAGCGGCGGCCGCAGGAGCGACAAGCATCTTCGTGTTCGACCACTGGAAGAACTACGCCGCCCATTTTGGCGATGGCCCGTTGCCCGACGTGATCGTCGTGCCCGACGCGATTGCCGCCGCTTCCATTGTCGACCTCTTCGGCAACGAGACGCGGTCAAGGATAAGAGTTTTGCCGCATCTTGCCATTGAGGCTGCCGCGGATCGGATTTTGACGAGCGGCATCGTCGAGGAGACGGGCATGGTTGCATTGCTGCTCGATCCGACCGAAGCCGCCGATGGGCTCGGCTATGACTGGCGGAGCGTACTCGCGGCGGTTCTGCGCAAGAAACATTCAGCGTCGGTCCGCCGAGTCCTGGTCAAGCCTCACCCCCGGCAGGATGTCGGCGTGGTGGCGCGCGAATTGAGCCTGATCCACCCGGATCATCTTGAGGCCGAGATGTTCAGCGGCGATACCGAGCATCTGATCGCCCGGGCATCGGAGGTCTGGGGAATGACGACGATCGCGCTCAACATAGCGCTGGCCGCCAACAAGCCGATCCGCAGCTTTCAATTCGGTCGCAACGAGGTCGGCTTGCGAGCTTCGAACCCACATCTTGAACCCTACGTAATCCATTAGGTGTAAGGACAAGATGCTGGACACGACGAAACAAATCGAAACGTTGTTCGATGAGCTGTTTCCAATCCCGCGGAGCATCACTGGGGAGGGATATCGCGATTCGCTCAAAATTCTGTCACGCCATGTTCCCTTTGAAATCCACAAGACGGCCAGCGGGGAGCAGGCGTTTGACTGGACCGTTCCGGACGAATGGGTGATCGAGGATGCCTATCTGCTTGATCCCGATGGACGCAAGATTCTTGACTTCCAGAAAAACAATCTCGCTGTTGTGAATTACTCGACGCCAGTTAATCGGTTGATCGAGCTTGAGGAGCTTCAGCAGCATCTGCACTCGATCCCGAGCCAGCCGGATTGGACGCCCTATGTGACGTCCTACTACGCTAGAAACTGGGGCTTCTGTCTTCCGCACGCGCGCCGCGTCGCCCTGAAGCCGGGTAAATATCGCGCGGTCATCAAATCGTCCTTCAAAGCCGGCTCGGTCGATTGTGGCTATAGCTACCTTAGGGGTGGCAGCGCGGGGAGGCTGGTTCTGATCTCGAGCTATCTTTGCCATCCGAGTATGGCGAACAATGAATTGAGCGGACCAATCGTCCTCGCAGCCCTTTACGAACGATTGTCACGGTGGGAGCGGCGCCGCTTCGACTACCTTTTCGTCATCAATCCCGAGACGATTGGCTCGATCTGTTTCCTCAACGGGCATGGCAAAGTGCTCGCAAGCTCGATGCAGGCAGGCCTGGTGCTGACATGCCTCGGCGGGCCGGGCGCCAGACTTTCCTACAAGCGCTCGCGGATGGGGCGATCGTCGCTCGACAAGGTGTTTGAAAGACTGGCGAATCAAGGGACGTGCGAGATCAGGCCGTTCGATCCTTCCGAGGGAAGCGATGAGCGCCAGTATTGTGCCGCCGGTTTCAATCTTCCGGTCGGGCAAGTCGCGAGAACCGTCTACGGCAAGTTTCCCGAGTATCACACATCGGCCGACAACAAGGAGTTTGTGCGGCTTGAATCCTTTGCGCAGACGGTGGACCAGCTGGAAGCCATTCTCAAAGAGCATGAAAGCTGGCGGCCGTTGCAAAGAAACCAGCCGTACTGCGAATACCAGTTGGGTAAGCGAGGGCTTTATCCGAACGTCAACTCGCCGCTAACCTGGGGTTACAGCAGCGACTCGCGCCTCGACAGCCGCGAGCAGTTGCGGGCCATCAACTATATCTTGTCCTACGCCGACGGCGAGCACGATCTCAATGACGTATCGCGCATGACGGGTATTGAGTTGGGCTATTTGTCGGAGCTGGCCGACAAACTCGTGAAGTCTGGATTGCTGAAATGAAGGCGGCCGAAATCGCGCCTGGGACGCAGGCGGTCCCTGCCGTCTACTCCGAAACGGAATTGGCGGCCAGCCTCGGCGCTCTGGGAGTCGTGGAAGGCGACTGCCTGTTTATTCACTCCAGTCTGAAGAGCTTGGGAAAGTTCGTATCACGACAGGGACAGAACGGTCCGGAGGGCCTCTTCAACGCATTGATCGAAATCATCGGGGAGTCCGGGACCCTCGTTGTGCCGACTTTCAATTTCGGGTTCTGCCAGGGCAAGCCGTTTGATCGGCAGAACACGCCGTCAGAGAAGATGGGTGCCTTTTCCGAGTTCGTGCGGCGTCATCCGTCAGCGCAAAGGTCGCGCCACCCGTTCCAGCCGGTTGCGGCGGTCGGACGCCAAGCGGCGGAGATCGCCGACGCGCGAGCACGCAGCGCGTTTTCGGAGGGCAGCGCCTTCGAGGTCATGTTGACGCGCAAGTGCAAGATCCTGTTTTTTGGGGTCGATTTCGTCGAGACGTTTGTTCATGTCGCGGAAGAGCGAGCGAACGTTCCGTATCGGTTCTGGAAGACGTTCAATGGCGAGTTCATTGATCGCGGGGTCTCCGAACGCGTCTCCGTCGACTTCTTTGCCCGGAAACTCGAACTGGTTCCGGAGCCGCGCATCGACAATGACAAGCTTGGCCGTGATTTGCGCGCAAGAAAGATCATCGCATCGGCGCGGCTCGGCGGCGGGGAGATCGCGGTTTGCAATGCCGGCGATCTCGTCAATGGACTGATCGAAAGATTTCGTGAAAACCCCTGCTATGCCTTGAAGCATGAGCATCAGCACTAATCGGTGCCGCGACAGGTTGTGGAAGACAGGGGCATCTTTTTCAAGGGCAATTTGGCAATGACTGACTCTCTCGCAGTTTTCGGCGGCCGGCCCGCGGTTCGCCGGCCGTTGCAGCCGTTCAACGGCATTGGAGCTCACGAGCGCGGTGCAGTGCTGCGCTTTCTCGATAGCGGCTCGGTGCTGTCGGGTTTCCACGGCAGTCCTCGCCCGACTTTCTTTGGCGGGTCCGAGGTGCGCGCTTTTGAGGACGCCTGGTGCAAGCGTTTCGGCGTCGGCCACGCCGTGACGGTCAACTCTGCGACCTCTGCGCTGATTGCTGCCATGGGAGCGATCGGCATCGGCCCGGGCGACGAAGTCATCACATCACCCTACACGATGTCGGCGACGGCGATGGCCCCGCTGTTCTATGGCGGCATTCCGGTGTTTGCGGATATCGAGCCCGAACACTTCTGCCTGGATGTCGCCTCGGTGGAGCGAGCGATCACATCAAAGACGCGAGCCATCATCGCTGTGAATATTTTCGGTCATCCGGCCGAGCTTACGAAGTTGCGGCAGCTTGCCGACGCCCGAGGCATCTACCTGGTCGAGGACAATGCCCAAGCCGCGCTCGCCGAGGAGAGCGGACACCTTTCCGGCACGATCGGGCATATCGGCATCTTCAGCCTTAACATCCACAAGCACATCCAGACCGGCGAGGGCGGGGTGTTGGTGACAGAGGACGCCGACCTCGCGCGCCGTCTTCAGCTGATCCGCAATCACGGCGAAAACGTCATTGACTGGCTGAAGGTCGAAGACATTACCAATCTTGTCGGCATGAACGTTCGAATGCCGGAACTGGCGGCGGCGGTGGGCCGCGCGCAGCTTGAGCGAATTGACGAGCTCGTCGATCGCGCCGAATCGATCTCCAAACGATTGAGCGATGGCGTCGGGAACCTCCGGGGGATCACACCGCCCTCGGTTCGGCAGGGCTGCCGCCACGTCTACTTCATGTGGAGTTGCAAGCTCGATCCTGGTGCGCTTGGAATTTCGAGGTCAGCTTTCGCCAAAGCGCTCAGTGCCGAGGGGGTCCCCAACGCCGAGGGTTATGTGGCTCCGATCTACACGCTCCCGCTGTTCCAGAAGCGGATCGCCATTGGCCGTGACGGGTTTCCGTTCAATCTCGGAAATCGGACGTATGCGCTCGGCGATTGCCCGGTGGTCGAGGCCATGTATGAGAGATCTCTGCTGCAATTCCAGCCGGTTTCATGGGACGCCGACGACGAGCAGGTGGATATGCTGATCGAGGCCTTTCATAAAGTTCATCGCCACGCAAGCGTGCTGGCCGAAGCAGCCGAATAACGTCGTCGATCAAGCGTCGAGTTTAACGGAAAGGAGCATTCTCATGAGCGCTATCGCCAAGGCAGAACCTCTCTCGCTCCTGGGAAAATATCGCAGCCTGCGCGCGCTATTCAGGAACGAATACCAGCACATCCGCAACGTCGCGCTCGGATTCATTGCCTTTTGGCGGACCCGCAAGACGCCAATGGACGCTTATCAAAGCATGATCCGTCTGTTCTGCGTTACCGGCGGCAAGTCGAACGATTTCATTTCGCGGTGCCTGAGCTTTCTCCATCCGCCCTATCGGATCGACAAACCGGCTGGTATCCTGAACATTGAGAGCGAGAGCGCGCGTTCAGAAGCTATCGAGACGCTGAGGGAAACCGGGCTTTATGTCTTCCCGACACGAGTTCCGGACGAGGTCTGCGATGAATTGCTTCAAATCGCGCTGACTCAACAATGTACGATTTTTCTGCCGTCTGGCGAAAAGGCGACGGGCCTCTACGATCGCGCCAATCCCAAGGCAGTCAGATACGCCATACAGCCGGACACGTTGCTAAACCAGCCGGCGGCACAAAGGCTGATTTCGGACAAGTCGCTGATCTGGTTTGCCCAGACCTACCTCGGTGCCAAGCCGGTGCTAGATCATGCGATCATGTGGTGGATCACCAACATCAACGAGACGCCGGACTCAGACGCCGCGCAGTTCTATCATTTCGATATGGACAAGGTGAAGTTCCTGAAGTTCTTCCTCTACCTCACAGACGTCGGCGCCGACAGCGGTCCACATTGCTTCGTCAAGGGCTCGCAGAAAACTGGTGGAATTCCGGCGGCATTGCTGGACCGCGGTTACGCCCGGCTGCCGGACGAGGACGTCGAGCAGTTCTACCGTTCCGAAGACATGGTCGAGATCGGCGGTCCAAAGGGCACCATCTTTGCCGAAGACACCCGTGGACTGCACAAGGGCAAGCATCTCCTCAAAGGTGACCGCCTCCTTTTCCAGCTTGAATTCTCGAACAGCCTTTTTGGCGCCACGCGAAACGGTCCGGTCCTCTCAAAGATCCGCGCCCCGGAATTTGCCGATGCGCTCTCGCGCTATCCGCGAGTTTATTCTCACATTGATGTCCGCGCCAGGTAGCCGGCGCGGACAGGAAATACGTCTGGTTCAGTTTACGCGATGACATCTGCAATACACTGCGACTTGGCGCCGATCGTGCTCGACGATCTGGCGAAACACTCGGCTTGGCCGAAGCGGCTCCTGGGATTGGAGCAGTTCGGCGTCAGGGAGAAGACCGAGCAGGAGGTCTTGCGGGAATTCCAGCTCGAGCGCTGGGGGCGGCTGCTCGACCATGCGCGAACTCTTGATCACCCCACGCTTGCTGAAATCCAGCGGATATCGAGCGGTCCCAGTGTCGAGACGCCTTGTTATGTCGACGGGTCCTTTTATCTGGCGAACCAGGCGCAGATGCTGGCTGCGCATCTCGATCTCTATGCGGAGGTTCTCAGACCTCATATGGAAGGCGCGACCTGCCTTGCCGAACTCGGGGCCGGCTTCGGCTCGAAGCTCCTCGCGCTTTCCATGCGCGAGCCTTTTGCCGGCATGCCGCTGGCTGCGGGCGAATACACCGAAAGTGGCTGCGCGCTGATCTCGCTTCTCGCGAGGCAACTCAACAAGGTCGCGCATGTCGGCCGGTGCGATTTTAGGCTGCTGACAACCAGCGGCCTCGACATTCCGGACGGAGCCGTCATCTTCACTTCATATGCGGTGCTTTACGTCCAGGAAATGTCGCGGGATTTTGTCGGCTTTCTGCGCCGCTTCAAGCCCAAGGCGGTCATCCATTTCGAGCCCTGTTACGAATATCTCGATCCGCAGTCACTGCACGGTCTGATGTGCCGCCGCTACATCGAACTCAACGATTATACGCGCAACTTCGCGACCATCGTCGAACAGGCGCAACGTGAGGGCACCATCTCGCTGCGTCTTCGCAAGAATGTGTTGGGGAATAATCCGTTTCTCCCACTCTCGATTCTTGAATGGTCGCCGATTCCTTCATGACGCAAGTCATCAGCCAGCGAACGGCACACCTTCCAAGGCAGCTTGAGCGGCTCGAGGCGGAAGCCATCGAGATCATGCGCGACGTCGTGGCGGAGCTCAAAAGGCCGATCATGCTCTACTCGATCGGCAAGGATTCGAGCGCCATGTTGCATCTGGCAATCAAGGCGTTTTATCCGGCTCCGCCACCGTTTCCGCTGCTGCACGTCGACACCACCTGGAAATTCCGCGAGATGATTGCCTTTCGGGATGAGACGGCTCAGCGTCTTGGTCTCGAACTCCTCGTTTATACCAACGAACGTGGGCGCGAGGCCGGAGTCGATCCATTTGCGTCGGGTTCTGCCGTCTATACGGGCGTCATGAAGACCGAGGCGCTGAAGCAGGCTCTCGATAAGTATGGTTGCGACGCGGCGCTCGGCGGCGCCAGGCGTGACGAAGAGAAAAGCCGCGCCAAGGAGCGCATATTTTCTTTCCGCTCGGCGGGCCATGTGTGGGATCCCCGAACGCAGCGGCCCGAACTGTGGAATCTGTTCAACACCCGCATCCGCCAGGGTGAGTCCATCCGCGTATTTCCGCTGTCGAACTGGACCGAGCTCGATGTCTGGCGATATATCCAGTACGAGAAAATTCCGGTCGTGCCGCTTTATTTCGCAAAACAGCGGCCGGTGGTGCGACGCGGCGATACCCTGATCATGGTCGATGACGACCGCTTTCCACTTCAGCCAGGCGAAACGCCCGAACTCAAACGCGTGCGCTTCCGCACGCTCGGCTGCTATCCACTGACCGGCGCCATCGAATCGGACGCGGAGTCGGTTGAAGACATCGTGGCAGAGGTGGAGAAATCCCGCATCTCGGAACGGCAAGGCCGGCTGATCGACAGCGATGAAACCGCGTCCATGGAGCGAAAGAAGCGGGAGGGCTATTTCTGATGGACGCCGCCGCCGGCTTCGTTCATCGGGGCGAGGAGGAGAAGGACCTCCTTCGCTTCATGACCTGCGGATCCGTCGATGACGGAAAATCCACTCTCATCGGCCGGTTGCTCAACGATACCACGCATATCCTCGAGGATCAGTTGGTCAGTCTGCGGGCGGATTCGGAACGGCATGGCACGGTTGGCAAAGACGTCGATTTCGCCCTTCTGGTCGATGGTCTTGAGGCCGAGCGTGAACAGGGCATCACGATCGACGTCGCTTACCGCTTTTTCTCGACGCAACGGCGCTCGTTCATCGTGCTGGATACGCCCGGGCATGCGCAATACACGCGCAACATGGCGACCGGCGCTTCGAATGCGCAACTGGCCGTCATATTGATCGATGCCCGCAAGGGTGTACTGATGCAGACGAGGCGTCATTCCCTGATTTGCTCGCTGCTCGGCATCCGTCACGTGGTCCTGGCCGTGAACAAGATCGATCTCGTGGGTTATCAAGCCGAAACATTCGAGCGCATTGTGGCCGAATATCTCGGCTTTGCAGCCGCGCTCAATTTCAAATCCATCGTGCCGATTCCGATCTCGGCGCGCTTTGGCGACAATGTCGTGGAAAGTTCGGTGAAGACGCCCTGGTATTCCGGCGCAACACTCCTGCAGTCTCTTGAGACGGCTGATGTGACGGGAGAAGCATCCGAACTTGGATTCCGCTTCCCCGTGCAATGGGTCAATCGGCCGAGTTCCGAATTCCGCGGTTATGCCGGCACAGTCGCCTCGGGGCGGATCGCGGCAGGCGATTCGATCGTTGTGGCTGCCACCGGGCAGACCACGCGCATCAAGGAGATCATTACATACGACGCGCGTCAGACGTTCGCCGAAGCGGGCGATGCCGTGACCTTCACGCTGACGGATGAAATCGACGTCGCGCGCGGCGATGTGCTCGTTGGTACCATGTCGCGGCCGGAAGTATCGGATCAGTTTGCCGCTCATCTCATCTGGATGGCGGAAGAGCCGCTTGTTCCCGGCCGTTCATATCTGGCTCGTATCGGCACCAGGACGCTGCCGATTACGGTGACCGGGCTGAAATACAAGATCGATCCGAACAACGGCGATCATCTGGCTGCCAAGTCGCTGGCTTTGAACGACATCGCGTTCTGTAATCTGGCGACAGGGACACCCGTTGCTTTCGATGCTTATGACAAAAACCGCTACACCGGTTCGTTCATTGTCATCGAGCGCTTTACCAATCAGACGGTTGGTGCGGGGATGATTGCCTTTGGCTTGCGGCGCGGCACTAATCTGCACTGGCAACCGCTGCTGGTGGGAAAGGCCGAGCGTGCGGCAATCAAGCGCCAGAAGCCGGCCATCCTCTGGTTCACTGGACTTTCCGGTGCGGGAAAATCGACGGTTGCGAACATCGTCGAGCAGCGCCTACATTCGGCCGGTTACCATACGATGTTGCTTGACGGCGACAACGTTCGCCATGGTCTCTGCCGCGATCTTGGATTTACTGAGGCCGACCGCGTCGAAAATATTCGCCGCGCCGGCGAGGTCGCCAAGCTCATGACCGAGTGCGGTCTTATCGTCCTCTGTTCATTCATTTCTCCCTATCGCGCGGAGCGGGACGCGGTGCGAAGCCTCGTTCCTGACGGCGAGTTCATTGAGATCTTCGTCGATACGCCGATCGAGGAATGCATTCGCCGCGATCCGAAAGGTCTCTACGCCAAGGCTCAAGCCGGTCAGATCAAGAACTTTACCGGCTTCGACGCGCCCTATGAGCCGCCGCAGTTGCCGGAAATCCATCTTCAGACCGTTGATCACGATGCCGCAGAGTTGGCCGAGCAGGTGCTGCTGGCCTTGGCGGATCGCGCGATCGTCACGGCGTTCTGACTAGAGAGCGCGCCACATTGACCGGAAATGCGATCCGCAAGTTTCTGGGCCGCCTCCAAGCAGGAGCGCGGCTGGCTAGGCGCGCGCCGCCCGAAAAGCACTACTATGGGCTCAATGAACTCGACAGAAAACTCGAGCGCTATATCGATTTTGACGGCGGCATTTTTGTCGAAGCCGGAGCAAATGACGGCCAGAACCAGAGCAATACCGCCTATTTCGCGCGGCACCGTGGATGGCGCGGCGTTCTCGTCGAGCCGATCCCGGAGCTTGCGGAGCGATGCCGAGTCGCGCGGCCCGAGAGCATTGTCGAGAACTGCGCGCTGGTGGCGTCCGATGCCGACGGCGAGAGCGTCCCGATGACTTTTTGCGGCTTGATGTCGGTCGTCGATGGCGGCTGGAGCGATGCCGAGGCGGAACGAGCCCATGTCGAAACCGGCCGGCAAATCCAGTCGCTGACGACATATCATGTCGATGTGCCCGGGAGGTCGCTGTCGCATCTCCTGGACAAGCACAGGCTGAACCGAGTCGACTTGCTCAGCCTCGATGTCGAAGGGTTTGAACGGCAAGCGCTCGAAGGGCTTGACCTTCTGCGGCATCGGCCGAGCTTCATTCTGGTGGAGGCCCGCTTTCGCGAGGAGATCGACGAATTGTTGTTGCCCCGTTACGATGTCTTGGCGCAGCTGTCGCATCACGATGTGCTTTATCGGGCAAAGGCTGTCTGAAGGTCTTTGTCAGTGCGCGTGCTCATCCTCAATACCGACTACGAGGCGTTTCTCGACGATCTTTATGCCGAGAATCCTGGCTTGGCGGAGAGTAGTTACGACCGGCAGATGGCGGTGCGAAACGCATCGCTGTTTGGTGCCGCGGACTTCTATTCGCGAGGTCTCAGGGCTAACGGTGTCGAGGCGGCCGACGTCCACCTCAACAACAAGGCCATGCAATTGCGGTGGGCTGCCGAGCACGGCCTGAGGATTGACCCGTCCGACAAGCCCGAGCCGCAGGGTTTTTCAGCCAAGATGCGCCGCCTGTTCGGGCGAGGTCAAAATCGCACGCCGCAGCTCATGGCGATGCCGGGCTGGACGCGAGACGTCATGATTGCGCAGATTGAGGACTTCCGTCCAGACGTGATCCTCAATCAAGTCATGCATTTCGTCAGTGCCGAGTCGCTCCGCTCGCTGGTCGGCGAGCGCTGCTTGCTGGTCGGACAGATCGCCGCGCCGTGGCACGAGCCGGAGGATGACCTCGGCTACGATCTGATAGCAACGTCACTGCCGAATTACGTGCAGAAATTCGAACGGCGCGGGATTCGAACGTTCTACAACCAGTTGGGATTTGCACCGAGCGTCCTGGCGAGTCTGCCCGAAGGGGAGAGGGATCTCGCGGTGACCTTCGTGGGGACGTTGTCGTCCCACCATGCCGATCGTATTCGTCTGCTCGAGTTTCTCGCGGAACGGACCAGCCTGAACATCTGGGGAATGGGAATCGAGCAAGTGTCGAAGGATTCGCCGATCCACGGCTGCTATCGTGGGCAGGCCTGGGGACGCGAAATGTTCGAAATCTTCCGCCGCTCGCAAATTGTCATCAATCAGCATATTGGAATCGCCGGGGCTTATGCCAACAATATGCGCCTCTATGAGGCGACAGGATGCGGCGCCGCGCTTCTGACCGATCGCAAGACCAATTTACGGGAGTTGTTTGATGTTGGCTCGGAGGTTGTCGATTACGGCGATCCCGAGGAATGCCTGGCGGGGATCGATGCGTTGATCGGCGATCCAACTCGGTCTGCCGAGATCGGGAACAAGGGCCAGATGCGAACCTGCCGAGATCATACCTATGAGCAGCGAACCGCCGAACTCAAGGCGAAGTTCGCCGAGATGCTCAATTGAACCATCGATGCTGCCCCCGGAGGAAGGATAGTCTTGGGATCACTGTGGAATTGGATGCGCGATGCCTGGAGCGGGGGGCAAGGCGCCGGCACAGCCGTCGATCGCGCAGGCCTGACGAAGATGCAGCCTGAGACCATCGACGAACTGAAGCTGCTGACCGGTCGGCTGCTCGCCAACCAGGTGCGCGCGACCGCGAAGAGCCTTCGCGAGGCGGAATTCAAGGTATTCTCGCAATTCGGCGATGACGGCATCATTCAGTATTTGATCGCGCGCCTCGGCATTCCGCCCGAGCTTTCCACCTTTGTCGAATTCGGCGTGCAGGATTATTCCGAGTCCAATACACGTTTCCTGCTGCTGAACGACAACTGGCGCGGGTTGGTCATGGATGGTGACAAGGGCAACATGGAAAGCCTCCGGGCCCGCGACATGTACTGGCGCCATGACCTGACGGCGCTGTGCCGCTGGGTCGATCGCGACAATATCAATGCGATTCTCGAAGAGAGCGGCTTTGCAGGGCCGCTTGGTATTCTCAGCATTGACATCGACGGCAACGATTACTGGGTGTGGCAGCGAGTTACCGCGGTCCAGCCGGTCATCGTCATCGCCGAGTATAACAGCGTGTTCGGAGCCCGGCAGGCGATCACGGTGCCGTATGATCCGGCCTTCGATCGAACCATGGCGCACTACTCGAATCTGTATTGGGGTGCCTCGCTGGCGGCGCTGGCGAGCGTGGCCCGCAGCAAGGGGTACGCGCTGGTCGGCTCGAACCTGGCGGGAAATAACGCCTACTTCGTGCACGAGAGCTATGTCGGCAAGGGCGGCGTCGTCGCCGTTTCGCCAGAGCAAGGCTACGTCGAGTCCCGATTTCGGGAATCCCGCGATCGCAACGGCAAGTTGACCTATCTCGGTGGCGCCGCGCGCCGGCAGATGATAGCCGGGATGCCGGTCTATGATGTTGAACGAGATGCCGTCGTGGCACTTGGAGGAGATTGACGATGTGGCGCTTCGTAGGGCCGCAGCAGGAGGATCAATGGGACCGGAAGTAATAACGCACGGCGGGATCCGTTATGCGGAAATCATCCGCGCCGACGTCAAGGTCGAGAAGACGACCTTCTTCTCGCCTGCCGAATCGTCCTTTCAATTCGGGCTGTTGGCGCATGAAGCGGGATTCGTCGAGCCGCCGCATTACCACCGCGAGTTCGAACGCTCGATCAAGGACCTTCAGCAGATGTTCGTCGTGCAGCGCGGTATCGTCGGTGTGCAGCTTTTCAGCGACGACGGCGAGCTGTTGCGCGAAGTCGAGTTGAAGGCGGGAGACGCGATTGTTCTCATCCATGGCGTGCACGCCATTCGCGTCATCGAGGACATGCAGTGCATCAGCGTGAAACAGGGGCCGTTCCTCGGCGATCAGTACGACAAGGTATTCGTGAGTGCGAAGTCATGATCCCGGTTTTCGAGCCTGATTTCGGCGAGGAAGAGATCGCAGCCGTGGTTGCGGCGCTGCGCCGGGGGGAGATTTCGGGGTCCTTCGGCACCGCGATTACCGATTTCGAGGAGGGCTTTGCCGCCTTCGCCGACTGCAAGTACGGCGTCGCCGTAACCAGCGGCACGACCGCGCTGCATCTCGCCGTCGCGGCGCTCGACCTGAAGCCGGGAGACGAGGTGCTGCTCTCATCGAGCACCAATATCGCCACCGCGCTCGCGATCATCTACGCCAACGCCGTGCCGGTGCCGGTCGATTCCGAGCGCGAGACCTGGAATCTCGATCTCGACCTGATCGAAGGTCTGATCACGCCGCGCACGCGCGCTATCATTCCGGTGCACTTGTTCGGGCATCCCGTCGACATGGACCGGCTGAACCAGATTGCGAAGAAGCACAACCTCGTCGTCATCGAGGATTGCGCCGAAGCGCATGGCGCGAAGTGCCGCGGCCGAGTCGTGGGAAGTTTCGGCGACATGAACTGCTTCAGCTTCTACGCCAACAAGGTCATTACGACCGGCGAGGGCGGCATGGTCACCACCAACGATGCGGCGCTGGCGGAGCGCTTGCGGCTATTGCGCAACCTTGCCTTCACCCAACCGCGTTATTGGCACGAACGCGCGGGCTTCAATTTCCGCATGACCGGTTTTCAGGCCGCTTTCGGCGTCGCCCAGCTCAAGAAGATCGACACGATCATCGAGAAAAAGCGGAGCGTCGCGCGCAAGTACTCGCGGGCGCTCGCCGGAGTGCTGGGGCTGCAGTTGCCGGCCGAGAAGGACTGGGCGTTCAACGTCTACTGGATGTACGCACTCATCGTCGGCCGCGATTATCCGCTATCGCGCAATCAGCTTGCCGCCCACCTGAAGGCGCGCGGCGTCGATACGCGCACGTTCTTCTGCCCGATGAATCAGCAACCGTGTCTCAAGGAACGGCCGGGATACCGCGCGGTAGCGTGCCCTGTCGCCGACGAGATCTGGGAAACAGGCCTCTATCTTCCTTCAAGCACGACGCTGACGGACGATCAGATTTCGACCGTGTGCGACGAGATTGCGCGTGCGGCGTCGGTGGCGAAGGTCTAGCTGGAAACGTCCCGGGACGTAGCGAAGAACGACGCTGACATGGATATGCCGCGTTTGGCGTTGATTGATTGCCGGGAAGGATAAGGTTGCGCGTCGGTATATTGCTGGCGGATTTCGACCCCGAGGCGGGGGGCGGCTTCACGTTTCAGAAAGAGGTTTTCGAGGCGTTGCTGACGGTCGGCGCGCAGTCGCTGCATACGTTCGTTTTTCTGTGTCCGCCTGGCACGGCGAAGAAGCTTCCGCGACAACCGCTGCCGAACGCCGAGGTTATTGCGCTCGACTTGGATTCGCCCGCGCCGCGCCGAGCCCTGTTTCGCAGAAGCAGACCGAGGGGGCGATCTCTGGATGATCAGCTTCACGCGGCTGGCATCGAATTCGTTTGGCAGCTCAGTGCTCCCGGCCAGGTCTTGGAAGTGCCCTACATGGTCGTGGTCTGGGACCTCCAGCATCGCCTGCAGCCCTGGTTTCCTGAAATGTCCGGGAATGGCAACTGGCAGCACCGCGACACGCTTTATTCCGCGGTCCTGGGTCGGGCTTCCGCGGTCATTGTCGGAACCGAAGCGGGTAAACAGGAAGTCGAGCGTTTCTTCCGGGTTGACCCGTCGCGGATCCTGATCATGCCGCATCCGACGCCGCGGTTTGGCGATGCAGCTGAAGCCGCCCGCCCGGTCCAAGAGAGGTACGGAATTGCGGGGGAATACCTGTTCTATCCCGCGCAGTTCTGGGCGCACAAGAATCACGTCAATCTTCTGCTGGCGCTCAAATTACTTCGGACCCGGTTTGAAAAGCCGCTGAGCGTCGTCCTTGTCGGCGCCGATCACGGTAACCTCGCGCACGTGAAGGCAACTACCGAGCGGCTCGGTCTTGTTGACCGCGTTCACTTTCTCGGCTTCATCCCGCGAGAAGATCTGGTCGATCTTTATCGAGAGGCTTTCGCGCTGTCCTATATCACCTTGTGTGGGCCTGAGAATTTGCCGCCCTTGGAGGCGTTCGCGCTGGGCTGCCCGGTCATTGCGTCCGAGGTGTCCGGAGCCCGCGAGCAGCTCGGCGATGCCGTGCTGTTCGCCGATCCAACCTCGCCTGAACAGATCGCTGACGCCGTGATGCGCCTCGCAAGTGAAAATGGTCTTCGCGGAAAACTGATCGATGCCGGCAAAAGGATCGCACGAGAGCGAACGCCGCAAGGTTTTGTCGCAAGCGCGCTGGTGTTCCTTGATCGATTTGAAGCGGTTCGCCGCTGCTGGGCTTGATGATGAAGACCATCTCCGCGCAGGTTTCAATCGTATTGGGCACCTACAACCGCCTGTCGTTTCTGAAAGCGACCATTGCCAGCGTGCGCGCCAGCCGGATCGACGTTCCTTACGAGATCATCGTCGTCGACGGTGGCTCGACCGATGGCACGATAGATTGGCTCACAGAGCAGCGTGATATCATCGCAATCGTCCAGCATAATCGAGAGGTTTCAGAAGGGAAGGCCCGGCGCAAGCGCAGTTGGGGCTACTTCATGAATCTTGCCTTCAAGTGCGCCGAGGGGCGTTACGTCTGCCTCATTAGCGACGATTCCGTCGTTCATCCCGACACGATTGCCAACGGTGTGCGCCATTTCGATCGCGGGATCGCCGACGGCCATCGTCTCGGGGCTGTGGCTTTCTATTGGCGCTCTTGGCCGGAAGAGAAGCAGTATCGAGTCGGCTTCACGCTGGGAGGCAAGATCTTTGTCAATCATGGACTGTTTCTACGCGAAGCGCTCGAACGGGTTGGCTGGATCGACGACAAGAACTACGACTTCTACTGCGCCGATGGCGATCTCGCGCTCAGGATCTGGCATGCTGGTTATGAGATCGATGCATGCGAGAGCGCGCTGCTGGAGCACTTTGAGCGCGCCGATCCGAGTGTCCGCCAACAGAATCTGGCTGGACTCGGGGGTGATTGGGACGCATATGTCAGCCGCTGGACAGGGATCTATTACGATCCGGCGCAACCGATTGCCGGCGGCTGGACCTATCTTGAAGGCGTTTCGGTGCGGGACGCTGGTCATTTGTTTCCGCGGGAAGTCAATGTCCAGCCTCCGGAGCCAAGGCCTTCGCTGGCTTCCACAGTGAAGCGCATCGGTAAGCGATCCGCGCGATTGCTCATCGGTACGATCCGTAGCAGAAACCAGTCTACCCCTTCGTCGCAGGCTTGAGGCTGGGCGAGTTGACAAAGAGGCCCTGATGTCCCCCGCAACTGACCTGTTCACAATTCCGGGGCGCGCTGTCCGAAAGGCGGTGCGGCTCGCAAAGAAGGCCGTGGGTATCCAGTCCACGGCTGCGCCCCAGCCGCCGGTTATTCTCGCGCCGTCGATGAGGGCCTTCCGACGCGGATCGCCTGCAGTCGAATCCCTGCCGGACTTGATTTATGTCGAGATGGCAATGGCCTGCAATTTCGGCTGCAAGATGTGTCCGGTTCCGGAAAGCCGGAAGCTGATGGACGGGCGCGTTCCATCGATCATGAAGCCGGACACTTTCTCGCTGGTTTTGCAATCCATCCGCGACCGGCCGCGTCATCTCTGGCTGACGCAATTGGGCGAGCCGATGCTCAACAAGCATCTGACCGATTATGTGAAGGCAGCGAAATCGAGCGGACATCACGTCGGCTTCACGACCAACGGCAGTATGATGACGGAAACGAAGGCGCGCGATCTGCTCTTGGCCGGCGTCGATCACGTCGTGTTCTCCTTTGATGGTGCGACCAAGAAAACTTTCGAGAAGATCAGGATCGGTGGCAATTTCGATGAGGTCGTCGCCAATATCAAAGGATTTGCCGCGATAAACCAGCGGCTTCGGCCGCCGGAAAACAGGTGCATGGTTCAGGTTGACATGATCGTTTCCGATATCACGGAGCCCGAGGTCGATGATTTTCACGCGATGTGGAAGGGCATCGCGGGGCTCACCCAGGCAATACCGATCGACGATTGGGCCGGACAGCTCGATCTTCCCAGCGATTTTGGCAAGCCGCGTACTTCACGCGACGAGATCAAGCGCTATGCCTGCGATCTGTTGTGGAACACCGCTTACGTGTCCGCCGAAGGCAACGCCATGATGTGCTGCCACGATTACAAGCAGCGATCGAAGTTGCCAAACGTGCATGACAAGCTGTTGGAACAGATCTGGCGGAGCGACATCGAATTCGAAAGAGCCAAACAGGTTGCTGGCGATTTTTCTTCCGTGTCGTGCACCGCATGCACGGCCTGGAAAACGAGGCCCAGCCCCAACACAGTTGTCAGCGTGTGAGCAGCGGGCAAGCATCGGCGAAAAGGCGGCTCGATCAGCGCTATGTATCAGGTCATCAAGGGGGCGGCGCGCGCATCGGCCAGGACGCGCGCGGGAGCCATGGTCGTGCAGCGATTGCGGGACTGGCTCCGTACTAGGCGGTTGGTTACCAATTATCTGGCTCTGCCAAGGTCCGAACGCACCAGGATTTTGTCCGCTGACCAGGGGCAATATGTCGTCGGCACCAGAAACGCTGCGACGCGCGACGCGTGGGTGGCCAGCGCACTGGCCGCGCTGCCGGCGGGCGCGCGCCTGCTCGATGCCGGTGCCGGCGAATGTCAGTACAAGAAACACTGCGGGCATTTGAAATACGTCGCGCAGGACAATGCCGTCTATGACGGCAAGGGCGACTCAGGCTTGCAGACGGGCAGTTGGGACTTCTCCCAGATCGATATAGTCTCGGATATTCTTGATATCCCAGAACCGGACGCCTCATTCGACGCGGTGCTCTGCACGGAAGTGCTGGAGCATCTGCCCGACCCCGTGCGGGCGCTCGACGAAATGGCACGCCTGCTGCGGCCGGGCGGCATGTTCATTATTACAGCACCGTTCTGGAGTCTTACGCATTTCGCGCCATACCACTACGCCACTGGATTCAACCGCTATTTCTACGAATTTCACCTCGATCGGCTCGGCTTCGACATTGTCGAGATGACGCCGAACGGCAATTTCTTCGAATGCGTAGGGCAGGAACTGCGTCGCGTTTCCGATATGGCACAACGCTTTGCCGGAGGCGAGAAGCCGACGCCGCTTGAGTTCAATGCCATGCAGGTCGTGCTTGCAATGGTTGAGCGCATGTCGGCGAGCGATACAGGTAGCCCGGACATGCTGCACTTCGACTGCCAGGTGCGCGCCGTGAAACGCGCCGGGGCGTGATCGCCGGGTGCGGATGTAAAGCTGTGATGGATCTGCCCGCTCAGTCCAACGACGCTTCCCTCGGCAAGGGGCCGAGCGACCTTCGTCTGCTGGTGGATGTGTTCCGCCGCAGGCGATACCTGAGGCGTGTGCTCGCCGACCGCCATTGGCTCGAATGGGCTCTGGAGCACAAGGACGAGGTCGTGTCCTTCCTGACGAGCCAGCAACGCAAGGATGCGCTTCGCGTCTTTCACCATGAGTTCGAGCAGTTTGCCGCAATGGCCGGCAGCGCGCCGCGGCTCTCCGTGAATTCAGCCGATATCAACCCTCAGCTGTCCGACCGCGCCACCGTCACCCCGATCGACCGGCATTATACCTATCATCCGGCCTGGGCGGCCCGAGTGCTCGCGAAAACGCGGCCGGTCAAGCATGTCGACATTTCTTCCATCGTCAATTTCTGCGCCGTCGTTTCCGCATTCATACCGGTCGAGTTCTATGATTTTCGTCCCGCCCCGCTCGTTCTGAACGGGCTTTACACCGGCGCTGCAGACCTGACGCAATTGCCGTTCGCAGACGGCGGCATCGTGTCGTTGTCGTGCATGCATGTGATCGAACATATCGGTCTTGGCCGTTACGGTGATCCGCTCGACCCTGACGGCGACCTGAAAGCAATCAAGGAACTCGTCCGCGTTCTCGCGCCCGGAGGAAATCTTCTGGTGGCGACGCCGGTCGGACGGCCGCGGGTAGCGTTCAACGCCCACCGAATTTACGATCACGAGGCGTTCGCAAGCTACTTCGGGCCGCTCGAGCTCGTGGAGTTCGCACTTATCGAGGAACGCGGAGAGAGTGGGCTGATCGTGGCGCCGCCACCCGCGCGCGTTCAGGCGGAATCCTATGGTTGCGGCTGCTTCTGGTTTCGCAAGAGGCCAGCGGAGCAGGCGAATGCTTAACCCCTTGAACAAGTGCAGGTGAGGTCGTGAAGGTCGTTATTCTTGCCGGAGGCATGGGTACTCGCATCTCTGAGGAGAGTGTCGTGCGACCGAAGCCGATGATCGAAATCGGAGGGCGCCCGATTCTCTGGCACATCATGAAGATCTACGCGCATCACGGTTTGAAGGATTTCGTGATCTGCCTTGGCTACAAGGGCTACATGATCAAAGAATACTTCATGAATTTCGTGCTGCACCATTCCGACGTCACGATCGATGCCGCCAAGAACAGCATCACCTATCACCAAAGTTATGCCGAGCCGTGGACCATTACATTGGTCGATACCGGCGAAGCGACGCTGACCGGCGGCCGGCTCAAACGCGTGCGCAACTATCTCGATCCTAGCGAACCATTTTGCTTTACCTATGGCGACGGACTATCGGACATCGACATCACGGCCTCAATCGCGTTTCATCGCAGCCACGGCAAGCTCGCCACGGTCGCGGCGGTCCGCCCGCCCGGACGCTACGGTGCCCTGGAGCTCGATGGCGCCATCGTGCGGTCGTTTGTCGAAAAGCCGCCCGGCGACAATGCGCTTATCAACGGCGGATTTTTTGTGCTCAATCCACCGGCCATTGATCACATCGAAGGCGACCAGACTTCCTGGGAAGCTGCACCGCTCGAAGCGCTGGCGCATGAGTCCGAGCTCGCCGCCTATCGCCATTCCGGTTTCTGGCAGCCGATGGATACACTGCGCGACAAGATGCATCTTGAGAATCTCTGGCAGTCGGGCCGGGCGCCATGGCGCGTCTGGGCGTGAGCCGTCATTGACCAGTTGCCGTCAGCGTAGAGGCTGGGCTTCGCGATGAGTTCGAGTCCAACCGTCAGCGTCGTGCTCTCCGTGCGCAACGGTGGCTCAGACCTGCCCGTGGCGCTTGACACGATCCTGAAGCAGTCGTTTGCCGATTTCGAACTAATAGCCATCAATAACGGCTCGACGGATGGTACGCGCGCGTTTCTCGACGGGATCGCGGACCCGCGGGTCCGCGTCTTTCACCAGGAGGACAAAGGTCTGGCGGCGGCGCTCAACCGCGGCATTTCGCTGGCACGAGGGCGCTATGTCGCAAGGCAGGATCATGATGATCTCGCCGATCTGACCCGCATCGCAAAGCAGGTTGAATTTCTCGACGCCAACCCCGAACACGGTCTGGTCGGCACGCGCGCCGAGATATGGATCGGCGATACGCCGAGCGGCCGGTTTCACGACCATCCGACCGAAAATGAAATCCTGCAGTTCGACCTTCTCTTCAACAATCCGTTCGTGCATTCATCGGTGATGATCAGAAAGTCCGCGCTCGACCGCGTCGGAGGCTATGCCACCGATCCGGCGCGACATCCGCCCGAAGATTATGAACTGTGGTCGCGCATTTCCCGGCACCATCGGGTGGCCAATCTTCCAGAGCGATTGACGGTCTACCGGGAGGTTCCCTCCAGCATGTCGCGTGAGGGTCTTCAGCCATTTCTGGAAAAGCTCGTCACCATCTCATCCGAAAACCTCGCCTATCAGGCCGGAGCGCCGGCGCCGCAGCAGGTCCACATGGACATTGCCGCGCTCATTCATGGTGCGAAGACGCGCGTTTCGCAACGGCCGGATCGCGAAGCCATGCTGGCCGTGATCGCCGAGGCGGGGCGCAGAATCGGCGGCGGCAGGCCCGGTCCCGAACTGGAGCAAAGGATCGTGCAGGCGCAGCGCCGCTTGATGCTTCGTCAACCCGCTTACGAGTGGGTGTGGCGCACGGCGCGGGCCATTCGCGGACGTATGCATCGCCTGAAGCCGGCCGCGTCAAGGGACCATCGATGAAGCTTCTCTTCTGTTGCGAGAGCTATTGGCCGCATAGGGGAGGCGTGCAGGAAGTCGTGCGCCAGATCGCCGAACGGATGGCGGCCGCCGGTCATGATGTCAGTGTGGCGGCGCGTAGTCACCCCGATCGCAGGACCGACGTTCACAACGGCGTCCGTATTCACTCATTCGACATCAGCGGAAATCTGGTGACGGGCATTCGCGGCGAGGTTGATCGCTACCGCAAGTTCATCACCGAATTTGACGGCGATGCGATCCTGATCAAGGCTGCGCAGCAATGGAGCTTCGATGCGGTCTGGCCGGTGCTCGATCAGATCAAGGCGCGGAAGGTTTTCGTGCCGTGCGGCTTTTCAAGCTTTTACGAACCTTCGTTCAAGGACTATTTCCGTCAGCTGCCGAATATCTTGCGCAAGTTCGATCATCTCATCTTTTACGCCGAGAATTACCGCGACATCGATTTTGCAAAGGCCAACGGCATCACTGCGTTCTCGATCGTCCCCAATGGCGCCAGCGAGGTCGAGTTTGGACGCAACAGACAGAGGGAAGGGCGCCTTCGAAACGAATTCGGCATTCCCGTGGACGATCTGATCTTCCTGACTGTGGGTTCGCCGATCAACGCCAAGGGTCACGAAACTGTTGAGCAGGCTTTTAGGCAGGTTGATTTTGGAGCCCAAGGCGCGACGCTGATCCTCAACGGCAACTGGCCGCCGAAAAGGCTCTCGGTCGCATATTTCCACCACATCTTGCAGCGGCTTGCGAACTTGAATTCCCGGCGGGCCATTGAGTTATTCCGTGAGCTTGGCGTCAGAGGAATCATAAGCCGCCTATTTCCGAAGCCGCCGGACGAACGGACCCGATTGGCAAAGCCTTCGAGCGTCGCCACCGCTGCCACGCAAGGTGCCGCCGTCGTGGCTTCCGCTTCGAGAGTCTCAGTTCCGGCTCCGTCGGCTCCAAAGACCGTGCTTCGTCTTGATCTGCCGCGCGAGAAGGTCGTGGACGCCTTCTTCGAGGCGGATTTGTTTGTCTTCGCCTCCAAGGTCGAATACTCGCCGCTCGTGTTGTTTGAGGCGGCGGCTGCCGGAACCCCGTTTCTCACGGTACCCGTCGGCAACTCTCGGGAGATCGTGCGCTGGACCGGCGGCGGCTGGATATGTCCTGCAGAGGTTGACGAACGCGGCTACACAAAGGTAGCGCCGGCGGTGCTCGCGCGGGAGATGGAGAAGGCCGTTCACTCTAAGGACTATTTGCACAAGCTTGGCGAGGCAGGCCGCCGCGCCTGGCAAGAACGTTTCACCTGGGCCGAGATCGCCCGGTCCTATGAACGCGTTCTGCGGGGAGAAACGGTGATGTCGCCCATGATTTCAGAACCGGCAGAAGTCACGGCCGGAGGATGACAATGTTCGTCCATGGATCGATAAAGGCTGCGAGTCTTCCCGATTGTATGATGAGGCTTTACGCCTGATGACGACAGATTCTCACCTGCTCGACTTCGAGGCGCCGCTGAAAAGCGAGCGCATCTTCGTGACCGGACATACGGGTTTCACCGGCGGCTGGCTCGTCAGCTGGCTCAAGCGAATCGGTTGCGACGTTGCGGGCCTTGCGCTGGCGCCTGGCACCGAGCCCAGCCTGTTCGCCGCCGCCGATATTGCCGACGGCATTGCATCCACCATTGGAGATATCAGGGATTTTACGACCGTCCGCCGTGCGATCGAGCGGCATCGTCCGTCCGTCATCATTCACCTTGCCGCGCAGCCGCTGGTCTCGAAATCCTTTGACGATCCGCTTCAAACCTTCGCCACCAATGCGCTCGGCACCGCTCACGTGCTCGAGGCGGCGCGGCTCACGCCCGGCGTGAAGGCGGTCGTCTGTATCACTACCGACAAGGTGTATCGCGATCAGGATTGGGTGTGGGGCTATCGCGAGCAGGATCCGCTCGGTGGCAAGGATCCCTACAGCGCCTCCAAAGCCTGCGCCGAAATGGTCGCAGCCTCCTATCGCGCGACGCTGGCCGAGCGCGGCAACGGCGTGCTGATTGCGAATGCGCGCGGCGGCAACATCATCGGCGGCGGCGACTGGTCCGCCGACCGGATCGTGCCGGATTTCGTTCGTGCGGTGACGGCCGGCCTGCCGCTCAACTTGCGCAATCCAGCCGCCGTCCGCCCCTGGCAGCATGTGATGGCGCTTGTCCATGGTTATCTGGTGCTGGCGGCGCGCCTGCTCGGTGGAGATCGCGCTGCGGCCGACAACTGGAATTTCGGTCCCGGCGACGAGGCTGCCCGCACCGTCGGCGATCTGGTCGAGCGGCTTTCCGCGGTCTGGACCAGGCCGGACATTACCTACGCCGCAGGAAGTTTCCCCGAGACGCGCTTTCTGCATCTCGATAGTACAAAGGCCAGAACACTGCTCGGCTGGGCGCCGCCATTGTCATTTGCGGGCACCGTCGAACTGACGGCAAACTGGTATCGGGAATTTGCCGCAAGTCCTGAGGCGGCGGCGCAGATCACCGCCGAGCAAATCGAGCAATACCGGCAAGCCATCCGCAATCATGTCGCCCGCTAACGCGCTGGTCACCGGTGCCTCCGGATTCATCGGTACCCGTCTCGTCGCCCGTCTGCTGTCCGAGGGCAGGCGTGTATCCGCGCTGGTGCGACCCTCAAGTGTGCTTCCGGCGGAGTGGGGCCCTCGCGTTCGCGTTATCGCATGCGATGATTTCAGCGACGGCAATTTGCGGCGGCTCGTGGATACGCCGTTCGATGCCGTCTTTCATCTGGCGGCCTATGGCGTGAAACCCGATCACCGTGACGTCGGCGCGACGCTGCGGATCAATGTCGAACTGCCGGCGGTCCTCGCGCAGCTCTGCAGCGAATGGCGCGCGCGCATGGTGATGGCGGGTACCTTCTCGGAATATCGAAGCCCAACGTCGCAAAACCTGGTCACGGAAGAGTCTGCGCTGGAGATGCGCAAGCTCTACGGTTCGTCCAAGGCGGCCGGCGGCTTGATGGCGAGCGCTACTGCCCACAACAGCGGCGCCAGCTTTCGCCTGCTGCGCCTCTTCAAGGTCTATGGCGCCGGCGAGGCGCCGCACCGGCTTCTGCCGGCGCTGGTGACCGGCTTGAGCAAGCGCGAGCGTGTGGCGATCTCGTCAGGCACGCAGGTGCTCGACTTCGTCCATGTCGATGATGTGATCGAGGCGATGTTGCGTGCCGATGCGCACGCCCGCGAGAAGGGCGGGATCGCGACCTGGAACGTCGCCACGGGCGAGGGCCACTCGGTGCGCGAATTTGCAGAGGCTGTTGCACGAGCGATGGGTGCGGATGCCGCTCTGCTCGGTTTCGGCGCGCTCGGCATGCGCAAGGATGACGAGCCGTGGCTGGTCGGATCGCCCGATCTGCTTCGATCCGAGCTCGGTTGGCAGCCTTCGACTGGACTGGACGCCGGGGTCCGGGCCGCGGTCGCGGAGCTTCGACGGGCCTGATGTCCGGGCAGGTTCTGCAGTGATCACGGTATCGCTGATGGGCGGTCTGGGAAACCAGATGTTCCAGTATGCGGCCGGCAAAGCGCTGGCCGAGCGTCATGGCGTCCCCCTCGTGCTTGATCTCAGTGGTTTCAGAGCCAGTGATCCTCGAAATACGCCGCGGCCGTTCCTGCTCGATCGCTTAGCTGTCCCGGAAGCCGTCGCTTCGGCACAGTGCCACGGCGTCGAGAGGCCAAAAGAAAATTTTTCGCGCGCCAGATGGAAGACGCGGTTCGACCGGTTGCTTGGGAAAGCCGGTCTGCCGAAGCTTGCAACCTCACGAAGCGAATATCGAGAGCCGCATTTCCACTATGATCCGGCGTTCGAAGCGCTGGGATCGCAAATGGCATTGTTTGGCTATTTCCAGAGCGAGCGCTACTTCTCTTCGATCGCCGGACGTCTGCGCGACTGGCTTGCTGTTCGTGAGCCGTTGAGCGGCGCTGCCGCGGACATGCTCCGGCAGATCGAAGCGAGTCGCCTGCCGGTCTCGATCCACATCCGTCGTGGTGACTATCTCAAGTCAGGCACCCACGAAGTCCATGGAATTCTCGGTGAGCCGTATTATCGGCAGGGGCTCGAACGCCTCGAAAGCGTTACCGGCCGCGACGCCGAGCTGTTGATCTTTTCTGACGATGCCGAGGCCGCCGAGCAGGTGCTGAATTTCGTGCCGAAAGAGCGTCTCACCCATGTTCGCGGTGATCCGGAGCGGCCCTGGGAAGACATGGCGCTGATGACGCGATGCAAGCATCACGTCATTGCCAACAGTTCCTTCAGCTGGTGGGGGGCCTGGCTCAATTCGTCGTCTGAGAAGATTGTCATCGCGCCGCGAGCATGGTTCGCGCCGGTTGAATTGAAGAAGACCAACACGGCCGACCTTTATCCTCCCGGCTGGGTTTTGGTTTGATCGTCGCCCGCAACGCGGCGAAAGAAGTTTCAACAGGAGCAACACTGTGCCGCTAGCAACAGTTCGATCGATCGCTCGTAAAATCCGAGGCAGGACACAGCAGTTCGCGGGAGGGTGGCCCGATCCGGTTCGCAATCCCGCGGCGTCCGAGTTCGAGGTTGATCTTTGGATCCTTTCGCGCTTCTTGATGGAAAAGATCGTGCCCGTGGTGGGCACGCATCCCTATCCATTGAACGAGCTCTTGCTGATGACAGCCGCAGCGTGCCGGCTCAAGCCTTCGATAGTGTTCGACTGGGGCACGCATATCGGCGCATCTGCTCGGATCTTTTACGAATGCAGCAGGGCATTCAAGCTGGGTTACACCATTCATTCGGTTGACCTGCCGCCGGATGCCGATCATGTCGAGCACCCCGGCGAGGAGCATGGCCGGTTGGTGAAGGGGCTCACCGGGGTCCATCTACACCGCGGCAACGGTGTTGAGGTCGCGTTAGCGCAGTGGCAGAAGCTCGGGCGTCCCAAGCGGCCGCTGTTCTTTGTCGACGGCGACCACGCCTATGAATCGGTTCGTGATGAGCTCAGTCAGATCTTTTCGACGGTGCCGGATGCGAGCGCGCTGGCGCATGACACCTTCTTTCAGTCCGCGGAATCGAATTACAATGTCGGACCGTCACGGGCGATCGATGAAATCGTCGGGAAATTCCCGTCGCGCTTCCACCTCGTCAAGTCAGGGCTCGGGCTGCCGGGAATGACGTTGCTGGCGGCGAGGTAACTTGTCCCGGGTCAGGGCTTTCGCGTGATCTCCGTGGGCCAGCCGCTCGTGTCCGTCATCATGTCGATGCGCAACAGCGCCTCGACGGTCGGCGTCGCGGTGTGCTCGGTTCTACTGCAAAGCCTTCGCGATTGGGAAATGATCGTCATCGACGACGGCTCTTTCGATGATGGTGCCGCAATCGTTGAAGGATTTGGCGACCCGCGCATTCGTCTCGTCCGTGAATCCACCTCCGCCGGCCTTGCGGCGCGTCTCAATCAGGCGGTCGCGCTCGCGAGGGGCGAGTTCATCGCGCGGATGGATGCCGACGACATCTGCTTTCCGGAGCGGTTGGCACGGCAGGTCGATCGCTTGCGTGAGGATCGAAAGCTTGATCTTCTGGGCTGTGGCGCTGTGGTCTTCAGAAGTGGCGGCGAACTCGTGGGCGAGATGCCGGTCGGGCTCCATCATCAGGACATCGTGGCGCGGCCCTTTGTGGGTTTTTCGCTGCCGCATCCGAGCTGGTGCGGGCGCGCGGCCTGGTTCCGCAACAATCCCTACAATTCCAGGCTCCGCTATGCCGAAGATCAGGATCTGCTCTTGAAGAGCTTTCGTCACAGCAGGCTGGCAGGGTTGGATAGCGTTCTGTTGGGTTATCGGCAGGATCACCTGGCGCTCAAGAAACTTCTTCCGGGGCGGATGACGTTTGCAAGTTCGATCTGGCGCCATGGCATGGCGACGGGTGAGTTGATGCCGGCACTCGTCGGGGTCGCCATCCACGCGGCGAAAGGTGTCGCCGACGTCGCGACCCTCGGATTTGGGCTCAACCAGCACATGCAGTCGAAGCGCCTCAAGCCAGTGTCAGCGTCCATTGAGCTGCGGTGGCGGCAGCTAAGAGAAGAGCTCGCGTCACCTTCGCGCGGCCTGAAAAGGAGCGCCGGTTAGTGTGCGGCATCGCTGGTCTGTTGCGGCCGGGCGGGGGCGAGGAAGGCCGGCTTGTCGCCGTCGCCAGGTCCATGACGGACGCACTGGCCTATCGGGGTCCGGACGCTGACGGTTACTGGACCAACGCTCCCGCGGGCCTCGCATTCGGTCATCGCCGTCTGTCCGTGCTTGATCTGTCGCAAGCCGGTAGCCAGCCGATGCACAGCGATTGCGGCCGCTTCACGGTGACCTTCAACGGCGAAATCTACAATCATCTCGATATCAGGGACGAACTGGAAGCCGCCGGCGCCGCGCCGACCTGGCGCGGGCATTCCGATACCGAAACCTTGCTCTGCGCCATCAGACACTGGGGCGTGGAAGCGGCGCTGCAACGCCTTTCCGGGATGTTCGCGCTGGCGCTGTGGGACGAACGCGAAAGGACGCTGACGCTCGCCCGCGATCGCTTTGGCGAGAAGCCGCTGTTCTATGGCTGGAGCGGCGGAGATCTCGTCTTCGCATCCGAATTAAAGGCGCTGGCAAGGCACCCGGAGTGGTCGCCGTCGCTCGATCGCAACGCGCTGACGTCGTTCATGCGCTATTCTTATGTGCCCGCGCCGTCCAGCATCTGGAGCGGCATTCGAAAGCTTCCTCCCGCATCTTATGTCGACTTCCGCGCTGGCGTCGCCACAGGCCACATGCCGGCGCCAAAGCCCTACTGGTCACTGCGCGAGACGGTGGTTGCCGCGCAGGCCAGGCGCATCACGGACGAGGGGGAGGCGATCGCCGAATTGCAGCGGCTGCTGTCGATCGCGATCAAACGGCAATGCCTGTCCGATGTGCCGCTCGGAGCATTTCTGTCCGGCGGCATCGATTCTTCCACCATCGTCGCGCTGATGCAGGCCCAGGCCAGCCAGCCGGTTCGCACCTTCACCATCGGTTTCAACGAAGACGCCTTCGATGAGGCGACGGAGGCGCGAAAGGTTGCCGCGCATCTCGGCACCTTGCATACTGAACTCTACGTCGATCCGGAAACGGCGCGAAATGTCATTCCGAAGCTGCCGACGATGTATGACGAGCCGTTCGCCGACTCTTCGCAGATCCCGACCCATCTTGTATCGTCGCTCGCGCGGCAGCATGTCACGGTCGCGCTGTCGGGCGATGCGGGAGACGAGTTATTCGGTGGCTATAACCGCCACGTCTGGGCTGACGGCCTGAACAGACGATTTGGCGCAATGCCGATGATGTTGCGGCGGATGCTGGCGATGTTTCTGCGGTCGGTATCGCCGGAGTCCGCCGGCACGATCGCGCGGCTGGCGGAGCCGCTATTGCCGGCGCGATTCAGGGTACGGCGCGCGGGCGATCAGCTGGCGAAGATGGCGCGCATCGTCGGCTCGGCCTCGCTTGACGATATGTATCGCGAGCTTTGCTCGATCGATGACGATCCCGCGCAGACGATCGTGAACGGAGCAGAGAGCGGCAACTGGTCGGCCGGGGAAATGAATGGCGTGAAGATAGAACTTGATCCGCTCGATCGCATGACGCTAGCCGACGCCTTGAGCTATCTGACCGACGATATCCTGCAGAAGGTCGATCGGGCGGCAATGACGGTCGCGCTTGAAACCCGCGTGCCATTTCTTGACAAGGATGTGGTCGAATTCGCCGCCAGAATTCCGCCCGGCATGAAGGTCCGCGACGGCCGCGGCAAATGGCTGGTCAGGCAGGTGCTCGATCAGCATGTCCCTCAAGATCTCGTCGACCGCCCAAAGACCGGATTCGGCATTCCGATCGACGACTGGCTGCGGGGCCCGCTCAGGTCCTGGGCCGGCGATCTGTTGTCACCACCGAGGTTAAAGGCGCAGAATCTGTTCAATGCCGGCCGGCTGGCGAGCAGAATGGCCGAGCATATGAGTGGCCGGCGCAATCACGGCTCCTGGCTTTGGAATGTGCTGATGGCCCAGACCTGGCATGACGAATGGTGCGCGAAGTGACGCGTGTACAGGGCTGAATTGCGGCGGCTGACATCGGGTTAATGATGTCGGCCGTTCACCCTTGCGATCCGCCGAGCGTCCGCTAAACAAAGGCAAAGTCAGGAATTTCCATTGACAGCACCCCGACGAAAAATCGCAGTCATCGGACTAGGCTATGTCGGACTGCCCGTGGCCGTCGCTTTTGCGCGCGAAGGCTTTGCGGTCACCGGCTTCGATATCGACCCTTCGCGGGTCGGCGAGCTTGAGGGTGGCCACGATCGCACCCGCGAAGTGGAGGCGGCCGATCTTGCGTATCCCTCTCTAAAGTTCACTAGCGACGCGGCAAGTCTTCGTACTAGCGATTTCTTCATCGTTACGGTCCCGACTCCCATCGACGAGGCGCGGCGGCCTGATATGCACGCGATGTTCGAGGCATCCCGCCTGGCGGGCGCGTCGCTCAAGAAGGGCGATATCGTCGTCTATGAATCGACCGTCTATCCCGGCGCGGTCGAGGAGGAATGCGCGCCGATCCTGGAGCAGTGTTCAGGACTTAAAGCCGGCACCGACTTTCACGTCGGCTACTCGCCCGAGCGCATCAATCCCGGCGACAAGCTACATCGATTGGAGACGATTACGAAGGTGGTTTCGGCGCAGAACGCGGAAACGCTCGATATCGTCGCCGATACCTATGGCGCCGTCGTGAAGGCCGGCATCCATCGCGCGCCTTCGATCAGGGTCGCAGAAGCGGCCAAGGTGATCGAGAACACCCAGCGCGATCTCAACATCGCGTTCATGAACGAATTGTCGCTGATCTTCCAGGCGCTCGAGATTGACACAGGCGACGTGCTCGCCGCCGCGCGGACGAAATGGAATTTCCTGCCGTTTCAGCCCGGCCTCGTCGGAGGTCACTGCATCGGGGTCGATCCGTATTACCTCACCTTCCGCGCTGAGAAGGCCGGTTACCACCCTGAAGTGATCCTTGCCGGCCGCCGCATCAATGACGGCATGGGCCAGCGCGTGGCAAAGGAATGCATCCGCGGCCTGCTACGGAAAAAAGGGGCGGGAGGCATCGTCACCGTTCTCGGCCTCACCTTCAAGGAAGATGTTCCCGATACGCGAAACTCCCGCGTCGTCGATATCGTCCGCGAACTGGAATCCTTCAGCATCGAAGTGCAGGTGCACGACCCGCTGGCGAGCCCTGCCGATGCAAAGCACGAATACGGCCTGACCATCACCGAGTTCAATCAATTGCGGCCAGCGGACGCGGTCATTTTGGCGGTCGCGCACGGCAGCTATATCGAAGGTGGCTGGCCGCTGATCAAGCGGCTGTTGGCCGGCGGCTCCGGACTTGTTTTCGACGTGAAAATGAAGCTCGATCGAACTTCAAAGCCTGCCGGTATCGAGCTGTGGCGGCTATAGAGAACCGGTGAAGCCATGACAGACGATGCAATTCTGGTGACGGGCGCGGCTGGCTTCATCGGCTTTCATGTTGCCCAGCGCCTGCTGTCGTCAGGCCGCGCGGTCGTCGGCCTCGACAGCGTCAACGACTACTATGATCCCGCGCTCAAGGAAGCGCGCGTCGAAATCCTGAAGCGCGAGCGCAACTTCACCTTCGTGAAATCCGATCTCGCCGATCGCGCAGCGACAAAAGCGCTGTTCGCGCAGCACCGGTTTCCTGTCGTCGTTCACCTCGCAGCCCAGGCCGGCGTGCGCTATTCGCTGGAAAACCCGCACGCCTATACCGACGCCAATATCGAAGGTTTTCTGAACGTGCTCGAGGGATGCCGGCATCACGGTTGCAAGCATCTCGTGTTTGCTTCGTCCTCATCGGTTTATGGCGCCAATACGAAACTGCCGTTTTCGGTGAACGACAACGTCGATCACCCGATCAGCCTTTACGCCGCATCGAAAAAGGCGAACGAGCTGATGGCGCATGCCTACAGCCATCTCTATCGAATTCCAGCCACGGGACTTCGCTTCTTCACGGTGTACGGCCCCTGGGGCCGGCCGGACATGGCGATGTTCATTTTCGCCAAGGCCATCGTGGAAGGAAAGCCGATCAGGCTGTTCAATGCCGGCAACATGCGGCGCGATTTCACCTACGTCGACGATGTCGTCGAAGCGATCGCGCGCCTGATCGATCGTCCGCCACAAGGCAACCCGACGTGGACCGGCGCCGATCCCGATCCCGCCTCAAGCAGCGCGCCCTGGAAAATCTACAACATCGGCAACAACCGTCCTGAGGAGTTGATGCATGTGGTCGCGCTGCTTGAGAAGGAGTTCGGGCGGCCTGCGATCAAGGAAATCCTGCCGATGCAGCCGGGCGACGTGCCGGCGACCTATGCCGATGTCGACGACCTTGCCCGGGACGTCGGATTCAAGCCATCGACGACCATCGAGGACGGCATTGCGCGATTCTCGAAATGGTTTCGCGAGTATCGCAAGGCCTGACGGCAGCCGCTGGCCATGTCGCTTTCGGATTCCGTTTTTCGAGACGTTGTGAGGAACACGCCGCTTGTCTCCATCGATCTCGTGATAACAGACCCGTCAGGGGCCATTCTGATGGGCTGGCGTGAGAACGAGCCCGCAAAAGGAACGTGGTTCGTTCCCGGCGGACGCATTCGAAAGGACGAAAGAATAGCGGATGCCTTTGGCAGAATCGTCAGAACCGAGACGGGACTGGTCAAGAGCCTGTCCGAAAGCCGGTTTGGCGGCGTGTACGAGCATCTCTATTCGACGAACTGCTTCGGGGACGCAGGTTTCAGCACTCACTATTGCGTGCTCGCCTACGTGTTACCCCTTGGCGAGCGGCCCGCCATCGCGATCGATGGCCAGCACACCAAAGTCGACTGGCTCATGCCATCGTCGGCCGACATACATCCTTACAGCCGCGCCTATTTTGAACTGCTGAGAAACTAACAGAGCGCAAGCAAACAACAGGCTCCCGCCGATCATCGGCGGGAGTTTTTTGTTGGTAGAGATCGGCGCCGGCGAATCTGGACCGCCATCGCGCCTGAACGGTCGCGAACCGTTGCGATCAACTAGCGCTTGAGGGCAACGCACCCGTACTCGAGATAGCCGCTTTCCCGCACTGGCTTGATGTTCTTGATGACGTCGAAGCCGAGGCCGGATAGCAATGCGTCCAATATTTCAGGAGATTTGGTGATATTGTGATGTCCGTCGTCATGGCCGTCGAGGTGCCAGATGTCGGTCCACAGCAGAAAATAGCAGCCGGCTTTCGCGTAGCGAGACAAGTTGTGGAGAATCGTCAACGCATCCTCGCAATGATCGAGCGCATTACGGCAAATGATAGCGCCATCGATCGTCGCGACGAGCTCTGGCAGCAGGGCCTCCGCATTGGTCGCATAGACTTTCAGATCATCGGTAAAGAACGTCTTGCCCAGTTGCTCCAGCTGGGCAGCGCGGTACTTGTCTGCAAGAGGCTCAATCACGATGCGATTCTTGATCCAGCTCAATGGAGGTAAAAATCCAAAAGGGCCGGATCCAACTTCAAGGCACTTCCGATCCCGAACACGCGCAACGAAATCGGCATAGAGAGCTTCGTCTCCCTCGAAAAACTGGTGCTCCGCCCGGTACCAGAGTCCGCCTGCGGCGCGATCCGCTTCGACCGCGGAATAGACCTCCGGAAAGTGATCGCGTATCACCACGGCATTGTTGCGCCATTCATATTCCTGAGCCTTGGCGTGATCGAACGTCCCTGACCCCGGAGCCTCTTGCCGATCAAGACCGGCCATGCGCTTCAGGAAAGTCACTGCACCCATCTCGTCCCCTTGAAATGACGATTGGAAAGGATTTGGCGGCGGACTATAAGAGACCCTCGCGGGCCCAGTCCATTCTTTTCGGCGGCCCTCTTTAATTCCGCTCGTCTGCGATCACTTTGCCGTCATTCGGCAGGCTGGCGGGCGACACCAGCTCGACGCTGCCGCCAAGATTCGTGACTGCCCGCAGCGTGGATGTGACCGCCTCGCGCAGCGCTTCGGCTGGCGAGGCGCATTCGCATTTCAGGACCATCAAATCCTGTTCGTTGTCGCGCCGGACGACGAGCCGTAGCCGTCCGAGGTCGCGATGGCGTTTGCCGATTTCCGCGATCTGCTCGGGACGAACGAACATGCCCTTCACTTTGGTTGTTTGATCGGCGCGGCCCATCCATCCCTTGATGCGCAGGTTGGTCCGTCCGCACGGGCTCTCGCCCGGTAGCGCCGCGGTGAGGTCGCCAATCGCAAGTCTGATCCAGGCATGATCCGGATCGAGCGTGGTCACGACGATCTCGCCGACTTCGCCTTCGGTCACCGGCTCGCCGGTCCCCGGCTTGACGATTTCCAGGATGATGTCCTCGCCCACCACCATGCCGTCGCGCGCCGAAGTATCATACGCGATCATGCCGAGATCGGCGGTGCCGAACGCCTGATAGGCCTCGATGCCGTGCGACTTGAACTCCTTTTGCAGCGACGGCGGAAACGCAGCACCGGAGACGATCGCGCGCTTGATCGAGGAGACGTCGCGGTCCGCGGCAATCGCCGCATCGATCAGGATCTTCAAAAAGTCGGGCGTGCCGCAATAGCCGACCGGACGATAGGCCTCGATCAGCTCGAACTGCGCTTCGGTATTGCCGGGACCTGCGGGGATCACCGCGCAGCCGAGTGCTTGCGCCGCCGTGTCGAACATGAAGCCGCCGGGCGTCAGATGATAGCTGAAGGTGTTCAGGATCACGTCGCCCGGACGAAAGCCGGCCGCAAACAGCACACGGGCGCCGCGCCAGGGGTCGACCTGCGCAGCTTCCGGTTCGAAAATCGGTCCGGGCGAGGTGAAAAGGCGCCCGAAGCTGCCGGGCGGCCTGGTCACGAACCCGCCGAAAGGCAGCGCGGTCTTGTGGAGCGCGGGCAGGTCGGATTTGCGCAGGACCGGCAGTGTTGCGAGCGCCGACCGGCTGGTGATCTGGTCAGGGTCGACGCCGCGGAGACGTTCGGCATAGCCGGGCGCTTCCATGGCTCGCCGCAACACGTCAGGCAGCTGTGAAAACAGGTCAGCCTCGCGCATCGCGTGATCGCGGGTTTCTTTCCAGTCGTAGTGCTCGGTCATTTTAACGGTCCCTTGCACGTCATTCCGAGGTCACGCCTTGGGTGCTCGGGAATGACAGCAAATGTTTCTTCACAACCATCGCTTGCGACGTTTAAAACTTTTCAGATTTTTAAAGCTTTTGCGCTGATCGCCGGCGCCGCCGAGATAGAATTCCTTCACATCTTCGTTGTCGCGCAACTCGTCGGCGCTGCCATCGAGCACCACCTTGCCTTGCTCCATGATGTAGCCGTGGCTTGCGACCGAAAGGGCGGCGCGCGCATTTTGCTCGACCAGCAGGATCGTGACGCCGAGGTCGCGATTGATGGCCTTGATGATGGCAAACACTTCCTTCACCAAGAGCGGCGACAGGCCCATCGACGGCTCGTCCATCAGGATCATCTTGGGACGGGCCATCAGCGCGCGGCCGATCGCGAGCATCTGTTGTTCCCCGCCGGAGAGATAACCGGCCAGCCCCGTGCGCTCCCTCAGGCGCGGGAAGTAGTTGAACACCATGTCGATGTCGGCGGCGACCTCGTTGTCGCTGCGGGTGAAAGCCCCTAACCGCAGGTTTTCCAGCGAGGTCATGTCGGCGACGATGCGCCGGCCCTCCATCACCTGAAAGATGCCGCGGCGGACAATCTTTTCCGGATCGATGCCGTCGATGCGCTCGCCGTCGAACAGAATTTCGCCGCGCGTCACTTCGCCGTCTTCGGTCTTGAGCAGGCCGGAGATCGCTTTCAGCGTGGTCGATTTGCCAGCGCCGTTGGCGCCGAGCAGCGCCACGATCGATCCCTTCGGCACGTCGAGGCTGAGGCCTCGCAGCACCAGGATCACGTCGTCATACACCACCTCGATGTTGCGCACGGCGAGGAGGGGGGAGGTGGTGGTGGCCGGCGCTGGGTGTGTTGCTTCAACGATCTGGGTCATTGGCGAAGCTCCATCGGCTCATCATGCCCGGCCTTGTGCCGGGCATCCATGTCTTATGCGGAGAAAGATCAGACGTGGATGGCCGGGACATAGGCTAGCGGAAGCGACGCCGTTCTTCGAGCGGCTATGCCCGGCCATGACGTCAGTGACGCGAACTCACCACCCGAACCAGTCGGCCTTGCGGGGCAGTTCGACGGTCTTCACCTTCTCGAGCTTGATCGTGCCCTTGGCCATCACGTCGTTGATGTCGCCGTCGGTCGGACCGGAAATCCTGGCGCGATAGAGGTCGACCTTCATGGTGCCGCGATGGTCCTTGTCGGTCCAGGTCGAGGGATTGCACACGCCTTCCATCCCGGCGGGCACCCAGTCCTTCTTCTGATAGAAGCCCTTGGCGACGTTCTCGCCGGTGGCGCCGCCATTCTTGGCGGCCCAGTCCAGCGCTTCCTTCATGTACATCGCCGAGCAGACCGCGGCGATGTAATGCACCGGACGATAGACCTTGCCGGTGGGATCGCTCATCTTCGAGATTTCCATCACGGTCTTCATGCCAGGCGCATTGCCGCCCCAGGCGACCGCCGTGCGCAAGGGGAAGACGATGCCGTCGGCGGCGTCACCGGCGGTCTTGGCGCCGTTCTCGTCCATGCCCCAGACATTGCCGAGGAACTGCACGTCGACGCCGGCGGTCTTGCAGGCCTTCATCACGGAAATGTTGGAAGCAGCCGTGTTGCCGAGATAGGCGTAGTTGGCGCCGGAGCTCTTCAGACTAAGGCACTGCGCGCTGTAATCGCCGGGCGTGAGCGCGAACACCAGCGGCGGCAATACCTCGAAGCCGAGTTCGGTCGCGAGCGCTTCGCCGGCCGCCTTCGGCGCATTGGGGTAGGGGTGATTGGCGCCCATGTGGACGAACTTCGGCTTGCCGGCCTTGCCCTTGGCTTTCCAGTCCTCGGCCGCCCACATCAGCATCGCGCGCAGCGAGTCCGAATAGGTCGGACCGTAGAAGAAATTATAGGGCGCGGCCTTGGCCTTGCCGCTGGTGCCTTCGGGATCGCTGAGCGCCGCCGCATAGGAGCCCGACATGTCGGGAATCTTGTCCTGCGCAACGAAACCGGTCAGCGCCTCGGTATCCGCGGTGCCCCAGCCCATGATCGCGGCGACCTTGCTGTCGGGCGCCGACCATTTCTTGTAGAGCGCGATCGCGCGCGGCACCTGATAGCCGTAATCGTTGCTGTCGACATTGAGCTGCTTGCCTCCGACGCCGCCATTCTTGTTGACCCAGGCGAAGGTATCCTTGACGGCCTGCCCGTAGGGCGTGCCGACGTCGGATGTGCCGCCCGAGAGGTCTTCGAGATGGCCGATTGCGATCTGGGCCTGCGCTGCAGACGCAGCGCCGCCAAGCATCACGGCGAGCGAAACGGTGCCGAGTAGAGATTTCAACGTCATGGTGTCTCCTCCGGTTATTCGTTTGAGCTTTATTTTAGTCCCGCCCTTGCGAACCTCAATGCGAGAACGGGTAAAGTTTCCAGTAGGTCTTGATTTGCCGCCAGCGATGCGCGAGCCCGTCGGGTTCGAACATCAGAAATCCGATGATGATCAGCCCGACCGTGATCTCGCGCAGGAACGTGATGTTGTTGTTGAGCGAAAGCGCGTGGTCGATTGCCGAACCCTTCAGGTTGGTGCTGATCCACTCCATCGATTCCGGTAGCAGCACGACGAATGCCGTGCCCATCAGCGTGCCCATCACCGAGCCGGTGCCGCCGATGATGATCATCGCCAGGAACAGGATCGAGCGTTCGATGCCAAAGCCTTCCTGCGAGATCACGAGCTGATAATGCGCATAGAGTGCGCCTGCGATGCCGGCAAAGAACGCAGCAAGGCCGAAGGACAAGGTGCGGTACTTCGTCAGGTTGATGCCCATGATCTCGGCGGAAAGATAATGGTCGCGGATCGCGACCAGCGCGCGGCCATCGCGCGTGCGCATCAGGTTGGTGACAAGGAGAAAGCTCACCACGAGATAGGCCAGCACGACGTAGAAATATTGCCGGTCGCCGCGAAACGCATAGCCGAAGATCGAGAACGGATTGGCGCTCGCCGGGACTGAGCCGCCGGAAAACCATTCCGCGCGTGAGAAGAAGTCGAGCAGGATATATTGCGCCGCGAGCGTGGCGATGACGAGGTAAAGCCCTTTCAGCCGCGCCGCCGGAACGCCGAAAACAAGTCCGACCAATGCAGTGACGACACCGGCGAGCGGAATCGCGAAGAAGACCGGAATTGGCAAATTGTTGGAGAGATAGGCCGACGTAAAGGCGCCGAACAGGAAGAACGCGGCGTGGCCGATCGAGATCTGCCCCGTGAAGCCGACGAGGATGTTGAGTCCGAGCGCTGCAATCGCAAAGATGCCGATCTGGATCGAGATCGAGAGCCAGTAGTTGGAAAGCAGGTAAGGCACGAAGCAGGCGAGAATGATGCCGAGCATCGCAAAGTTGCGGCTCATTGCCGTCGGGAAGATCGTGGTGTCCGCCGCGTAGGAGGTGCGGAAGTCGCCGGAGGGAATGAGGGAGGGGCTTGCCATCTTTGATTACACCCGCTCGATGTCTTTGGTGCCGAACAGGCCGTATGGCTTGATCATCAAGATGATGATCAGCACGTAAAACGGCGCAATCTCGTAGAGATTGCCCCAGTGCAGATATTCGCTGTCGACATATTGCGCGACGTTTTCGAGTAGCCCGATGATGACGCCCCCTAACACTGCGCCGCCGATCGAATCGAGCCCACCGAGGATCGCCGCGGGAAAGACCTTGATGCCGTAGGCGGCAAGCCCCGACGAGACGCCGTTGACGACGGCAACGACCACGCCCGCGACCGCCGAGACTGTGGCCGAGATCGCCCAGGCCATCGCGAACACGTTTTTCACGGAGATGCCGAGCGATTGCGCGACCTGCTGGTTGAAGGCGGTTGCGCGCATCGCGAGGCCATATTTGGAGGCGCGGAAGAACCAGGCCATGCCGATCATCATCGCAAGCGACACCGCAAGGCTCATGACATAGACGGATTGGATTTGCAGGCCGAAAAGATTGATCGACTCGCTGGTGAAGACCCGAGGGAACGGCTGCGGGTTGACGCCAAAAATCCATTTCAGCGCGGCGTCGAACACAGTCGAGAGTCCGATCGTGACCATGATCACCGAAATGATCGGCTCACCGATCATTGGCCTTAAGATCACGACCTGGATCGCGATGCCGAACGCGAACATGAAGACGAGCGTGAGCGGCATGCCGATCCAGAACGGCACGTCGTATTTGGTGAGCAGCGCCCAGCACACCCATGCGCCGACCAAGAGCAGTTCGCCTTGCGCGAAGTTCACAACTTGCGTCGCCTTGTAGATCAGCACGAACGACATCGCGACCACGCCATAGAGCGTGCCGACCACGAGGCCATTGACCAGGAGCTGGATCAGGAACGCGGTGTTCATGGGTTCTTCTACTCTTCGCCTTTCCCCGCTTGGACGCTGCCAACCCTCTCCCCTTGTGGGAGAGGGTGGCTTCGCAAGGCGAAGCCGGGTGAGGGGTTATTTCCAGCTGCACTCGCGGCGAGGGGCCCCCTCACCGAAGCGAATGCCGGTCGACCGACGGAGCTGCCCTCTCCCACAAGGGGAGAGGGCGCAACAACTGCCGCCGCTGCAAGCTCGCGCACGACGGTCGAATATGCGGCGCGCTGCTTACCCTCTCCCCTTGCGGGAGAGGGTGCCCGAGCGAAGCGAGGGCGGGTGAGGGGTATCGTAACTCCGATTGACCCTTTTTCCTTCGTCATGCCCGGGCTTGATCCGGGCATCCACGCCTTGCCGTGTGATCGAAACGAAGACGTGGATGGCCGGGACGAGCCCGGCCATGACGGCAGGAGTATACGGGTGTTCATCATTCCGCGGCCTCCGCAAGCGGCGCGTTGGGCGCGAGATCGATTACCTTCAGCGTGGTGCGGATGCGCTGGGTGGTGCCATCCTGGAAGCGGATCACGGTGTCGACCGGGATGTCGCTGCGTCCGCCATAGATGGATTCGATGATGTCGGCATATTTTTCGTTGATGACGCCGCGGCGGACCTTTCGGGTGCGCGTCAGCTCGCCGTCGTCGGCATCGAGCTCTTTATAGAGCAAAAGAAAGCGCGAGATGCGCTGCGCCGGCGGCAGCGTGGCGTTGACCGCTTCGACTTCCTTTTGCAGCAGGGCATAGATCTCTGCTCGCGCGGACAGGTCGGTATAGGTCGTGAACGCGATCCGGTTCTTCTCCGCCCATTTCGAGACGATCGAGAACCGGATACAGAGCATCGCTGCAAGCTGTTCGCGACCGGCGCCGAGCACGACGGCTTCGGCGATATAGGGCGAGAATTTCAGCTTGTTCTCGAGATATTGCGGCGAGAAGCGTTCGCCGCGCGAGGTCTCGGCGAGGTCCTTGATGCGGTCGATGACGACGAGATGCTTTTTGTCGTTGAAGTAGCCGGCGTCGCCGGAGAGCAGCCAGCCGTCTCGCATGTCGGCTGAAGAGGCTTCCGGATTCTTGTAATAGCCGAGGAACATGTTGGGATGGCGGATCACGATCTCGCCGACGCCATGAATATCGGGGTTGTCGATCCTGATTTCGACGCTCTCCGCCATCGCAACCCCCGTAGTATCGGGATCGACCGCGTCTTCGGGATGCAGCGTGTAGGCGCCGAGTGTCTCGGTCTGGCCGTAGAGCGTGCGCAGCGGCACGCCCATGGCGCGGAAGAACTTGAACGTGTCGGGGCCGAGCGCCGCGCCACCGGTCGCGGCCGAGCGCAGGCGGCTAAAGCCGAGCCGGTCACGCAACGCGCGGAACAGCAGCGTTTCGGCGATGACCGAGTGATGGCCCCCGGCGAGCGCCGCAAGGCCGGCCTTCATGCCGAGGTCGTAGAGCCCTTGCTTGAGCGCTGATGCATCCATCACCCGCGCGCGCACATCGGCGGCGATCGCCTCCCAGACGCGCGGCGCGAACAGCACGAACGTCGGCGCGATCTCGCGCAGATCGTTCATCATGGTCTCGGGCTCTTCGACGAAGTTGACCTTCATCCGGCAGAGCAGACCTTTGCCGAGCACGTAGACCTGTTCCATGATCCACGGCAGCGGCAGCACCGAGACATATTCGTCGTCCGGTCCCTTCGGGTCGAAGGCAAGATAAGTCGCGCAGTGGCTCAGCACGCGGCCTGCGGCGAGCATCGCGAGCTTCGGGTGAGAGGTCGTGCCCGATGTGGTGCAGAGGATCGCGACGTCCTCGCCGCGCGTCGCATCGACAAGGCTGTCGTAGAGGGCGGGCTCCCGCGCGGCGCGCTCGCGGCCGCGGGCTGCGAGCTGCTCGGCTGACATCAGGCGCGGATCTCTATACTTCCGCAGACCTCGCGGATCGGAATAGACGATATATTTGAGTGAGGACGCACGGTCGGCGAGCCCCAGGACCTTGTCGACCTGCTCTTCGTCCTCGGCAAAGACAAGCTTCGCTTCGCCGTAGTTGAGGAGATAGGCGGCTTCCTCGTCGAGCACGTCACGGTAGAGCCCGAGGCTCAGGCCCCCGATGGCATGGGTTGCGATTTCGGCCGCGACCCAGTCCGGCCGGTTGTCGCCGATGATACTGACGACGTCGCCACGCTTTAGGCCAAGTTCGACCAGGCCGAGCGTGAAATCCTTTACGCGGGCGTGGTAGTCGTTCCAGGTGAAGAGTTTCCAGAGGCCGAGATCCTTTTCGCGCAGCGCGATCTGCTCGCCGAATTCGCGGGCATTGAGCCGCAGCAGTTTCGGGTAGGTGTCGGCCTCTCGCACGCGCCCCGCGTAATCCATCATGCCGCGCTCTCCGCAGGAGCAGGGGCGGGGACTTCGTCGGGATCGACCAGCACCTCGTCCTCTTCGCCGAGATAGGCGCGCTTGACGTGGGGATCGGCGAGGACAGTGGCGGGATCGCCTTCCGCGATCTTGCGGCCGAAATCGAGCACCATGACGCGGTGGGAGATGTCCATCACCACACCCATGTCGTGCTCGATCATCATCACGGTCATGCCGAACTCTTCGTTGAGGTCGACGATGTAGCGCGCCATGTCCTCCTTTTCCTCGAAGTTCATGCCGGCCATCGGCTCGTCAAGCAGGATGAGTTTTGGCTCCAGCGCCATGGCGCGGGCGAGCTCGACGCGCTTGCGCAGACCGTAAGGCAACGTGCCGGCGGTCGCCTTGCGCACCGACTGCAAATCGAGGAAGTCGATGATCTCCTCGACCTTGCGGCGATGTTCCAGCTCCTCACGCCGTGCGCCAGTGAGCCAGTACAGCGAACCCGTGAGAAAATTGTTCTTCAGCAGGTGATGCCGCCCGACCATGATGTTGTCGAGCACGCTCATGTGGTGGAACAGCGCCAGATTCTGGAAGGTGCGGCCGATGCCAAGCCGTGGCCGCGCGTTCGGGTTGAGCGCTGTGATGTCCTGGCCGCGGTAGAACAGCTTGCCTTCGGTCGGCCGGTAGCGGCCGGAGATGCAGTTGACAATCGAGGTCTTGCCGGCGCCGTTGGGGCCGATGATCGAGAACAGTTCGCCCGGCTTGACGGCAAAACTGACGTCGGTCAGCGCGCGCACGCCGCCAAAGCGTAGCGAAACGGAGCGCACCTCCAACGTCTGGTCCAATCGTCCCTCCCTCCGGCTTGAGGCGTTTTGGGCCGGCGCTTTTCGCAGCTCTTGGCCGTTATCCCTGAATTTTCAACGCGATCCTATATCGGCCGAACCGGCGAGGCCATGCGACCATTGGCAATTTATTCGCCTTGGCACGCCGGATGCCATCCATAAATAGCTGCCCCAAATATCCCGATTGGGCGCAACTGCCTCCATAGGGTAAAGGGCGCATCTGGAATGTCTTGTGGTCGACAATTGATGTGCGATTTTCGTCGAAGCGAAAACGGTGCCTGCTGCGCCGCAGCGGAGTGGCTCGCGGAAGCATGATCACGGCGGATCACCTGCGCAAGATTGCGATCTGGTCGCGCGAACTGTCCGAGCGCGAGATCGAGGCTGCGCGCGCGGGCATCAAGGAGAAGTCATACCGGCAGGGCGAGTCCATTTTCCTGCGCGGCGACCATTTCGAATACTGGACCGGCGTCGTCTCCGGCCTGGTCCGGATGGGCACGGTCTCCCGGGGTGGCAAGGCCATGACCTTCACCGGCCTGACCGCCGGCGCCTGGTTCGGCGAGGGCACCGTGCTGAAGAAGGAGGCGCGCCGCTACGACATGGTGGCGCTCCGCGACACCCGCATTGCCCTGATGGACCAGGGTACCTTCTTCTGGCTTTACGAAAACAGCGTTGCCTTTAACCGTTTTCTGGTCGTGCAACTCAACGAGCGGCTCGGCCAGTTCATCGGTCTGGTCGAACATGGCCGCACGCTGGACGTGACTGCGCGACTGGCGCGGTCGATCGCCTCGTTGTTCAACCCGATCCTCTATCCGGACCTCAGCCGGCACCTCGAGATCACCCAGGAGGAAATCGGAGCGCTGTCAGGCATATCCCGGCAAAACGCCAACCAGTGCCTGAATCGGCTCGAGAAAGAGGGCCTGTTGCGACTTGAGTACGGCGGGGTCACCATTCTGGATATCGAGCGCCTGCGCGCCTATGGCGAGTAACCAAACTCTTTAAGTCCGTTTCTATCAGCCTGATTTTCCATCACCTTTTGCATTAGACTTCAAAGGTTGCGGATGCTAATTGCACCCGGTTATCTGGAGGCAAAATGACGGTTTCTGACACGAAGCGGCGCGTGGCGCTGATCACGGGCGTCACCGGGCAGGACGGCGCGTACCTCGCCGAATATCTGCTGGGCCTCGGCTATACCGTGCATGGCATCAAGCGGCGGTCCTCCTCGTTCAATACCGCCCGCGTCGATCACCTCTACGAAGACCCGCATACGGGCAACGTGCCGTTCCTGATGCACTATGGCGACATGACGGATTCGACCAACCTGATCCGGCTGGTGCAACAGATCAGGCCGACCGAGATCTACAACCTCGCCGCCCAGAGCCACGTCGCAGTGTCTTTCGAGAGCCCGGAATATACGGCCAACGCCGACGCGGTCGGCGTGCTGCGCCTGCTCGAAGCGATCCGCATTCTCGGCATGGAGAAGGAGACCCGCTTCTACCAGGCCTCGACCTCCGAACTGTATGGTCTGGTGCAAGAGGTGCCGCAGAAGGAAACCACGCCGTTCTATCCGCGCTCGCCTTATGCGGTCGCCAAGCTTTACGGCTATTGGATCACGGTGAACTATCGCGAGGCCTACGGCATGTTCGCCTCGAACGGCATCCTGTTCAACCACGAGAGCCCGATCCGGGGCGAGACTTTCGTCACCCGCAAGATCACGCGCGCGGTTGCCCGTATCGAGACTGGCCTTGAGGAGACGCTCTATCTCGGCAATCTCGACGCCAAGCGCGACTGGGGCCATGCCAGGGATTACGTCGTCGGCATGCACAAGATCCTGCAAGCCGATGCGCCGGATGATTTCGTGCTGGCAACCGGCGAGACGCGCTCGGTGCGCGAATTCGTCGAACTGGCGTTCAAGGAAGTCGGCCGCGCGATCGAGTGGCGCGGCAACGGCGTCGAGGAAACCGGCATCGACAAGAAGTCCGGCAAGACCATCGTTCGCATCGATCCGCAGTATTTCCGCCCCACCGAGGTCGATCTTCTGATCGGCGACCCCTCCAAGGCGCAGAAGAAGCTTGGCTGGAAGGCGCAGACGAGCCTCGCCGACCTCGTCAAGCAGATGGTGGCGGGCGACCTCGAAATCGCCCGGCGCGAGGTGAAGAATGGCAAGCACCCCGTTTGACCTGAAAGGCAAACGCGTTTTCGTCGCCGGTCACCGGGGGATGGTCGGCGGCGCACTGGTGCGCAGGCTCGCCTCCGAAGGCGTCGAACTTCTCACCGTCCCGCGGGCCGAGGTCGATCTGCGCAATCAGGCGCAGGTGTTCGACTGGTTTGCGAAGAAGCGCCCCGAGGCGGTGTTCCTCGCAGCCGCAAAGGTCGGCGGCATCGTCGCCAACAACACGCTGCGCGCCGAATTCATCTACGACAACCTCGTCATGGCGACCAATGTGATCGAGGCGGCACATCAGAACGGCGCCGGGAAGCTGATGTTTCTGGGGTCGTCCTGCATCTATCCGAAACTGGCGGCCCAGCCGCTGCGCGAGGATTCGATGCTGACCGGGCCTTTGGAAATCACCAACGAGCCCTATGCGATTGCGAAGATTGCCGGCATCAAGCTGGTCGAGGCCTATCGCAGCCAGTATGGCTCGGACTTCATAAACGTGATGCCGACCAATCTCTACGGTCCCGGCGACAACTATCATCCCGAATATAGCCACGTCGTCGCCGCCCTGATCCGCCGGTTTCACGAGGCGAAGGTTGCGGGCAGCTCCGAGGTCGTGGTGTGGGGCACCGGCACGCCGCGCCGCGAGTTTCTCTATGTCGACGATCTCGCCGATGCCTGCGTCCACCTGATGAAGACCTATTCGAGCGATGAACTCGTCAATATCGGCACCGGCGAGGACATCACGATCGCCGAATTCGCCCGCGTGGTCGCCGAGGTCGTCGGATATGGCGGCACCATCACCTACGATCCCGCGCGGCCCGACGGCACGCCGCAAAAATTGCTCGATGTAAGCAGGCTCGCCAAGCTCGGCTGGCGCGCGCGCACCTCGCTCCGGGACGGGCTCAAGCTCGCCTATCAGGCCTATTTGCGCGAACACCAGCAGGCCGCGGAGTGAGTTGAAGATAGCCTCTCGTCGTCATTGCGAGGAGCGGTAGCGACGACGCAATCCAGATAGCCTAAGGCTGGATTGCTTCGCTTCGCTCGCAATGACGGAAGCGTACGTTCGCTCATTTGGCTATCCGCGGCTCCTTCTTTGAAAGCTCAACCGCCATCGCCGAGATCAGCGGCCGCATGAAGAAGGCGTCGCCTTCAGGGTAAATATCCGCGGAAAGCCCGTGCGCTGCGAGTTCGTCGGACACCGCTGGCCCCACAGAAGCGATCAGCGTTTTCTTCAATCCCTCGCGCAGCCGCGCTTCATATCCCTTGACCCGCGCGACGTCGAACAGCCGGCGGATCTGACCCAAATTGGTCAGCGCGATCGCATCGATGCGGCCGGCTTCCATCTCCTCGATCGCGGTGACGATGTGACTGTCGGCGGCGCGCGCGTCGTAGATATAAGGCGTCACGGGAATCGTCGTGCCGCCCTGGGCCGCGATCGCTCCTAACAACGCGCTGTGATCTTTCTCAGGGTAAAGCTGCACGCCGACGCGATGACCCTTGAGACCCACGCGCGACAGCATCTCGATCATGCCTTCGGTGGTCGGTTTCTCCGTCGTGACTTGCGGCTCAAGGCCGATCTCGCGCAACGCTTTTCCCGGCTTCGGCCCGCGGGTGAAGGTGCGCGCCTTGCCGAGTGCGGCGACAAAGTTCTGATCGACGCCGAGGCGCCGCGCCGCCTTCAATAGCCGCCGCAGGCCTTCGCCGGTCATCAGCACGAGCTCGTCGAACGGCTCGGCGATCGCACCGTGAATCCAGGCCTCAACCGGTGCGGGATCGGGTACATCTTCGATCGTGAACATCGGACATTGCAGCACGTCGGCGCCCTGTTCGGTCAGCAGTTTCGAGAACTGCGCTTCCTCGCGGGTCTCCAGGATCAGGATGCGATAGCCATTCAGCCGTTCAGCCATGAGAAAAACCCGGTTTACGCTGCTTTCACTTCGTTCATCTTGATGGTTTGGAGGGTTGGCGCAAGCCTGCACGAGCTGATAGAGCAGGGCGTGTTCCGCTCAAACTTTCATCAGTGTCTGCCATGCCCGATCATCAGTTCGTCCTGACGCTTTCCTGCCCGGACCGGCCGGGCATCGTCTCCGCCGTGTCGACGTTTCTGGCCCATAACGGACAGAACATTCTCGACGCGCAACAGTTCAACGACGTCGAGACGGAGCATTTCTTCATGCGGGTGGTGTTCAACGCCGCCGATCTCGCCGTGGGCTTGTCTGCGCTGCAGACCGGCTTCACCGCGATTGCCGATCGTTTCTCGATGGATTGGCAGATGCGCGACCGCGCCAGCCGCCGTCGCGTGATGCTGCTGGCGTCCAAATCCGACCATTGCCTGACCGATCTTCTCTATCGCTGGCGCACCGGAGAGCTATCGATGGATCTCGCCGCAATCGTCTCCAATCACCCGCGCGAGACCTATGCGAGCCTCGATTTCGGTGACATCCCCTTTCACTATCTGCCGATCACCAAGGACACCAAGGCTGCGCAGGAGACTGCGGTCTGGGATCTCGTGACGGCGACAAGAAGCGATCTCGTCGTGCTCGCGCGCTACATGCAGATCCTGTCGGATGATCTGTCGGCGAAACTGTCCGGGCGCTGCATCAACATCCATCACTCGTTTTTGCCAGGCTTCAAGGGCGCCAAGCCCTATCATCAGGCGCATGAGCGCGGCGTCAAACTGATCGGCGCCACCGCGCACTATGTCACCCGCGATCTCGACGAGGGGCCGATCATCGACCAGGACGTCGAGCGCATCAGCCATCGCGATACGCCTGACGATCTCGTGCGCAAGGGCCGCGACATCGAACGTCGCGTGCTGGCGCGCGCCGTGCGGCATCATCTGGAGGATCGCGTCATCCTCAATGGCCGCAAGACCGTGGTGTTCATGGATTGATGATGCGTTGCGGCTTTCTCCGTCGTCATGCCCGGCCTTGTGCCGGGCATCCACGTCTTCCTTTTTGCTGTGGCACCAAAGACGTGGATGGCCGGGTCAAGCCCGGCCATGACAGAGTGAGAATGCTTCTCGACGCCCCGGAATGACGGTCAGCGGTCTAATGCACCGGCTCCAGCCCCGATCCCGATGACGTCGCGGGCGCCGATGCGTTGGCGTTGGCGGGCGGCGCGGGTTCAAGTCGCTTGCGCTCCTGCTCGCGCATATAGGCGTCGTATTCCGGCGTGCCTTTGCGGGGCGGTGCGTCCTTGGGCAGGCCACCAGCCCAGGCCGGCAGCGTATCGGCGATGGTGGGACCCACCTTCTCGTTGATCGACGAGCAACCGCCAAGGAGGTTGCAAAGCATCGTCCCCGCGAGCGCGAATGCGGCAATCCTGACGATATGGCGAGCGCGAGCTGACATGAGCGGAACGATAGGGCGATGGCCTTTAAAAATGATGGATTTACGGCCGTTTGACGATCTCGCCGGGTTTAAGCTGAGCACAGTCACGAGGCCAATCGGCAGCGAGCTTTGGCCTTTTCCCGTCCGGGACCTTTTTGTTGACAAGTCCATCCTATTTGTACATTCGTACAAATCAAATCGACCAGCCCGGGTCGGTCAGATCATCGGATAAAGAGGCGCGATAGAAAGAGGCACGAGGTCGAGAAGGCGCGGCTTTTTCGAAAAATGATTGTCGGCCACGGTGTCCCAAACTCGGCCGCGATTGACAGTACCATGGCACCGTAGTGAGGTCACACTGAAAGTTTAACGCTTGGGCCAGCGCACGCGGGGGTGAGGAGGGCGCCCTTCGTTCAATTGACTGTGGCGGCGCAAGCGATGCCAAGTTCATCACAAGTCCGGTGGCCAAATCCGCTGCCCGTTGTCATGCTGCCGTGAAAGCGGCAGCCGGCACGGCAGAGGCGGGATACGGTGAAACCGGCATAATCTGACACAGTTCGACGAGGGAGAGACGTTCATGTTCGTTCGCAGTCGCCTATTGCTCGCAGCCGGCATCGTTGCCGCGACAGCTGCGTTCGCGCCGAGGCCCGTGCTGGCGCAGGAGGTCGTCAAGATCGGCCTGATCGTGCCGATGACCGGCGGCCAGGCTTCGACCGGCAAGCAGATCGACAATGCGGTCAAGCTTTACATGCAGCAGCACGGCGACACCGTCGCCGGCAAGAAGATCGAAGTCATCCTCAAGGATGATGCGACGCTCCCCGACAACACCAAGCGCCTCGCGCAAGAGTTGATCGTCAACGAGAAGGTCAGCGTCATTGCAGGCTTCGGCATCACGCCGTCCGCGTTCGCGGCCGCTCCGCTGGCGACACAGGCGAAGGTGCCGGAAGTCGTGATGGCGGCCGGCACCTCGGTCATCACCGAGAAATCGCCCTATATCGTGCGCACGAGTTTTACGCTCGGGCAATCGTCGACCATCATCGCGGATTGGGCGATCAAGAACGGCATCAAGAAGGTAGCAACGCTGACCTCCGACTATGCTCCCGGCAATGACGCGCTGAACTTCTTCAAGGAGCATTTTGTCGCCGGCGGCGGCCAGATCGTCGAAGAGGTCAAGGTGCCGCTGCAAAATCCCGATTTCGCGCCCTTCCTGCAGCGCATGAAGGACGCCAAGCCCGACGCCATGTTCGTGTTCGTGCCGGCGGGGCAGGGCGGCAGCTTCATGAAGCAATATGCCGAACGCGGGCTCGACAAGGCCGGCATCAAGGTGATCGGCCCCGGCGACGTCACCGACGACGACCTGTTGAAAGATATGGGCGATGCGGTGATCGGCACCGTGACCGCACATATCTACTCGGCCGCGCATCCGTCCGCGAAGAACAAGGAATTCGTCGCCGCCTACAAGAAGGCGTTCGGCCAGCGGCCGGGCTTCATGGCGGTCGGCGGCTATGACGGCATGCACCTGATCTACGAGGCGCTGAAAAAGACCGGCGGCAAGGCGGACGGTGATTCCCTGATCGCTGCGATGAAGGGAATGGCATGGGAAAGCCCGCGAGGCCCGATCTCGATCGATCCGGAGACCCGCGACATCGTCCAGGATGTTTATGTCCGCAAGGTCGAGAAGGTCGACGGCGAACTCTACAACGTCGAATTCGAGACCTTCAACGCGGTCAAGGATCCCGGCAAGACCAAGAAGTGACGTCGCGCGAGCGACGTCGTCCCCGGGGCGCTCTTGTCCCTCCCCCTTGCGGGGGGGTGGCACGTTGAAAGCGAAGCGAACAACGTGCCGGGTGGGGTGTGGTTTGGATTGACCCCCACCCCGGCCTTCGCTTCGCCATAGCCGATGAACGCATCGGCGTTCTATTATCAATGACGGCGGCCGGAGGCCGCCTATGCGACCCTCCCCGCAAGGGGGAGGGATCAGGAAACATCGGACCTAAATCCCGCATGACCTCTGTCCTCACCAACCTGTTCGACGGCGTTGCCTACGGCATGCTTCTGTTCGTGCTGGCATGTGGCCTTGCCGTGACGCTCGGGCTGATGAATTTCGTCAATCTCGCCCATGGCGCGTTTGCGATGGCCGGTGGCTATATCTGCGCGATACTCGTGAACAGCCATGGCTGGCCGTTTTTTGCAGGCCTGCCGCTCGCCTTCGTCGGCAGCGGCCTGATTGGTGCTGCGCTGGAGCGCGCGCTCTACCGTCACCTCTACACGCGAAGCCATCTCGATCAGGTGCTGTTCTCGATCGGGCTCGTCTTCATGTCGGTTGCGGCTGTCGATTACTTCATGGGTTCCTCGCGCGTCTTCATCAATTTGCCGTCCGCCCTTGAAGGCCAGTTCGACGTGTTCGGCGTCGGCATCGGCCGCTATCGGCTGATGATCGTCGTCATCTGCGGCCTGTTGACCGCGCTGCTGCAACTGATCCTGGCGAAGACGCGCTTCGGCAGCCGCCTGCGCGCCGCCGTCGACGATCCGCGCGCCGCAAGCGGGCTCGGCATCAACGTGCCGCAGGTCTTTGCCTTCACGTTCGCTTTTGGCTGTGGTCTTGCTGGTTTGGGCGGCGCGCTGAGCGCGGAAATTCTCGGGCTCGATCCGTATTTTCCGCTGAAGTTCATGATCTACTTCCTGATCGTGGTGACGGTTGGCGGCTCGTCCTCGATCACCGGACCGTTTCTAGCCTCGCTCCTGCTTGGCATCGGCGACGTCGCCGGCAAATATTACGTGCCCAAGATGGGACCGTTCGTCATCTACACCATCATGATCGTGATCCTGATCTGGCGCCCCAACGGCCTGTTCGGCCGCACGGCGGCGCGCTGAGCGATTGGAATATGACCGCCCCATCAGACATCGGCAGGATCGCAAAGGCTCACGCCAACTGGCATTGGAGCGAGATCGCCTTCTGGGTTCTCGCGCTCGCCTGCGGCTTTCTGTTTCCCTCGCGTTACCTGATCATGACCGACATCGTGCGGCTGGCGCTGTTTGCGCTCTCGCTCGATTTGATCCTGGGCTATGCCGGCATCGTGTCGCTGGGCCATGCGGCCTTTTTCGGCATCGGTGCCTATAGCGCGGGGCTCCTTGCGCTGCATGGCGTCGTCACCCAGCCGGCGCTGGCGCTGGTCGTGGCCGGTCTTGCCGCCACCGTCGTCGGCTTTCTCACCAGCTTTCTCGTCATCCGCGGCGTCGATCTGACCCGGCTGATGGTGACGCTTGGCATCGCGCTATTGCTGGAAGCGCTGGCGGAGCGCTATTCCAACATCACCGGTGGCACCGATGGCCTTCAGGGCATCGAGATGGAGCCGGTGCTCGGGCTGTTTCAGTTCGATCTCTACGGCAAGACCGGCTTCTTCTATGCGCTCGCCGTGCTGTTCATCCTGTTCCTGGTGGCGCGGCGGGTCGTGCATTCGCCGTTCGGCCTGTCGCTGCGCGCCATCAAGAACAATCCGTTGCGCGCGGCTGCGATCGGCGTACCCGTCAACCGTCGCCTGATCGCGATCTATACGATGGCCGCCTTCTATGCCGGCATCGCCGGCGCGCTGTTCACCCAGACCACGCAGCTTGCTTCGCTCGACGTCTTTGCCTTCGAACGCTCGGCGGATCTGATGCTGGTGCTGGTGATCGGTGGCACCGGCTATCTCTATGGCGGCCTGATCGGCGCCGTCGTGTTCAAGATGCTGCAGGAGCTGTTCCAGATCATCACGCCGCAATACTGGCTGTTCTGGATTGGCCTCGTGCTGGTCGTGATCGTGCTGGTCGGCCGCGCGCGGCTACATCGCTGGGTGTTGTTCGTGCCGAACCTGGTCATTCGGCAGTTCGGCGGGCAGAAGACCGCGGTCGCCGTTCCCGAAAGCGATGCATCATGACGCTGGCGCTGGAAACACGGGGACTGGAGAAACAGTTCGGCGGCCTCAAGGTCACGCGCGACCTGTCGCTGCAAATCAACCAGGGTGCGCGCCACGCCTTGATCGGCCCGAACGGCGCCGGCAAGACCACGGTGATCAACTTGCTCACCGGCGTGCTCAAGCCGAATGGCGGGCGGATCCTGCTGGAAGGCAGCGACATCACGGACGTGACCGTGCATGGCCGCGTGCTGCGTGGACTGTCGCGCACGTTCCAGATCAATCAGCTCTATGCGGACCTGACGCCGATCGAGACGATCGGGCTTGCGGTCGCCGAGCGTCTCGGCCGCGGCGGCGACTGGTGGCGCGTGATGGGCACCCGCGACGACGTCAACGCCGAGATCGCCGAAAATCTCGAACGCTTCCATCTGACAGATGTCATGAACGAGCCGACCGCGACGCTGGCCTATGGCAAGCAGCGCTTGCTGGAGATTGCGGTTGCGATTGCCGCCAAACCGCGCGTGCTCCTGCTCGACGAGCCCGCCGCCGGCGTTCCCGAAAGCGAACGCCACGACATTCTGGCCGCGGTCGCCTCACTGCCGCGCGACGTCACCGTGCTCCTGATCGAGCACGATATGGATCTGGTGTTTTCCTTCGCCGACCGGATTTCGGTGCTGGTCAATGGCGCGATGCTGGTGGAGGGCGCCCCTGACGAGGTGGCGCGCGATCCACAGGTGAAAGCGGTCTATCTCGGCGAGGGCGTCGATGGCTGAGCTGCTAGCAATCGAAAATCTGCGCGCCGGCTACGGCGAGGCAGTGGTGCTGCCGGACATGACGCTGCGCCTGAAGGAGGGCGAGGTGCTCGCGCTTTTGGGGCGCAACGGCACCGGCAAGACCACGCTGATCAATTCGATCGTCGGCGTGACGCGCCGCATGAGTGGCAAGGTCGCGCTCGCCGGGCGCGACATCACGGGTTTGCGGCCCGATCAGCGGGCGCGGGCAGGGATCGGCTGGGTGCCGCAGGAGCGCAATATCTTCCGCTCGCTGACGGTGGAAGAGAACATGACCGCGGTGGCGCAGGATGGGCCGTGGACGGTGGAGCGCGTCTACGAGATGTTTCCGCGGCTGAAGGAGCGGCGCAATAATTTCGGCAACCAGCTCTCCGGCGGCGAACAGCAAATGCTGGCTGTGGGGCGCGCGCTGACCCTCAATCCGAAAGTGCTGCTGCTCGACGAGCCGACCGAGGGGCTGGCGCCGATCATCGTCGAGGAACTGCTCAAGGCGCTCGGGGCCATTACCCGTTCGGGCGGCATCTGTTCGATCATTGTCGAGCAGAACGCGCGCAAGATTCTCTCGCTTGCCGATCGTGCCGTGATATTGGAACGTGGCGCTATCGTCCACGATGCGGCGAGCGAGGCCTTGAAGGCCGATGCTTCGGCGCTGGAACGCTTTCTGGGTGTTGCCGGCAAGTCGTGATGGTTATGCTAGCCGTCATTGCGAGCGCCAGCGAAGCAATCCAGAATCTTTGCGGCCCGGCTGGATTGCTTCGTCGCTTTCGCTCCTCGCAATGACGGATCAAAAATGATCTAATCGTCGCAAGGACGAGCCTAGGGAGTAACACCGTGCAACGAACCAAGCCCCCCTTCCGCGCCGACGAGGTCGGCAGTTTGCTCCGGCCAGAGCGCATCAAGGAAGCGCGCGCCAAATTCGAGAAACACGAGATTTCGGCCGAGGAGCTGCGCAAGGTCGAGGACATGGAAATCGAGAAGGTCGTGCATCGGCAGGCCTCGACCGGCCTCAAGCTTGCGACCGACGGCGAGTTCCGCCGCTCCTGGTGGCATTTCGATTTCCTCGCCAAGCTCACCGGCTGCGAGCTGTTCCATCCTGAGCAGGGCATCCAGTTTGCCGGCGTGCAGACCCGGCACGAAGCGGTGCGCGTGATCGGCAAGCTCGACTTCCCCGACGACCACCCGATGCTCGCACACTTCAAATTCCTGAAAAAACAGTGCGACCAGGCCTACGTCACGCCGAAGATGACGATCCCGTCACCGGCGGTGTTGCACTTCCGCGGCGGCCGCAAGTCGATCTCGAAGGAGGTCTATCCCGATCTCGAGGCCTTCTTCCACGATCTTGCGAAAACCTACCGCAAGGCGGTGAAGGCGTTCTATGACGCGGGCTGCCGCTATCTTCAGTTCGACGACACCGTCTGGGCCTATCTGTGCTCGCAGGACGAGTTGAACAAGGCGCGTGAGCGCGGCGACAGCATGGATGGCTTGCAGCAAACCTACGCCCGCGTCATCAACTATGCGCTCGCCGAGCGGCCGGCCGACATGACCATCACGACGCATGTCTGCCGCGGCAATTTCCGCTCCACCTGGATTTCGTCCGGCGGTTACGAGCCGGTGGCCGAGACGCTCCTCGCCGGCACCAATTATGACGGCTATTTCCTGGAATACGATTCCGAGCGCGCCGGTGGTTTCGAGCCGCTGCGCTATCTGCCGAGAGGAAACAAGGTGGTCGTGGTCGGCGTCATTACGTCCAAAAGTGGAGCGTTGGAAAAAAAGGACGACATCAAGCGCCGGCTCGAGGAAGCGTCGAAATTTGCGCCGATCGAACAGCTCGCGCTGTCGCCGCAATGCGGCTTTGCCTCCACCGAAGAAGGCAACATCCTCACCGAGGAAGAGCAGTGGGCCAAGCTCCGCCTCGCCGTCGAAGTCGCGCAGGAGGTGTGGGGCAAATAATGTCCGGCAGTTCGCCTGCGGCAAAAAGCTCCCATCCGTCGAATCGAACAGGTCTTGTCACGCCTTGTTAAGGCGAACGGCCTAATCAATCCCGCATCGATGGATGGGGTCCATGATGCGCATTGTGGCTGGATCGGTTTTTCTTCTGATGATCGCGGCTCGGCCGGCTTCGGCTGACGAAGCGTTTGTCACACAAGTGACGAACAAGGCGGTTGCGGCCGAACAGACCGGCATCGCTTCGGCGAAATCGGCCTATGCCTCCGCGATGCTGGCGCTTCCGGTCAAGCCGGGCGCTCTCAATTCGTTCGTCCAGGTGCCGGCCGCCGTTCCCGGAACCAATATTTCCGGCGTGGTGCAGTCGGGGACGAACAATTTTGTCGCGGTCACACAGACCGGTAGTGGTAACGCGTCCTCGATCGTGCAGCGTGGCAGCGGCAACCAGGCGATCGTGACGCAGCGTCATTAACCTACTTGGGCTTGCTCCGCCTCATCCTGAGGAGCGGCGTCTCGAAGGATGGGATGAAGTCGATATCGAGGCCTCATGGTTCGAGACGGCGCTTAGGCGCCTCCTCACCATGAGGGTCTGACCGATCGGGGCCGTCAGCCCTGCGCAGGCGTCACTGTCAGCGAACCCACGTGAAGCTCGCCCGGGCCGCCATTGATCAGCGTGCGGATGTGGATCATGCCGGGCTCGAGAATCTCGAACGGCTCGAACACGAGGCTTGCGGCGACGACGATGCAGGGCGGCGCAGCGCCGTTCTTCGGCAGGTTCGCCAGCAGGTCGATCTGGTCCTGAAGTCTCGGCACCTCGATCGGTTCTTCGGCGACAGGATCGCTGCGGCCAGGCACATAGCATCGCGACAGCACGGATTCATAGGGCTGCGTCGCCGGCGAGAACACGTGGAAATGAATGCAGAACTTCGGCAGCACCAGCGGAAATTTCGGCGTCGTGAACATCACCGCGTTGTAGCAGCCGACGAATGAGAGCTTGCCGCCGGGCTCGTTGCGAATGTCATCGCAGAATATCGAATAGCCGTACATCATGCGGATTTCTTCGCCTGCTCCGGCGCGAGGCTTGCGGGCGCGGTGCGCACCGAAATCTGCTTGGCAGCGCCGTTGATGTACTTGATCTGGCCATGCCTGACGGTCGACGTCGTCATTGGCGGATGTTGCAGGGAGTGGTTTTGTCCGGCCCTCGCGACCGGCTCCTTCAACTCGAAGGAGATTTCCATGTCCATCGCCCAGGCGATATCGGCAAGTGAGCGCAAGGTCAGATGGGCTTCGCCCGAGAGCTGCCGGTTGATCAGCGATCGTTCGACACCGAGTTTCTCTGCAAGTGCCTGCTGCGGAAGGGCGCCTTCGCTCTTTCGCTGCGCCAGCGCCCTTAAAAGCTCGCTGCGCACGCGGCCGATGAAGCGGCCGGCGTGACGCGCCCGGCCGCCGATATCAAAGTGAAAGGACGTCACCCGGCGTTACCCCCTGCACACACAAATTTTCGTCCACTCCCAGTTCCCGCCGCATCCGCCGGATCGCAATCCGGTATCCGCGATAGAGATCGTGATCCTTGACCACGTCCGCCCAGTTTCCGAACACGGCGACGAAGCAATCCTTTTTCAAAAACCAGCCGAAGATCCGGATATCCGGCGTCTTCAATTCCCACACTGCGTTCTGCTCTGCACGAATGGATCGAAACTGCTTCATGTAGACCAGCGGCGATCCGCTTAAGAATGTGTTGAAGAGATCATCGACCTGTTCGGCCGCCGTTGCTTCTCCGAGGCTCTGTTTCGGCTTTGCCCCTTTCGCCAGCCCGCCAAGCCAGTCGATAAAGTCCGGCGTGCCGTAGAGCAGTCGCATTTCCTGGTCGCGCGGATGCATCTCGAGCTGAATGCGCGAGATAACTTTCGCCTCAACCAGTTCTTCGATTGTCGTCATACGTGTCTTTAGGCCGCGATCCGAAAACCCAGCGGAATCGAAACGCAGTCTACAACGCGAGCAGCGTCGACACATATGCCGGCGGACGAAAATCCGACATGAGGCGCAGTTTTAATCGGCGAACGTGACAGTTAAATTGCAAGCGGCGCGCGATGGGACAAGCGAAAGCTGGCCTCGCTCCCAAAAATGGACGATCGGATTTGTTTGCGGCAGAGCGGTTTTGCAAAAGCAAAACGTCGAGAAGTCTGCGATTTACAAGGCGCTCGCGATCGATTGTAACGGCCAGATGAAATTTTTCTGCGCCCATTGTGGTCGCCGTTAACGGCGTGTTAACGCCACGAGCGAGGGCGGCGATGGTCGCTGACCCCACTTTGGAAAACCTAAGGACGTGTCATGAAGCGCCTCACGACGCTGGCCATTCTTTTGGCCACGACGTCGCTGGCTTCTGCTGCCAGCAACGAGTCTTTCATCATCCAGGCCGGAAAAAAGAACAGCGCGATCGTCGGTCAGCAAAACGGCAACAACGCGCAAGGCACCGGACAGTTCGGAAACGGCAACTCGGCCGTCACCGCCCAGAAGTCGACAGACGGCGATACGAACAAGTCTGCGACGCTTCAGATCGGCAACAAGAACGCGTCGACGGTCGGCCAGCTCGGCGGCAATAACAGCCAGGGCACCCTGCAGATCGGCAACGACAACAGCGCAACGACCCTCCAGAACAACGACACGAAGAACAAGAACAAGTCGTTCACCGGCGAGTTCGGTAACGGCTCGACGTCCATGGTCGGCCAGGCCGGCGGCAACAACAACCAGACCACGCTCCAGTTCGGCGCGGGCAAGGATTCCGACAACCTGGCGATCACCAACCAGCTCACCGGCGTGAACGGCGGCCAGAACGATTCCAAGACCATCCAGGCCGGCGCCGGCAACACGGCGTTGATCTCGCAGGACAGTGAGGGCGTTGCGGGCAAGAAGTCGGGCGCGGGCGGCAACAACAGCCAGATCTCGCTGCAATTCGGCCGCGACAACACCGCCGCCACAGACCAGAACTCGATCGGCTCAGGCACCACCAAGAAGACGGATCAGAGCGGCGTGAAGAACGACGCAGCGACGCTTCAGGTCGGCTTCGACAACATCGCGTCCACCAAGCAGAGCGGCGCGAATCCGGGCGATACCGCCAACCAGGCGACCAATGCTTCGGCGATCGCGCAGTTCGGCCAGTACAACGGGGCGGGCGTCAAGCAGGTCAACGGCAACAACCAGCAAGGCACCTTGCAGGTCGGCTCCGGGAACCTCGCCAACACCAGGCAGAAGAACGCCGAGGATTCGAACAACCCCAACGCCTCGCTAACGATGCAGTTCGGCCAGGACAATACGGCGAACACCAAGCAAACCAACGGCAACAATCTGCAAGCGACAATTCAGGCGGGCCGCGACAACGACGCCAAGACCACGCAGAAGAACGTCGACAACGGCAACGGCGTCAACGCCGCGCTGACGCTCGAATTCGGTACCGGCAATTCCGCGGTCACCAGCCAGAAGATCGCCGATCCCCTGAACAACGGCGTCAACGAATCGCTGATCGCGCAGGTTGGCAAGTACAACACCGCCAAGGTGCGTCAGGCCGACACCGGTCTTCAGCAGATGATCGGTCAGAATCTGCAATCGACGTTGCAGGTCGGCAACGGCAACAGCGCTACGACTGTGCAGACCGCGAGTGCCAGCGTCTCCAACACCTCGGTGACGGCGCAGTTCGGTTCGCACAACACCGCGGTTGTCACGCAGCACTAAGCCACTCACGGGCGGCGGGATCACGTCCCGCCGCTCTTGCCTTCGAGGGGCGCGATGTCGAGAGCACGCACGGGGCTGTTCACAGGGCTCACGACGGCGGCTTTGGCTATCGTTGTCTTTTGTGCGCGGGCAGAAGCGACGCCTGCGAAAGTCGGGCAGGTGCAGGTCAAACAAGTCATGGCGATCGGGTGCCAAATTCGGATCACGGCGGAGGGCGAGGCCATCCGTATCGAAGCCGTTGCGAACAGCCGTGAAGACGTGAACGGCCGATACCGGCTCGACATTGCGAAGACTAGCGCAAGCGGTTCCAGCCGCAACGTTCAAAGTGGCGAATTCAGCCTCACGGCTGATCGCGAAGAAGTTCTTTCGACGACTTTCCTGGGTGCATCCGACGCGGGTCACTTCCAGGCCAGATTGATGCTCGATTCAGGTTCGGGGAGTGTCTCATGCGTTTCGCCTTGAGAGAACATTTCAGCGCCGTCGCATTTGTTGTCGCGGTTCTGCCGGCGATATCAGCACAGCCGGCCCTTGCGGACGGCGCCTTCATCCCTCAGGCGGCCAAGGGTGCCTTTTTCGGTCATTCGCTGATCTCGAATCCGGCCGGCAGCCAGTCGTCGCCGTACTCGCCGCCGCATGGCGGAACGACACAAGCAACGCCTGAAACCACGATACAGGCGACCGGCGGAAATTATGTCGGCACGCTCGAGATGGGCCGCAACAACTTTGTGCTGCAGGCGCAGGCCGGTTCCGGCAACAGATCCAATGTCGGGATCCTCGGTGGTGCGCACGACAATGTCGGCGTGTTTCAACACGGGCAGGGGCTCGTTTCGAATCTGGCGCTGGTCGGCCTCGCCGGGCTCAACGTGGATTTGCTCCAGCCGCCCGGCACGGCGCCGGTGAACATGCTGATCGCAAGATTGCCGAACGGCACGTTGGATATCATTCAGCCGAAGGGCGTACCGCAGGCCACCATCATCCGCGTCGGCAACACCCTGGTGGTGAAGTGACGGGCGGCTCGAACTGATTGCTTAACTTCAAGGGGACATGGATATGGGCAAATTTGGATTTCGGTTTCTGTGCCTTGCCGGCGTGATGGGCCTTCTGACGCCGGCGCTCGCAACGGAGCAGGTCTATCATCCGATCAGCCCGACCTTCGGCGGCAATCCGGGCAACGGCACGTTTTTGCTGTCGACGGCGCAAGCGCAAGGCGAAGGCACGAAGTCCGGCAATCAGGGACCTGATCTGTCGGGATTGACCAACGCGCTCAGCGGCATCGGAAACGGAACGGGTACAACCAGCGCGACGAGCACGGTCGCGAACCCGACTTCGAACGCGGCAAAAATGCCGTGACGCGCGAGGCCAGGGTGGCGTCGGCGGCAATTCGGAATGCTGTCATACGCCGCTGATAGTTGGTCGGGATTGTATTTCGTGTGCGGGGTGGGGGCTTAAATTGGGTTTGCGTGTTGCCAGATTGGTGTGCCTGTCGCTGCTGGCCGTGTCAGTCGGCGGGTGCATGTTCGACCCGACGGCTGGAACGGCCAAGGATCCCATCGACGAGCCCGCCGCCATGGTGCCGTCGACCAAGACCGGCCTTGTGCTCGATCATCTGCCGCCGCCCAGGCGCAAGCTCGATGTCGCCATCTATAATTTCCCCGACTTGACCGGTCAGAACAAATCCAACGACAACTTTGCCGAATTCTCGCGCGCGCTGACGCAAGGCGGCGCGGCGATCCTGGCCGATGTCGCGGTCAAGGCGGGCAATGGTGCCTGGTTCGATGTCGCCGAGCGCAACGATCTGCAACCGCTGTTGCAGGAGCGGCAGATCATCCAGAACACGCGAAACGCCATCGATGGCGACAAGGCGCAAAGCCTGCCGCCGCTGCGTTTCGCCGGCATTCTGCTCGAGGGCGGGGTGATCGGCTATGACACCAACGAGACCACCGGGGGCGCCGGCGCCAACTATCTCGGCGTCGGCCCGAACGTGCAGTATCGCCAGGACATCGTCACGGTCGCCTTGCGCGCCGTCAGCGTGCAGACGGGAAGGGTGCTCGCGTCCGTGACGACGACCAAGATCGTCTATTCGATCAACGTCGCCGGCACCGGCTTCCTGTTCACGGCGGTCGACAAGCTGCTTCAGGCCGATATCGGCTTCACCAAGAACACCCCGCCGACGCTCGCCGTGCGCGAGGGCGTTCAGCTTGCGGTCTATTCGCTGATCTTCGAAGGCGTAAAGAACAAGCTCTGGGAGTTCAAGGACCGCGCTGCGGGCGAAGCCTTCATGCGCGAACTCGAACGGCACCAGAAGGCGGTGCCGCCCGAAGTCATTGCCAGCGCCAGGCTGCCCGGCGATGCGGTGGTCGCGAAATACTAGAGGCCGTAAACTTCTCAGGCAGCGGCGCGCCGCTCGCACGAACGCAAGCGCATCGGCTTTCCGCCGGGCGGATGGCGCGGCCCGTCGTCGTCGAGGTTGCGCAAGGCCTCCAGTATCTCGTCGATATGAACCGGCGCTTTCAGGCCTTCAGGTGCGCGCAGCGCGGGGCAGGACGCAATCGCCGACGCATCCGATGCCCATGATGCGAGGATCGCGCGCTTTTCGCTCAGGCTGAGCGCTGGATTGGACACGACGTCTCGCGGGTGCGCGAACACGGTGCCCGGATGAAGGAGAGCATTGAAGTCGAATACGTTGTCGTGGTGTGCGGTCGTCGGCCGCATGGCTGCCTCCAATGTCGGACGCGTTGAGAGATTGCCGCGCGGGAAGATCCCGCGCGGCGGTGATCGATGCTGCCGCCAAGTCCGGTTCAGGCGGCTTTGGCCTCGATCTGGTTCACCTGGCTTGCGCTCGCACCGTTGATGGGAATGCGGCGCGGCTTCATCGTCTCGGGAATCTCGCGTTGGAGTTCGATCATCAGAAGCCCGTTTTCGAACCGGGCTTTCTTCACCTCGACATGGTCGGCCAGAGTGAACTGGCGCTTGAACGAGCGCGTCGAGATTCCCCGATGCACGAAGGTCTTCTCGTCCTTGTCGGACTTGCGGCCTTCCAGCGTAAGCACATTCTGCTCCACGCTCAGTGCAACCTCATCCGGCGAGAACCCGGCAAGGGCTACCGAAATCTGGAAACGGTTTTCGTCGAGCCGTTCGATGTTGTAGGGGGGATAGGTCTCTTCGGCGGTCCGCTGGACCTCGTCGAGAACGTCAAACAGGCGGTCGAAGCCAATCGTCGACCTCCACAGGGGAGTCCAATCATACCTCATAGCCAAATCCTCCAAAGAGCAAGTTGGGTACGAGCTGGCACCGGACACCTTGGCCGGCGCCCGCCTCAATCTCGGGGCCCGACAGGCGCCCCGGCCGCATTGCTTGCGGCGATGAAAAAAATTGTCGACGCGAAAAAAAGTTCAAGGGGGCAACGAAAAATTTTTTGAAGGCCCCCAATCTGGTTAATCGATGGTTTCGCTCGGCAGGCCGGCGAGCGCCAGGTTGCCGGGCGATGCGCTGGTCGCGAAATACTGAGCCGAAATATCAACCGAGGACGCGCCTGATGCGGCCTTGATACGGCAAGGCCGCCTGCGGCAACGTGCACGCGCCGCAGGCGGACCGCCTTTTCAGCTAATTCACCGCAACAGCGGTTCGGCTGATGCCGATGTTAGTCACAGACGCGATCGCGGACCGTGACGTCCTCACCATAGCGATTGGTGTGATGGCGGATAATGGTCCGGCAACCGCCGCCGTAGTCCCGGTCGCCGTAGTCCCGGTAGTAATGACGATGATAGGGATCGACGCGGACGCCGCCAGGGCCGACATCGAACTCGACCGCCTTCGCGGCAGTCAGTCCACCAGCCATCAGCATCAGTGCCGAGATGATCGTCAAAGCAGATCGTTTCATGGGATCGCTCCTCCTCTTCAGTGTCCCATGGGGGTCAAATGATCGGGAAGGCAATCGTTCCGCTGGAGGCGGGTTTTTGGCCGGGTCCTCTGTGCAGTTTTGCACTGTTCCCAATCGGGAAACCGCCAATTCGTCGCACCCTGCGCGACGAACCGATCATTTGGCGGCTAACCGATCATTTGCCCTTTGTCTGCTGCGTCGCGCTGTAGCAGGCGGGCGAGGATGCATTCTGCTGATTGCAGGTGGCGGGGTTGGTGGGGCTGCCGGCGGGCGTTGCGCTTGCCGAGGCGCCCTCGGGCGCGGCCTTTGGCTTGTTCTCGAGCTTGTTCTCTTCGGCAACCGTCGTGCCGCCGGAGATCCGCCCACGCGCCTGCTGAACCCAGACTTCGGAGGCCTGCGCCATGGACGTCGAAATCCATATCGCGATCGTCAGGCCGATCATCGCGCCGGAAACTCTCATTCGACTCTGCACGTTCGTCACGTCCTCATCCATTCGCCAATTCACCCAGATGCAATTTAGCCCAGCCGCTCGCGTTGTGTGAGTCCGTAAATCTGTTCGTGCAGCGGGACCAGCGTGAACGTCGTCATCACCAGGTCATCAAACTGAAAATCATCAGACCGAAAACGACTCATCGCAAACGCAAGCGTCATGATTTGCGTGAGTCGAACGAAGAGAGCGGAGCGCTGCTCGCTTGCGCGAGATTTCGGACGCGCTGCATCGCGTCTTTCGCGGCTCTCGTCACTAGTGGAATCGGAGCTCTAGTCCGAACGGACTAGTCAATAAGCCCCGAGAAAAAGACGCAATTTGAACGGTTTTGCCACGATTCATTCAGCTTCGACTTTGGGTTTGGCTGGAAGAGCGCTCGCGCATGATCGACAGCGACGTACCGCGAACTGAAGCTCCGCTGGACATCTGGCGGATGCCTTGTCGGAGATGCGCGGGGTACTGCCTCGTCTATTCAATCCTGGATTCGAAGCGTGGCAACACCGTTCGTTTGTACCGGTGTGCCGGATGCGGGGAACTTATTTGGGATGACGGCGCGAAGCCGATCTAGGTGCCGCGCCACAGAAAGATTTCGTGGGACCATTTAGGGGACGAGTTGGGTGGATCGATAACTTCTTCGGAAATTGAGAATTGCCGGGTGCAACAGCGTCCTCGAGCCACGGGGACGCCGGCTCGGCGATGCATGGGCTGGAGGCAGGAGCAGCCAGCTTTTTGAAGCGAGACAATTGCCAAGGGAGCAAAACCTATGAGACCACAGAATGCTGCGGCGAAGCCCTTCAACGTCGGAGAGATCGAAGGGGAAATCCACGAAGCGGTCATGCACAGGCCTCCGCACATCCAGCCGGTTGGGTCCGTCCCCCGGGCTCTGGCGGTCCCGGACTACGTCAACCATCACGAGGATGCGACCGAGATCGGCAAGCTCTCGGCTGAGGCCATCGTCAGGGAATACGAGGTGACCGCGAAAGAGATCGAAGCGATGGGCGAATTCGTCAAGGAGATGGCCTCGCGCTGCGAGCAACTCACCACGTCGGCCTCCGCCATGCTCAAGGACATCAAGGCGACCGCTGCGCGCTATCGCAAGGAGGGCAAGCGCATCTTCAACGAAATCGAATCCTGCTCCAGCGCGACGGACGAAGTCCGCCAGCTATGCGAGACGTTCAGGGACAGGATCGCGGCGAAATCCGCCGAGGGAGCTCCGTGATCCTGTATGGGGCGGTGCCGTACCTGCTGGTCGCGGCACTGCCCATCATCGTGCTGCTCTCGGTCATGCTTGGCGGTTGCGCGATGACGAGGACGGCCGGCGACCAGGCCACCCAGGCGCGGTCCTATTCCGAGGCGAACAGCAGGGCCGGCGAAGAACTGGTCAAGGAATTGGAGCGACGCGAGGCGAGGGCAGAACTGAAACGCATCGTTGACGAGGCACCGCGATGATTTGCGATTGCTGCCGGCGCGAGGTGGAATATGCCAAGGCATCGTTCTGGCATAACGATGCCCGGATCTGCGGCGAATGCCTCGCGCAATGGCGCGATCCCGATAATGTTTATACCTCCGGCGCGGGCGACGCGGCGAGTGTCGGAAACTATGTCAGACTACAACATGGTCTTCCGCCGCTCGCCGCAGCTCTGGCGATCCTGTTGCTGACCGGCGCGCCGGACGCGCGCGCGTCCCGTCATTGCCTCGACCAGGCCGAAGCGGCCAGGACATGGCCGGCGCAGGTCCTCGTGAGAGACGGTGACGGATGCTGGACCCACGACCGTCGTCCGCCTCGCCCGGAAACGCCCGCCGTGCCGCAGCAAGCGCCGGTGCCGGTGCAGATGCAGATACGAGAGGCAACGCTGGCGGATCGCTGGGTCGATGCGGGCATGCTTCGTCTCGACCTGCCTGAGACCGACCCGAAGCGCCCTTCGGAGACGCCATCGCCGCCCGGGCCGCTCGAGAGCACAAGGCAGCTCGCGCTGTTCGTCTGGATCGTGCTTGCGGTCACATCCGTGGTCGCAGTTGCGACCGGCGGGCGCCCCGGCGGGGTCTCGCGCCCGCGATGGCCGGACCGGAAGGCGCCTCACGGCGTCGGCAGAGGCTGAGGCTCTCAGCGCACCGTTTCGTCGGTCAGCAATATCGGAAGGCCGGCCTGCACATCACCCGCGTGATCGAACAGGCGATGGTTGAATGCCCAGATCGCGGCCTGCGTCCGGTTGTTGGCGCCAATTTTTCTCAGGATGGCCTTCACATGCGCCTTCACGGTCGGCTCCGCGATCCTGAAGAACCGCGCGGCCTGCTTGTTTGAATCCCCCCGGACGATGCGTTCAAGGATGGCGACCTCCCGAGCGGACAGCTTCATCGGCTGAGGCTCATCGGCCACATCCCATGGCGTCTCGGCGGAGAGGGAGGGCGACGGTCGCACTTCGCTTCTTGGTTGGCCTTCCAACTCAGTTCTTGGTTGGCTTTCCAACTCGGTTATTGGTTGGCTTTCCAGCTCAGTCCTTGGCTGGCTCCCCAGCGGCCAGAGACGGGCATCGATCAGAATAAGCTTGCCGTTGACGACCGCTTGCAGCGTGCTGACAAGGTCGCCGGGACTGACGGTATTAAAGAGCGCGGCGTTTGCTCCGTCTTCGAGTGCGCTCGCGAGCGAGCGTGGGTTGCTCTCGTCGGCAACCGCCACAATGTATGCGAGCGGATAGCGGCTCCGGATCTTGCTGCAAATGAGCGCCTGGTTGGCATCGACGGCCGCGATGAACAGGCTGGGCCCGTCGTCGGGGATACCGGTAAGATCCTCCAAGTCGATTGCGCAGCCGTGAGCACGAAAACGAGTCCTCGACAGTATTAGTCGAAGACCTTCCCGAAACAGGCCGTCACTTTGCAGGATATAGGTCGGTACAGCGGACTCACTCGACATACCCTAGCCGTTGCTCCAATGAACACACCACTCATTCTTCAGGAGCCCCTCTGCCAGTTGCCACCGACTTGAACATACATGCTGGGGTATATTTCGTAATAACTTAGGATAACTTTTGAGCTGCCCTAGTCTCGCCGCAATGGAACTCGCCGCCCTCCGCGGGTTCCAATTTCACTTCTTCGGCCGGCGGGTGTGAACTTCGACCATGCCGCCGGCCATCTGGACCTCGAACCGCGAGAGAAAGCTCATCCCGAGCAACCCGTCGACGCCGTTTCCATAGATTTTTTCGTCGTCCTGCACGGCGACAGGCACGTTGACCGCTTCCAGCCTGCCGAGTCTCACCTTCTCGGCGCGGGATAGCTTCGCCTTCACCGGCCCGTTGGCGGTGTTGACGGTAATTTCGCTCGCCTCAGTTTGCGGAATTTTGGCGCGGCTGGCAAAGGCCGCCTTCATGGCGACATAGGTTGCGCCGGTGTCGAGGATGAACAGTCCGCGTACGCCGTTGATTTCGGCCTTGACCGTGACGACGCCGCCTCGCGCCGGCATCGGAAAGCGTTCGGAGCGCGGCTCGGTTGACGACACGCAATTACCCTGCTGCTCGTAGTCGGCAATGATCTTTTGCGTCTGGCTGGTGTCGCGGGTTACCGGATCGAGCGCGACCCATTGATTGATCGGCGCGGTCGCTTCGCAGAACTCTTGCAGCGCGGCATAGGCGCTCGCCATCTTCAGGAAGACGCGACTGGAAATTTTCTTCTTGTCGGCGCCAAACAGCTCGATCGCGTCGGAATAGTCGGCCAGCGCGCGCTTGTGATCGCCGGCGCCGTCGAGCGCGATACCGCGCAGATAGTGAGCTTCACGGTCCGACGGCGCGCGGCGCACGTATTCGTCGGCGACTTCGACGGCCTTCGGATAATCGGTGATCTTCAGGTAGATATTGACCGATCGATTGAGCGCGGTCATCGGTGCGCCGCAACTAAGCACGAACTTGTATAGCCCATCGGCTGCCTGTCGCCGGTAACCCAGTCTGTCGAGCAATTGGGCCAGACCCTCGATGCTCTTCTGATCGCAGGGCTCGCGCTTGAGTTCTTGCAGGCGAAGCCAGACGTCGGGATCGCGCGTGGCCTGGACCGGCAGGGCGCCGATCCGCTCATAGACGCTTTCAAAAACCTCGTCGGGATTTTCGTCCAGATAGCCGGCGTGCGCGATTCCGCTTGCGGCCGTAAGCAGCAGCGCAGCAACGCAATATGACCTGAACATATTCGCCCCGAGGTATCGGACTTCGGCCCTGTATACCCATAAGTTTGGGCCGCGACCAAGTTGCGGGCGTTCCGGCGATGGGCACAGGTGGGCAGGGTGTGCTAGGAGTTTTTCGCCCCACCAGCATTTCCCATCTGCGTCCCGATGAAGAACGACCAGATCCTGGCTCACATCTCGGAGTTTTGCCGCCAGGCGGATATGGCCGAATCCACGTTCGGCCGTCGCGCCGTCAATGACGGCAAGCTGGTGCATCGTCTGCGCGAGGGCAAGCGCATCACCATCGACACGCTGGAGCGCATCCAGGCCTATATCGCCTCCGCCATGCCGGGCGGAATGCCGCCGCCGCGCGGTCTTGAAGTGGTGCCGGAAAAACGCGATCCACGCGGCAATTTCCGTTTCTTCGAAAACCGGCAGAAATACCTGTTGTTCGTCCACACCTGCAGCGAGAAGCGGGTGGTCGCGGCACGGGTGGCGCTGGAGCTGTCCGCCATCCATCCCCGTCCGCCGGCGCTTCGGGTGTTCGATGCCGGCTGCGGGGACGGCACGGTGCTGGCGCGGGTGATGCGGTCCATGCACACGCGCTTTCCGCACATGCCTTTTTATATCGCGGGCAAGGAGCTCTCCCTCGAGGACGTCCGCCTGACCCTGGAGAAGGTGCCGGACCGACTCTACGAGCACCCGGCGACCGTCTTTGTGCTCACGAATATGTACTACGCGGAGGCGCCCTGGCTGACTCCGGCCTCGCCCGCGGCCGCAGCCGGGATGATCTGGCATGAGGTGCCCCTGCGGGGGGACTCTTCCGGGGATTTCGAGGCCCAGATCGCCGAATTGGGGCCATTTCTGGAGCAGAACTGGCGGGCCAGCGTCGCGCCCCGTTCCGGCATGCCGATTTATGAGCGGCCGGTGGCGCTGGTGCTTTACCGGGAAGACCAGCGGTTTCTGCTTGATTCGATCATCCCCCGGGCCGGCCGGGCCGAGGCCAATTTCGACCTGATTATCGCATCCCAGCCATACCGGGCCAAATCGAGCGTGAATTTCCGTGCCAAACGCATTGTGGCGCCCCTGGGGCGGGCCTTGCGGGCCGGCGGGCGTTTGATCGGAATCCACTCCCACGGGCAGGATCCGGGGCTTGAAATCATCCAGGCGGTATGGCCGGGAGAAAACCCTTTCGCGGTCAGCCGTCATGAGCTATTGCGCGCGGTGAAATACGAGCTGGGATCGGCCGGGCGCGACCTTAACTTTAACGCCTATGCCGATAACCGTTCGGTCTTCCGGTATGATATGGAAGCGCTCCCCGACGAGGTTACCGGCTCGATAGGAACTTCGACGGCCTTTGCAGCATGGAATGCGGCGGTGTATGTCGCACAGATTGAAGACGACCGGTTGACGGAAATGACCCAGAGTGGCCGTTATCTCGAGGCCGTCAGAGAGGTTCTGCGCAAGCATAACGGGCTCTGGTTTTACGACGAATCCTACGTCATCTCGCGCCGTCGGGACTGACCTATCAGGACATTTGCAAAAACACACCGCCGGACACCGGCGGAAGAAGGGGCTACCTAGATGCGCGCGTCTTACCTGTTCACTTCTGAGTCGGTTTCCGAAGGCCATCCGGACAAGGTCTCCGACCAGATCTCCGATGCGATCCTCGATGCCTTCATCGAAAAGGACGTCAAGCTCGGCATCGCCGACGACAGCCTCGTCAACACGCGGCTCGGCTGCGAGACGCTGTGCACGACCAACAAGATCGTCATCGCCGGCGAGGGCCGTGGCCAGCTGTTCCGCGATATCCACGGCGTCTCCGTGGTCGATCGCGAACTGATCAGCCAGATCGCGCGCGATGTCGTCAGGGACATCGGCTACGACCAGAACGGCTTCTCCTATCACGGTGCCGACATCGAGGTGCTGCTGCATGGACAATCGCCCGACATCGCGATGGGCGTCGACGCCAAGAAAAAGAAGAGCGGCGAGGAAGAGGGCGCGGGCGACCAGGGCATGATGTTCGGTTACGCCTGCACCGAGAGCGAGGTCTACCAGAAGGGCTCGTTCATGCCGGCGCCGATCTTCTTCGCCCACCGCATCCTGAAGGTTCTGTCCGAGAAGCGCCGCAACGGCCAGCTCGCCGATCTGCAGCCCGACGCCAAGAGCCAGGTCACGGTGAAATATGTCGAGGGCAAGCCGGTCGGCTGCACCAAGGTCGTGGTCTCGACCCAGCACAATGAGAAGAGCCGCAACAACAAGAAGTACTCGCCCGGCCTGATCAAGGAGATGATCTCGACCGCGGTGGAATCGGCGCTGCCGAAGGGCTGGATGCCGCAGCGTCCGTCCGACTTCCTGGTCAATCCCACCGGCAACTTCGTGGTCGGCGGTCCCGACGGTGATTGCGGTCTGACCGGCCGCAAGATCATCGTTGATACCTATGGCGGCTATGCCCCGCATGGCGGCGGCGCGTTCTCCGGCAAGGACCCGACCAAGGTCGACCGCTCGGCCGCCTATGCCGCGCGCTACCTCGCCAAGAATGTGGTCGCGGCCGGCCTTGCCGAGCGCTGCACCATCCAGGTCGCTTATGCGATCGGCGTTGCCGATCCGATGTCGCTGCTGGTCGATACGCACGGCACCGGCAAGGTCGACGAGAAGAAGCTCGAGAAGGTGTTGCCGGAAATGTTCCGCCTGACGCCGACCAACATCCGCCGCACGTTGAAGCTCAACCGCCCGATCTATCGCAAGACCGCGTCCTACGGCCACTTCGGCCGCGCGGCGGAAAAGGACGGCAGCTTCTCCTGGGAGCGCACCGATCTCGCCGACGAGCTCAAGCGCGCGATGTGAGTATCTAGTGCGTCGCGACATATTTAAGTCGTCATGGCCGGGCTTGTCCCGGCCATCTACGTCTTTCTTGTCGTGGCCAAGACGTGGATGCCCGGGACAAGCCCGGGCATGACCAAGGCTTAATTCGGTCCGCTCGTCGGAAACGACGCTCAGATGAAGACAAAGGACAACCTTATGACCGCCACCGCCGTAAAGCCCGGTTTCACCGACTACATCGTCAAGGATATTTCGCTCGCCGAATTCGGCCGCAAGGAGCTCTCGCTGGCCGAGACCGAAATGCCGGGCCTGATGGCGACGCGCGAGGAATATGGCCCGAAGCAGCCCTTGAAGGGCGCGCGCATCGCAGGCTCCCTGCACATGACGATCCAGACCGGCGTCCTGATCGAGACGCTGGCTGCGCTCGGCGCCGATATCCGCTGGGTCTCGTGCAACATCTATTCGACGCAGGACCATGCGGCGGCCGCGATTGCCGCCGCCGGCATTCCCGTGTTCGCCGTCAAGGGCGAGACGCTGAAGGACTACTGGGACTACACGGCAAAACTGTTCGACTGGCATGGCGCAAAACCCGGTGAAGCCTTGCATCCCAACATGATCCTCGATGACGGCGGCGACGCCACCATGTACGTGCATCTCGGCCTCAAGGCCGAGAACGGCGATGCGGCCTTCCTCGACAAGCCCGGTTCGGAAGAAGAGGAAGTGTTCTTTGCGCTGCTCAAGAAGCAGCTCAAGGAGAAGCCGAAGGGCTACTTCGCCGGTATCGCCAAGTCGATCCTGGGTGTTTCCGAAGAAACCACCACCGGCGTGCACCGTCTCTACGACATGCAGAAGGCCGGGACGCTGCTGTGGCCCGCCATCAACGTCAACGACAGTGTCACCAAGTCGAAGTTCGACAACCTCTACGGCTGCCGTGAATCGCTGGTCGACGGCATCCGCCGCGGCACCGACGTGATGATGTCGGGCAAGGTAGCGATGGTTGCGGGCTTCGGCGACGTCGGCAAGGGCTCGGCGGCTTCGCTGCGCCAGGCCGGCTGCCGCGTCATGGTCTCCGAAGTCGATCCGATCTGCGCATTGCAGGCATCGATGGAAGGTTACGAGGTCACGACCATGGAAGACGCGGCGCCCCGCGCCGACATCTTTGTCACCGCGACCGGCAACAAGGACATCATCACTATCGAGCACATGCGCGCGATGAAGGACCGCGCCATCGTCTGCAACATCGGCCACTTCGACAACGAGATCCAGATCGCCCACTTGCGCAATCTGAAATGGACCAACATCAAGCCGCAGGTCGACGAGATCGAATTCCCCGACAAGCACCGCATCATCCTGCTCTCCGAAGGCCGCCTCGTGAACCTCGGCAATGCGATGGGCCATCCGTCCTTCGTGATGTCGGCGTCCTTCACCAACCAGACGCTGGCGCAGATCGAACTGTTCGCCAACAACAAGGACGGCAAGTACAAGAAGGAAGTCTATGTGCTGCCGAAGTCGCTGGACGAGAAGGTGGCGCGGCTGCATCTCGCCAAGATCGGCGTCAAGCTGACCGAATTGCGCAAGGACCAGGCCGACTATATCGGCGTCAAGGTGGAAGGCCCGTTCAAGTCGGATCATTACCGGTATTGATGCGACCTCATCCTGAGGAGCGGTGTGAGCCGCGTCTCGAAGGATGAGAGAAAAGGATCTCTCCGTAGTCGTCATGGCCGGGCTTCGTCCCGGCCATCTACGTCTTGGCCTCCAGAAGCGAAAGTAAGGCGTGGATGCCCGGCACATAGGCGAGCGGAAGCGACGCCGTTCTTCGAATGGCTATGGCCGGGCATGACAATTGTCCGTGTTCTCCCCATCGTCATTGCGAGCCAACGGGTCGCGCGAATGCGCGCCCGATGACAGGCTCCGCGAAGCAATCCAGGTCTTGCTTTTGCGAACTGGATTGCTTCGTCGCTTTCGCTCCACGCAATGACGTCAAGATACACCCCCGCGTTCTCGCGGCGCATCGCGCCCGAGTCCTGTTTCGGACAACCCTCAAGAAATCGAGGGCGCAGGGAATGCCGGGCGTCTGGCTCGCCCGCAGCCTCGTGCGCAAGAATAGAAAGCACACGAGTTAGTCACCACAGGTTCGCCGGAGCGGATCCAGCATTCCCTGCGCGAATGGTTTTAACGGCTGCTTCGTGCTCTCCCTGGTGATCGGGCTTTCTTGCCACCATCCCCGGCCCAACGCGCAAACGTTGTCGCCGGGTTGACACCAGCGTCGAGGTGTCAGGACCACACGACTTCACCGTCCGCGTCGCAAGCGCATCCGTCTGATGCGCGCTTCGCGTCCATCGCATCCCATGCCCAACGTCCGTGACGACGCGTACGCCCCTCTTGAAGAGCAAAGGACGCGCGGAAAGTGCCCGTGATTTGCCCGACGTCACAAGGATGCGCCCCTGCGGCGAATTGGCACGACGGGCAAATCAGCAGATTTGCGGGAGTGCAAAATCGCGGCGATGTCAATGATCGCCGAAGTCAAACTCGTCCTCTGTATCGAAGCGCTTCGACGACGAGCGAGAAGGCGGGCGAATGCTGGCGGCGGCTGGGGTAGTAGAGATGGTATCCGGCGAACGGCGGACACCAATCCGACAACACGCGGACAAGCTTGCCTTGCGAAACATAGCGCTGCACATGACCTTCGGTGAGGTATGCGAGGCCCAGACCTCTGAGTGCTCCTTGCAGGAGGAGACCCGCACTGTTGAACACCATCTGCCCTTCGACACGAACGTTGAGCTCGCGTCCGTTCTTTTCGAACTCCCAAGCATAGAGGCTGCCGCCATGCGTCGGCAGGCGCAGGTTGAGGCAGTTGTGGTTCGTCAACTCCTGTGGCGTCCTGGGCCGCTTGCGTTCGCCGAAGTAGGAAGGCGAACCCACAACGGCCATCCGGAGATCAGGGCTGACGCGAACGGCGATCATGTCCTTGGCAACCAGTTCGCCGGGGCGGATACCGGCATCGACTTGGGCTGCGACGATGTTGGTGAGTCCGTAATCGATTATCACCTCGACGCGAATATCGGGATATTTCGGCAGGATTTTCTCTAGAGCGGGCAGCACGATTTCGGCAGCAGCATACTCTGTCGCTGTCAGTCGAACGGTTCCGGCGGGCTTGTCGCGAAGTTCGCCGAGTGCAGCAAGCTCCGTGTCCATCTCGTTGAACCTGGGGCCGATGCTCAGGAACAGGCGCTCTCCAGCCTGGGTCGGGGTGACGCTGCGCGTTGTCCGATTCAGCAGCCTGACGCCAAGCCGCTCCTCGAGGTTTCTGACGATCTGGCTTAGAGCAGACTGCGTCATGCCGAGCTTCGCCGCGGCACGTGTGAAGCTACGTTCCCTCGCCACGGCGAGGAAGGCGACGAGATCGCTCGCGTCTTCCCGGTGCATTAAGTAGCCTTGCTAATAACGACATTAAAAATTTATCACCTAATCGCATGAGAGGGGAAGCCTTAGGTTCGGATCAGCGGGGCGGGCATGCTGATCTGGGAGTCCCTTCGATGGAATACAGGCACTTGGGCCGAACTGGCCTGAAAGTAAGCCGGCTTGCACTGGGCACCATGAATTTCGGCGAACTGACCGATCAAGCGGCCAGTTTTGCGATCATGGACGAAGCCCTCGACGGCGGAATCAATTTCTTCGATACGGCGGATGTCTATGGTGGTCCCCAATCGCCAGACATGATGAAGGGGTTCGGCATCTCCGAGGAGATCATCGGCCGTTGGTTAGGACAGGGCGGTCGACGCGAGAGAATCGTGCTGGCGACCAAGGTGTACCAGCCGATGGAGACCGGGCCGAACGATCGTCGGCTTTCCGCCTATCATATTCGCAGGGCCTGCGAGGCCAGCCTGCGGCGGCTGAGGACGGATCATATCGATATCTACCAGATGCATCACATCGACCGGGCGACGCCATGGGAAGAGATCTGGCAGGCGATGGAGCAACTGATCCGAGAGGGCAAGATCACCTATGTCGGCAGCAGCAACTTCGCGGGTTGGGATATCGCCGTCGCTCAATGCACAGCCGCCTCACGCAACCTGCTCGGGCTGGCATCCGAGCAAAGCCTGTACAATCTCGCTCAGCGCACCATTGAGCTCGAGGTGATCCCGGCGCTGCGCCACTTCGGCGTCGGCCTCATTCCATGGAGCCCGATCGGCATGGGGCTGTTGGGCGGCGTCCTGCGCAAGATCGCCAACGGACGCCGCGCGTCGCTATTGCTGCAGACGCGGATCGACAAACTGCGCCCGCAGCTTCAGGCCTATGAGGCGCTGTGCGACGAGCTCGGCCGGCCACCGTCCGACGTTGCGCTCGCTTGGGTGCTTCACAATCCCGTCGTGACCGCCGCGATCAGCGGACCGCGTACAGTAGAGCAACTCCGCCAGAATCAGGAGGCGGCCTCTCTCGCTCTCTCGGATGAAACGATGGCCAGACTCGACAAGATCTGGCCCGGTCCGGGCGGCGAGGCGCCGGTGGCCTATGCCTGGTAGAGGTGACAGCTCGTCGATGGCTGCGATCCTGGACAACAGGAAGAATTTCGTCGCAACCTCATTGCTGCCGATCATGGCGGTGGTCTTCGTTGCCTTTCTCGTCATCGGCCTTGCAATGCCGGTCCTTCCGATTCACGTGCATGATGGATTGGGACAAGGCACGTTCGTGGTCGGCCTCGTCGCCGGCAGTCAGTTTGTCGCGTCGCTGATTTCGCGGCCGTGGGCGGGCCACTATTCGGACGGAAGCGGAGCGAAGCTCGGCGTGATTGTCGGCCTGCTCGCGGCCGCCGCGTCCGGTCTGGTCTATCTGTTGTCGCTGGGCTTTAGCGGTTCTCCGCCGAGCTCGGTCGCGATTCTCCTGCTCGGGCGTGGATTGCTCGGCGGGGCAGAGAGCTTCATCATCACGGCTGCTGTGAGCTGGGGGCTTGCGCTGGTCGATCCCGGCAGCACAGGCAAGGTCATCGCCTGGGTGGGATCGGCGATGTTCGCGGCCTTCGCGATCGGCGCGCCGGCCGGCTCCGCGCTCTATGCTGCCCATGGTTTTGCGGCGATCGCAGCAGCGACTGCGATAGCGCCCTTGGCTGCGCTGTTACTGGTAGCTTTGCTTCCCGAGGTCGATCCGGTGCAGCATGCCCGTGCCTCATTCGGCAAGGTAATTGGCGCCGTTTGGATACCGGGCTTCGGCTCGGCGCTCGGCAGCGTGGGGTTTGGCGCAGTGACAACGTTCGTTGCGTTGCTGTTCGCGTACCGCGGCTGGGCCAACGGGTGGCACGCCTACACCGCCTATGCCGTCGCCTTCATTCTCGCGCGGATATTCTTTAGCCATTTGGCGGACAGCATTGGCGGTGCAAAGGTCGCGCTGGTCTGTGCGTTGATCGAAGCGGTCGGTCAGGCGTTGATCTGGCTCGCGGTTCGACCCGAGATGGCGCTGGCCGGCGCCGCGCTCACCGGGTTCGGCTTCTCGTTGGTTTATCCCGGCTTTGGCGTGGAAGCGGTGCGCCGCGTCCCGGCTCAGAGCCGAGGGTTGGCGATGGGCGCTTACACCGCCTTCCTTGATCTGGCCCAGGGGCTCGCCAGTCCCGCGCTCGGACTGATCGCGAGCGGAGCGAGACTGAATGTACTGTTTCTCGCCAGCGCCATCACTGTGCTCTGTGCTGTGTTCGTCGCATGGTGGCTTATGGCGTACCCGGAGAATGTTGAAGGAAACCCGCGATGATCACGCGCAGGGGCGCATTGATCTGCGGCGGCACCGCCGCCTTGCTCGCAGTTGGCCGGACGCAGGCGCAAGCATCCGAACGAAAGAAGGAGACTTATATGGACATTGATATCAATCGAAACGGCTCGCGGCCCTCGCAGAAAGGTCCGGACGTCTGGTTTACCGGAACGGTTCGGATCGACCCACTGTTTCAGGCATCGGCGCCCGCACGGGCCGCCGGCGCTCTGGTCACATTCGAGCCCGGTGCGCGTACTGCCTGGCACACCCATCCGCTGGGGCAAACCTTGATCGTCACGGCCGGCCTTGGCCTGGTGCAGCGAGAGGGTGGCCCGATCGAGGAGATCCGGCCCGGTGACGTCGTGTGGTTTCCACCGGGATTAAAGCACTGGCACGGTGCTTCACCGACGACAGCGATGACGCACATCGCGATCCAGGAATCCCTGGACGGCAAGGTCGTCGACTGGATGGAAAAGGTCAGCGACAAACAATATCGGAAGTGCGGCGCAACCGCGGCGAACTGTTGAAGCTGACAAGAGGGACGGTTTGCCGGCTCTTTATTTTGCGGAAGGAACAGCAGAGTCAGACCAGGTGGTGCCTGACCGCCTCTTCATCCCATTCGAGCCCGAGGCCAGGTGCGTCGGAGAAACGTCGGGGGAGCTGAGCTCGGAACCCCGGAGGGCTCCGAAGCGTTTTTTGCGCGGTTCATTCGCGAAAAGCACCTCGGCGGTTTTGGCCAAGGTCTGGGAGGAGAGGGAGATGTGAGCGACGGCGTTTCATTGCCCAAGGTTGAAAAGCCAAAATCTTTTCGATTAAAAAATGCGTTCAAGTTGCTCGGTCCCGGCCTGATTACCGGCGCGTCTGACGACGATCCATCCGGCATCGGCACCTATTCGCAAGCGGGCGCGCAGCTTGGCTTCGGCATCAGCTGGACGATGCTCCTGACCTATCCGTTGATGGCCGCGATTCAGGAAATCTCGGCGCGGATCGGACGCGTCACCGGCCACGGCATCGCCGGAAACGTATGTCGGCATTTGCCGACGTCCTTGCTCTGGCCCTTGCTGGCGATGTTGTTCGTCGCCAACACCGTCAACATCGGCGCCGACCTTGGCGCCATGGCGGATGCACTTGCGCATCTGATCAGGGGGCCGCGCATCCTCTATATTGTGGCCTTCGGCGTTGGCTCGATCGTGGCGCAAATCTTCTTTGATTACAGGCGCTACGTCCTGGTCCTCAAATGGCTCACGCTTTCGCTCTTTGCCTATATCATCACGCTCGGTTTTACCCATGTGCCGTGGGGCGAGGCGCTCGAAGGGCTCGTTGTCCCTCAAGTTCGATGGTCGAGCGATTTCCTGACCACGCTTGTCGCGATCCTCGGCACCACGATCTCGCCCTATCTCTTCATTTGGCAGTCGTCGCAGGAAGCGGAGGAGCAACGCATCGACAAGAGCAAAAAGCCGCTCAAGCAGGACGGGCGAGGCGCGCCGGCCGAACTCAGGCGCATTCGGGCCGACACGCTTGTCGGTATGGGCTTTTCCAACGGCATCGCCATCGCCATCATCATCACGACTGCCGCGACCCTGCATGCGCATGGCATCACGGATGTGCAAAGCTCGACGCAAGCAGCCGAAGCATTGAAGCCGCTCGCGGGAGACGCGGCCGGCCTCCTGTTTGCGCTTGGCATTATCGGCACCGGCCTGTTGGCGATCCCGGTGTTGGCGGGCTCGGCGGCCTACGCCATCGGCGAGGGGCGCAAATGGCCGGTCGGTCTCGACCGCAAGCCGAAAGAGGCGGCCGCCTTCTATCTCGTGCTCGCCGTCTCGGGCCTGCTCGGCATCGGGCTTAATTTCATGCCGATGGATCCAATCAAGGCGCTTTACTGGAGCGCGGTCGTCAATGGCGTGCTGGCTGCGCCCGTCATGATCCTGCTCATGCTCATGGTCCGCCAACCCGAAATCATGGGGAGGTTTGTCGTCAAAGGTCCACTGTACTGGCTCGGCTGGGCTTCGACCGCAGCAATGGGATTGTGTACGCTTGGCATGTTGGCAAGTCTTGTAACAGGAAACCAGTAGCTCGCTTAGTTGCGTCGAGGAAGCGTTCTCCCGCGGGTGATACGAACGTATCGGCGTGCCCACCAGAAGCCTGCCGAAACCAGCAGCCAGACAAGGCTCGCGGTTATGAAGGCCCCAGGCTCGCTTGTCTCGACCAGCAAATAGAAACAGGCCGCAAAAGCCAGCATGCCGACGCTCCCCAGCGCTGCGCCCGCGGCGTCGAGTGCGGCGGCTTCCCGGCCGCGTCGCCTGCCTTCCAGCCCGGCCCGCTGCTTTCGCGCTGACTCGTGCTTCTCGATAAGGGTCGCACTTGCGCAAAAGATCGCGGGGAGCGCCAGGAACAGTCCACCGATCGAAGGCCCAAAGGCGCGGCTGACCAGTCCCGTCGCAACCGTCGCCAATCCGCCCAAGGCAAAGCGGACAAGATATTCATGCCATTGCACATCTCTAAGCGACGAGAGGGAAAGGCGCACCAGCATCACGCGCCTCCGAAGACAAGAAAGTGAAGGCAAAAAGCGGCGGCCAGCCACAGCGCAAAAGCAAGAAGCGTTGCCGGAAGCGCAGCTATGCGCGCGCGCATCAAGAGCTGGCAAACCGCGACGCTATAAACTGCAAGAGCGAGCGCACCCAGCATCATCGCGCGGCTTTGAACGGCCGCATAGCTGCTGCCGTGTTGGAAGAGGGCGATGCCGAGGGTTGCAAGCGCAACCGAAGGCGCGGCGCCAAAGAGGCCTGCAAAGCTCTTTGGCCGCAGCGCATCGCCCAGCACTGCGAAAATCGAAACGACGGCCCCGCCGAGGAAGAACCGTACCGCATATTCGGCCATGCTTCACCCTTTGAACGCTTCCCCATTGGTGAAGAGAGAACTTTTGGAGCCGGCGGCGGGCTCGTTCAATCCCTCGGGATAGCGCGTCAGACGGCGCATCGCTCTTTCCACCGCCGCGCCCAAGGCGAAACCCGCTGCCACATCGCTTGCCCAATGTGCAAGGACCGCAATCCGCGTAAGCGAAAGAAAAGTTGCAAGCGCAATGCCCAGTCCCCGCCATCCCCGCGGCCAGGATTGCGCCGCGGCGGCGAGGGCACCCATGTGCAAGGCATGGCCGGAAGGAAACGCGTCATCGGCGTGGCCCGAAAGCGGGATGCCGCGCAAATGTCCTTTGACGGTGAGACGATCGGGTCGGACCTGATTGAAGCAGCGCTTGAAAAGATGTGGCAGGAAAGAGACCGTTGCCGTCACGAGAAGCGCATGGTTGCCGGCGCGCTTGAGCGGAGGCGGTTTGTCACGGGTCAGCAACCAGCAGATGCCCGCGAGTACCAGCAGGACCCTTTCATCGGCACCATAAGTCAAGGCGTCCGCGACCTTCTCGGGGACGGGGCGCGTGTGCCTTGCAATCCCGCGCGCTATCGTGACGTCCGTTCGTGTCGGCTTGACGCGTAGCGGACCCATGGTTCGCACAACCTCTCTCATTCTGGACCGACCTGAAACCTCGGAGTGTGGCTGTCGCTTCCCCCCGCAAGGAGCGCCGCGCCACGGCGCACGAACAGAAAGGACATGAAAGACAGCCGTCTCTTCAGGGCTATTTCTTTTTGGGTACCTTCTTGCCCTTTTTGCGCGCCTTGGAGAGGCCGATGGCGATGGCCTGCTTGCGGCTCTTGACCTTGCCGCCCTTGCCGCCGCGGCCGCTTTTGGCGGTGCCCTTCTTGTAGCGCCGCATCTCGCTTCCGACGTCCTTGCCAGAACCCTTCGAATACTTCCGCTTCTTCTTCGCCTTGCGGGCCATCTTTGGCATCTCCCAAAAGGAAGGAAGCCAAAGCGGCCGTCAAAGTTCCAAGCTGTCGTGTGCGTTGCCGCTGCGCCGCTCTCATCATCTAGCAGAAGGGCGGTGCGAGGAACTTCAGCGGGTGTGACGTCGTTGGCGATCACACCCTTCCAAGGAGATTAAAACCATGGCTGAAAAGGATCTGCTCGCATTGTTCGTCGAAACACTGAAGGACATCTACTACGCCGAAAAGCAAATCTATAAGGCCTTGCCAAAGATGGCCAAGGCCGCGGAATCAACCGCGCTGCGAAAAGCGTTCGAAAAACACCACGACGAGACCGAAGGACAAATCGAACGGCTCGAGCAAATCTTCGAACTTCTGCACAAGCCCGCACGCGGCAAGAAATGCGATGCGATCGAGGGCATTCTCGATGAAGGCAAGGAGATCATGGAGGAGTATGAAGGGACGCCGCCGCTGGATGCGGGGCTGGTTTCCGCTGCGCAAGCCGTCGAACACTACGAGATCGCGCGCTATGGCACCCTGAAAACCTGGGCGTCGCAGCTCTCCATGGCGGAGGCGGTACGTCTGATCGATGAGACTCTGGACGAGGAGAAAAAGACCGACGAAGCGCTGACCAAGCTCGCTGTCTCGGCCGTCAATGCCGAAGCTGCATGAGGTCACGCAATTGAGCATCCCAATCCGCGCTCCCCCGGCGATCAGACACCAGCGGCGGCGAGGGCGCGGATCGCGAGACCCCCGGCGGTCTTGCCGTTGGTCTTGCCCATCGCCACGAGCGCCAGCACTTTGCGCTCGCAGCAGCGTCAGACCAGGTGATGCCTGACCGCGTCTTCATCCCATTCAAGCCCGAGGCCAGGTGCGTCGGGGATGTGCAACAATCCGCCCTTGATCTGGTAGGGCGTCTTGAGAATCGGATTTGCCCAATCCTGCCATTCGAGCCAGTGCGCGGTTTCGGTGACGCGCATCACGTGCGCTGCGACCTCAGGATAGAGGTGCGTTGACATCGGCACGCCCGCGCCACCTGCAATCGCCGCCGCCCTCATCCAGCCGGTGACGCCGCCAATGCGCATGAAGTCCGGCATCACGAGGTCGCACGCGCTTCTTTGAATGGCCTTGTGCATCTCGCGGGGGCCATAGAAGTTCTCGCCGATCTGCAGTGGGGTTTTCAACTCGGCCGCGAGCTTGGCATAGCCGTCGAGGTTGTCGTAAAGGATCGGCTCCTCGATCCAGGCAAGGCCGCTGTCATCGATCGCATGACATCGCCGCAGCGCATCGGAAAGATCAAGGCCCTGATTGAAATCGACCATCAGTTCGATCTCGTCGCCCAGCGCCTTGCGGACCGCATCCAGCGCCGCAAGATCGTCCGATACGCGCGGCCGGCCCATGCGCAGCTTGAGCGCGGTAAAGCCGCCTTCGTCTCTCAATTCCTTGGCTTCCGCGGCAAGCGCGGCCGGCTCCCTCAGCCAGAGACCGTTGCTGTTGTATGATTTCACCGCGCCGACCGAACCGCCAAGCAGCACGCAAAGCGGAAGGTCGGCGGCTTTTGCCAGCGCATCCCAGGCTGCCATATCGAGGCCGGAGGCCGCGATCAGCGAAAGGCCCTCATAGCCGACGAAGTGAAGCGATTTCCTGGCAGCATCGAACAGTTCGACCGGCGCAACAATGCGGCCCTTCAACAGCGCCCCGAGGTCATTGAGCGCAGGCACCAGGTAACGCATCGACTTGACGACGTAGGGCTCGAGGTAGGCGCGCCCGACGATACCTTCTTCCGTCAACAGGTCGATCAGGATCATCGGCCACTCGGTGATAGTGGCGATCTTCGCAATGACCGGCCGCTTCAGCTTGAGCACGACCGGCCGCGCCGTAATTCCTCTCAACGTCAAGCGAGTGGATGACATCGGGGTCCCCCAGCTTCCGAAAGGCCCAATAAGGTCATTTCACACCAACCGGCGCCGTTGTAAATTCACCAATGAGTATACTTTACGGAGAAGCGATGCCGCGCTCGGCCACCAGGACGCGTGAACGGATTCTCGATGCGGCGTACAGGCTGTTTCGCCGGCGCGGCTATAGCCGCGTGACGATGGACGATATTGCAGCCGAGGCGCGGCTCACAAAGCGCACGCTGTATCATCACTTCGAAAGCAAGGACCAGTTGCTTGCCGAAGTCCTGGCGGCGCAGGATCAGTTGGCTGTTGCGGCCTTCAAGACCTTCGGCGATCGGCTCTCGGGGTCACCTGATGCGATCGTCAAAGGAATGTTTCGCGAGCTGGCCGTCTGGGCCGACAGGCCTCGCTGGGCAGGTTCGGGATTCACGCGTCTTGTGATCGAGCTTGCGGATCTTCCGGGACATCCCGCCCGTCTGATTGCGCGCCGCCACAAGGCGAGGCTCGAACGTTGCTTCTGCGAGCTGCTCGAACAGTCCGGCGTGCGGCGCGCGGCAGGGCTTGCTCGCGCCATCTGGCTGTTGTCGGAAGGAGCGGTTTCCCTGATCCTTGTCCACGGCGACCAGGGCTATTCGCTTGCGGCTTCGGAAGCCGCGATGACGCTGCTCAGCGCTCATCTGCACAGCTATCCTCTTGTTGGCCGCCGCGCCGGCGTCAAAAGTTAACGCGACCCGCGCCGTCAACAGCGTTCTGCTTTAGTACTGGCGGTGGATAGTGACTTTGCCTTTACTCGACATGCGCCTTGGGTGAAGATGCGGCCGGTATCTAATTCGAGTGCGGCGAATTTGAAGTTCCTTTCAGTGTTGCTGCAGGTGAGTCATAGGAACTTCAAAGGCCTCACTCGCATCAATAGGTTGCCAGGGCTCCTTTGATTCCGAAGATCGCATCAGAGGTCGCCACAATAGCTTTGCGAACTTCGGAATCGGAGCCCTGGGTCGGAACGTTGGACATCGATCGGCGGTTCGTAACGATAGCAGCGTGGTGCCGGGAAGTTGCGCTTCCGGCTGCGGTGTTTGGCGCGCTCGTGACCGCGGGTACCCCGGCAAATAATGTCTATTCGCTTGCGGCTGCCGACGTCGGGCCGGTCGCCAGAGACATCGCGCCTCCCGCCATTCCGGTTTCGAACGATCTGGTGACGGCCACGATCACGCCGGAGGCGGATACGCGGAAAGTGGAAGCGCCGAAAACCCGCGCGTTAGCGATCGATACGCCAGCGGCCGATGTGTCTGCCATCGATGCGTCTGCCGCCCCAGCCCCACGCCAGTCCGCCCCGAACGAGTCCGCCGCGAGCGAGCCTGCCGCGAAAGGGCCTGATCTGGCCGCGCTCGAAGTGCCGGACGAGAAGCTGCCGCCACGGCCGGTCGAAGCGTCCAGTCATCCGAACGAGATTGTCGGTCCGAAAACCCAAGAGGTCTACGACGCGCTCGGCTCAACCGATGTTGTCGACGAGTGCCTGGTCCTCGACATCTGCGTCGACCGCTATCTCTGGCAGCTCTACCAGAAAACCGCGAAGGAAGATTCCATCAAGGAGAGCACGTCGAAAAAGGTTACGATCAAGAAGAAGGGCAAGCTGATCACCGTGACGCGAACGACAACATTTGTCGTCGACGAGGATTTTGGCTGGAAAGATCCCAAGGCCGCGACACATGCAAGCATGTCGCTGGCGGATTATGTGATCGGCGGCGTCGACCGGGACTTCAAGCTAAAACTGTTTCAGATGCTGCGCGCGGCCGATCAGGCGGGATTTGCGCCCGGCATCACCAGCGCATTTCGTGACGACTACCGCCAGTCGATCGCGAGCGGCCTCAAGGCTGCGGACAACCGGTCCTATCATGGTGGCAGTCTTCGCGGCGGTTATGGGCACGGCCTTGCCGCGGATATCGTCAGCACCAGGGGCGCATCGCGAAAGGATCGGCTTGCTTCCAGCGAGGCACTCTGGAAATGGGTCGATACTCACGGCATCGAGTTTGGTATCGGACGTCCGTATCTCGACAGGGATCCGCCGCATGTGGCGCCCATCGATGGCGAGGAGTTTGCGAAGCATCGCCCGGGCGTGAAGACCCGGCAGGCGACCGCGCAAGCCGCGACCGAAGCCAAGGCGGAGCCAAAGACAGTTGCCAAGACGGACGCCAAGACAGACGCGAAACCAGAAGCCAAGACAGAGGCCAAGACGGAAGCCAAGGCGGACGCGAAGTGACCCGTTACGGCGGCGCTAACCCGCACCCCTGAGCTTGCACGACGTCGAGCAGGTGACCGTCGTGCCCCGGTCGCATTTGGAACAGACCGCCAGACACTGATTCAGGTTCTTCGGGTTGTACGAAGGGAAGAGATCGATCGCGCACATGTTCGAGGTCGAACCGGTGATCTCGGTCTCCTGCTGGCAGCCGGCCGTTATCAGCAATGCTAGAACGACAAAAATAGCCCGCATGAAAAATCCCCCAATCGAAAGGGCTCCAGCCTAAGGGAAACCCGCTAAGTCTCCGTTAAGGATGCGCCCCAGCTTGGCTTCCCGCGACAGGCGTGTTTCATTCGGCAACTCAAGCGTGAGAACGCGCCATTTCAACTGGGAAGAACGCATGAAGCTGACCCGCCGTGCTGCCGTACGTATGGGTGCGGGGGCAACTGCGCTCCCGCTCGCCGCATCGATCCTTGGCTCGCCAGGCGTCAGCGCGGCGAACGCTCCCGCGCAGGAGACGCTGCCGCTCGCCCGCCGGCTTGCCGCCTATGCGCTTGGCCTGCGCTTTGAAGACCTCGACGCAGCGACCATCGAGCGGGTCAAGATCCATCTGATCGATTCCCTGGGCTGCGGGATCGGCGCCTTGAACGAAGACGCGGTGCGAATTTGCCGCGAGGTGGCGGTTGGGGCCGCTGGCCGCTCCACCATCATCGGGACCAACAGCCGCACGACGCCTGACCTCGCGGCCTTCGCCAACGGCGCCGCCATTCGCTATTTCGATTTCAACGACACTTATGCCACCAAGGTGCTTGCGGTGCACCCGAGCGACAACATCGCGCCGTGCCTTGCGGTCGCGGAGGCCGAGCATGCAAGCGCTCAGGAGCTGATCGCCGCGATCGCCGTCGCCTATGAGGTGAACTGCCGGCTCACCGACGCGTTTGACATCACGGCACGCGGATGGGATCCGCCCGTGCTTGGGCTCCCATCCGTGGCGCTCGCCACCGGGCGATTGATGAAGCTCAGCGAAGAGCAACTGACGCATGCGGTTGCGCTTGCGATCAACGATCACATTCCGCTCGGGCAGACGCGCACCGGCGACCTTTCGGAGTGGAAGGGGATCGCGGTGGCAGAAGCCGGCCGCAATGCGGTGTTCGCGGTGCGGCTGGCGCGGGCCGGGCTGACCGGGCCGGCGCCGATCTTCGAAGGCAAGGCGGGGTTCTTTCAGCAGGTGACCGGCACGGCCGATATCGACGTCACGAGCTTCGGCGGGCGGGACCGGCCGTTCCGGATTCATCGCTGCATCCTGAAAAGCTATCCGGCGGTGATCTACACACAGACCGCCATCGTCGCGGCCATCGAGGTCGCTCGCGAAGCCGGCTCGCTCGATCGGATCAGCGCGATCGACGTCGCGACTTCGCTCGAAGGCTATCGGCGCACGGGCAGCGAGCCGGCGAAGTGGGACCCCAAGACGCGGGAAACTGCCGACCACAGCCTTCCTTATATGATCGCGCGGGCGATGTTCGACGGCGACATCACCCGCGACAGTTTCTCGGAGACGAAATTCCGCGCTCCCGACGTGCTCGCCTTCATGCAAAAGATCAAGGTGAGCGAAGATCCCGCGCTGACGGCGCGCACCGGCGGCGCGGTACCGACGCGCGTGACCGCGACGCTTGCCGACGGCAGAAAGATCACGCGCGAGATCGATCACGCGCCGGGCTTTGCCGCAAGGCCCATGACGCGAGCCGACGTCGAGCGGAAATTCCGCGGCAACATCGGCACGCGCTGGCCGAAGGAGCAGACCGAAGCAAACCTCGGGGCGCTCTGGACGATCGAACAGGCGAACGATCTTGCGACGCTGCTCGGCAACTTCGTTGTGACGTAGACTGCGCATCATGGAAGAGCGGGACGGGCGGATATGCCATCGTGAGAAGACCTGTTTCCATTTGAAGGACGACCAGAATGGCTGAATCCGAAAGCGCCCGCGCGATCCGTTATGTCGACGTTCCCGGTTATCCCGCGCCGCACTCGCCGTATTCGCACGCCGTCGTCGCCAACGGCTTTGTGTTCGTGTCGGGACAGATCCCGGTGAAGCCGGGCGGCGCGCCGACCGAGATTGTGGGCTCGACGATGCAGGAGCAGACGCGCCAGTCGCTGCGCAATGTCGAGACCATTCTGAAAGCCGCCGGCAGTTCGCTCGATCGCGTGGTGAAAGTCACCGTGCTCTTGGCGCGTACCGATCTCTACAAGGAAATGAACGAAGCCTATGCGGAATTTTTTCCCGGCGCGAAGCCGGCGCGGGCGATGGCGCGTTTCGGCGCCGATATTCCCGGCGTGATGGTTGCCGTCGAAGCCGTCGCCTTGGCGTGAGCTATTCGATCACATCGTCGGCGCGCGTCAGCAGCGACGGCGGCACGGTGAGGCCGAGGGCTTTCGCGGTCTTGAGATTGATCACGAGCTCGAACCTGATTGGCTGTTGCACCGGCAGATCGGCCGGCTTTGCACCTTTGAGGACCTTGTCGACATAACTCGCGGCCTGGCGATAGGTGTCGGAATATTTGGGGCAGTAGGACAGGAGCCCGCCCGCTTCGGCAAACCACCTGGGGACGCAGGCCGTCGGCAGATGATATTTCAGCGCAAGGTCGGCGCCGCGCTTGATCGACAGGCTTGGTTGCAGGATGGCGGCGTCGATGTGCGCCTGGCTCGCCTGCGCGTAAGTCGCCTCGAGTTCGTCGCTCCCGACAATGTGAAGACGCGGATGTCGACGCTTTCGTTTTTTCCGCTGAGCTGGATTTTCTCCAGAAAGGGCTTCGAGAACGGATCGGAGCCGTTGCAGATCGCAGCAACCCTTGTGGTTCCGCTGCCAATTCGGGAAGACGGCTCATCTGCCCCTGGTCAGAGCGGAATTCGAAGCGAATGTTTTTCCCATCGACGTAGCCGAGGTCGCGCAACGCCTCGGGAAACGATCGCCAGAATCGCTCCCAACCGGGAGCGGCACGCACGAGGACACCAATGGTCGCCACATTCGATTGTTGCGCAAGCGCCGCCAGCGGCCAAGTCAGCGCCGCGGCAGCCATCAACTCGAAAAGCTCGCGCCGCCTCATTCGATCACCTCGTCGGCGCGGGCAAGCACGGTAGGTGGAAGATTAATTCCCAGTGCCTTCGCGGTTTTCGCCGGCTACCAGTTCGAAGAGTTGACGCCGTTTCATTCGATAACTTCATCTGCGCGCACCAGGACCGACGTCGAAAGATCGACGCCGATCGCCTTCGCGGTCTTGAGATTGACGGCCAGCTCGAATTTGGTCGCCTGTTCGATGGGAAGATCGGCCGCCTTTGCGCCATTGAGTATTTTCGCGACGTAAAAGCCGACCTGACGAAAATTGGCCGCGGGGTCCGTGCCGTACGACATCAGTCCACCCGCCTGGACGTAGCCTTTGAAGATGAACATGGTCGGCAGCCGCTGCTGGATCGCCAGTTCGGCAATATGCGCGCGGAAATCCGAAAAGTACGGACTGGAGAGCACCAGCAGCATCTGCGCGGAGCCTTCGGAGAAACGCTGGAACGCCGCGTCGAAATTGTAAGGCGGCTTCTCCAGTTCGAGCGACTGAACGTTCAAACCCAGCGATTTCGCCTGGCGTTCCGCCGCGGCGAACTGGTCCGCTGAAAGACCATCCCAGAGAATCGCGAGCCGCGTCTTTTCCGGAAATGCCTGCGTCAAGAGTTCGACCTGCTTGGCGGACAATTCCGTTTGCAACGAAACGACGCCCGTTATGTTGCCGCCGGGGTGCTTCAGGCTCTGCACGAAGCCGCGCGCAATCGGGTCGAAGTTGATGGCCCACATGACGATCGGGATGGTCTTGCTCGCGGTAACAGCGGCTTGCAGCATCACTTCGGGGCCAGCCGCGATCAACACGTCGACGTTTGACTGTGCAAGGTCGGCCGCGGCGGCGAACAGCCGCTTGGCGTCATTGTATTCTCCGGCCTCTTCGATGGTGAGGTTCTGGCCGACAACGAACCCGGCCTTTTTCAATTCATCGAGAAACGCCGGGTAGCCTCGTGCCGTGATCGGGTTGTTTCGCCCGGTGCCGACGAACCCGATACGGGCGGTCCTGCCAGCAGGCTGTTGCGCGCGCGTCATTTCCGGCCAGGCTATGGCCGCACCGCCCAACCCGCCAATGAAATCCCGTCTTCGCATGCTGCCCTGCCGCGATCCACAAGATTGTACCGGCTCAACCCGGCCCTTGATAGGGGGCTGCCGGCTTCATGCAAGCGCCGGGCGGTAAGGTTACTTGCTGCGCCGCCGCTTCATTCGATCACCTCGTCGGCGCGGGCGAGCAGGGACGGAGGCAGGGAAACACCGAGGGCGCCGGCGGTCTTGAGGTTTACTTTCAGCTCGAGCCGTGTGGCCTGTTCGACAGGAAGGTCCGCCGGCTTCGCGCCCTTGAGGATGCGATCGACATAGCTCGCGGCACGGCGCCACATGTCAAACAGGTCGACCGCGTACGACATCAGTCCACCTTGCTCGACCGCGAAACTGAACGGGTAGATCGCAGCCAGGCGGTGCTGCGCGGCAAACGCGATGACCTTGGGTGTAAGCACCTCCAGCGAAGGGTCAGTGGTCATGGCGAGTCCGTCGAACCCGCCATTCGCAATCGATGCCAGGCTTTGATCAATTCCCCTGGAATCGCCAACGAAGGTGGATAGATCGACGCCGAGCGCATGCGAGGCCGTTTTCATCTGCTCGACTTCCGCGGCGACCGTCGGATTTTCGGGATTCCAGAGCACGGCCACGCGCTTCAGCTTTGGCACCGCCTCCTTCATCAGTTCCAGCCACTTCGCGCTGTAATCGCCCGACAGGATCGATATGCCGGTGGCATTGCCGCCCGGCCGATTGAGGCTGGCCACGATTCCGGATTTGACCGGATCGCCGCTGGCAAACACGATCGGCACGGTCGTGGTCACGCGGCGGGCCGCCAGCGTCGCAAACGTGCCGACCGTGACCAGCACGTCGACCTTTTGCGCCAGAAGATCGGCGATGAGTGCCGGCACCCTGGCGCTGTCATCCTCAGCGAAGCGGTCTTCAAGGATGATGTTTCGTCCAACCTCGTAGCCCAGCTCCGCGAGCCCCTTGCGCAGTCCTTTGCCGGTGACGTCGGTCCCGCGCGCCCCGATCCAGACGTAGCCGACCCGCGGCATCGCCGCTTGCTGGGCGCGCGCCGCCAGCGGCCATGAAGCCGCGGCACCGAGGAGGGCGATGAACTGCCGCCGCTTCATTCGATCAGTTCCTCTGCTTCGATGAGAATGGATTGCGGTACTGCAAGGCCGAGCGCCTTGGCAGTTTTCGTGTTGATGACGAGTTCAAATTTCGTCGGCTGCAGAACCGGAAGGTCGTCAGGGCTCGCGCCCCGCAAGATCTTCCCCGCATAGACGCCGACCTGGCGGTAGGTATCGGCGAGGCTGGCGCCATAGCTCATGAGCCCGCCATCGGCAGGAAACTCGCGGATGTGAAAAATGCCCGGCAGTAGGTGGCGGGATGAGAGCGCCAGGATTTGCGCGCGCCTTGAGTCGAAGAACGGATCGTTCTGCACCATGAGGCCAGCGACACCGGCTTTGACCAGCGCTGCAAAGCTCGCGTCGATCTCGGCATCGGTTGAAGCTTCCTGAATGACAAGCTCGCGGCCGAGGGTGCGTGCCGCCGCGCTCACGGACTTTCGATGCTGTTCAGCCGCTTCGCCGAAGCGCGGATTCAGCAGCAATCCCACGACATGTGCCGACGGCACCATCGCGCAAAGAAGCTCCAGCCGCTTGCCGCCGAGATCGCCTGTGAAAAAGTTGACGCCGGTGGCCATTCCCGGCCTGTTCATACTTGTCACAAGACCAGAGCGGACGGGGTCTTCACCGACGACAAAGACGATCGGGACCGAAAACCCCGCCGCCTTCGCGGCTTTGGCGGCCGGATCACCAGGCGCAACTACCAATGCGAGAGGACGGCCGTGAAGCTCTGCGGCGAACGACGGCAGCCGGCTGTAGTCACCCTTGGCCCATCGATACTCGATGGCGACATTGCGCCCCTCGACGTAGCCCATCTCTGCGAGGCCGCGCTGGAAAGCCCTGGTATGAACAGCAGCTTCGTCGGGCGAGCGCGTGCTCATGAACCCGATCGTCGGCGTCGTGCCCTCGGCGCGCGAAACCACTGGCAGAGCTGCCGCAATTCCCAACCCGGCGATGAACTCCCTCCGTTTCATTCGATCACCTCGTCGGCGCGGGCGAGCAGTGCTGGCGGCAGCGCCAGACCAAGCAGTTTCGCCGTCTTGAGATTGAGGATCAGCTCGACCTTTGTCGATTGCTGGACGGGCAAGTCGGCGGGCTTGTCTCCCTTCAAAATGCGACCGGAATAAACGCCTGCCTGCCGATACGCATCCGTGATACTGCCGCCGTAACTTGCCAGGCCGCCGGCCGCCGCAAACTCACGGAACTGGTAGATGGCCGGAATCTTGTGTGTGACGGACAGCGTTGCGAGTTGCTCGCTCAGGCCATTGAACAGCGGATCTGCGCCGATCCAGAGCGCTCCCGCCTGCAATCTCTGCAGCTCGGAAAACGCCGGCCCAATGTCGGGTTCAGAACTCGCTTTGACTATCTGCAACCGCACTCCGAGGCGCTTTGCACCGAGTTGCACTGCTATGATCGTGGTGCCGGTGATGTTGCCACCCGGCTTGCTCAGGCTCGCCACCAACCCTACTTCAACCGGATCCACGCCGATTTGAAACACGATGGGGATCGTTGAGGTTGCGGCTTTCGCGGCAAGTGCAGCCGTGCTTCCACCGGTGGCCGCAATGAGTTTGACCCGGCGGCTTGCCAGCTCGACGGCCATCTGGCGCATGCGATCCTGCTCGCCGCGTGCCCAGCGATATTCGATCGCGACGTTCTTGCCCTCGGCATAGCCGGTCTCTCCCAGGCCATCGCGAAAGGCCTGGACGAGCCTCGCATAAGGTTCGGGTGAGGCGGTGTTCAGAAATCCTATGACGGGAATATCGCGCTGGGCGCGCGCCGCAAATGGCAAGGCGGCCGCGAACCCTCCAGCAACGGTGATGAACTCCCGCCGTCTCATGCCCGCCCCGCTAGATCGGATCGCAGTAGTGTACCGGTCCAAGCTCAATCTGGAAGGGGTCGTCGCAGCTCGCCGTCTCCGGGCCGCCCAATCGCTAAAAAGCGGGGGTTGCCGAAATTCTGCTGAGTCCAGGGCCACTTGCGGAGGCAGGCCGTGGAAAAGTCGCTGCTCGCGGCAAGAGACAAATACCGGCCTTCTTGCTAGTTTGGCGCCCAATGACCCTTTCCCTGCCTAACGAGACTCCCGTCCGAAAGGCTGCTTCGCCGACCACGGCGACCGGCTCCGGGGCCACGTCGACCGGGCGGATTGTCCGCAGCCGCCTGTTCATCAAATACGTTGTTTTGTTCGTTGCTGTTGTCGCCGTAGCGCTGCTGTCCAACGGCATCTTCGAGGTGTTCTTTTACTATCGCGAGCACCGGGCCTCCCTGATCCGCATTCAGCACGAGCAGGCGGAAGCAGCGTCAGCCAAGATCAGCCAGTTCATCAAGGAAATCGAAAGCCAGCTCGGCTGGACCACCCAGTTGCCGTGGTCGGCGGGCTCGATCGAGCAGCGCCGGTTCGACGCGCTTCGCCTGTTGCGGCAGGTGCCGGCGATCACTGAACTCGCCCAGGTCGATTCGACCGGCAAGGAGCGCTTAAGGGTATCGCGGCTTGCCATGGACGTGGTCGATAGCGGGCTCGACCTTTCCAAGGATGCCAAATTCACCGAAGCGGTCGCGCACAAGGTCTATTACGGGCCGGTGTATTTCCGGCGCGAGTCCGAGCCGTATATGACGCTGTCGCTGGCGGGCACCCGCAAGGATGCCGGCGTCAGCATCGCCGAGGTCAATCTCAAGCTGATCTGGGACGTGGTGTCACAGATCAGGGTCGGCGAGCACGGTCACGCTTACGTCGTCGGCTCGGCCGGGCGGCTGATCGCCCATCCCGACATCAGCCTGGTGCTCCGCAACACCGACATGTCGAAGCTCGTGCAGGTCCAGGCTGCACTCGCCGGCCAATCCGGCACGGACTCGGAACTATTGGAGGGCACGACCAACCTGCAGGGGCAGAAGGTGCTGACGGCGTCGGCGCCGATCTCCCCGCTGGGCTGGACGATGTTCGTCGAGCTGCCGGTCGAAGAGGCTTACGTTCCGCTCTACGCCGCCTTGCAGCGGCTCGCCATCTTGCTGGCGGCGGCGTCGCTGTTTGCCGTGCTCGCCGGCATCTTCCTCGCCCGCCGCATGGTCGGTCCGATCCAGGCGCTGCGCGCCGGCGCCGCGCGCATCGGCGGCGGCGATTTCGCCCAGCGCATCTCGATCAAGACCGGCGATGAACTCGAAGGCCTCGCCAATCAGTTCAACGACATGGGCGTGCGCTTGCAGGAATCCTATGCCGACCTCGAGAACAAGGTCGAGCAGCGGACGGCGGAACTGAGCGAGTCCCTGCAGCAGCAGACCGCGACCTCGGAGGTGCTCGGCGTCATTTCCAGCTCGCCAAACGACCTGGCCCCGGTATTCCAGACGATGCTGGAGAATGCGACACGCGTCTGCCACGCAAAGTATGGGCAGCTGTTTCTCTACGAGAACGACAAGAACGCATTCCGTGCGGTGGCGACGAGGGATGTCCCGACTGCCTGGTCCGACTTTCTCGCGAGTCATCCGCTGATCCCAGCCGATCCCACGGTGCCTCTTGGGCGCGTCGCAGCGACCAAGGCCGTCGTCCACGTCCCCGACGCCACCCAGGAGCAGGGATACCTGCGAGGCTTTCCCGGGCTTGTTGCCGTCGTCCAGCTCGGGGGCGCGCGGACACTCCTGGTCGTTCCGATGCTCAAGGAGAACGAGTTGGTCGGTGCGCTAGGGCTTTATCGAGAGGAGGTGCTGCCCTTCACTCAAAAGCAGATCGATCTCGTGACCAACTTCGCAAACCAAGCAGTGATCGCCATCGAGAATGCGCGGTTGCTGCGGGAGTTACGCGAGCGCACCGACGACCTCAGCGAGTCCCTGCAGCAGCAGACCGCGACGTCCGACGTGCTGAAGGTGATCAGCCGCTCGGCGTTCGATCTGAAATCGGTGCTCACGACACTGACAGAATCCGCAAAATCGCTGTGCGGCGGCTCGCTCGGCATCATCTGTCTGCGCGACGGCGAGGTGATGCGGCTGCGGGCCGAATCCGGCTGCACGCCCGCCTTCATCGCTTTCATGAACGAACATCCGATGAAAGCCGGGAGAGACACCATCACGGGACGCGTCTTTCAGGACGGCTCGCTCGTCCACGTTCCGGACGTGCGGCTCGATAGTGAATATAATTTCGGCAACGCGCCGACGATCGGCGATTACAGGGCTGTGCTAGCGGTGCCGCTGATGCGCGATGGCGCGGTCGACGGCGTCTTGCTGCTGGGACGGCCAACGCCTGGACCGTTCAGTCCGCGCCAGATCGAACTCGTGCAGACTTTCGCCGACCAGGCGGTCATCGCCATCGAGAACGTCCGCCTGTTCGAACAGGTGCAGGAGCGCACCAAGGAGCTGTCGCTCTCGCTCGACGATTTGCGCACCGCGCAGGATCGTCTGGTGCAGACCGAGAAGCTGGCCTCGCTCGGCCAGCTCACCGCCGGCATCGCGCACGAGATCAAGAACCCGCTCAATTTCGTCAACAACTTCTCGGCGCTGTCGACCGAACTGATCGACGAGCTCAACGATGCGCTCGGCTCCGCCACGATCGACCCCAAGGTCCGCGCCGAAATCGACGAGCTCACCGGCATGCTCAAGAGCAATCTGGAAAAGGTCGTGCAGCACGGCAAGCGCGCCGATTCCATCGTCAAGAACATGCTGCTGCATTCGCGCGAAGGCTCGGGCGAACACCGGCCCGCCGATATCAATGCCATCGTCGAGGAGAGTTTGAATCTCGCCTATCACGGCGCGCGGGCCGAGAAATCCGGCTTCAACATCACGCTCAACCGCAACCTCGATCCCGCCGCCGGCATGGTCGACCTTTATCCGCAGGAGATCACCCGCGTCCTTCTCAATTTGATTTCAAACGGGTTTTATGCGGCAACCAAGCGCAACGAGGCGGGCGGGGAGGGTTTCGAGCCGACGCTGACGGCCACCACGAAAAACCTTGGCAAGACGGTCGAAATCCGTATCCGTGACAACGGCACCGGGATCCCGGCGGAGGTCAAGGAGAAGATGTTCAATCCATTTTTCACCACCAAGCCGGCCGGAGAGGGCACCGGACTTGGCCTCTCGATGAGCCACGACATCATCGTGAAACAGCACGGTGGCAAGATCGAGGTCGATACCGAGCCGGGACATTTTACCGAATTCATTATTACGCTGCCTCGAGAACTGGCGGCGCAAGGCAATAGCGGAGGCAGAAATTGAGCGTCTATATCCTCGTCGTCGACGATGAGCCCGATGTCGAAATGCTGTTTCGTCAGCAGTTTCGGCGCGATCTGAAAGCCGAGCGCTTCAAGATGGAGTTTGCCTTTTCGGCTGCCGAGGCGCTAGAGCGAGCCGCCGAACTCAAGGAGCCGTCGCTGATCCTGATCCTGTCCGACATCAACATGCCCGGCATGAGCGGGCTCGAGATGCTGCCGAAGGTCCGCGCCGAGCGTCCCGAGGTTCCGGTGATCATGATCACCGCCTATGGCGACGCCGAGACGCGCCGCAAGGCGATCGAGCGCGGTGCGGTGGGGTTGTTGTCCAAGCCGCTTGATTTTTCGCTGCTGCGTCAGGAGATCGATACAAGACTAGTGGAGTCGATTTGACATTCGCAGCCCGCCTAGCCGCGAGTTCGGAGAGCGAATGTCAAATCGTAAACTCCACTAGAAACATATATTTGCTAGTGGTCCTTTTGATTCTAACATTCGCAAAAGTGGCTGCTGAGAAGGGATGCGAATGTTAGAATCAGGACCACTAGGACATGCCGCATGACGTCGACAATCCTCTTCGTCGATGACGAGCCCGATCTCGAGGCGCTCGTCCTGCAAAAATTCCGCAAGCAGATTCGCGACGGCGAGGTGACCTTGTTGTTCGCCCATGACGGCGTCGAGGCGCTGGCTTCGCTCGAGCAGCACCCGCATGTCGACATGGTGGTGTCCGATATCAACATGCCGCGGATGGACGGGCTGTCGCTGCTGCAGAAATTGCAGGAGGCCGAGGACAGGAAATCGACCATCATCGTCTCGGCCTATGGCGACATGAGCAACATCCGCACCGCGATGAACCGCGGCGCCTTCGATTTTCTGACCAAGCCGATCGACTTCACCGATCTCGAGGCAACCATCGACAAGACCATCCGCCATGTCGAAATGCTGCGCGAGGCGCGGCGGCGTCAGGCCGAAGCGGAGCGGGCCCATGCCTCGCTGTCACGGTATTTTTCGCCGCAGATCGCCTCGCGGCTTGCCGCTGCCGGCGAAGGCGACGGCATGGATGTGCACTGGCGCGATGTCGCGGTGATCTTCACCGATATCGCCTCCTTCACCACGCTGGTGGAAACCGCCAAGCCCGACGTGCTGGGGACGTTGCTCAACGAGTATGTGAGCGGGATGACCGATGTCGTCTTTGCGCACGAGGGCACGGTCGCCAAGATCATCGGCGATGCCATCCAGATTCTCTTCAACGCGCCGGGCGACCAGCCGGACTATGCGACCAGGGCGATTGCCTGCGCACATGCTCTGGACGAATGGGCTGAAGCGTTTCGCGAACGCTGGAAATCCAAAGGCGTGAATTTCGGAACAACCCGCATTGGCGTCCACGCCGGTCCCGCGCTGGTCGGCAATTTCGGCGGCCGCCGCTTCTTCGACTACACCGCCTATGGCGACACCATCAACACCGCGGCGCGGCTGGAAGCCGCCAACAAATTTCTCGGGACCAGGATTTGCGTGAGTGCTGCGGTCGCCGAAGGCGCCAAGGCTTTTTGCGGCAGGCCGGTCGGCGACCTCTTGCTCCGCGGGCGAAGCGAGCCGCTGCGCGCCTTCGAGCCATTATCCGAGGCGACCGCGCCCAAGATGACGCAATATTTGCAGGCCTTCGCCAAACTGGAGGCCGGCGACGCCTCGGCCATGCCGGCCTTTGCAGCGCTGGTCGGGCTTCATGCCGACGATCCGCTGGCCGGCTTTCACCTCAAGCGGCTCTTGAACGGCGCCAAGGGCATTCGCATGCAACTGGAATAAGCCAGCCCTCGCGTCACGAGAGCAGATGATCGATCAGCACGCCGATTCCGACGCCCGCGGCTGCCGCGCCAATGCCCAGTGAAACCGTCTCGGTCACGGTGCGGATGATGCTGCGGCGTCCGAGCTTCGCGCGCCCGACGCCGAGCGCTACGAGCAAGGCGACGGTCACGACCCCGGAAACGATCCGTGCCTGACCGATCGGCAGCAACACGAATGGCAGGATCGGGACTGCGGCCGCAAAGAAGTCGGCAATCAGCATCCACAGCGCCTGTTCGAAGGGATTGACGCGTTCTTTCGATGCGCCCTCCAAAACCAGCAGCAGCCCGTCGGCGGCGTTGCGGTCGCTTTGCGCCGCGGCCGAGAGCGCTTTGGATTGCAGCGGCGTGAGGCCCGCAGTGACGAGGCGGCTTGAGAGGTCCGAGTTGCCGGCAGCCAATCGTGTTGCATCGGTCTTGTCTCGCGTCGTCTCCGCGTCGAGATAGGCGCCCGCCATCATGGAGACGGCCGCTGCCGCGGCGCCCGAGGCGCCCGCGATCAGGACCGTCTTGGTGCTTGATGTCGTCGCGGCAACGCCAAAGATCAGGCCGAAGATGGAAACTGTTCCGTCTTCCATGCCGAAGACGATGGTGCCGGCCGAGTTGATGACGGAGTCGCGCAGGCGCTGCCATGTCGAGCCGATTTTCATTCTGTTCGCCCCTGTCGCGAAGTGCCGCCGGTTTTTGCTTATTTGATGTTTTGCGCGGCCAGCCTGTCAATGGCTCGGCCTTTGGCGCCGCCCGGCCATGCAGGAACCTCAGCCGGCGCCAAGGCCAGCCGCGACTGCTACCAATGCTCGGATGTTCAGGCGACGTGAGTGGCGGGACTTTCGTCCGGCTGCGCTCGCGCGGGCGACGGTGTTGCGGCCGGCATCCTTGGCGCAGTAAAGCGCCCGGTCGGCCGCCTCGATCAGGCGATCGGATTCAATGTCCGCGCAGTTGAAGGACGCGACGCCGGCGCTGATCGTGACAACCTCGTGGAGGTTGGCATCGTGGCGCATTCCGAGGCCACGGATGGTCTCGCGAATTCGATCGGCGGTGACGGCGGCGCCGGCCTCGTCGGTGTCCGGCAGCAGCACCGCGAATTCCTCGCCGCCATAGCGCGCGGCGAGGTCGCCCGGCCGAAGCAAGGCTCCGCCGATCGTGGCGCCTACGCACCGCAAGCAATCGTCGCCGGCCAGATGGCCGTAAAGGTCGTTGAAGCGCTTGAAATGATCGACGTCGATCATGATCAGGCCAAGCTCCGTCTTGTCGCGCCGCGAACGCAGATGCTCCCTGGCGAGCGCTTCATCGAAGGCGCGGCGATTGGCAAGTCCGGTGAGGCTGTCCTGTCCTGCGAGCAGACGAAGGCGGCGATTGGCTTCCGCCAGTTCGTCCTCCACGGCCTTGCGCACCGAGATGTCGCGCAGCGCGCCGATGATTGCCCTGGCAGTGCCGTCGGGGCCTTTCAGCGCCCGCAACTGCGCTTCCACCCAGATCCAGTTGCCGTTGCGATGGCGGATGCGGTTGACGATCGAGTGGCGGTCGGTCTGGCCGCTGAGCAGCATCTGGAAGACCAAAGCGAGCCGCGGCGCGTCTTCGGGATGGGCCATGTCGGCCGGCTTGATGCCGACCATCTCTTCCGGCTCGTAGCCCAGGAGTTCGCGGCAGGCCGGCGAGACGTAGCGGCGCACGAGGTCGGTGTCGAGCTGGAACACCATGTCGGTGGAGTTGTCGGCAAGCAGACGATAACGCGCCTCGCTGTCCTTCAGCTGCTGCTCGGCTTTCTTGCGCTTTGCGATGTCGCGGATGCTCAGCTGTCGCCGGCCTTCTTCTCCGGCGATATCGCGGGCCGTCGTCTCGACCCAGATGTAGTTGCCGTCCTTGTGTCGTATCCGATATGTGTAGGTCTGTTGCTGATCCCCGCCTTCGGAGCCGGCGGCGAGCATCCGGTGGACAGTCGAAACGTCTTCCGGATGCACCGTGTCCAGGGAATTGATCGGAAGCATTTCCTCGGGCGTGTATCCGAGCAGCTTTTCGCAGGCCGGCGAGACATAGCTGCGCTTGCCGTCTTGCGCCACGGTCATGATGACGTCCGTCGCGTTGTCTGCCAGCAGGCGATAGCGCGCCTCGCTCTCCTTCAACTGCCGTTCGGCTTCCATGCGCCGTTCGATATCGCGAACGATCAACAAGCGCTGATCGGTTTCGCCGACGACATCGACGGCCCGGCCGGTGGCCTCGACCCAGACATAGCTGCCGTCCTTGCGCCGCATCCGGTAAGACAGCGTCTGCTCGCGCTGCGCCGGATCTCCCGATCCGTGCGCGAGCGTCCGCATGGTCGATGCTCGGTCGTCGGGGTGAAGCGCGTCCGCCGAGTTGATCTCGAGCATCTCTTCGGGCGTGTATCCGAGCAGCTTCTCGCAGGCCGGCGAGACATAGCTGCGCTTGCCCCGATGCCCGACCAGCATGATGAGGTCGGTGGAATTGTCGGCGAGAAACCGGTAGCGGCCTTCGCTCTCCTGCAATTGTCGTTCGGTGCGCACACGTGCATCGACGTTGCGCACAATGCAGAGCCTTAAGTTCGTCTGACCTTCGCCGACCAGCGGCCTGCAGGTGGTTTCGACCCAGATGTAGCGGCCGTCCTTGCAGAGCATGCGGTAGGTCACGGTGGTCACGCCGGTCATGTTGGCGAGATCGTGAAGCACCCTTGCAACATCGTCCGGATGCGTCGTCTCGGCGGTGCGCGAGGCTTGCATTTCTTCCGGCGTATAGCCGGTCATCGCAAAGCATGCCGGCGACACATAGCGCCGGGCGCCGTCGCGATCGAGCAGGGCAATGATGTCGGTGGAATTGTCGGCAAGCAGACGGTAGCGCGCTTCGCTCTCCGCCACGCGGCGTTCTGCATCCTTCATCGCGGTGACGTCGGTGATCACCGCAAGCGATGTCTGTTCCTGGCCCGAGGGATCGCGGTGCAGGACCGCCGACAGAAGGACGTCGATCACGCGGCCGTCCTTGCAGACCATCTGGTACTCGACGCTATCGCAATGCCCAGTGCGGAAGAACGCCGGCAGCACGTTCTTGACGGCGTGGTCGCGCGAGGCCGGCGTGAGGAATTCGGATGACCGGCGGCCGAGCACTTCCTCGCGGACGTATCCAAGCTTGGCGAGCCAGGCGTCGCTGACCGAGATCAGGCGTCCCTCGGCATCGATCGAGTGCAACATCGCCGGCGTCGCCGCCATGCGCCGCTGCACCTCGAGGCGCACGCGCGCTTCGAAGTCGGCATCGTCGGCCATGGCAGTCGGCGGCTGCATTGTCCGGTTGCCTCGTGAGCTCTAAAGATCCGGCAACGTTTGTCGTTTGCCTATCAGGCCACGAATACCAGCTTCTGCTTACGCTTGATGAATAGCCCATCAAATGCGCGGTAACAGGGTTAGCTTGAAATGAATCCGCGCAGTTCGAGCCAAATTGAAGGGTTCGGTTGGCTCTGCCGGTTCCGTTGTTTTACGGCGAATGCGAAGCGAACTTCGCGGTAAGGTTATCGTTTTCTGTTCGCAGGCGAGATGCCGCCGTCGCGCGATAATCACTCAGCCGCAGTTCCAGATCGGGCCGATCGGCGTCCGCGTCCAGCACGGACCGAAGGTGCCGCCGTTGAAGCGACCGCCGTAAATGCCGGGCCGGCCGACATAGTGCCATTCGTCGTCCCAGCCGTAATAACGCGGCACCGGGTCGATATACCAAGGGCGTTTGTTGAGGCGCGCCGCGCGCGCAAACCCGTTTTTCTGGGCATAGAGCGGCTGGCTGTTGCTCGGCGGCTGTTGATAGCCCGGCAGGAATCCGTAGCCGTGCCAGACCGGTTTCGGCTTCTTGTGATCCGGCGCAGCCTGGACGACGCCTGCGAGCAGGGACAGGACGACAGCAATTGTGAGAGACACGAAGCGCGACATGAATGGACACCATAGACAAGCGATTGCTAGTGGAGCGGATTTGACATTCGCTACCCGTTGGCAGCGCGTTCGACAAGCGAATGTCAAATCCAAAGCTCCACTAAAAAGAGATGCTTGCTAGTGGTCCTTCGATTCTAACATTTGTAAAAGTGCCTGCTGAGAAGGGATACAAATGTTAGAATCGGACCACTAGAACACCATTCAAGCCGAGATGGCTCGTCCAATCAAGTTCGCTCGACAAGATGCGCGCGCGAGGGCGCCGGCGCAAAGGATTGCGCGAAATATTGGGTTTCGTGCGTCACCAATCCGTCGCGAAATTCCATGATGCTCACCGTGTAAGACGGTCTATCGTCATAGCTCAGCGTGAATTCGGTGACCCAGAGATCGCCGCTGCCGACAATGCGACGGACTGCGAAGCGCTTCTTGTTCGGCTGGACGAACCGGCTCTCCTGGATGTTGCGCCGGCCGCGGATTCGCTCGCCCGATTGCGGATAATCGAGCACGGCGTCCTCGCGGTAGATTTCATGCTCGACGTCGAAATCGCTCGCATCCGAAGCCGTCCAGTGACGCTCCAGTGCAAGCCGAATGGATCGATCGTCCATGTCAATCCTCCCATCGGTGCTCCCGGTCGATCATAGCGCCGTTGCGGCCTGCGATCACGTCAGGAAATTCTCAGCTTCACGCCGGTGCGTGGTATTCTGTTGTCAAGTGTCAGGGAACCGCAGCCGGCGGATCGATCACGGAGTGACTGTCATGAGCATTCTTGTCTTCTACGGCTCCTATCGGTCCGAGCGGATGGGCATTCGGCTCGCGAACTATATCATCAGGCAGCTGGCACGCCGGACCGGCGATGTCGAACTGGTCGACGCCAAGGCGGTCAACCTGCCGATGCTCGATCGGATGTACAAGGAATACAGGAAGGGAGAGGCGCCCGCGAATCTCGAAGCGCTTGCGCAGAAGATCAAGGCCGCCGATGGCTTTGTGTTCGTGACCGGCGAATACAACTGGGGCATCCAGCCGGGCCTGAAAAACCTCACCGATCACTTTCTGGAGGAGTGGTTCTGGCGTCCGGCAGCGATCGCGAGTTACTCGGCGGGCCGGCTGTCCGGCGCGCGTGCGTCGACAGCCTGGCACGGGACGCTGTCCGAAATGGGGATGGTGGTCATATCCTCCACCATCGCTGTCGGCCAGATCGGTCATGCGCTGTCCGTCGAAGGCGAGCCGGTCGGCGAGGGCGGCAAAGCATTAGAGGCGTCATTTCCGCGGTTCGCGGACGACCTTGCGTGGTGGATCGAGGCTGCGAAAGCGCAACGGCAACGCAAGCCGCCGCCGTACTGACCCCGCGAAACATCAATCGCCCCGCCAGCAACGTCGTCAACGCTCCCGGTCAGTCACGTTCTGGACGCGGGAACGCGTGAAGTTTGCATGCTCACGTTGATCAAGCTCCGTGAGCGGTGACGAATTTTCACGCCTCAGCGAGGCGCGAAGGACCAATCATCACGATTTCCGGTTTTTCGGAACGCCGCTTCGCGCGCGGGATTGGTCGATCGTTGAGAACGGAGAAACGAATGAACTATATGAAGACGATCACGGCCGCGGTTATTCTTTCGGCGTCTGTCGCGGCTCCCACATTCGCTCAGGATGTAAGCAACGCCACCAACGTCGGCGTTGCAGGATCGTATGTCGGTCCGGCATCCCATGCGCGGTACGGACGGGAAGCCCGATTGCGCAGGTTCTATCGGTCGTACAACCAGGTCGGCCCGGGCGTCATCGCGGCCCCGCCGGCCGTTCAGGCTTACCCGGGGCCGGAAGGCTTTGGTCTCAGCGGACGAGATCCGTCGCGCGTCGGCGGCGTCAATCCGAACCTGAATCCGTCCGGCAGTTAACGCATAAGCCTGGCCCGAAGGACGGTCCCGGAATTCTTCCATCCGGGACCGATCTTTTTTTGCGGCCTGGTTCGAGCTTATGTCCGCACCGCGGAATGCGATGAGACATTTTTACCGGCCGAAAGCGTTCCACGCTCTCGCGTTTGCCGTTGATTTTCGCCGCGTCCGGGCGTTAATCGATAGCCATGTCGCAGGTCCTGGAAACCACCCAGCAAACGGAACATTTCGATGTCGTGATCGTCGGCGCCGGGCTCTCGGGCATCGGTGCCGGCTATCATCTGCAGCACAAATGTCCGAACAAGCGCTTCGTCATTCTCGAAGGGCGCGATTGCATCGGCGGCACCTGGGATCTGTTCCGCTATCCCGGCATTCGCTCCGACAGCGACATGTTCACGCTCGGTTATTCGTTCAAGCCGTGGACCGCGCCGAAGGCGATCGCGGACGGGCCGAGCATCCTGAAATACGTGCGCGAGACCGCAACCGAGAACGGCATCGACAAGAAGATTCGTTTCCGTCACAGGGTCAAGCAGGCGTCATGGTCGACGGCGGAGGCGCGCTGGACCGTGGAAGCCGAGCGCAGCTCGGGCGAGGGCAGAGCCGAGACCGCGCACTTCACCTGCAATTTCCTGTTCATGTGCTCGGGCTACTACCGCTACGAAGACGGCTACACGCCGGAATTTTCAGGCCGCGACGACTTCAAGGGCCAGATCGTCCATCCGCAGAAATGGCCGGCGGCGCTCGACTATACCGGAAAGCGCGTGGTGGTGATCGGCTCCGGCGCGACCGCCGTCACGCTGGTGCCGGAAATGGCGAAACTCGCGTCGCATGTGACGATGTTGCAGCGCTCGCCGACCTATGTGGTGTCGCGTCCGGCGCAGGATCAGCTTGCGATCAAATTGCGCAAGCGGCTCGGCGATGCGATCGCCTATCACATGATACGCTGGCGCAACGTGCTGTTCGGCATGTATTTCTTCCAGCTCTCGCGACGTCAGCCCGAGCGGGTGAAAAAACTGATCCTCGGCGGCGTCAGGATGGCGCTCGGCGCCGACTACGACGTCATGACCCACTTCAACCCGCGCTACAATCCATGGGATCAGCGGCTGTGCCTCGTGCCCGATGGCGATCTCTTCAAGTCGATCCGCGAGAAGCGCGCGTCCGTCGTGACCAGCGAGATCGACCGCTTCACCGAAAAGGGCATTCGCCTGAAGGACGGCAGCGAACTCGAAGCCGATATCATCGTCACCGCGACCGGGCTGGTGTTGCAGGTGCTGGGCGGCATGGAAGTTTCCGTCGACGGCCGCAAGGTCGATTTTGCGAAGACGCTGAACTACAAGGGCATGATGTATTCGGACGTGCCGAACATCGCGTCGGCGTTTGGCTACACCAATGCGTCCTGGACGCTGAAATGCGATCTCACCTGCGAATATGTCTGCCGGCTGCTCAACTACATGGATCGGCACGGCTACAAGAGTTGCGTGCCGCACAATGTCGATCCGACGGTGCAGGAAATTCCGGCGCTGGATTTCACGTCGGGCTACGTGCAGCGGGCGGTCGCCAAAATGCCCAAGCAAGGCTCGAAGCGGCCGTGGCGGCTCTATCAGAACTACGCGCTCGACATCGTGAGCTTGCGCTGGGGCAAGATCGACGACGGCGTGATGAAGTATTCGTGAGACGGTTCCACGCTCCCATGCGTGGTTTCGCGTATACGGGAACTTCCTCGAATCGGCGACGATGCGATGCGGTTAACGCCGGATTAATCGGCGATGCGTAGATTGCCTGAACCGTCATTGCGAGCGCCAGCGAAGCAATCCAGTCCAATACGATTCTGGATCGCGTCGTCGCTTCCGCTCCTCGCGATGACGATGGAGCAGTCGGGTCGCGAGGAAACGCTATGGACGCTCAGCGAATTGCCATTGACGCCGTGGTGGCGCTCACCGATTGCGACCGCGACATGGTCGCCGATTTCATTCGCCGGTTTTATCTCGCGGGTGTGAAAGACCCGAAGCGCCTGACCTTCAAGGGACTGCAGGCGCTGGGACGGTAGCGCTGCCTTCTCCGTCATGGCCGGGCTTGACCCGGCCATCCACGTCCTTCTTGTTCGCGCTACCAAAGACGTGGATGCCCGGCACATAGGCGAGCGGAAGCGACGCCGTTCTTCGAACGGCTATGGCCGGGCATGACGAAAAACGAACAAGCGAGCGAAAGAGTCCCTCACTTCTCCGGCTGACCGATCGCGACCTTCAGCGTGCCGACGCCGTCGACGCCGCATTCGATCTTGTCGCCCGGGTGGAGCTGGGAGACGCCGGCCGGCGTGCCGGTCATGATGATGTCGCCGGCGGCAAGCTTCACCTGCTGCGAGAGCTGCCAGATGATTTCGGGAACGCTCCAGATCAGTTCGGTGAGATCGCCCTTCTGCGTTTCCTTGCCGTTCACGGTGAGCCAGATCTTGCCCTTGGCGGGATGGCCGATCTTGGCGGCTGGCTGGATCGCCGAGCAGGGCGCGGAATAGTCGAAGGACTTGCCGACTTCCCACGGCCGCTCCTTCTTGCGCGAGGCAAGCTGCAGGTCGCGCCGGGTGAGGTCGATGCCGACCGCATAGCCGTAGACGTGATCGAGCGCCTTGTCGGCTGGAATGTTCAAGCCGCCGCTCTTCATGGCAACGATCAGCTCGACCTCGTGATGCAGGTCTTTGGTCAGCGGCGGGTAGGGGACGGTGGCGCCATCGGCCACCAGCATGTCGGCGTGCTTGGCGAAGAAGAACGGCGGCGCGCGCTCGTCATTGCCCATCTCGCGGATGTGCTCGAGGTAGTTGCGCCCGACGCACCAGATGCGGCGAACCGGATAGACGCCTTTTTCGCCCACGACGGGCAATGACGGCTGGGACAAAGCGGGGATGACGGTGGCGTTCATGGCGCTCTCGTTGGTTGGAGTTGTCAGTTGCAAAGTCTTATGCGGTGGCTTCCGATGGCGCCAGCGTCGGCGCGCGCTGTTGCAGACGGAAGAAGGAAGCATAACGGCCGCTGCGGCGCAGGAGATCGTCGTGACGTCCGCGCTCGACGATCTGGCCGCCCTCGACCACCAGGATCGTGTCGGCATGCATGATGGTGTGCAGGCGGTGCGCGATCACGATCGTGGTGCGGTTCTGGCACAGATGCTCGATCGCTTCCTGCACCTGCCTTTCGGATTCGGAATCGAGCGCAGCTGTCGCTTCGTCAAGCAGGATCAGCGGCGCGTTGCGAAGCAGCGCGCGGGCGACGGCGATGCGCTGGCGCTGGCCGCCGGAGAGTTGTGTGCCGTGTTCGCCGACCGGCGTGTCGTAGCCGAGCGGAAAACCCATGATGAAATCGTGGGCGCAGGCGGCCTTCGCGGCTTCGGTGATCTCGGTTTCGGTCGCGTTTTCCTTGCCGAAGGCGATGTTGGCGCGGATGGTGTCGCGGAACAAATAAACGTCCTGTCCGACATAGGCCGTCTGGCTTCGCAGCGAATGACGCGAGACGCTCGATATCGATTGGCCGTCGATCAAAATGTCGCCGCTGGTTGCTTCATAGAAGCGCAACAGCAGCGCCAGCACCGTCGACTTGCCGCCGCCGGAAGGGCCGACCAGTGCCGTGACCTTGCCGGGTTCGGCAACAAAGCTCATGTGGTCGAGCACCACTTCGTTCGGCCGATACGCAAAACTGACGTCCCGCAGTTCGACGCGCGCGTCGGTCAGTTTGAGCGCCGGCTTGTCGCCGTCGTCGGGCTCACTCGGCGGACTGTCGATGATTTCGAGCAGTTTCCGCGTGCCGATCAGGCTCGAGTTCAGTTCGAGATTGAGCCGCGCCAGCCGCTTGGCCGGCTCATAGGCGAGCAGGAACGCGGTCAGGAACGAGAAGAACTGACCGGGCGTGGCGCCGTTCGCCACAACGTTGTAGCCGGCATACATCAAGGTGCCGGCGACGGCGAGGCCGCCGAGCGTTTCCATCAGCGGGCTCGACCGGTTGGAGACGCGCGCCATCCTGTTGGCGTTGTCCTCGACGGCCTTGATGCTGGTGTCGATCCGCTCGCGCATCGTCTCTTCCAGCGTGAACGCCTTCACGGTGCGGATGCCCTGCAGCGACTCCTGCATGGTCTCCATGATGTCGGCGGTGCCGGTGAACTGCGTATGCGCAAGACTCTTGATCCGCCGCACCAGCTTGCGCAGCACCAGCATCGCGGGCGGCGCGACCAGCAATCCGAGCAGCGACATCAAAGGATCTTGCGACACCATCACCACGATCAGCGCGGCCAGCGAGAGTACGTCGCGGCCGACTGCGTTGATGAGGAGGCTGAGCACCTGGGTGACGGAGTTGGCACCCGCGGTCAGGCGCGCAAGAAATTCGGACGAATGCCGATCGGAAAAGAAGCCGACGCTTTCGTTCATCAATTTGGCGAACAGCGCGCGCTGGTTGCTGGCGAGGATGGCGTTCGAGATTTTCGACAGAATGACCTGATGGCCGTAGGTTGCAGCGCCCTTGATGATGAAGATCACGACGGTGATGGCGGACAGGATCGCGATGCCGCGAATGTTCTTGTCGACATAGGCCTGGTTGATGACCTGGCCGAGCAGCCAGGCGGAGCCGGCCGTGGTCGCGGCGGAGACGGCCATCAGCGAAAACGCGAGCAGATAACGCCGCCAATAGGCGAGCCCCTGTTCCATGACGAGGCGGCGGATCAGAACCGCCGCGCCATAAGGATCGTCGGTGATTTTTCGCGGGAGTTCGGTCATCCATTTTCCATGGGGATCGGCCGCGACTGGCGCCCCTCTGCCAAACCCCGTTTGCCCCTCTTAAGCGGGTTTTTCAAGCGAATTCGGCTTCGAGTGAGACGCCAAACGAGATCCTAAAATATCCGCCACGAACGCGTCGAGATCACCGCCGGTGAAGAGAAAACCGGGGAGGCCGGCAGCGTCGGCCGCCTCGATGTCGCTGGCACGATCCCCGATCACGAAGCTGCCTTCGCGGCGCACCGGCCAATGCTCCATCAGGTCGTGAATCATGCCGGGCTTGGGCTTTCGCCAGTGGTGATCCTCGAGATAGCCTTCAATCGTTCCGTCCGGATGATGCGGACAGTAACGGATATCGTCGATGACGGCGCCTTGCGCTGACAGTTCAGTGCGCATCCAGTCGTGCAAGCTGTTGAGCGCCTCTTCGCTGAAGAAGCCACGCGCGACGCCCGACTGGTTGGTGAAGAAGAACACGAAGTAGCCGGCGTCGTTGAGTCGCTTGATCGCTTTGGCCGCATTCGGCATCCAGCGGATGCGATCGCGCGTGCCCATATAGCCGTCGTCATGATTGATGACGCCGTCGCGGTCGAGGAACGCCGCCGGTCTTGACGCGACAGAGCCTGGCGCACGCGCGTTCATTTGCCGGTCAGCGTCTGTTCGATCGCGTCGCAGATGCCATGCGCGAATGCCATGTAGATCTGCTGGATCACCGGGGTGTCGTCGCTCGGCGCGACCAGCAGATGGTCGCACATCGCACCCATGCTGCCGCCCTTGGCTCCGGTGAAGCCGATCGTGATCAGGCCCTGCTGTCGTGCCGCTTTCAATGCCGCCAGAATGTTCGGCGAACGGCCCGAGGTGGTCATAGCCAGCAGCACGTCGCCGCGGCGGCCGAGGCCTTCGACCTGTCGCGAAAAAATATGCTCAAAACCGTAGTCGTTGCCAACAGAGGTCAGCGCGGAGGTATCCGTCGTCAGCGCAATCGCGGCCCAGGCCGGACGGTCCTTCTTGTAGCGGCCGACGATTTCGGCGGCGATGTGCTGGGCATCGGCGGCGCTGCCGCCATTGCCCGCGATCAGGAGTTTTTGGCCATTGCGCAGGGCGGCCGTGATGACGTCAGCGATCTTGCGCGCGGTGTCGAGCAGCGCGGCATCGTGAGCGGCGCGCTCGATCGCCTCGCGCGAGAGCGAAAGATGCGCTGCGATCGGGTCCTGCGAAGTGCGACTCACGTGTCACCGTTTCGGTTGGATGCGTTCTTGGTAGTCGTCATGGATAGCTCGCGCAAGCGCGCATCGTGCTTAATGCGGCACGACGACGCCCGCGTCCGCGAGCACTTGCGCCACCGTGTCGGCCACGTCAGACGGTGGAATGTCACGCATGCAGCGGTGATCGTTCATGGTGCAGACCGGGCGGTGACAGGGCTGGCATGGCACGCTGGTCTTGGTCTGCACAGTGGCCGCAAGGCCGTTGATCGGTGCCCATAGTTTCGGGCTGGTCGGGCCGAAAATCCCCATGGTCGGCGTGCCGAGCGCGGCCGCAATATGCATCAGCCCGGAATCGTTGCTGACCGCGATATCAGCCGCCGCCATCGCCAGAATGCCGTTGCGCAGGTCCGTTCCCGTGAGGTCGCGCACGCGTTCGCCGCCCGTAGCGACGATCTCCTGCGCGATGGTGCTCTCGCCGGGCCCGCCGATCACCCAGACGTCGAGGCCGCGCTCGGCCAGCAGCTTTGCGGCTTGCGGATAATACGTCCAGCGCTTTGAGGAGCCGACCGAGCCCGGCGCCAGCGCCACGGCCATGTTTTGACCGAGCCCGCGCGTCTGCCGGAAGCGCATCGCGTCTTCCCGCGGCACCCGCAATTGCGGCACCGGCCATTCAGGCGGCCGGGCGGCGCCGTCCGGCAGCGCCAAGGCCGCATTCTTGTCGAGGAAACGGGGAAGGGCCTTTTCGCCCCAGCGCCAGTGATTGATCAGGCCGAATCTCGCCTCGCCGACAAAGCCGATACGTTCGGGGATCCCGGCCAAAGCCGGCGCAATCGCCGATTTCCAGGTCCGGGGCAGCACGAGCGCGGTGGCGTAGTTCCGCGCCTTCAGCTCAGCGGCGAGGGCGCGCTGCTTGGCGATCGCCAGCCGGCCGCGGGGTAGGTCGCATTTGATGCCGGCGCGCACGCCCGGCATGTAATCGACCAGAGGGGCGCAAAGGCTGGTGGTCAGGAGATCGACAGGCCGGTTCGGAAAGCGCTGGTTCAGCACCCGCACCACGCTGTGGCCGCGGACGAAGTCGCCGATCCACATATAGGGAATGATCAGGATCGGCCTTGTATCGGTCGCATCCTCCACAGCCACGGAATGGTCTGAATCTTTATTCATATCTTTGTGATGGTCTGCCCTCGGCTGCCTCCGTACTGGCTCCGCAAGGGCAGGTAAAGCCTCGCTTTAACCTTCACCATATCGGGCAACCCAAGTTGCCTGCCGGGCAGGGTTAAGGCAAAGCTTTAAGTTCAACGGACAGGGTGCGGAATGCTGCTGGTGACCGGTGGGGCCGGTTTTATCGGGTCGAACATCGTGGCTGCGCTCAACGACGCCGGCCGCGCGGACGTTGTCGTCTGCGACCTGCTCGGCGATGCCGGCAAGTGGCGCAACCTCGCCAAGCGCCAGCTTGCCGATATCGTGCCGCCGGCGGAACTGATGTCGTGGCTCAATGGCCGCAAGTGTGAGGCCGTCATCCACATGGGCGCGATTTCCGAGACGACCGCGACGGACGGCGATCTCGTGATCGAGACCAACTTTCGCTTCTCGATGCGGCTGCTCGACTGGTGCACTGCCCATGCGGTGCCGTTCATCTATGCCTCTTCGGCCGCGACCTACGGCAACGGCGACCAGGGCTTTGATGACGATCCGGCCGCATTGACCACGCTGCGGCCGATGAATCTTTACGGCTGGAGCAAGCATCTGTTCGACATGGGCGTGATCGCGCGCGCCGCGCGGGGCGACAAGCTGCCGCCGCAATGGGCGGGCCTGAAGTTCTTCAACGTGTTCGGGCCGAACGAATATCACAAGGGCACGATGATGAGCGTGCTGGCGCGCCGCTTCGACGACATCAAAAGCGGGCGCGTGGTCGAATTGTTCAAGTCGCATCGCGACGGCATTGCCGATGGCGATCAGCGGCGCGACTTCATCTATGTCGACGACGTGGTGCGCGTGACGATGTGGCTGCTCGCGACGCCGTCAGTCTCCGGCCTCTTCAATGTCGGCACCGGCAAGGCGCGTTCCTTTCGGGATCTCATGCTGTCGGCCTATGCGGCGCTTAACGCTCCGCCCAACATCCGCTACATCGACATGCCCTTGTCGATCCGCGACGCTTACCAGTATTTTACCCAAAGCGAGGTCGATCGCTTGCAGCGCGCCGGCTATAACGGCGGCTTCACGCCGCTGGAGGAAGCGGTCGGGCATTACGTCCAGAACTATCTCGATTCCGCCGATCGCTATCGCTGACGGAAATAGAAGCCGATGTTGGATTTCGACTCCTTTCACCGTGAGATGGTTCGCCAGACCGTGCTTTGCGTCGGCGACCTCATGCTCGACGAATTCGTCTATGGCGAGGTGTCGCGGGTCTCGCCGGAGGCGCCGGCGCCGGTGATCGCCGCAAAGCGCAGCGAGACCAATATTGGCGGCGCCGGTAACGTCGCGCGCAACATCACCGCACTCGGCGCCAAATGCATCTTTGTCGGCCTGATCGGCGAGGACGCGGCGGGAGCGGAACTCAAGGCGGCGTTGGCTAGGGAACCGCAGATCGAGAGCGTTCTGGTGACCGACAGCGCGCGGCCGACCACGCGCAAGGTGCGTTTTGTGTCCGAACACTACCGGACGCACATGCTGCGGGCGGATTGGGAGATGTCTCATCCGGCGACAGGCAACACCGAGCAGAAGCTGATCGACACGATTTTGCCGCTGATCGCACGCGCCGATGTGGTGCTGCTCTCCGATTACGCCAAGGGTGTGCTGACGGCGCGCGTGATCCGCAACGTCATCGACGCCGCGCGCAAACTGAACAAAGCCGTGATCGTCGATCCCAAGAGCGCCAACTTTGCCATCTATCGCGGGGCGACGCTGCTGACGCCGAACCGCAAGGAATTTGCCGAAGCGACCCGAAGCCGCGCCGATTCAAGCGAGAACATTGCGGCTGCCGCGCAGGACGTGATGCAGCTTGCCGATTGCGAGGCACTTCTGGTGACACAAAGCGAGCACGGCATGACACTGGTGCCGCGCAAGGGCGAGGCGGTTCACGTGCCGGCCTATCCGGTGCGCGTGCGCGACGTCTCTGGCGCCGGCGACACGGTGGTCGCGGTGCTGGCGGTTGCGCGCGGCGCGGGCGCTGAGTGGGAAGATGCGTTGCGGCTCGCAAGCGCCGCAGCCGCGGTTGCCGTGGCTAAGAAGGGCACCGCGACGGTGACGCCGGCAGAGCTTCGCCGCCAGATCCTGCCGCATGCGTTTCTCGCCGCCGAAGAGAAGATCGTCGCGCATGGCAAGGAACTGGAGGCGCGGCTTGCCGAATGGCGCAGGCAGGATTTGCGCGTCGGCTTCACCAATGGCTGCTTCGACATCCTGCATCCCGGCCACGTCAAGGTTCTGACCGCGGCGCGCGCGGCCTGCGATCGCCTGATCGTGGGCCTGAACAGCGATGCTTCCGTCAAGCGGCTGAAGGGCGAGAGCCGGCCGGTTCAGGTCGAACGCGCGCGTGCCGAAGTGCTGGCGGCGCTGGAGGCAGTCGATCTCGTCGTGATCTTCGAGGAGGACACACCGCTCAAATTGATCGAGCAGATCAAGCCGAGCGTGCTGGTCAAGGGCGGCGACTATACCCGCGAGCAGGTGGTGGGCCACGAGATCGTCGAGGCGCATGGCGGTCAGGTGGTCCTCGTCGAGGTGCTGGCCGGCTTTTCCACGACCTCGCTGGTCGATCGCGCAAGGGGAGATAAAAAATCCGGAGGCAAGGCGTGAGTGCTGCCGCCGAGCCGATCGGCGCGCTGCTGGCGCGGCGATGGCGCGATCCTGCGGCCTGGATGACCACGGCCGATATCGTTGCCGTGCTGCTGGCGGCCTCGCTGCCATGGTCGACGTCTCTGGTCGGAATTTTCGGCGTAGCGCTCGTGGTCGTGAAGCTGCCGACGATCGATGCGAGCGATTTCGCAGCGTCGCTGAAGCGCCCGATCTGCGCTGCGCCGATCGCGTTGTTCGCGCTCGCGCTCGTCGGCACGCTGTGGTCGGACGCGCGCTGGGGGATGCGTTTCTACGCAGTCGCACCGACCGCGAAGCTGTTGCTGCTGCCGCTGCTGTTCCATCATTTCCGGCGATCGGAGCGGGGCCTCTGGGTCCTGATCGCCTTTCTGGCCTCCTGCGTCGCGCTTCTCGCGATGTCCTGGATCGTCTGGTTCTTTCCGGACCTGACGCTCAAGGCGAGGGGCACCGGCGTCGATTCGCCCGGGATCTTCGTCAAGAACTATATCGACCAGAGCCAGGAGTTCGCCTTGTGCGCCGTGGCGCTGGCGTTTCCGATTGTTTCGCTTGCGCGCGAGAAGAGGACCGCGCTGGCGCTCCTGCTTGCTGCGCTCAGCCTCGGTTTTCTGACGAACATGATCTTCGTCATCGTGTCGCGCACCGCGCTGATCACGATTCCGATCATGCTGGCCGTGTTCGCTGTGCTTCACCTGCGTTGGCAGACCAGCGTCGCCGTGCTGGCGGGCGCGCTCGTGCTGACCGCGCTGGCGTGGGGCGCCTCGCCGCTGCTGCGCGAGAAGATCACATCGATCGGCCAGCAATATGAGCTCTCCAGGGAGGGAAATGTCACCTCCGTCGGCGAGCGGCTCGAGTTCTGGCGGAAGTCGCTGCTGTTTTTCAGCGAGGCGCCCATCAAGGGTCACGGCACCGGATCGACCGAGGGGTTGTTCGAAAAAGCCGCCGCCGGACAAACCGGCGCCGCCGCCGAAGTGATCCGGAATCCGCATAACCAGACCCTGAACGTCGCCGTGCAGTGGGGTGTGCTCGGCGTCATCGTGCTCTACGCGATGTGGCTGTCCCATCTGTGGATGTTCCGTGGCGAAGGGCTCTTCAACTGGATCGGGCTGCTGGTGGTGGTGCAGAACATCTTCACCTCGCTGTTCAACTCCCACATTTTCGATTTTCACGAGGGCTGGATGTATGTGCTCGGCGTCGGTATTGCCGGCGGCGTGGTGCTGAAGGCGAGCGGAACATCCAAAGCGCCGCCAAGCGATGCGTCCTGATGCTTTCCAGCGCATGCGAGATGGGCTATCAGCGGTGAGGCGAGTGTCGCCGTAAAACTATCGGTTGTCGAATGACGCGTTTGACGCATCTGACCTTGCGCAACTACCTGATCGCCCTGCACGACGTGCTGGCGACGGCCGTTGCGTTTGTTGCCGCCTTCTATCTGCGTTTCGAGGGCGGTGAGCAGTTTGTCGAGCGCCTGCCGCTGATGCTGCGCATCCTGCCGTACTTCCTCCTGCTCAGCCTCGTGGTCTGCTATCTCTTCAATCTCACCACCACGAAATGGCGTTTCATCTCGCTGCCGGATGCCCTCAACATCCTGCGCGTGACGACCGTGCTGGCCACCGCGCTGCTGGCGCTCGACTACATTCTCGTCGCGCCCAACGTGCACGGCACCTTCTTTTTCGGCAAGGTGACCATCGTCCTGTTCTGGTTCCTCGAAATCACATCGCTCAGCGCGCTGCGCTTTGCCTATCGTTATTTCCGGTACACGCGGGTTCGCCATCACGCGCGGGCCGAGGACGCGTCGCCGACGCTGCTGGTCGGCCGCACCGCCGATGCCGAAGTCCTGCTGCGCGGCATCGAAAGCGGTGCCGTGAAGCGGATCTGGCCGATCGGCATTCTTTCGCCGTCAGTCGCCGATCGCGGCCAGTTGATCCGCAACGTTCCCGTGCTCGGCAACATCGATGACATCGAGGACGTCGCCGCCGATTTCGCGCGGCGCAACAAGCCGATCGCGCGTGTCGTCATGCTGCCCTCGGTCTTCGAGGCCGAAGCGCATCCGGAAACATTCATGATGCGGGCAAAGCGGCTGCGGCTGATCGTGAGCCGGCTGCCGTCGCTCGAAGGCGGCGAGACGCCGCGCCTTGCTCCTGTGGCGGTCGAGGACCTGTTGCTGCGGCCGACGACGACCATCGACTATGCGCGCCTTGAGGCGCTGGTCAAAGGCAAGGGCGTCATCGTCACCGGCGGCGGCGGTTCGATCGGCGCGGAGGTCTGCCAGCGTATCGTCGACTTCGGCGCGGCGCGGCTTCTGATCATCGAGAATTCCGAACCCGCGCTCTACGCCGTCACCGAGGCGCTGGCGGCCCAAGAGGTCGAAGCGGAGATCGAGGGCCGTATCGCCGACATCCGCGACCGTGAACGGATCACGCGGCTGATGAGCGAATTCAAGCCGGATCTCGTATTCCATGCGGCGGCGCTCAAGCATGTGCCGATCCTCGAGCGCGACTGGAGCGAAGGGGTCAAGACCAATATCTTCGGTTCGGTCAACGTCGCCGATGCGGCACTTGCCGCCGGCGCCGAGGCGATGGTGATGATTTCGACCGACAAGGCGATCGAACCGGTCTCGATGCTGGGACTAACAAAACGCTTCGCCGAAATGTACTGCCAGGCGCTGGATCATGATCTGGCGCAGGCGCGGCCCAAGCGCATGCGGCTGATCTCGGTGCGGTTCGGCAACGTGCTAGCCTCCAACGGCTCGGTGGTGCCGAAATTCAAGGCGCAGATCGAGGCGGGCGGGCCGGTCACGGTGACCCATCCCGAGATGGTGCGTTACTTTATGACCATCCGCGAAGCCTGCGATCTCGTGATCACGGCGGCAACGCATGCGCTAGGTAGCCAACGCTCTGTGTCGGTCTACGTCTTGAACATGGGCCAGCCCGTGAAGATCGTGGACCTCGCCGAGCGGATGATCCGTCTTTCGGGTTTGCAGCCCGGCGTCGATATCGAAGTCGTATATACCGGGATGCGGCCGGGCGAGCGGCTCAACGAGATCCTGTTCGCGGCCGAAGAGCCGCCGGTCGAGATCGGCGTTGCCGGCGTGATGGCGGCCAAGCCCAACGAGCCGCCGATGCAGGCGCTCAAGAACTGGATGGCGGCGCTGCGGCAGGCGATCGAGAACGACGATCCCGCGACCATCAAGGCGATCCTGAAGGACGCGGTGCCGGAATTCGGCTCGAACGCGGCCTAGACCGCTACAATTTTCCTTGGCCGCGAAAACCGAAACAGCACAAGCGCGACCGCAACAGCGCCGAGCGCGAGACACATGGCATCGGCCGCAATCGACCGCATGGCGATCGAGGTGAGCGCCAACGCGGCAAGAAGAAGATTGAGCGCAAAGACCTCGCCCACCACCTGCATCACCGCAAAGCCGTTATCGGTGGCGCGCTGATAGAAATGCGAGCGGTGCGCAATCCAGAATGGCTCGCCGCGCATCATCCGGCGCAACAAAGTCACCGTGGCATCCGCGAGATAATAAAGCGGCAACAGCAGCGCGGCGGCGAGGTGATGCTGAGCGGCAAGTTGCAACAGACACCAGCCGAGCAAGAGGCCGATCGGCAGGCTGCCGACATCGCCGAGAAAGATTTTTGCCACCGGACGGTTGAACGGCGCAAAGCCGATCAACCCGCCACAAAGGGCTGCGGCGATAATCGTGGCGATCCGCGGAACGTCGCCCTGCACACCCAGCATCGCAAGCGCGGCCGTGACTGGTATGACCTCGGCGGCCGTGATCCAGTCGAGGCCATCCATGAAGTTGACGAGATTGACGAACCACAGCCCCGCAAGCACGAGCAAGGCCCGCTCGATCCAGATCGGGATGAACGGCGCAATGCGAAGATCATCGCACGTGCTGACCAGTACGACCGCGCCGACCGCGATCGCCTGCAGAACAAGGCGCGGCAACACCTGAACCGGTTTGAGGTCGTCGGCAAAGCCGAGCGCCGCGATAAACACGGTCGCGCCAAACAGCACGAGGGCCGTAAACTCGTCCCAGGTGCCGAAGAGCACGGCGCCCGCGACCACAAGCGTCGCCGCTATCACGGCAATGCCGGCGCCTTGCGGGGTCGGAACGCGATGGGATGATCGTGCATTCGGCTTTGCCAGCGCGTGCTTCAAGAGAAGGGGACGGATCAGCAAAATCCCGACGGCCGAAACGACCGCGGCCACGCATGCCACCAAAAGCACCTGCTGCCATCCGGGAGCAATCATCGGCTCCAGGCAGCCGGTCATTCCGCCGCCTCGATCGCCTCCGGCCCGGCGTTCTTGTCACGCGCGGCCTTTTCGGCGGAAAAGATCCACACCAACCCGCCGATCGCGCCCGCAACGAAAGTCACCGCGCCGTAGAGCAGCGAGACGTTGATGCCTTCGTTCGTCACCAGGCCCGCATAGCCGAACGCCAGCGCCATCGTGGCCTCGCGGACACCCCAGCCGGCGATCGAGATCGGCAGCATCGTGATCAGCATGACCGGCGGAATCAAAAGGAACGTCTGAGCGAGTCCCACCGGCGCTGCGATCGATTGCACGACGCACCAGGCGATCGACACCGTGAGGAAGTGGACCAGAAGCGAAAAGATCGCGATTGCCGGCTCGTTGCGCGTGCTGAAGATGACGCGGTTGGCGATGACCGCGCAGGCATGGATATGATGGGTTCCCCACCATTTCTTCAGCCATGGCCAGGGCAGCACGCCGACGATGAGAAAGCCGGCGCCTCCGGCGAGCGCGGCGAAATCGATCAGCATCAGCGCCGAGCGGCCGTACTCGTCGACGATCAGGCGGGAACTCCACGGCAGGCTGGCCACGATGACGATCGCGAGCGCAATCAACCCGACCGCGCGATCGACGAAGATCGAATAGGTCGCCGCTCGCCAACCGGCGCCCGAGCGCGCCACCAGCCAAAGCCGCACGGCATCGCCACCGATCGAGGAGGGCAGCGTCTGGTTGAAGAAGGTTCCGATCACGTTGTAGCGCATCGCCTGCCTGAGCGGCAGCGGCGCGCCGCATTCGGCGCTGACGATGCGCCACCTCAGGACGCCGACGAAAATCTGCAAAAAGGTGAGCGCAAGGGCAAGGAAAAGCCAGGCGCCGCTGAAAAGATCGATACGGGAAGCGAGATCAGCAAAATTGGCCTTGCGAAGCGCGAGATAAAGCAGCGCGCCTGAGACCAGAATCTTGATCGCGGAAGACAGAATCCGGCGCATTTCGCCCGCATTCGCGTGGGTTTGGGACATAAGAAGGCCGCGCCATTCGCGCGCCAGACTTTGAGCGCCTTGGTATGGTTTTAGGACCGATCTGGCAATAGGGCGTTAATCAGGTGTTGCGGGGCCGGTGGGGTGGCGGCTAAAGAGGCGGCCTGGACGGGGCGCTATCACCGGTGGCCGCAAAGGTTAATGCCGATTTTTGAGGATTTACCGGCGATTTGCCGGTAGACAAATCGCGGATTCAAACACTTAAGCCGCTGCCAAACGACGAGGCGCTGATGGACAAGAAGATCGTTCCGCTGATCATGTGCGGCGGCGCAGGCACGCGGCTCTGGCCAGCCTCCCGCGAAGTTCGCCCGAAGCAATTTTTGCCCCTGTTCGGCACGCGCTCGACATTTCAGGAAACAATCTTGCGGGTCTCGGACGCCGCGCTGTTCGACCGCCCGATCGTGATCACCAACAACGCTTACCGCTTCATGGTCGCCGAGCAGCTCGCCGAGATCGGCCGCGAGGCCGATATCATGCTCGAGCCGATGCGGCGGGATTCGGGACCTGCGATTGCGGCAGGGGCAACCTTTGCCGAGGCGCGCACCAGCGACGCCGTGGTGCTGGCGCTCGCCGCCGATCACGTCGTGAATGACAGCGCAGCCTTTGTCGCGGCCTGCCGCGAGGGACTGGTCGCGGCGGACGCCGGGCGCATCGTCACTTTCGGCGTGACGCCGGAGCGTGCAGCAACCGAATACGGCTATATCAATCCGGGCGATGCCGTGTCGGGCAAGGTTCGCGCCGTCAAGCAGTTCGTCGAGAAGCCGGATGCTGCGAAAGCTGCCGAATACGTCAAGGCCGGCTATCTCTGGAACAGCGGCAACTTCATGTTCCGCGCGTCCGTCCTGCTCGACGAATATCGCAACCTCGATGCGGCGAGCGTGCAGGCGGTCTCGGATGCGGTGACGAAGGCCGGCCGCGATCTCGGTTTCGTCACGCTGGACGAGGCCGCGTTCGGATCGGCGAACGCGATTTCGATCGACTATGCCGTGATGGAAAAGACCGCGCGCGCCGCCGTCGTGCCGGTCGCCTGCGGCTGGTCCGATGTCGGCTCATGGCGCGCAGTGTGGGAATTGTCGGAGAAGGACGGCCAGGGCAATGCCGCGCAAGGCGCAGCCGTGTTCGAAGATGCCCGCAACTGCAACGTCTCGACCGACAAGGCGCTGGTCGCGCTCGAAGGCGTCGACGATCTCGTGGTGGTGGCGACGCAGGACGCCATCCTGGTGTCGCGCCAGAAGGACGCCAACGGGCTGAAGCGGCTGGTCACGAAACTGAAGACGGTCGCGCCGCAGGTGACGGAAGAGCACCTCAAGGTGCATCGGCCCTGGGGCTCCTATCAGTCGGTCGACATGGGCGATCGCCATCAGGTCAAGCGCATCATCGTCAAGCCGGGTGGGCGGCTGTCGCTGCAGAAGCATCATCACCGCTCCGAGCACTGGATCGTGGTGCAGGGCGCGGCGCGCGTGACGGTGAACGAAACCGTCAAGACCGTGCACGAAAACGAATCGATCTACATCCCGATCGGCGCCGTTCACCGGCTTGAAAATCCGGGCAAGATCTCGCTGCACCTGATCGAGGTGCAGACCGGCAGCTATCTCGGCGAGGACGACATCATCCGGATCGAGGACGATTATCGCCGTTCCTGAGGATTCGGCGGCGGGGCGGGTTGCGAATGCCAAACCCACTCTACTTGCGGCGAATCATCTGAGATTGATGTAATTCTTTGAATCAAAACGTGTTTGCACATCGTTGCCGACCATTCGCCACACTTGTGGTGACGTGGTAGAGAGTTCGCGGCGGCGCAGGGGACATGCGCCGCTATTTTTGGACTTCCGTGGCCGGTCGGCGCTCGATCGGCGAGTTGGGGTACAGGGGTCGGAATTCATGGTTTCAAAAGTGGTCGCCTCGGGCGAGAGGGCTGGTGCGCAAGGGGAGCTTCGTGTCGGCGTCATCGGCGCGGGCATCATGGGTTCCAACCATGCCCGCGTGCTCGCAGGCCTGCCAGGCACGACGCTGGTCGGCATCGTCGATCCGCTCCTCGAGCATCGCACGCGCGCCACTGAGCTGGTCGGCTGCCGCGCTTTTGCCAGCCTCGATGAATTGCTCAATGAGGGCGTCGATGCGGTGACGATCGCAGCGCCCACGCATCTGCATCACGAAATCGCGCTCACTTGCATCGCCCGCAACATCCATATCATGGTCGAGAAGCCGATCGCGTCCTCGGTCGAGGAGGGGAGCGAAATCGTCGCCGCCGCGGCCCGCGCCGGGGTCACCTTGATGGTCGGCCATGTCGAGCGCTTCAATCCGGCCGTCGCCGCCATCAAGCAGGCGATCACGGGCGAAGACATTCTGTCCATCGGCATCACCCGCGTCGGACCGTTCCCGCCGCGCATGTCCAATGTCGGCGTCGTCATCGATCTTGCCGTGCACGACATCGACCTGATCCGCTGGTTCACCGAATCCGACATTGTCGAAGTGCAGCCGCAACTCTCCAGTGCGGTCGCCGAGCGCGAGGACATCGCGCTATTGCAGTTCAGAACGGCCTCGGGCGTGCTCGCCCACATCAACACCAACTGGCTGACGCCGTTCAAGGCGCGCAACGTAACGGTTGCGACGCGCGGCAAATATGTGATGGGTGATCTGCTCACCCGTCAGGTGACGGAGTGCTTCGGCTTCAAGCCGGACGGCAGCTATTCGATGCGCCATCTGCCGGTCGGCCATGACGAACCATTGCGCGCCGAACTGATCGCATTCCTTCGCGCGGTCCGCAGCGGCGGTCAGCCTGCGGTGAGCGGCGACGAGGGCGTCGCCAGCCTCGAGATCGCGATCCGCTGCCTGGAAAATCCGCCCAAGCCCGCGGCGAGCTCGCCGCCCCGCAAGGGACCGCGCCGCGTCGTCGGCTAGCGATCGCCCACAATGTCTTCCGCCCAAACCTCGCAAGGCTCCATGAACCAGCATCTGCGCCTCGAAAATATTCCGTTCATCGACATCGCTGCGCAGCGGCGCAGGATTGGTCCTGCGGTGGAAGCGGCGGTGTCGCGCGTGCTCGCGCATTGCCAGTTCATCAATGGCCCGGAAGTCGCCGCGCTCGAGGCCGCGCTCGCTGCCTACTGCGGCGCCAAGCATGTCGTGACCTGCGCCAGCGGCACCGATGCGCTGATCATGGTGCTGATGGCCAAAGGTATTGGCCGCGGCGATGCGGTGCTGTGCCCGTCCTTTACGTTCTGCGCGACCGGCGAGGCCGTGGCGCTCGTCGGCGCAACGCCTGTTTTCGTCGATGTGGACGAGGCGAGTTTCAACATCGATGCCGCCTCGCTGAAGCGCGGCATTGCGACGGCGAGGCGGCTTGGCCTCAAGCCTCGCGCGGTGATCGCGGTCGATCTGTTCGGCCAGAGCGCCGACTACGATGCGGTGCTGGCGGTCGCGGAAGCCGAAGGGCTGTTCGTGCTGGACGATGCGGCGCAAGGTTTTGGCGCGAGCTACAAGGGCCGCCGTCTCGGTGGCATGGGCATCGTTACCGCCACCAGCTTCTTTCCGGCAAAGCCGCTCGGCTGTTATGGCGATGGCGGCGCGATCTTCACCGACGATGCCGCCTTGGCCGAGGTGCTGCGCAGCATCCGCGTGCACGGCCAGGGCTCCGAAAAATACGACAACATCCGCCTCGGCATCACCGGCCGTCTCGATACGATCCAGGCGGCGGTGCTGCTCGAGAAACTGAAAATCTTCGACGACGAAATCGCTGCGCGCAACAAGATCGCCGAGCGCTACGCGCAGGGCCTTGGCAACGTCGTCACCGTGCCGCGCCTGGCGAAGGGGCATACCTCGGTCTGGGCGCAATACACGATCCGCCTGCCTGAGGGGACCGACCGCGACGCCTTTGCGGCGGCGCTGAAGGCACAGGGCGTTCCGACCGCGATCTACTATCCGAAGTCGATGCATCAGCAGACGGCGTATAAGGATTATCCCGTCGCCGACGGCGGTCTGGCGGTCAGCGAGCGCCTGTCGTCTGACGTCATCAGCCTGCCGATGCACGCCTATCTGGACGAGGCGAGCCAGGACCGGGTGATTGCGGCGGTGCGCGGCTTTTTCGGCGCCTGAGTACGGCTTCGAGAAAGACGTGGATGGCCGGGACAAGCCCGGCCATGACACCATTCGGCCATTTTGAAGCGCCGCTCGCATGCTGTAGAAGCACCGCATGCTCGGTCGTATCTTCACCGTCGGCGGCTATACGCTTCTTTCGCGGCTGACCGGTTTTGCCCGCGACATCATGCTGGCGGCGATCCTCGGCGCCGGGCCCGCGGCCGACGCCTTTTTCGTGGCGCTGCGGCTGCCCAACCATTTCCGGGCGATATTCGCGGAAGGAGCGTTCAACGCCGCCTTCGTGCCCGCCTATGCCCATGTCAGCGGCGAGGAGGGCGAGAAGGCGGCCAGCCTGTTCGCCAATCGCATTTTCACGCTGCTGTTCGTCTCGCAGCTCGTATTGCTTGTGCTCGCCTGGCTGTTCATGCCGCAGGCGATGAGCTTGCTCGCGCCGGGCTTTACCGATGATGCCGAGCAGCGCAAGCTCGCGATCGAACTGACGCGGATCACGTTTCCATATCTTTTGCTGATCACGCTGGTGACGCTCTATGGCGGCATCCTCAACGTGATGCATCGCTTTGCCTCTGCGGCAGCCGCCTCGATCCTGCTCAATATATCGATGATGGCGACGCTCGCGGTCGCGGTGTGGTTTCCGACGCCGGGCCACGCGGCGGCATGGGGCGTTTTGATCTCGGGTTTCCTGCAATACTTCCTGCTCGCCGGCGATCTCGGCACCCATGGCGGCCTGCCGCGCTTTGCGCCGATCAAGCTGGATGCAAACGTCCGCGCCTTCTTCCGCGCGCTCGGACCTGCGACCATCGGCTCGATGGGCACGCAGGTCGCGCTGTTTGCCGACACCATCATCGCGACGTTCCTGCCGGCCGGCGCGCTGTCGGCACTCTATTATGCCGACCGCCTCAACCAGCTGCCGATCGGTGTGATCGGCATCGCGATCGGCACGGTGCTGCTGCCGGAAATGTCGCGGCGGCTGACCGCGGAGGATCACCAGGGCGCGCTTGCAGAGCAGCGCCGCGCCTTCGATTTCACGTTGTTGCTGTCGGTGCCGTTCGTGACCGCCTTTCTGGTGGTGCCGGACACCATCATGCGGGCGATGTTTGCCCGCGGCGCCTTCACCAAGGGCGATGCGGCCGCCGCCGGCGCGACGCTTGCCGCCTATGCCGTCGGGCTCATTCCCTTCGTCCTGATCCGAAGCGCGGTTGCGACCTTCTACGCGCGGCGGGATACGGCAACGCCGGTGAAGGCGGCGCTGATCGGCGTTGCCGTCAACGTCGCGCTGAAGATCGCCCTGGTCGGGCCGCTTGCACAGGTCGGCCTCGCTTTTGCCACAGCCATCGGCGCCTGGATCAATTTATCGTTGGTGATCATCTTTGCGGTCCGCGCCGGCTATCTCGAACTGGATTCAGCGCTTCTGCGATCGGTGGCGAAATTTGTCGCGGCCGGCCTCGTGCTCGGCGCGGCGCTTTGGCTGACGGTCAACCTTTCAGCCTCCCATATGGCGGGCTTGAGCAGTCTGCATGACGAAGTTGCGTTTTTGCTGCTGATCGCGGTCGGCGGCGTGGTCTACCTTGGCGCCATCCTGCTGCTGTTCGGCAAAAGCTGGGTGATGTCGCTGGTAAGGGGTTAATGCTCAAAATGCCTTAAAATCCCTTGGGGGCCGGCGCGTTTGCGTGATCGGCCGAGCCGCGCCAATATGAGGCCGGTTGGGCCGCATTTATGCGGCAAAGCTTCGCAAAGAATAAACAGAGACAAGCTGGAAAACGGAAACAGGATGGCTCCCGTCAAATTCGGTGTCGGTCAAAGCGTGCTTCGCAAAGAGGATGACGTGCTCATCCGCGGCAAGGGCCGTTATACCGACGATTTCACGCCGCCGCAGGCGTTGCATGCGCTGGTGCTGCGCTCACCGCATGCGCATGCGAAATTCACCATCGATGTGAGCCGCGCCCGCGGTTTGCCCGGCGTCGCGCTGATCCTCACCGCCGAAGACGTCGGCGATCTCGGCGATCTGCCGTGCCTGTTCAATCTCGAAGACAATCCCTTCACCGGCCCGCCTTACCCGATCCTGGTCAAGGACGAAGTGCGCCATGTCGGCGACGCCGTTGCGTTCGTCGTTGCCGATACCGTCGATGTCGCGCGCGATGCGATCGAGGCGATCGAGGTGAAGTGGACGCCGCTTTCCGCCGTGACCGGCGTTCGCAATGCCGTCAAGGGCGATGCGCCGCAGGTTTGGGCACAGCACAAGGGCAATGTGCTGTTCGACGTCTCGATCGGCGACAAGAAGGCGACTGAAGCCGCGTTTGCGAAGGCGCATGCGGTTGCGGAAATCACCATCGTCAATCCGCGCGTCATCATCAATTTCATGGAAACGCGCGCGGTCGTCTGCGAATACGACGCCAGGCGCGACCACCTGACGCTGACGATCGGCAGCCAGGGCAGTCATCGCTTGCGCGAAATCATCGGCGGCATGGTGCTGAAGATGCCGCTGGAAAAGATGCGCGTGATCTGTCCCGATGTCGGCGGCGGGTTCGGCACGAAACTGTTTCCCTACCGCGAATATGCCCTCGCTGCCGTAGCTGCGCGAAAACTTCGCAAGACGGTGAAATGGACGGCGGATCGCTCTGATCATTTCATGGGCGATGCGCAGGGGCGCGACAACGTCACCACAGCGCGGATGGCGCTTGGCGAAGACGGGAAGTTCCTCGGCATGGACGTCGACCTCATGAGCGACATGGGGGCGTATCTGTCGACCTTCGGCCCGTACATTCCGCATGGCGGCGCCGGCATGCTGCCCGGCCTCTACGACATCCAGGCTTTCCATTGCCGCGTACGGACCATCTTTACCAACACCGTGCCGGTCGACGCCTATCGCGGCGCCGGGCGCCCCGAGGCGGCTTACGTGATCGAGCGGCTGGTCGACGCGGCTGCGCGCAAGCTTGGCATGAGCGTGGATGCGATCCGCCGCAAGAATTTCATCTCCCCGCGCGCGATGCCCTACAAGACCGCGACCGGCAAGGTCTACGATTCCGGCGACTTCGCAGCCCATCTGAAGCGGGCGATGGACATCGCGCAATGGAAGGAGTTTCCCAAGCGCGCCAAGGCGGCGAAGAAGCAGGGCCTCGTTCGCGGCATCGGGCTTGCGAGCTACGTCGAAATTTGCGGCACCATGGGCGAGGAGACCGCGAAGGTCGAGCTCGATCAGAACGGCGACGTGTCGATCCTGATCGGCACGCAGTCGACCGGGCAGGGCCATCAGACCGCCTATGCGCAGATCATTGCCGATCAGTTCGGCCTGCCGGCGGAGCGCGTCCACGTCTTCCAGGGCGACACCGACAAGATCGCGACCGGACTTGGCACCGGCGGTTCGTCCTCGATTCCGACCGGCGGTGTCAGCGTCCAGCGCGCCGCGAACGAACTTGGAAAACAGCTGCGCGAGATCGCCGCCGAAGCGCTCGAAGCAGGCGTAGGCGATCTCGAAATCGACGGCGGCACCATCCGTGTCGCCGGCACCGACCGCGCGATCAGCTTTGCAGATCTCGCCAAGCGCCCGGGGGTCGATCCGTCGAAACTCAACGCCAGCGCCACCTTTACCGCCGCCGACGGCACCTATCCGAACGGCACCCATCTTGCCGAAGTCGAGATCGATCCTGCGACCGGCAGTATCGCAATCGTCAACTACGTCGTCGTCGACGACTTCGGTGTGACTCTCAACCCGCTGCTGCTCGCAGGGCAAGTGCATGGCGGCGCGATGCAGGGGATCGGTCAGGCCTTGATGGAGCAGGCGGTCTATAGTCCGAACGACGGCCAGCTTCAAACCGGTACCTTCATGGATTACGCGCTGCCGCGCGCATCCGACGGTCCAGCCTTCATCTTCGAAACGCATAATGTGCCGTGCACGACCAATCCGCTCGGCGTGAAGGGCGCGGGCGAGGCGGGTGCGATCGGCTCCTGTCCGGCTGTTGTCAACGCCATCATCGAAGCGCTCTGGCGCGAGTACAAGATCGACCACATCGACATGCCGGCGACGCCCGAGCGGGTCTGGATCGCGATCCGCGAGCACCAGCGCCGGCATAGCCTGTGACAGCGATACGCAAGTGAAGTGACGGAAGGAAGCACCTGATACGGTGTTGTGAAGATCGGTAAAAATATTGACGGGCACAGTGAAACAAAGGGAAACAAACCGATGATACGAACTGCCTTGGTCGCGGGAGCGTTGTTGCTGGGCGCGAGCGCTGTGATCGCGCAGCAGAATGTGGTGAAGGAAAACCAGGACACCATGAAGGCCAATGGGAAAAATCTTGGCGCCATGGTCGCAATGGTCAAGGGCGAGAAGCCATATGACCAGGCCACGGTCACGGCCGGGCTGGCGCAGCTCGAGGAAACCGCCAAGAAGCTGCCGACGATGTTTCCGGACAGCATCAAGGGACTGAAACCGGACGGCGGCAAATACGAGATGTCGCCGAAGATCTGGGAAGACAAGGCCGGCTTCAACGCCAGGATCGAAGAGTTCGCCAAGGTCGTCGCCGAGGCCAAGTCCAAGACCACGAATCTTGATACGCTGAAGGTCAGCGCGCCGGCGATGGGCAAGGCCTGTGGCAACTGCCACGAGACCTTCCGCATCAAGCTCGAGTGATCGCGCGACAGGGACGCGCGGTTTGCAGTGGCGCCATCAAGTGAAAAAGGGGTGAAAGCTTGATCGCTTTCACCCCTTCACTATCTGGATTGCAATCAGATGAAAAAAAGAGCGGGCGCGCTGCGCTACTTCGCCTTCTCGACCTGGCCGCGGATTTCGCCGCCGCCATTGGCTTCGGTATGGACGTTGACATAAAGCTTGCCGGCTTCGAGATCGGCAGCCTGCGCATCGGTCAGCGTCGCGCTGCCTTCGGCCGGGCTCGACGTCGCACCGGGAATGGCGACCGCAACGCCCGCATTCTTGCCGGGCTCGGCTGGCCCGTGGAAATGCGCGGCCTTCGCGGGACCGGTCAGTCCGCTATAGGTCAGCTTCCAGGAGAGCTTCTTGGTGGCGGGGTCGTAGTCGATGTCGGCGGTGCCGGTGCCGGTCGAAGTGGTCGGCGGGACTTCGGACTTGCCGTCCAGCGTCGCCTTGAACTTTTCGGCAAAGGCGGGCCCGGCGAAGACGACGGTAGTGGCGAGTGCAAGCGTAGCGAATATGGCTTTGTTCATGGTTCTCTCCCTGTGACGCGGCGTGTGAATGATCCACAGCAATGTACGAATTTCACAACAGCAGGGTTCCAATTTTATTCCTGGAATCCGCCTCAAAACCGAAGAAATTTTGGGCCGGCGCTGGGGTTACGCCAAGACCACATAGCGAGACCCCAGAAATGACGGACCGGTGATGCGGCGACGAATTTTCCTCAGGGGCGCAATTGCCGTTGCGATTGGCCTTGGCGCCTATTGGCTGGCGACGGAGCCGTCGATTGTGCACGGCGATGTCGTGACGCGTCCGGCTCACGCGCCCGACCTCGCTAACGGCCAGATCGTCTTCAATGCAGGCGGCTGCGCTTCCTGCCATGCGGTGCCGGATCAGCCCGACCGCTTGAAGCTTGGCGGAGGGCTTGCGATCCCTTCACCATTCGGAACGTTCTACGCGCCGAACATTTCACCACATGAAAGTGATGGGATCGGACGCTGGACCGAAGCAGACTTTGTCACGGCCGTGAGGACAGGCATTTCGCCGCGCGGCACCCACTACTTTCCGGCCTTTCCCTATACGTCCTACGCGCATGCCAAGGTCGCGGACATCGAGGATCTCTTCGCTTATCTGAAAACGCTCGCGCCGGTCTCGGGCAAGGTGCGCGATCACGACGTGCCGTTTCCCTTCAACGTCCGCCGCAATGTCGGCGTCTGGAAACTGCTGTTCTTCGATTCGACGCCATTCATGGCTGATGCCGCGCACTCCGCGCAGTGGAATCGCGGCGCCTATCTCGTCAATGGTCTCGGTCATTGCGCCGAATGTCATTCCCCGCGCAACGTCCTCGGCGGCATCAAGTCCGCTCAGCGTTTCGCAGGCGGACCCAATCCGGAAGGCAAGGGCTGGGTGCCGAACATCACCCAGAAAGGTCTCTCCGACTGGAGCGCCAAGGACATCGACTATTTCCTCAGGACCGGCCAAACGCCGGACGGCGATTCCGCCGGCGGGTCGATGGTGCGCGTGATCAAGAACACCTCGCAACTGCCGGAGGCCGACACGGCCGCGATCGCAGAGTATGTGAAATCGCTTCCCCCCGTTGAAGGCCCGCCGAAGCCGCCCAAGAAGGCCGAAGAGGAGGCGGGGGAGCCAAAACAGGACAAATGAGCCGGGTATTGGAACTCTGGGGCACTGCCAGTCGCGTGCAGTCAAATTCTGTTTCGGCTATTTTCCTGCAAAGCCGGAGTCGCCAGATTGTATGATGGTTTGAAAGAGCGCTAGACGATGTCTGAAGCCAAAGTCGCTGAACGAAACAACGAAGCCGAGGCAGGCTTCACCCCGCACACCTCGCACTGGGGCGTGTTCTCGGCGCGGATGCAGGACGGCGAGCTCGAGGTCAGGCCGCACAAGGACGATCCCGACCCGAACGACATCATCCAGAATTTTCCCGCAGCGCTGCGTCACCGCGCGCGGATCGCACAGCCGATGGTGCGCAGGGGCTGGCTGGAGAACGGTCCGGGTGCGGACGAGCGGCGCGGCCGCGATGAATTCGTGCCGATGTCCTGGAATGCCGTGCTCGACCTGCTCGGCAAGGAGCTTTCCCGCATCCGCGACGGCATTGGCCCCGGCGCGATCTTCGGCGGCTCTTATGGCTGGTCAAGCGCGGGCCGCTTCCATCATGCCCAGAGCCAGGTCCATCGTTTCCTGAATATCGCGTGCGGCGGCTACGTAAAATCGGTCAACACCTATTCCTCCGGCGCCTCGTCGGTGCTGATCCCGCACATCATCGGCGACTACGAAGGCATCACCAAGCGCAACGTCACGTGGGAACAGATCGCCGAGCACAGCGAGATCGTGATTGCGTTCGGTGGCATGGCCTTGAAGAACTCGATGGTTGCCGGCGGCAGCATCAGCAAGCATGTCGAGCGCGGCGCGATGGCGCGCGCGGCTCAACGCGGCTGCAATTTCGTGCTGGTCAGTCCGCTGCGCGCCGACCTGCCTGAGGAGACGAAGGCCGAATGGGTCGCGTGCATTCCCGGCAGCGACACCGCGCTGATGATGGGGATCGTCCACACCCTCGTCGTCGAAAGCAAGCACGACCGGGCCTTCCTGGAGCGCTACACGGCGGGTTGGCCGGTGTTCGAGCGCTACCTGCTCGGCGAGAGCGACGGCCAGCCGAAGGATGCGGCGTGGGCGGCTCGCATCACGGGAGTTGCGGCGGACGAGATCACAGCGCTCGCCCGTCGCCTCCACGGCAAGCGCGCGCTCGTTGTGGTCTCGCATTCGCTGCAGCGCGCCGAATATGGCGAGCAACCGGTCTGGATGGGCATGGTGCTTGCCGCCGCGCTCGGACAAATCGGCTTGCCGGGCGGCGGCTATAACTACGCGCTCGGCGCGATCGCCTATTACGGACGCCGCTACAATGCGGTGCCGACGCCGACCCTTTCGCAAGGGAAGAACGGCGTGCGCGACTTCATTCCGGTGGCGCGCATCGCCGACATGCTGCTCAATCCCGGCGAGACCTATCGCTACAACGGCGAGACCAGGACCTATCCCGACATCAAGCTGGTGTACTGGGCGGGCGGCAATCCCTTCCATCATCACCAGGACCTCAACCGCCTGCGCAAGGCGTTCGCGCGCCTCGACACGCTGGTGGTCCACGAACTTGCCTGGACCGCGACCGCGCGCCATGCCGACATCGTCCTGCCCTGCACGATGACACTTGAGAGGGAAGACATCGGCGGCAATGCCAATGACCCGCTGCTGGTGCCGATGCAGCCCGTCGCCGCCCCCTATGGCGAGGCGCGCGACGATTACGCGATCTTCGCCGACCTTGCCGAGCGGCTCGGCGCGCGCGAGGCTTTCACGGAAGGGCGCAGCGTGCGCCAGTGGCTCGAACATCTCTATGAGCCGACGCGCGCGGGGCTTGCGGCAGCCGGATTGCCGGCGCCGAACTTTGCCGAGTTCTGGGCGGGGGAGGGCTTTTCCCTGCCGCAGCAGCCCGATGACGGCGGCTACCTGCGTGCGTTTCGCGACGATCCAAAAGCACATCCTCTGCCGACGCCGAGCGGGCGGCTGGAAGTCTATTCCGAGACCATCGCCAGCTTTGGTGAGGCTGATTGCCCGGGCCATCCCACCTGGCTCGGGCCGGCTTACGCGCCCAATGAGGCCACACCTTATGTACTGGTCGCGAACCAGCCGCGCACGCGGTTGCACAGCCAGTTCGATTTCGGCGGGCACAGCGGCGCGTCGAAGCATCGCGGCCGTGAGGTCGCAACGATGCACCCGGCCGACGCAAAGCTGTGCGGCATTTCGGAAGGCGACATCATCCGCCTGTTCAATGAACGCGGCGCTTGCCTTGCGGCTGTGACGCTGACGGACGGCATCCGGCGCGGCGTGATCCAGCTCCCGACCGGCGCCTGGTATGACCCCGCCGATCCAGACGAAGACAAGCCGCTTTGCGTTCACGGCAATCCGAACGTGCTGACGCGCGACATCGGCACATCGGCGCTGGCGCAGGGCTGCACCGGCCAACTGACGACGGTCCAGGTGCAACGCTTCGACGGCAACCTGCCGCCGATCCAGGCCTACGACCCGCCGGTCTAGCTGACTATCGCGACCGCTCGCGACCCCGCCTCGCGACTAGGCGCCTCGCCACCATCGATCGGTGAGGCGCCAACAGACGACGGTCGAAAACAGGCACAGGAAAAGCAGCAGTGCCGCCACCCCAAGAGCCCGCATCGCCATTCCAGGAGACCCCTGTGCTACTGCAACGGCACCGGTCGTCAGTCCGATCAGTGTGCCAACCAGCACCGCTTGCCTCAATCCAAACTTGTTATCGGAGAGCCTGATTCCGCCAACGAGAAAGCCGGCCAGCGCCGCTGGAATAAATCCGATAGCGTAAGCGCCAAAAACGTACAGCGAGAGTATTTTCAAGCTGGGCGCACCGATCTCGGTAGGCCAGAGATGGAGGGGCTCCTCGCGCTGAAAGCAACGAAGATCGAAAATTCCGTCATGTGGCGGTTCGCATGGCGGGCGGTGCGCACGTGCTGTGAGAACGCCAACCGCATGCGTTATCGATTCCCATTCCGCCACGACAGCGCTCACGACCAGCAGCGCGAACAGGCCGATCAGCGGCCCCACCAGTGCATAAAAGAGCAAGGTCTTCCAGAATGCCCGCACTTGATTGCCCGTTGGTGAGCAAGGATATGGCGCGATGATAGCCGGGATAGCGCGCAGGCGATATCTGTAAGGACCAGCGCGGTTCGATCGGCGCATGTTCACAACCGCGCGGTTAATGCTCTCTTTACACGTCGGCCTCGCTTTGATTTGCCCGAGCAAGCAAAAGGCCGCCCCGACGAGGCGGCCTTCGGATTGTCCGGTACAACAGGCGATCATGAGCCCGTGAAATGCACGAGCTTGCGCGAGGCAAGATCGACGGTGACGAAATCATCCGGCGTCTTGGCGCCTTCGCCGTCGCTCGCCGGGTGATATTCGATGCGCAGCTGCGATGCCGTCGCAACGACGCGCAAGTAGCCGTAATCCTGGTCGTCGTAGTTCTCTAACATCACCTTGTCGGCATGGCCCTTCACCTGCAGGGCTTGCGGCGTTCGCAAGGAGGCACCGCCTTTCTTGCGCATCAGCCTGGCAAGCGCGTGGCCGCCATTGCCGCAAATCAGGTAAGGGATCTGGGTGTTGCCATGCATGCGCGTGAAGCGCTGATAATTGTGGGCATGGCCCGACAGCACCGCATGCGGCCAGACGCCGGTCTTGCTGCAGACTTCGTCGATCTGCGAGAGCATCTGCTCGCTCCAGCCATGAACGCTGCCGGCCGTGTAGGCGGGATGATGGTGGGCGATGACGAGCGCGCCGCCAAATTTCTCCGACTTCACGCGGTTGAGCGCAGCTTCCAGATAAGTCAGCTGTGAATCGCCGATGGCGTCGTCGGCAATGACGCCGGGATCTTCCAGCGTATTGCTGTAGAGCGCGAGGATGCGCAAGAATGGCGGCGCCTCGAAGGTATAGAAGACGCCCGGCTGAATTTGCGCGGTGCGCGCGAGCCCGCCGGCCTCGGAGGTGACTTCGAACTCGCTGGCGCAGAAATTCTCCAGGAAGGCGGCAAGCGTGGTGGCGTTGGTGTTGGGCGCGACCATGCCGTCGTGATTGCCTGCGAGCGCCACGATCGGCGCGGGGTAGTTGCGATATGGCTCGTAGAATTGATCGTAGTAATAGGCAGCCTCGCCAAAGCTGTAGATGACGTCGCCGAGATGAAAGAAGAACATCGGCCTTTCTTTTTCATCGTCGGTGAAGTCGTTGACCATTTTGTCGGCAACGAGGTTCTGCGTTTCCGGGCCGCGCGTAGAGCCGGTGTCGCCCGTGGCGTGAAACACGATCTGCCCGTTGGCCGTCAGCCGTTTCTGCAATGCGCTCGCGTCGGTGCCAAGCGCTGCGGCGAGCGTCAGCGTCGGCTCGGGCAGGCCGCGCGGCGCAGGAAACGGCAGCGCGGCGATCCTGTGTTCCTTGTTGAGCTCGTCGATCTCTTTGTACGCGGCGTTGTCGGAGGGATGCTTGACCTCGAACTTCTTCGGGTCCTCCGTCGGCTCCGGCTGCGAAAATACCGGCTTTCCGAGTTCGGTCGCGCCGGTGTTGTCGATGGTCTTGGACGGTGTGTGGGGTTTTGCTTTGCGGGTCTTGGCGGTGCGTGCCATGTGTCACCTCGAAATGTGTGCTTGGGCAAAATTCATCGCGTGCCCGGGCTGCGTGGTTTGCAGCCCAAGCCTGGAGAACGAACGATTCAAAAAGAGACGAGAAATAAAAAATTGCGTTTGGGTTTTATTAGGCCGGAAGTACAACCGCGTGATGACAGGGATGTCACTCAAAAAATGGCTGCAAATTGAAGACGTGCATCGCAGACGCCACGCGGTCTTGCGAACGACATGCTACTGAAAATCTGTGAAGCGGAATGTGAACCGCTTCATACGCGCGATGACGGGGCGCATCCGTCCGTCACTGGGTTGCGCTGTTGGTGCCGACGTCTGTCTTGTCTTTGGGCCGACATCAGGTCGGCTTTCGTCTTGCTCGGGCCAGCGGACATCGCCCGCTCTATTCGATCACCTCGTCGGCGCGAGCGAGCAGCGTGGAGGGGATGGTGAGGCCCAGCTGCTTTGCGGCTTTTGCATTAATGACCAAGTCATATTTGGTCGGAGCCTGCACCGGAAGATCGGCAGGCTGCGCGCCCTTGAGGACGCGATCGACGTAACCGGCAGCAAGCTTCGCTGATGCGACGAGATCCGGTCCATAAGATATCAGGCCGCCGCGATCGACCCACGTCCGGCGGGGATAAGCCGCCGGCAATCCGTACCGGGCCGCCAGCTTGATAATAAGATCACGATGCGCAATTAAGGCTGCACCGGTCGTGACGACCAGTCCGCTACCTTGGGAGCGCGCGAGCTTGTCGATCCCGGCTTCGACCGCACGCTCGTCGGTCGCGTTGATCGGAACAACATCGACCCCCAAGCTACCTGAGACAGACTGAATCACCGCGAACTGACCAATCCCGGCAGTACGCGCGGCGTCACGGATGATGCCCGCGCGGACAACGCTGGGCGCGACCTGCTTGAGAATTTCCAGCCACTTGCCGCTCAGACTGTAGTCGAACTGCGAGAAGCCTGTGACGTTGCCGCCGGGATGCGCCAGGCTCTCGACCAATCCGGCGCCGACGGGATCGACGGCTGAGCTGAACACAATCGGAACAGTGCTGGTTGCCTGCATCAGTGGGACAGTCGTCGTACCGCCGGAGGTCACGACGACATCCGGGCGCGCGGCCAGCAACGCGTCGATATGTTTGCGGAGATCGGTCGCCTTGGGGGGACTTCGATGAATATCAAGTCGCAAGTTCCGGCCTTCGATCCAGCCGAGGCCGCGCAGCCCTTCTCTTATCGCGGCAATGCGTCCTTCATAGTCGGGGTCATCCTCGCCGACCTCGGCAACCAGAATGGCGACGCGGCGCACGGCGTCCGCCTGTTGCGCGCGGACGATTTTCGGCAGCATCGTCGCTAGCGTTGCTCCCGCGATGAAGTCCCGCCGCTTCATTCGATCACCTCGTCGGCCAACAGTTGCACCGAATAGGGCACGCTCAAGCCGAGCTCTTTTGCGGTTTTCAGGTTGAGGACAAACTTGAACGCCGTTGGCGCCTCGACCGGAATATCCGCCGGCTTCGCACCGCGCAGTACCTTGTCGACGATTTCGGCGGCGCGCCGATACACATAAAGAGCATCGGCGCGGCTTCTGACTTTGCGGTCCTTGACCCAGCCGAGTTCACCGAGCCGCTTCAAAAATGCGGCAAGGCGCGGCCGGTCAATCGAGGCGCTGCTTGATCCCAGATATCCGATCAGCGGCATGGCGCCTTGCTGCGCGTGCGCAAAGAACGGCCATGACGTTGCCGCGCCGCCCAGCAATGCGATGAACTGGCGTCGCCTCATGGCTCCCCCTTTGCCGCACGGCTTTAGCCTAGCACATTGTCGGCACCGGCCCTGAACGGACATTCCCTCATCATTCGGCGCCATGTATCTTCTCGCCCGCCACCGATTTTACCACCAAGCAAACTCAAGGGAGGAAAGATGAAAAGGACGTTGGTCAATCTCGCCGCCGGCGCTTGCCTCGCGGTTCTCGCACTGCCCGCGCAGGCCGCCGACCTGTCGCTCGCGCGTCTCGCCGACTGCGGCACGCCGCAGGCGCCGATCGCGGTCAATCAACGGTTCTCGGATACTTATGCTTTCCCGGACCTCAAGCTTCAGTTCGTCTATAGCTGCTACCTGATCAAGCATGGCGACGAGTACATGCTGTGGGACACCGGTCACTCTATGACCGCGCCCAACGTCGCGCCGAAGGTGAGCATCGTCGACCAGCTCGCCAAGATCGACGTCAAGCCCGACCAGATCAAATATGTCGGCATCAGCCACTATCACGCCGATCACACCGGCCAGATCGCGTCGTTTCCGAAGGCAACGCTTTTGATCGGTACCCGCGAGTGGGACGCGATCTCGGCGCCCAAGCCGGCCGAGGGCGTGAACTACAAGCCGTTCGAGGGCTGGATCAAGGGCGAGAACAAGGTCGAGCCGTTGCCGCTCGGTCTCGACAAGGATGTGTTCGGCGACGGCAGCGTGATCGTGCTGCGCACGCCCGGCCACACGCCGGGCCATTCGAGCCTGTTGGTCAAACTCGTAGGCATGGGACCGGTCATCTTGAGCGGCGACGCCGTGCACTTCCGCGAGAATTACGAGTCCGACGGCGTGCCGGCCTTCAACTACGACCGCGCGCAGACGGTTGCTTCGATCGAGCGCATCAAGAAGATCCTGGCGAACCTGAAGGGCACGCTGATCATCCAGCACGACGCGCGCGACATCTCCAAGCTGCCGGAATTCCCTGCCTTCGCGAAGTGATTGCCGGTTCGACCTCAGGTCTGCGAAGCCTCATCGATATCGGTGCAAAAGAATCCGCCGGCCTTTCGGGCCGGCGGACTCTTTTTTGTCGTCATGAATGGGATTGAGAGATCCCAACCATCATTGCTCGAAGCCAAAACCCTGGCCGAAGTCGAACAGGTCGTACAGATCGCTGATCGCGGGATGATTCAGCGGAACGTACGGGTTGCTCGGCAACGCGATCGGGTTCGGATAGTTGTCCCGGCTGCGGTTCGTGATCGGCTCCAGACCCCAGTTGCGCTCGATGAACTTGATGATCGAGACGTGGTCCGAATAGTTGTGCGAGATGTGGCCCGCGATCGCGTGCTTTGAGACCACGATCAGCGGGATACGGGTGCCGTCGCCGAAGTAGTCGAGCGGCTGCACGTAACCTGAGTCATAGTAGCCGCCGCCTTCGTCGAAGGTGATGAAGATAGCGGTATCGTTGGCGTAGGGCGAGGCCTCGACCTGGTCGACGATCTTCTTCACGAAGCCTTCGAACAGATTGAGCTTGGACGACGCCGGGTGACCATCGACGTATCCGCTCGGCTTGGCGATCGAAACCGCAGGCAGGGTGTGGTTTGCGATGTCGCTATACAGGTTCACGGTATCCTGGATGTGCGCCGCGACCTGATCCGGATGCGACATGATCGACGTGTCGTACTGGAACGGGTTGCAGATGTTGCAGTACTCGTCGGCGTTCGGTCCGGCAGAAGCCCAGTTGAGCTGATACGGATCGTTGACGTAGTTGTTCCACTGGTCGCCATAGTACTTCCAGGAGATGCCACGCTCGTTCAGGCTGTCGCCGATGCTCTTGCGTGTCGACGGCGGAATCGTGAACGGCGTGTTGTTCACGTTGGTGTCGGTGTAGGCGTTTTTGCCGTTGCCGAAATAACCGGGGTTGTAGTTGTTCATCAGATAGTAGCGGCCCGGTTCGCAATTCGGGTTGATCCGGAGCGACTTCAGATAGGAGACGATCGGCTCGACGCCGGGCTGCGATGTGTCGGCGCAGTTGGTGTAGGAGCCGCCGCCGAACGCTGTCGAGCCAAAGCCGCCGCCGCCGTAACCGTCCTCGCTGTACCAGTTGTTGGTGCCCGGGGCCGGGTTCGGATTCTCGATTTCGGCGACGACGCTCGTGCCGTTGACGTCGGCGCCCGTGATCGTCACGTTGTTGGGCGGCACCGCAGGATGACCATTGGCGTCGCTGAAATAGATCATGTCGCCGTGGCCGAACATGATGTGGTTGGCACCGGTGCCGCCGTTGACGGACTGGTGGAAGTTGTCGCTCATCGCGTACTTCTGCGCGAGGCTCGTGAAGTAGGGCACATCGCCTTTCTGCACGTTGTAGAAGCCAAGCGCGGTCGATCCTTCACCGGTGCTTGCGTTGGTGAAGGGGGACGGCTGAGCTTTGCCGTTGGTGCCGGCGCCCACAGTCACTTCGACCCAGGCGAACAGGTTGTGGCCGCAGCCCGACGGATTGTCACGGTTGGCGGCCTCGACGTTGCAGTTCATCTGCTGCCACATCTGGTAGAAGCGATGCACCGGGCTCGCCGAGTACGAGTCGTAGGGCATGGTCGCGCCGGTGAGCGCGAACGGTCCAGCCGACAACGCATTCACATTGGTGATGCGCGCATCGGGTGCCCCCGACGACTGGCCGCTCGCGCCGGTCAAGAGGTACTGGTAGTAGTCGGGCGCCAGTCCGTTTTCAGTCTGCTCGGCGAGCGACAGCGTGACGAGGCACTGCTGGAAGTTGGTGTCCGAGCAGGCCTTCGGTCCGCCGACCAGCGGAGGCGGCAGTTGGTCGTTCGGGAAAGTCGTTTGCGGCGGGCTCAGCAAGAACTGATCGGCCGGACCAGTATCCTGCCCTGCGAGTTGGTGGGCCCGCTGGAAGTTGGGTCCGGGAACAGCGTTCTTGTTGGCGTCGAGCTTGATGATGCCCTTGGACAGAAGATTGTCGACGCTTTCGCCGTGCTTGTTCGGCACATAGGTGGCGAACACGTGATCGAAGCTGCGGTTTTCACCGATGATCACGATCACATGCTTGATCGGCGATCGGGCTTCGTGACCACCGTTGCCCGGGAATCCCGGGAAGCCGGGGAAGCCGAACGGGTCCGCCATCACGGGGGCGGCGATGAACTGGCCCAGTGCGAGGGCGCTGAGGGTCAGGCGGCAACTTTGTAACCAACGTGACTTGTGCTTGTCGCGCATTAAAGCTCTCCTTTGTTCTGCTGGTTCGTCGTTGAAGTCACAGTGTTCCTCGGCACGACCTTGATTCTTCCCATCATGCCGCCGTCCTCGTGCTCGAGAACGTGACAGTGGTAGACGAACGTGCCGACGATGTTGGGATCGCGAAAATCCATGCGTAGCCGCACGCTGGGATAGGTCAGCATCCGGCTCTTGTAGTAGGGGACGTTCACGGTATCGCGCAGGAAGGGCTCGTTGACGGGGACCCCTGACCACTCCCGCAGTTGGAAATGGAGCTGATGGATGTGAAAATCATGCAGCTCCGCCGAGCGGTTCTCGATGATCCAGTCTTCGACGTCACCTTGCCTGACGACGATGTCCGCCGCGTCCGATTGCGGATCGAACGGCTTTGGAGTTTCGCCGTCCGTCGTCAGAAAGAATTTGGTGGGACTATTGGGATCGCTTGGATTCTCCTGTTGCTCGGAAAAGAAAAGTTTTCGCACGCGGACCGGCGCGACATTGCCGACCCACGGCCGGCTCGCGCTCGGCAGCGGCTCGGCGCGTGCCGGCAGTGCGGACTGCGGCTCGCTCGCTTCGCTGCTCGCCGTGATCGCCAGCAGCGCGCGGTTGGGATCGTTCTCGCCGGCGGGTCCGGTATCGACCGAACGCGTGACCAGGAGGGCGCCCGAGCCCGCCGGCGGTCCTTCAACGATGAATTCGGCGCGCGAACCGGGCGGCACGCCGATGTGATCGACCCATTGCACTGCCGGCGAGGGGCTGCCGGCAAAATGCAGCGGCACACCGTCGAGGCCGACCACGCCGAGCTTTTGCGGCGCGCGGTGCACCAGCAGGGCCAGATTGAGGTAGGTGATCGCGGAGGCATTCAAGACGCGCCAGAGCTGCCGCTCGCCCGGCTTCATCGACGTCACCGCTGGCGGATAATTCGGATACGGCACCGGCACAAAATTGACGGAGAGATCTTTCGACGGCTTGCCGAAGCCGGTGCCGGTGTTGAGCGCATCGCCGTCGCTGTCGAGCTGGCTCTTCGACATCACAGGCTCGGATCGCGCCGGCGGCGCGTCGGGATTGATCAGGTCCTGGTCGCGGATCACGATCACGCGCTCGGGCAGGCCTGCGAGATCGGGATTGGCGCGCTCGATGCCCTCGATGATCAGCGCGCCGGACGCGCCGCCCAGCACCTGCGTCTTGGACAAGCCGTGAAGATGCGGGTGATACCAGTAGAGGCCGGGCGCCGCGTCGTCGTCGATGTGCAGGCGATAGTCGAACGGCGCATCGTCGGGCTGGATCGAGGTTTTCAGCACCTCGTCCTGATGGCAGACCGGCGGAACGGTCAGCCCGTGAAAATGCAGGTTGGTCGACACCGGCGTCATCGCGCCGCTCTCGCAAGGGTTGGCGGTCTTCTTCGCCGTGCAGATCGGTGCGCCGGCGAGCGGCCGGTCGATCGCCGATTGATCCGTGTCGAGATCTCCGAGGTCGTTCTTGAAATGGATGACGAGCTCGTCGCCCGGCTTGACGCGCAGCGTCGGCGACGGCTTGCCGTCGTCCGTCAGGTAGCAATAGCGCGCGGTGCCATCGGGAAGCTTCTGATTGCGAATGCGCAGATCAGTCTCGAGGATGCCGCCCTGGCTGCGAAGGTCGACCGGTTGCGAAATAGCGCTGCCCGGCGCCGGCCGGGCACAAACATCGCGCTGTGTCTCCGCCACACTTTGCAGGCTGGTTGCGCCGAGCCATGCCGTCGGGATGCTTGCGGCGAGCCCAAAGAAAGCTCCAAGGCAAGCAGCTGCGGCAACGCAGGAAAAGATCGAAAATCGTCGGCGCACGCCCCACCTGCCAATACGCAGCCGTCGGCGGGGCCGATGCCCAACATGGCACCGCCCGCACGTTGACCGCGATCACAGAATTTTCCTTATTCAACGAGGGAATATGTCTTGCGACATATCTGTCGCGAACCTAGCGACGCCGTGTTGCGGGAATCTGGCAGGTTTCTAACAGCCAAGTGACAGTTTCTTGCGGCGCTTCGACACAGCAACGAACATCGGTTTCAAAGCCGCTGACCGATCAAGCGCATGGATGCACACGCTCGCGCCTGTCTCGTGCCTGGTGTTTGTTCCGGCGTGGGCATGCATGACTGCGATGCGAGTGCGTAATCGCAACCTCTCGTGCCAGGGTCGTTTGCTGGCCGATTCGATGCCGGGCGAAGGGGAGGAGAGAGAGGCGCATGCACGCCATCGCCGCCTTTCGCCTCAATTTCCGAAAAGTCGGGATCGGACCCGGCATCCTCTGCGTTGGACCGGAAGGCGACATCGTATTGGCCAGATGGCGCCTGCTTCGAGCCAATTTCGGCCCTAGTGTCCCGGTCCTGACATTCGTATGATATCGCGGCCGGCACGTTTACGAATGTCAGAACCAAAGGGACACTAGCAACCATATGATTCCAGTGTGGCTTTTGACTCTGACGTTCCTTCGAAGAACTCCCGGCGACACTGAAAGGAACGTCAGAGTCGCGACACTGGCTGGCCTTCCTCCTGTGCGGGCTGTCGTATATGAGTGAATTGTCACCAGAACGTGCCGACGGTCGTGACGGGTCGGACAGCCGGCGCAAATGGTGGCCGGCGTTCGTTGGATGTGCGTTAGCTGAATATAAAGACCGCGATCTGAGACTTGGGGCGCGGCGACCCAAGCGCGGGCTGTTATTTCAACCGGGGCGTGGAATGTTAAATCGATTGACGACGGCGCGGCCTACGGTGGCGCTGCGGCGGTGGGGACCCACCGCCATTGTGGTGTCAGCGGCGATCGCCGCCACGGCGGCGCTCACCCCGGATGTTGCCGCGCGGCAGGGGCGCCCTTCGCAGGCCGTTGAGGCGACCGCGCCGCGCACGGCCGGCGAGCCGATCATGGCGATCGTGTCGATCAAGAGCCAAAAGGTGACGTTCTACGACGCCGACGGCTGGATCCTGCGTGCGCCGGTCTCGACCGGCACCACCGGGCGCGAGACGCCGGCGGGCGTGTTCGCCGTCGTCGAGAAGGACAAGGACCACCACTCGACCATGTATGACGACGCCTGGATGCCGAACATGCAGCGCATCACCTGGAATGGCCTCGCGCTGCATGGCGGGCCGTTGCCGGGTTACGCGGCCTCGCATGGCTGCGTGCGGATGCCCTACGAGTTTGCCGAGGACCTGTTCGAAAAGACCTGGATCGGAATGCGAGTGATCGTTTCGCCGAACGACGCGGAACCGGTCGAGTTTTCGCACCCCTTGCTGTTCGTGCCGAAGGCCGATGCGATCGCGGCTGTCCCCGCGCGCGCCGACAAGCTCACACGCGAGGCCGATGAGGCTGCCCGGATTTCCGATGAGGCGAAGGAGGCGGCCAAGGCCGCGGCGCGCGAGGCTGCATCGCTCCCGGCGACGCTGCGCAAGCTGGAATTCCAGAAGAAGAGCGCTGACGCCGAAGTTGCCTTTGCCGATCGGGCGCTCGCCGCCGCCAAGACGGAACAGGCCACCGCGAAGGCCGAAGTACTGAAGGAGAAGGCCGCGCCCCGGGCAGCGGAAGCCGCGACGCAACTCGACGCCGCAAAGGCGGGCGCCAAGTCGAAGATGGACGCCGTTGCCGCGACAAAGGATGCCGCCAAGGCCGCCGCGACCAGGAAGGCCGACACCGCCAAGGCGGCGCTCGAGGCGAAGCTCGCCGTCGAGCCGGTCTCGGTCTACATCAGCCGCGCGACGCAAAGGCTTTACGTGCGGCGCAACACCCACAAGCCCGCGCCCGACGGTGGCGGCGAGGTGTTCGATACGACGATCGAGGTTCCCGTCACGATCCGCGATCCCGACAGGCCGATCGGCACGCATGTGTTCACGGCGGTCGCGCGTGCGGGCAACGGCCTGCGCTGGACCGCGGTCACCATCGACGACGGTGACAACGCCAAGGACGCGCTCGACCGCATCACCATCCCGCAGGATGTGCTCGATCGCATCGCGCCGACCGCGGTGCCGCGATCCTCGATCGTCGTCTCGGACGAACCCCTGAGCAAAGAGACCAACTATCGCACCGAATTCGTCGCAGTGCTGAACAACCAGCCGCAGGGCGGCTTCATCACGCGCAAGCCGACGCCGTCGACGCTGGTCGCGAGCGACAACGGCTTCTTCGACAATGGCGGTGGCGGCTTCTTCCCGTTCTTCCAGCGCAGCCCGGAGCCGCAGCAAGGTGGCAATCCTCAACCCGGCGTCATGCGCCGGGGGAGCGGCGGCCAGGTGTATTATCCGGACGGGCGACGCGCCTATCCTGCGCAGCAGGCCTACCCGTCGCAGCAGGGCTGGGGACAACAACAGGGCTGGTGACGCGTCTAGTGCCCACTTTCCGAAGTTCGTGCTCCATCGCAGCACCCACTTTCACGAACTTCGGAAAGTCATGGGCACTGGCAAACTTATTGGTTCTAGTACCGCTTTATCGATCTGAAGTCCCTGATCGAATTCGCAGCTTGTGGTGCAGGGACTTCAGATCGGCGGTACTAGCCTGGTTCCCTCGATCGATCTGCGCCGCCCGCGAGTGATCATAGGTTAACGCGGGAACCGGCACGTTGTGAGCAGATGCGCGATCGACATTCCGTCGATGCCTTTAGGAGCAGTCCCGGCGCCGGATGTAAGCGTCGAGACTGCTTCTTGGCTATTTCAACGCGTGTTTGCTCGAGCTGGTGTGATGGAATGGCCGACCGAAGATCCCGTCAGCGCGTTGCTGTCTGATCGACCCAAACTCGGTTCCTGGTTGTTTACGATCGGCGTCATGGCGCTGGGGATGACGCCGCTTGGCCTGATACTCGCGGGGATCCGGGGCGCGCTGTTGACCAGCGCCTTTTTTGTTTTTGTCTGGCTTGCATCGATGGTCTGGGTTTTCGTCCGCCATGGCTCTTCGAGTTTTGCGAGCGTTATACCCAGCGCCATCATGGTGGCCGCCTGGCCGGGACTCATCGTTCTGTCCGGAGTTTTCCGGTAGAGCGGAGCGAATTCCGGCTGAGGATGAGAGCAGGGCGCACCCATCCCGGATCAGGCGGATGAGCTCATCAAGCGTGTGATGCGTCATTCGCTGGTCGCGAATGACGCATCACAGTCCGCCCGACCCGCCTTCCACAATCTTCTCGTTGAGCTTTTGATCGACGGTCTGCACCGTTCGATCGATTTCCGCATTGGGCACGCCGAGCTGATGCGAGATCAGCTTGACGAGCAAATCGACCCGCTCGATGAACGGCGCACCGGCGGCGACTGCGCGCGCCGCCGATGACGGCTTGAGCAGACTCTCGGCCGCCTTGGCGTATTTCGCGAACGGCACCTGATCGGCCGGGTCGGCGCCGAGACGCCGCGCGACGCCATCGACATGCTCGTAGATCGACTGCGACAGTTTCAAGTCGCGGTGCACCGCGTCCTTGATCGACTGCGGTTCCTGCAGCGTGATGCAGCGATAGTTGCCGGTGAGCAGCATCGACCATTTCGCAAGCGGTACGAACGGCGAATCGAACACTTTCAGCTTCACCGGAACATCCTGACCGTCGAGCCTGAGCGCGTCGATGTCGGCTTCCAGCTCGCGCAGGATCTTGTTGTGCGCGTCATCGGCGAACGCGGCGGCCTTGAAATTCGTCGCGAGGCCAACGTGCAGCACATTCGCGGCCTCTTCCGGCGGACGGAACGCCTGCGGGTCGGGCGAGCAGAGCGACACCAGCCCGGGCTCGAACCGCTCCCAGACCTGGGCATTGGTGTAGGCCTCCTCCAGATCCATCTCCGCCAGCGAGGGAATCCGCTTGAGATATGGCAACGGCGGCATGTTCATGATCGAAAGACACGGCAGCTTCGCCGTGGCGATCTTGATCATCAGGACGCGGATCGTGTGATTGGCGTATTGCGGCTCCTGCATCGCAAGACCGACCAGGTCGTAACGGGAGACGTCGACGTCCTGGGGCACGACCGCATCCAGTTTTCCGGGCAGGTCGCGCGAAAAGATCGCTCGGTGTGAAGGCTCCTCGCGCAGCTTGATGCGGACTTGGGTGCCCTCGCGATTGATGAGATCGGCGGTCTTCCTGCGGCAAACCAGCGTCACATTGTGGCCGGCCATGAGCAGCTTGGTTCCCAGCAGGGACCCGTAGGATGCGCCCAGGATGAGAATGTTGCGGGCCATGTTGTCTCCTTGAGGTGTAATCGTGACGCCTTCGCTCTGATGCCGGACATTCGCTGGCATACCAGAGCATGACGTCTTTACACGCCCTTGGTTCTCCGCAACCGCCTTCAACAGCTAGGAAAATGGCATTTTGTCAATTCATGACTCGGATATTCAGACAAATTGACAAATCGTGACAAGCAAATGTGTGGCTTGCGGCGGGCCTGCGGCGGTCATCAATTGCGCATCACGTCGCAGTAAGTGCCGGCGGCCTTGAGCGAGGCGCATAATTTTTCTGCACCGGCGCGGGTGTCGTCGCCGATCCGCACGCGCGCGGCACCGGCCTGACCGATCACCCCGCGTATGACCACGTTCGTTTCGCGTCCCTCAACGAGGCTCGCGAACTTCGGCTGCCAGTCACGATAGCGCGCAAGCGCGTTGGCCCGCGTCGTTCCGCCGACGATCTCGACGCCCCAAGGCTTGACGGATTCAGTTTTCGGCTGCGAGTCCCCGGGCTTGGTCTCGTTCAAGGCGGTGACCGGCAAATCGCAGGGGATTTTGACGGTGGGCATCTCGATCGCGCCGGTCTGCTTTCCTGTGGCCCATTCCTCGGCAGAACGGCCGGTCACGATCCGCACATAGGCGCGCGTCTCCCGCGGCAGTGGCCGGTGGCTGCCAAGCCAGTCGTGCACACGCGCAGGTCCGGCATTGTAGGCGGCGGCCGCCAGGCCGAGATTGCCGAATTCACGGCGCAGATCGCGCAGCAACTGACCGGATTTCGTGATCGCTTCGATCGCATTGAAGGGATTCTCCAGACCGTTTTCCCTTGCGGTGGCCGGCATGAATTGAGCGATGCCTTGCGCGCCTTTCTGGCTGACCGCGTCCGGTTTGAAGCGGCTTTCCTGCCAGATCAGCCGGGTGAAGAAATCGACCGGCAGTTCATTCGCCGTTGCCGCCGCACCAAGCGCCTCGCAGAGATTTGGAGGTTTCGGGTTTGGCGGTGTTGGGTCGGGCGGCTTCGCCTCCGGTGTTTGCGGCAAAGCGCCTGCCTCCGTGGCTTGCGTCTGATCTTCTCCCGCGTCCGCCGCAAGCGCCGGCCATCCGCTCACGGCCACCGCTGCGAACAGAAGCAGTTTTTGCAGGAAGCCGGACACCCGGCTGATGCTGCCAGGCATTTTTGCTGGACCGAGACATCTCATGACGGCAAGGCAAAGACCTACGCAACGACGGCAACGCCGGAATGACCGATGCGTTCCGATATCAGCGTGCCGGGGCGCAAGCTTTGACGGCGTTGCCGTCTTTTCCCGGTCATCCGGCCAGATCAACAAGCGCTCCTACACGACGGCGAAAGCTTTGACGAGTGCCGCCATGGCAGCGATTTGAGGGCTCTTCGTTAATTCCGTCAGATATTTCCAGCGCTGCCCAGCTTGCCCGTTTCCACTTTATCCCTGGGTACAGTCATTGAAGTCGCAAGAAAGCGTCATCGCTCCGTCAAGTGGCGGCGAATAGATTGCCGCGCCTCAGTCAGGGCAATTCTCATCTTTCAATAATAGAGAGGGGCGAACTCATGCGAAGTTTTCGTGACTATTTGCTGTCAACCGCCGCGGTCGCCGGCGTGATTTCTTCTCAATTCCTGTTTGCAGCGGCGAGCCGCGCGGACGACGACCATCACTTCAAGCACGTGCTGCTCCTCAGCATCGACGGCTTCCACCAGCACGATTTGGCGGGCTGTGTGTCAAGCGGCGGCTGCCCGAACCTCGCAGCCCTTGCGCGCCACGGTGTCACCTATTCGAACGCAAGGACGACCACGCCCTCGGATTCGTTCCCCGGCATGCTCGCGCAGGTGACGGGCGGAACGCCGAAGACGACCGGCGTCTACTATGATGACAGCTACGATCGCACGCTGTTCTCGCCGGACGGAAACTTCCCGGCGGTCGCGAGCGGTTGCAGCGGCAATCCCGGCACCGAAGTCGTGCTCGATGAGTCGATTGATTTTCACTCAAATCAGCTGTTTAGCGGTGGCATCAACCCGGCCTATCTGCCGAACCAGCGCCACGCCGACGGTAGCTGCTCCAAGGTGTTCCCGCATGATTTCGTGAAGGTCAACACCATCTTCGGCGTCGCCCACGCAGCCGGCCTGCAGACCGCCTGGTCCGACAAGCATCCGGCCTACGACATCCTGAACGGCCATTTTGTCGGCGCGCCCAATATCGACGATCTCTATACGCCCGAGATCAACTCGAACATCGCGACCGCAACCCCTCCGGGTCCCAACTCCGCCAACGGAGTCGACCTGAAAAGCGCCGCTCTCGCCTGCAACAGCACGAACTCGACGTTGTTTTTCAACAACATTACCCCGGTGCAGTATGTCGACTGCTCGCCGACCCAGGAGGCTTATGACGACATCAAGGTCAACGCCGTCATCAACTGGATCAACGGCAAGCACGCGGAAGGCGGCACCTGGACCGGCAGGGCGCCGGCGATTTTCGGCATGAACTTCCAGGCCGTCAGCGTCGGCGAGAAGCTCGTGGCTGGCGGTTACAACGCCAACACGCTTACGCCAAGGCCGATCCTGGCGCATGCGATCGCCCACACCGACGCCTCGATCGGCCGCATGGTTGCCGCGTTGAGGGCGAGGGACCTGCTCGAAGACACGCTGATCATCGTCTCGGCAAAGCACGGCCAGTCGCCGATCGATCCCACGAAGCTGCAGATGAAATCCAAGGCGACGCAGGCACCGGACCACACGGTGGTGGACCCGGGCGATATCACCAGCCCGCCTGTCGACAATGCCTTTTCCGCTTTCACCAATCCGAACAGCGGCAGTCAATATGCGCAAGGAGGTCACCTGCAGACGGACGACGTCGGCATCGTCTGGCTTCAGCCTAACAGCCCGAGCATTGTGAAGCAGGAAGTCATCAAGCTGCAGAACAACGCGGGCGCGATCCACGCCAACATGCTGCCGCCCGGCACGATCTTCAACTCCAACATCAACTGGGGTGACGAGCTCGCTGATATCTTCGGTGATCCCCAAATTCCGGGATCGATCGCCGCGGCGAGGGCGCCCGACATCTTCATTCAGCCCAATCACGGCGTGATCTACTCGGGAAGCAACGCCAAGATTGCCGAGCACGGTGGCGGGTCGCTGGACGACACCCATGTGGCCCTGATTGTCGCGGGAGCATCCGCCGAGCAGCACAACGTCGACGACCTCGTGCATACCACGCAAATCGCTCCGACCATCCTGCGCGCGCTTGGGCTTCACTCACACGCGCTGGACTCTGTCCGGCAGGAAGGCACGCGCGTTCTTCCGGACCTGTTCGACCGTGACGACGAATAGGCGGAGCTCATAAGTCTGAGGTTCGCGGTTGCCCGTCCTGGCGGCGGCCGCGGCGCCAAAAAAAATGATCCCGCCGTGCAGTTCGCGCAGCGGGATTTCGTCTGTCAGATCAGCCCAATTGTCCGACGGACTTTTCCAGGAGGCCCCAGGCTTCCTCGCCGTGTTTTTTCTTCCATTCCGTGTAGAAGCCGGCCTTCTTCAGCACGTCGCGAAACGGCGCGGGGTCCGTGTCGTTGAACGTGATGCCCTTCTGTTGCAGCGAAGTGGCGAGCTCATCGTTGAGTTTGGTCACGGCGTCGCGCTGCTTCACGGCGCCGTCGTTGAAGCCCGCGGCGACCTTGGCCTTGATGTCGTCAGGCACGCCGCGCCAGGTGCGGTTGCTGGTGACGATCCACGAACCGTCCCAGACATGGTTGGTCTTTGAGCAGAATTTCTGCACCTCGTAGAATTTGGACGTGTCGGCCACGACAAGCGGATTTTCCTGCCCGTCGACCACTCCGGTTTGCAGCGCCGTGTAAACGTCGGACAGATTGATGCTGGTCGGCGAGGCGCCGAGCGCCTTGAACAGGGAGACATAGACCTGGCTGACCGGAACGCGGATCTTGAAACCTGTCAGATCGGACGGATCCCGGATCGGCTTCTTGCTGGTGGTGATCTGGCGAAAACCGTTGTTCCAGATCTTCTCGAACGCATAGAGATCGGCTTTCTCAAAACCCTTGCGAATCAGAGCGCCAAGCTCGCCATCCATTGCCGGCCACACGGCGTCAGTGCTCTTGAAGGCAAAGCCTGTCCCGTTGATGGCCGCGATCGGCACCAGCGTTGCGAAGATCAGCCCGCCGGTCGAGAAGAAATCGATCGCGCCGGCGCGCACCTGCGATAGCAGGTCGCTGTCGCCGCCGAGCTGGCTGTTCGGGAAAACGCCGATATCGACCTTGCCGGAGGTCGTCTCCTTGATTTTCGCGGCTGCCTCCAGCGCGAATGTATGGACGGGATGGGTGGCTGGGAAACCGTGACCGAACTTCCAGGAATAGTCGGCGGCGGCCGCGCGCGAGATGTAAGGCATCGAAAGACCGGCGCCGCCAAGGCCGGCCAGAACGGCCCTGCGAGATACGATCACGACTTCCTCCCTTGCTCCCGCTCACCCAAATCGTGGCGAGAGTCTCATCAGAAGATCACGCCTTGCGTGGCTTTCCTCACGCCCCGCCGAACGCCTTGAAGGTGATGATGGTGTGGGTGTCCTGGATGCCGGGAATGACCTGCACTTTCTCGTTCACGAAGTGGCCGATGTCGGTTCCTTCGTTGACATAGAATTTGACCAGCAGGTCGTAATGGCCGGCGGTGGAATAGATCTCCGAGGCGATCTCCGCTTCGGCAAGCGCATTGGCGACGACATAGGACTGGCCGAGCTTGCATTTGATCTGGACGAAAAAGGGGACCATCGCGGTCGTCTCCGAAGCTATTCCTGAGGCCCCAAGGGGCTGTTCCTGCAGACCAATATAGCGCAGCGAAACTTGCTGGCAACAACAGGGCGAGCTAGCTTAGCGGTTTATGATCAACGACTTGAGGCGATGACGACACCCGTTGCACTCACCATTGCAGGCTCGGATTCCTCAGGCGGCGCCGGCATCCAGGCCGACCTGAAGACCTTCGCCGCGTCAGGCGTCTATGGCGCGTCCGTCATCACAGCGCTGACCGCGCAGAACACGCAAGGCGTGCGCGGCGTTCACCCGGTGCCGGCGGCCTTCGTGACGGCGCAGTGTGATGCCGTGTTTGACGACCTCGACGTCAAAGCCGTCAAGATCGGCATGGTGGCTGAGCTCGCCATCATGGAGGCGATTGCGGCCTCACTCGCGCGCTGGAAACCGAACTACGTCGTGCTTGATCCGGTGATGGTGGCGACATCCGGCGGGCGGCTTTTGTCAGCTGAAGCGGTTGAAGGCTTGCGCAAGCGCCTTGTTCCAATGGCGACGCTTCTGACGCCGAATTTGCCGGAAGCAGCAAGCCTCCTGAACGTATCAGTCGCATCGGATGAAGGAGCCATCCGGGATCAGGGCAGGCGATTGCTCGCGATGGGCGCGGCAGCCGTACTGATCAAGGGCGGTCACGGGCAGGGGGCCGAGAGCATCGATTATCTGTTCCATGGCAACGAAGTCGTCGCACTGCCGGCGCCGCGCATCGCGACCGAGAATACCCACGGCACCGGCTGCTCGTTGTCGTCGTCGATCGCAGCAGGCCTCGCCAAAGGCGAGCCACTGGAGCAGGCCGTGCGCGAGGCCAAGACATGGATCACGGCGGCGATCGCGGCCGCCGATCGTCTCGGCGTCGGCAAAGGCCATGGCCCGATCCATCATTTCCATCGCTTCGTCTGATTCCCCCGCTTCATCCAAAAGACACACACAAAATACAAGACTTGCTTTCGGGGCGTGGCGTAGCCTTCTGCTAGCCGGATCATTTGGAGAGAATGAATGCCAACCATCACGACCAAAGACGGCGTCGAGATTTTCTACAAGGACTGGGGCAAGGGTCAGCCGATCGTGTTCAGCCACGGTTGGCCGCTGTCGTCCGACGACTGGGACGCGCAGATGATGTTTTTCCTCAATCACGGTTTTCGCGTGATCGCGCATGACCGGCGCGGCCACGGCCGCTCCAGCCAGACCGCCGACGGCCACGACATGGATCACTACGCCGACGATCTCGCCGCCGTGGTCAGGCATCTTGATCTGGAAGAGGCCATTCACGTCGGCCATTCCACCGGCGGCGGTGAAGTCGTGCATTATCTCGCGCGCCATGGCGAGGGCCGCGCCAAAAAGGCCGCGATCCTCTGCGCGGTGCCGCCCTTGATGGTGAAGACGCCGGCCAATCCGAATGGCACTCCGAAGGAAGTCTTCGATGGATTCCAGGCCGCGCTTGCGGGCGGCCGCTCGCAATTCTATCGCGACGTCGCCGCCGGCCCGTTCTATGGCTACAACAAGCCGGGTGCGAAACCGTCGGAGGCCGTGATCGAGAACTGGTGGCGTCAGGGCATGATGGGTGGCGCGAAAGCGCATTACGACGGCATCGTCGCCTTCTCGCAGACCGACTTCACCGAGGACCTGAAGAAGATCAAGCTTCCGGTGCTGGTGATGCACAGCGAGGACGATCAGATCGTACCCTATGTCGCGTCAGGTCCGCTGTCGGCAAAGCTGCTCCAGAACGGCACCTTGAAAACCTACAAGGGTTTTCCGCACGGCATGCCGACGACGGAAGCGGCGACCATCAACGCCGATCTGCTCGCCTTCATCAGGGGATAGGGCTGGCCGTAGCCAGCGGCGCGGTTGACCGATAGATTTCGACGGCCTTAGATCATTGGGTCCGCCGGAATTTCCTCATGGCTCTCGCGCCGCCTCGCTCCCTGCTGCCGCTGGTTCTTGGTTTCAATGCCGGCTTTGTCGACACCGCCGGATTCCTCGCGCTGCATGGCCTGTTCACCTCGCACGTCACCGGCAACTTCGTCACGCTCGGCGCCTCGCTCGTGCTCGGCACGTCCGGCACGATCGCCAAGCTGCTGGCGCTGCCGGTGTTCTGCATCGTCGTGATCGCGGCGCGATGGATGGGGACGGCTCTCGCCCATCGTTCCACCCGTCCTTTCGCGCCATTATTGGTGCTGAAAATTCTGCTGCTCATTGCGGGCGCGGCGCTTGCCATCCGCTTTGGCCCGTTCACCGATGGCGATAGCTGGCAGGCTCTCCTGACCGGCATGGTGCTGGTGGCGGCGATGGCGATCCAGAACGCAGTGCATCGCGTCCATTTTGCCAGCGCACCGCCCTCGACGGTGATGACGGGAACGACGACGCAGGTGATGCTCGACATCGCCGACAGCATCTATCCGAGGCAAGATGAGCGGGCTCCGACGTCGCGGCTGATCCAGATGTCGGCCAGTATCGTCGTGTTCGCGATCGGTTGCGCGACCGCAGCGCTGCTCTATGCGCTGTTCGGCTTGCGGTGCTTCGTCGTGCCGCCCGTTATTGCGGTGGTGGCGCTGATCTTACATTTCGTCGAGTCATCCGAAGCGCGTCCCTAGGCGAAACACGCACGGGACCGCCACCGACCCCGCCCGATGGCGGGACGCCGGTGATCGCAGGCGAGCCCCGGCGGATCCAGGGCTCGCCAATCATTCTCAAAACTTGTAGGCGACGCCGGCGAGCACGGTTTCGGTCGTCAGGCGAAGGTTGTAGCTCGTGACGAGCAGCTGGGTCGATGGCAGGCGGGTTCTCACATCGTTGTTGGTGATGGTTCCGAAATCGGAATAGCGAAACTCGCCGCGCAGCAGCCAGTGACCGCTCACCATGGTTTCAATGCCGCCGCCGATCGTGTAGCCGAGCTTTGTTGTGCTGTCGGTGACGGTGCCGCTAAAGGTGTCAGGCAGGCCACAATTGAAAAAGCCGTTCGCGAGGCCGCAGGTCGATGTTGCCTCGATGCGCTGCCAGGCAGCACCACCCGTCGTATAAAGAAGAACCCCCGGCGTCACAAGGTATCCAACCCTTCCCCGCGCGCTCGCATCCCAACTGGTCTTCACCGCGAAAGAGTCGGTTGGAACATTGTCAAAGCTGAAAAGCCCGGCGCCGGGAAGCGGCACGCCGTTAATGGTGCTCGTCTTGCTGCCGAAGCCGACGTCGCCCTCGATACCCACCAGCCATTGCGGGGCGATTTGCCAGTTATAGCCGAAATAGGGGCTGAACCTGAATGCCGTGTGGTCGAGCGACTGAGGGATGCCGCACGAGGCGAAGGTGCAGGTGAGGGGGTCCATCAAATTGCCATTGGAAAACCCGGGACGATCCGCCGACAACGTCTGCTCACTGAGATTGGCCGAGCGAAAGCCAATGCCGCCGCCGAGATAGAAGCCTGTCCACGACGTGGCTGGCGCGACGACCGGCTCCTTCGCATAGATCGGCGCCGGCGCCATATCGGCGGCCAGGGCGCCCGGGACGTTGACGCCGCCGGCGCCCGCGATTGCGACGGCAGCGATCGCGAGAACCGGCCACTCCGATCTCATCTTTTTCATTTTCGACATTCGATATCGTCCCTTGTTGTCGCAAGTTGCGAACGCGAGCGATGAATCGCTCCTCAGGGGACGAACCTAGTCGCAAGGGCGCGATAGCGTCTTGACCGCTACCGAACAGTGCTTGACCGGAGCCGCCCTTGCGCGACACTCGCGGTTCGCTGTTGCTTTGCCGCAACGCCAAATCTACCGCCAGGCGCCAGAACTTGACGCTCAGCGAACCGGAGGCTTGACCGACAGCGAACAAAAGTTCGGCTCAGGTAAAAAATAATTTCGGTTCTCGCGGATGTTTGCGCCATCGCCGGTGTTCGCGCCTTCGGTGGGGCGAGTGTCCGAATGACCATGACCAGCAATACGGGACGCAATCAGGCAAGGCCGGCGGTGAATCGATTCTCGACCGCCGACGTGCCGCCGCGAGATCGCCTCGCCGTTTTGCACGATATCGTCGGCCGCCGCAATTTGCGCATGGAGATCGACCCGCTCGAAGGGGCGCCCGTCGACGTCAAGCTTGAATGGCTTGAATTTCCGTCGGTGCTGCTGACGGTTGCCGCGACCAATGCGATCAGGCTTGCGCGAACGAGCGAATTGGTGCGCGACGGCGATGGCGCCTTCCGCCTGTTGCAGCCGGTCAGCGCGCCCTTCCACCTTGCCTGCCAGGGGATGGCCGCCGACCGTAACGCCGGAGACGCCATGATGGTGTTCAACGGCGCGCCGAGCACGATCCGCCTGCTCGGCCAGTCCGAGATCATATCGATCCGCGCCGATTATGACAGCCTGGCGCCGGCGCTGCGCAGCATCGAAGAGCGCGCGGTCACACCGCTCGTCTCGACACCGGCTCTGCGCTTGCTGCTGGGCTACGCAACGCTGCTGCGCCATCAGGAGCCGGTCGAGGATCCGGTGCTGGCGCGCTACGCCTCGCGGCATCTGATCGATCTGCTGGCGCTCACCCTTGGTCCGACGGCGGAGACGCGCGAGCGGGCGGGCGGCGGCGCGATGCGCGCCGCGCGGCTGGCGCTGATAAGGGCCGACGTGCTCGCAAATTTATCCGAAGCGCGATTGTCGGCGAGGGCGGTTGCGAAGCGTCACGGACTCTCCGACCGTTACGTTCACAAGCTGTTCGAAGAGACCGGCCAGACTTTCGGTCAGTTTTTGCAGGAGGAGCGGCTCCAGCGCGCGCTGGCGCACCTGACAGACCCCGCGCGCATGAGCACGCCCATCAGCGAGATCGCCGCGCAGGCAGGCTTTTCCGAACCCTCAAGCTTCAATCGCGCGTTCCGCCGCAGATTTGGCGACTCTCCGCGGCAGTTCCGGCGCGGTCGAAGCGATGACAAGACGTGATCGGGGAAGAAAAGATCGCGAGCGGCTTGCGGGAAAAGAAGCGCATCCGCGCCTTGCGGCCCGGCCCATTTTGACGGTCTTCGCTCAACTCGATCGTTGCTATGAGCCGCTCAATCTCGCGTCATCGCGGATCAGAAGCAAACCCGCACCTGGCGGACCCGCCAGCCATGGCCGTCCCAGAAACGCTGCGTCACCCATTCGCAACTGCCAAAATCGTAAGGTCGGGGACCCGGATAGTCGACCGTCGCTGCGGTGCCTGCGGCAACGATACGCCGCGCGCCTACCGGTTTTGCGGCGAGCAGGCCGGCGATCGTTGCGATCAGGATGAAGGCGGCAAGTGTCTTCTTCATTCGAGGGCCCTCCAGCAGACGACGCCTTCGGTCGGCGCCCGGTGGATGCGCGGGAAGTTGCTCGTCGCGCAGAGCACAGACGCCGCCATCGACCTTCAGGTTCTTTCCTTCGACGAAGCCGGATAGGCAAATTCGTCGAAAAAGCGAATGTAGGCGATGCTGCGGTTTTCGGCGAGGGGTTATTATGCCGAAGCGATCGATGGGACCGCTTCCCGTGCGCGGATAGCGCGTGGCCACGCGATCGCCGCACCGCTCACGTCATGCGACGTTGCACGCCCTTGGCATCTTGATCAGTTGGGAAAGGGCTCGACCTCTCTTGAGGGCGCAATAAGTCTGCTCGGCTGATCCGCAAAAGGCACCCTTATGCTTGGCAAATCCCTTCAGCGGATAAACGAATTCGTTGAAGAGGCGGCTGTGGTAGACGGCGTGAAACGCAAAGCTCATCAGCCGATTGCCCGGCAATTCGTTATCAACGCCGCTGAGCGGTGAGAGTCCCAGGGAAAGAATTGCTTTTCCCTCGTCCTGAAATGTCCGGATGGCCTGATAGAGCATCGCATATCCCACCAAAGCGTCCGCTTCCGGGAGCCGGCGCTTGGCCGAGCACAGATAGCCCACGACCTTGCCGGCCACGCAGATCGGATCGAAAAACGCGAAAGCCTGCAGACTGCCGCTCTGATCGAACGTAAAGAACTTGCGAACGTCGATCTCGTCATCAAGGATGGCCGGCCTCGTCAGGAATGTCATCTCGCGGTTCTTTACTCCTCGCGTCCGTCGCCATCGTTCCGACACGGTCTGGAGTTCGCTGCGATCGAGCGAGGAAACCGGGCGCTCGGCAATCGTGTACTTGCAGCACGCCGCGCGATTTATCGCGCTTCGAAAGTTCCGCTTGACCGGTCCTTCGAAACCATAGCCGTCGAGTTCTATGTGCGTCTCGGTACCCATCTCATTGACGTAGAAACCGAGTTTTTCAAGGATTGTGGCGACGGACCGCGAAGCCTGCCAGAAGCAGACATCGCTTCTGTGGCCGAGGAAGCTTCGGATCAGGTCCTCGCAGCAATCCACCGGCGTCAGGGGATTGGAAAGAACGAACGCGGTGCTGCCCACCTGCTTGTACGCTAGAAAGCCGGCCTCGCTTCCGAAATAATTCAGGCCCGGCTGGAAGGTCGCCGAATAAGCCAGCGCAAAGTTCCCATACTGGTGAAAGGCGCGAAGGCGGGCTTCCTCGGTCACCCACTCCTGGTCATGCTTCGACCGGTCTGGCCAGGCTGATCGCGCGTCGTCGCAGGCTTCGGCATGGTGATGGCCAGCGCCCGTCGGCGCTGATATTGCGGAACTTTCTTTCGCTGAACCCGGAATCTGAGAGGACATCCCCTTGCTCCACAGGTCGTCAGCCCGATCAGACTAACCCCGAGGTCGCGCAGATTATTTCAGGTCGCCGAAAAACGTCGGCCCGCGAAGGTCGTTCCTCCGTCATCGACGATTGCAGAGGTGCCGGTCGCGGGTATGCAGCGCGGCTCAGGGACGAAAGCCGCCATTCGCTCTCGTTCCCGCGACAGGTCAGGGATTGCGGCGAGAGAACGAAACGGCATATGCTGCGGTGCGGACGTCGATCAGCGGATCATCGGACTGCTCGATTCCATCGGTGAGCTGACCCGGCAGAAACAGCAACTTTTTCTGGTCCTCGGCACTATTCTCCGCCGTCCTGTCGATCGTCAGCACTCCGAGGTCCACCACCTTGCGATTCTCGGGCCAGGGTTTTGTCGGGTCTTTCGTCGGATCGTCTGCGGCAGCGAGTTGTGCCTTGAGGTGAAACGTCACCGGCGCCTGCTTCAGACGTTGTGGCAATTCTTCCATCAGGAAATCCGGTGCCTGTTTCGCCGCATCAGACTTCTCCAGATGAACGACCTTCTCAGGCAGCATCTGATACCGGACGGCCTGCTTCTCACCTGCCTTGTTGACGAAAACGAATGCATCAATGCCGTAGTATTCTTCGTCGGCGAAGCTGTCTGGCGTCGCCACCGTGCTGAAAGCGGCGGGAACCGAAGGATGATTGGCCGCGAACTGTTCGAACTTCGTCGGTTTGGCCGCGTTCGGCGGGCTGTCGGCCAGCGCTAACAGCAGGTCACGAAACTCTTCACCTGTCGCCACGGGGAAGAACTTGAGAGAATTGATCACAATGTCGGTCTCGCTGCCGTCCGGCAGATGGAATTTCACGGCCATGCCGTGCGGATTGGCCTTGTCGGATCCATCCGGCAAGTCCGGTACGCCCGTCGAGTCCGAAAAGCGCACGGTCACCGGGATGGCGGCGCCGCTGAATTGGGCCGCCCGGCTTAGCCCTGCGGCTTCCGGGGATGCATTAAAGCGACCCTCGACCACAATGCCCTTGGCGTGATTGGCGCGGAATCCGGGATGGACTCCGAACACCTTGTTCATTGCATTGACGAGCTGTTCCGCGACGGACTGGTCCTGCGCCAGCGCAGCGACGGGCAGGGCCATCCATGATCCGATCAGCGCAGCAACGATTTTGCGGCTCATCATGGAGACCTCCTATGTAGCGCGTAAGCAGTATAGCACCGGGCCGGCCGACTGGGGACATTGTCGCCTTAGGATGATTGATCACTGTCCGATGTATGTCTCCCGAGAGGCGCGCGGTGCTCGGTCGCAACGCTCGGACATGATGCGTGTCTAGCTAACAGTCGGCTTTTCAATCGGGCTAGGTCGTTGCAGGCTTGCAAGCCGGAGCACGCCTAAGTATCATCTTTCCTTGCGGGGATAAGCAGACTCCCCGTCAGACGATGGTTCGTCCAAGTTCTGCGCAACACTCGCTTGATCGAGGAGATTGCGCATGAGCAGATATCGACCTCGAATAGTCACAACATGTCTGGCAGCGGGTCGGTTCCGGGCCGGTTCAGCAACAAGCCCCACGCTTCTGCACCCGAGCTCCTTTGAGAGCATCCCAGGCTCTGTCGAACCGTTTCACCAGCAAGCAAGAACGCTCTCCGTAAGCGCCGCGAAACCAGCCGATTTGTCGAGACGGCAAATGATCGCGGCAGCGGCCGCGTTGTGTGCATCGATGTCGGCGCGCCGAGTGAAAGCAGCGGAGCCGGAGACACGCTATGACTTTACGCGACCTCTCGACGGCTGGGAGACGGTAAGCGGCACGTGGGTGGCCGAGGATGTGCCTGGAGCTTCGGAAGGCGGCAAGGCACTGGTCCAGCGTGCCACGGACAAGACCTTCAATGTCATTGTCGCGCCGGGCGGCCCCTACGCCAATATCGACGTCGACGTGCGTTTCAAACCCATCTCCGGGCGTGAGGACGCTTCCGGCGGAATCGTGTTTCGCTTTTCCGAAGGTCGCTATTACGTCATCCGCGCCAACGCGTTGGAGAACAATTTCAACTTTTATTATTACGAGCCCAAATCGTCCCGTGCCTCGGAGGCCGGCGGTCGTCACTCGATCACCGGGGTCAGCGTGAAGGCGCCTTCGCTTGGGCAGTGGCATAAAATGCGCGTCAGCGCTGAAGGCGACCATATCAAGGGCTGGCTCGATGATCGGCTGTTGATCGATCATCACGACAGCCGCTTCGGATCTGGAAAGGTCGGACTTTGGACGAAGGCGGACTCCGTCACCGCATTTGATAGCCTCGTGGTGCGACCTTTCTAGCTGCCAAGTCCGGACCGATGATCCCGACTGAGAGAGCCCATCCAGAGGGAGGCAGCCAATTCAGGAGCAAGATCATGACATTTCGCCTATCGCAATGTGCCGCTTTGGGGGCTTTCCTGCTTGTTCACGCCATGCCGATCGCGTCCGCTGCGCCACGGGTCGTGGTCTATACCTCTGTAGACGATGTCTTCGCGCGACCTATTGCCGAGCTCTTCACAAAGAAGACCGGTATAGAGGTCCAGCTTGTGCCGGACACCGAAGAGACGAAGAGCACCGGCTTGCTCAATCGTCTCATTGCAGAAAAAAACAGGCCTCAGGCAGATGTGTTCTGGAGCGGCGATCCCGTGCGCGCCCAGGTGCTCAAGCTCAAAGGGGTGGCGACAGCCTACCAATCACCGAACGCGGCGGAATTGCCCAAGGCTTATGGTGACCCGGAGGGATACTGGACCGGCTTTTCGGCCCGCGTCCGCGTGATCCTGTACAACACCACGCTGATTGCAAACGAACACGCCCCGAAATCGATTTTCGATCTTGCAAACGACCCGACCCTGCGCGGGAGAGTCTGCATCGCCAATCCGCTGTTCGGGACCACCTCGATGCACGCTGCGGCTCTGTTCGTCGCACTCGGCGATCAACAGGCGCGCGACTACTTTGAGGGGCTGACGCGAAACGGTGTTAAAATGGTCTCCTCCAACGGAGAGGTCCGGCGCCGGGTGGGCGAAGGCGATTGCGCTGCCGGAATAGCGGATTCCGACGACGCCAATGAAGTGGTGAAAGACAAGAAGCCTGTCGGCATCGTCTATCCTGACGAAAACGGAATCGGTACGTTGATCGTGCCCAACGCCACCGTGCTGATAGCGCACGGGCCGGATCTGGAGAATGGCAAGAGGTTTATCGATTTCTTGCTGACGCCGGAAACTGAACGTGCACTGGCGGATAGCGATGCAGCCCAGATTCCGCTGCTGCCAAACGTTCCCACCCCGCCCCAGATGCGAGCGATCGGCCAGCTGCATCCAATGCACGTGGATTACGGCAAGCTGGCACTGAAACTTGACGACCTTTCGCGCGGTTATCTTCGGGAGTGGGCGGCAAAGAACAGCCGATGATTTCCTGCGAAATCCTGGAAAAGCCCGGATGGTGGCGAACTGTATCGCTCGTTGCCATTCTTTTCCTTTCACTTGCTCCGACGTTTCTGTTGCTGTGGGCTGCCGTTGGCGAGGGATCGTTGCCCTTTACCAGCGGGTTCGCCGCAGCCATGTGGCACAGTGTGGTCGTGGCAGCGGCGGTGACGCTGATGTCCCTGGTTGCAGGGTTGCCGGCCGGTCTGTTGTCCGCACTTTATGAGTTTCCTGGTCGGCAAATTCTGCTTGCCTTGATGGCCATCCCGCTGCTTGCACCTTCGTTCCTCTGGGCTATCGGTCTGTCGCAGGTGCGCATCGAACTCGGGTTGCCGTCAGGCAGCCCTCTGCTTGCTGCCATCAGTACGGTAGTTGCCTTTTTGGCTCCCTCGTTCCCGCTTGTTACATACATCACTCTCGTTTCTGCCCGGCGCCTGTCGAAAGGGCAGGTCGACGCCGTCAGGTTGGCGGGAGGCGAACGATTGCTTTTTATCTGCGCAGCGAGGGCCGTCCTGCCCGCTGGATTGATCGCTGCCGTATTGGCTGGAATACTGACGCTGTCAGACCCAGGACCGGGGCAGATTTTCGGCTATACCGGTACCGCCTATGAAATCCTTGTCAGCTTCTCGGCTTCGTACGACTTTGTGTTGGCGGCTCAGCAATGTGCCGTTCTCACAGCAGTCGTGTTGATCCTCGCTGTTCCTGTTGCGATCTTTATCGCTCCCGGCATCGCCGCTGAAATTCTTGGCAAGCAGATTGATCCCGCCCCGTTGACAAGAAACAAGCGCGCCGGCTGGATCACCATCGGCTTGCTGGCCGGCATGCTGCTCCTGACGACTGCGTTGCCGCTGGCCGGGATCATCCGTCCGCTTTTCGGCGACTTTCCGGCGGCGCGCGCCTTCGCCGAGATCAGCCGGACCATTGGCGACACGCTCTTATATGCGGTGACTGCAGGCACGATCGCGACCGCCATGGGCTTCTGGATGGCGCTCGCGGCTGGACGGGAAAAGCGACTCAAACGCTTGGCTCTGGCTGCTGTTTTTCTCGTCCTTGCACTTCCTCCGTCCGTCAACGCGCTGGGTATGGTCGAGCTTGGAACAATCGCTCCGTCCTGGCTCGATCCGCTGCTGCGGAGCCGGTTTACGGTGGGGCTCACACTCGCGTTGCGATTTCTTCCGATCGCGGCCTTGATCGCAATGCGCTCGTTCGGCGTCACCTCGCCGTCCCAGTGCCTGGTGGGGGCGGTGCACGGCGTAACACTGTCGCTGTTTCTGCGTCGCGTGCTAGGCCCCGCGATGTTCCCGGCGGCCGTGACCGCCTGCATGATCATTGCACTGGAGGCGACCGCCGAGGTCGGCACGGTGCTGTTGCTAAGACCGCCCGGTGCTGATTCCATCCCCGTGCAGATCTTCACCGTCATGGCGAACGCTCCGGAGGCGCTGGTCGCCGCGCTATGCTCATTCTACATTGCGGGAGCGGCAACTCTCTTGACGTTGGGCTGGATGTTTGCAGGAAGGATTCGATCAGTGTGAATCCGGGATTTGAATTGCGTTCGGTTGCGAAACGGTACGATGACGTCCTGGCGCTCGCCGGCGTTTCGTTTTCGATCGAATCCGGAACTCGCCTTGCGATTATCGGCCCGTCAGGCGGCGGTAAATCGACCGCGCTGCGGCTCCTGGCCGGCCTGGAGGCGCCCACCTCAGGCGAGATCCTGCTCGATGGCCGCGTGATCTCCAAGCCAGATTGTATCGTTGTCCCGCCTCGGCATCGTGGCATCACCATGGTGTTTCAGGACCTGGCACTGTGGCCCAATATGACCGTGCTGGAAAATGTAATGCTTGGACTCGCATCCCTGCGACTCACAGGAGGCGAGACTCGGCGGCGTGCCGAGCAAGCTCTGTCGATCTGCAAAATCGAGCAGCTTGCCGCTCGTAAGCCCAAAGATATTTCTGGCGGACAACAGCAGCGAGTTGCTCTGGCACGCGCTTTGGCCGGCCAACCGCGTTTTCTGCTTCTCGACGAACCGTTCTCCAGTCTCGATCTGGTGACCAAGATGGCGCTTCTGCAGGACATCGCTCAACTTGTCACAGAGAGGGACATTAGTCTGGTCCTCGTCACCCACGATCTCATCGAAGCGACGCGCCTCTGTCATTTCGCAGTCGTTCTCAATCGAGGCGTGGTGGAGGAAAGTGGTGAGTTTGGCAAACTTATGCAGGAACCGAGATCTCAAATCCTCAAGGTGTTCAAGACAAGCCTCTCGGCGAAAGAGGTCCCTGGCAATGCCTAACGCGCCGCGCGCCGCGTGCCCCAAAAGGTCGACTTGTCGAGGCGCTTCAGAAAGCCGAGCGCGCGGTCATCCGAGGAGCCGGCCACCGCGTACAAAGCGCTGACGCTCCTTTCAGCTGCGATCTCTTCGAAACCCTATGGACATAGCCAAAGCTGTGAGAGAGAACGCAGTCCTCATGCCAATTCGGGAAGTACAAAAGATGAAGTTCGATGACGTCATTCTCGGCCGGCGAAGCATTCGCGGT
>NZ_DASREO010000092.1:0-6302 GCF_035652035.1 Bradyrhizobium sp.
TCATAGAGCCAGCATTCGCCGATTGCGATGCCCGCGCTTGCCTGATGGTTGACGACGTCGAAGCCGATCCATTTCGTCACCGGCAGGCGATGCAGATAGAGCGTGACGTCGCTGTTGATGAAGCCGAGCCCCTTCTCGCCGGCATTGGCGAAGGGACTAGCGAAATCCGCGGCGAGCGCGACGCTATCGAACGGCGTCAGCGGCGTGCCCTCGATCAGCTCGCGCACCTCGCTCATCCACAGCCGACGCTGGCCGAACGAGCCCATGCGGCCCGCGATCGGCCGCGTGGTCCATTTGCCGTTCATGCCGAGCCGCGGATCGGTCGGCGCCGGAATGTCCGCGGGCTTCGGCACCTCCCAGTTCGGCGGCGACCAAACCTTGCCTTCGGGATTTTCCGTCCGGCGCAACAGCTGGCATGACGCGCGCGCCATCGCGACGTTACCGGAGACGAAATCAGCCTCGATCACGCGGATGCGCAGGCCGTCGCGGACTTGCCTGGTCCTGATCTCGACCGGCGTCATGATGTTCGGCAAGCGAAACATGTCGACCGTCAGCCGCGCCGGCACGAATTCCGCGCCGCCGTGACGCTCGTCGATGACGTGAGCAAGAAGCCCGACGACGACGCGGCCATGCATCGATTTGGGGTCCCACGGTCCGTTGCAGATCGGCGTCGGGATGAAGGCGTCGCGATCTCTGGTGAAGAACGGCTGGTTTGTCGTTGCAATGTTCATGGCGGCGGCACCATGACCGATTGCGCGATGAAATCAAGGCAGCCTGGCGCCGATCTCCCATTCGCTACGAACGTCGGCGTCTGTCTCGGCCGCCATCATCTGCGAAGCCAGCGCATCAAAGCGCCGGCGGTCGACAAGCTGCGCCAGCGCCCATACCGCCGCGCCGCGCACCAGCGGGCTTGCATCCGACAACAAGCGCTCGGCCTCCACAGCCAACGCGGCCTCGCCCGAGTTACCGCTCGCGATCAGCACATTACGGATGAAGCGATCGCGGCCGATGCGTTTGACCGGCGACTTGGTGAAGCGCGCGCGAAACGCTGCATCGTCGAGCCGCACGAGTTCGGTCAGCTCGGGCGCGCGCAGCTCCCCGCGCGCGGCAAGCTTCGTCTCGCGCCCCTCTTGCGCGAACTTGTTCCACGGACAGACCGCGAGGCAATCGTCGCAGCCATAGATGCGATTGCCGATGGCCTTGCGAAATTCATGTGGGATCGGTCGCTTGTGCTCGATGGTGAGATAGGAGATGCAGCGGCGCGCATCGAGCTTGTAGGGCGCCGGGAATGCGGCGGTCGGACAGATGTCGAGGCAGGCCTGGCAGGAGCCGCAATGATCGGCCTCGGCCTCTTCGCGCGGCAGCTCGAGCGTGGTGAAGATCGCACCCAGGAACAGCCACGAGCCGAACTCGCGCGAGACAAGATTGGTGTGCTTGCCCTGCCAGCCCAGCCCCGACGCCTGCGCGAGCGGCTTTTCCATCACGGCCGCGGTGTCGACGAACACCTTGACCTCGCAATTTGCTGTCGCGACCAGCCAGCGCGCGAGAGCCTTCAGCCGCTTCTTGATCACGTCATGATAGTCGTCGCCCTGCGCATAGACCGAGATCGCGCCGCGTGCGCGTTGCTTGAGAATATCGAGCGGATCCTCATCGGGTCCGTAGTTGACGCCGAGCATGATCACCGAACGGACGTCGGGCCACAGTCCGCGCGGATCGGCGCGGCGCTCCGGATCGCGCGCGAGCCAGTCCATGTCGCCATGCGCGCCGGCATCGAGGAAATCGCGAAAGTGTTTCGCGGCAACTGAAATCGCATCAGGTGTTGTGACGCCGATGCAGTCGAAGCCGAGCGCTTGCGCCTCGCGCGACAGCGCGGCCCTGACGTCAGCGCCGCTCAGAAGTCCAGGTCCACGTAGGTCCGCGACGCCGGAACGCCCGCCAGCCATTCGCTGAGCAGCGGACGGAATGACGGGCGGGATTTCACCCGCGCGTACCACGCCTTTGCCGCGTCGTCCTCGCTCCATGGCACGTCGCCCAGATAGTCGATCGCCGAGATATGCGCGGCGGCGGCGAGATCCGCATAGGTCAACCGGTCGCCGGCGAGATAGTTTCGCCGCTGCGCCAGCCAGCCGATATAGGACAGATGATAGCGCACATTGGTCTTGGCCGCGCGGATCACGTCCGCGGCCGGCGCGCCCCCGCCATCCTCCTCGCTCATGAAGCGCTTGTAGATGCGCTCGGTGACCAACGGGCTAGAGACCTCTTCGAAGAATTTTTCGTTGAACCAGGCCATCAGCCGGCGCACCTCGATGCGCTCGCCCATAGCGGTTGGCAAGAGCCGCCGTTCGCCCATCTCTGGCCCGCGGGTTTCGTCGATGAACTCGGCAATGATCGCCGCACTCGGGATCGCCGGTTGTCCCTCCGTGAACAGCACCGGCGTGGCGCAGGCGGGATTGAGCGCCAGGAAGCCCTCGCGGCGTTCCCAGACCCGCTCTTCCACCAGCCGCAAATCGAGGCCGTACTCGCCCAGCACCAGGCGAATGAAGCGCGAATGCGGACAAAACGAATGATGAAACAGCGTGTACATGGGGCCCCGTTGTAGGTCGTGCCGGCTTAAGGAAATGTTCAAATCCTTGGCAAGTGCCCACTTTCCGAAGTTCGTGCTCCATTGCCGCGCTACCGTTCACGAACTTCGGAAAGTCATGGGCACTGGCAAATCCATGATTCCAGTGCCGCTTTCGATCTGAAGTCCCTGAACCCGATTTCGCCACGAGTGAGTCAGGGACTTCAGATCGGCGGCACTGGTGCGCGGTCAAGGTAGCGGGGCAGATGGCTTGCGCAAGGCGCGTTTTTGCATTTTGCGATTGCGGGGGCGGAACGAATAGGCGAGAAGAGCCCGCTTTCCCCTTGCGAAATCGATCAAACGGATTGGCGCATGATGTCAGATGCTTTGCGGGCAGTGATCCTCGGCATTATCGAGGGCGTGACCGAATTTCTGCCGGTATCGTCGACCGGGCATATGCTGCTCGCCAAGGAATTCTTCGGTCTCGGCGAGGGAGCTTTCTGGGACAGCTTCATCGTCCTGATTCAACTCGGCGCGATCCTGGCGATCGTCGTGATCTACTTTTCCAAATTGTGGAAGGTTGCGCTCGGGATGTTCACCAATCCCGACGACCGCCGCTTCGTCATCGGCGTGCTGATCGCTTTTCTGCCCGCCGTTGTCATCGGTCTGATCGCGGGCAAATACATCAAGCTGCTGTTGTTCAATCCCTGGGTCGTGTGTTTCTCGCTGATCGTCGGCGGCGCGATCCTGCTCTGGGTCGACCAGCTCGACCACAAGCCGCACGAGCATGACGCGACGCGCTTCCCTCTCCTCACCTACCTCTGGATCGGAATCGCGCAATGCCTGGCAATGATCCCCGGCGTGTCGCGTTCCGGCGCCAGTATCGTCGCGGCGATGCTGCTCGGCGCCGACAAGCGCGCGGCCGCGGAGTTCTCGTTCTTCCTGGCGATTCCGACCATGATCGGCGCCTTCGTCTATGATTTCTACAAGAACCGCGCCGAGATGACGATCGACCATCTCGGCATCATCGCCATCGGCTTCGTGGTGTCGTTCATCGTCGCGATCATCGTGGTGAGGATGTTCCTGAGTTACGTCTCCAGTCGCGGCTTCACGCTGTTTGCGTGGTGGCGCGTGATCGTCGGCACGCTCGGTCTCGTCGCGCTTGCGATGGGGAGATAGGCCCGCGCCATCCTTCGAGACGCCGCTGAGTTTATCATCGGGCCGCGCTTCGCGCGGACCGTTGGCGGCTCCTCAGGATCAGGGCTCAATTGTTGAGCTATTCAGGCGTTCTTCCGCTGAAATTGCCCCGCAGGCCGGAAACGCCAGAGGTAATTCGGCGCAACCGCTTCCATCGAATCCGGCGTGATGCCGAGGCCTTCCAGCGTCAGTCCTGCCGACTTCGCCGCCTGCGACACGACATTGTCGCTGCGGAGCAGCTCGACCTGGTCCGGCGTCAGCTTCAGCGCGCCCGGTGCAAATTGCAGGAACACCGACTGCAGCTTCGCTAGCCCGAACGGCAGCGACACCAGCATGCGGTCGCGGTCGGTGATCTCCAGAATCGTTTCCATGATCTGGCGCATGGTCAGCACTTCGGGTCCGCCGAGCTCGTAGGTTGCGCCCGCTTTGGCCTTGCCGTCGACGGCGTCCGCGATGGCGGTCGCGACATCGCCGACATAAACCGGCTGCATTCTCGTTTCGCCTCCACCAATCAGTGGCAGTGCCGGCGACAACCGCGCCAGCGCGGCAAAGCGGTTGGTGAACTGGTCTTCGGGCCCGAACACGACCGACGGCCGCATGATCGTGGCGGACGGCAGCGCCGCGAGCACGGCCTTTTCGCCATCGGCCTTGGTGCGAGCATACTGCGAGGACGAGCGATCGTTGGCGCCGATGGCGGAGACATGCACCATGCTGGCGCCTGCTGCTGCCGCCGCCTTCGCGATCGTTTCCGCGCCCCTCACCTGCACGGCGTCAAAAGTCTGCGCGCCGCTTTTGGCGAGAATGCCGACCAGGTTGACCGCGACATGGGAGTCGCGCATCGCGGCCTCGACGGAGGCGGGATAGCGCACATTGGCCTGCACGGCGTGGATCTGGCCGACCCGGCCGAGCGGCTGCAGATGGCCGGCAAGTTCCGGCCGACGTACCGCGACACGAACGCGGTAGTCGCGCTTGGCGAGCGCACGGACCACGTTCCGCCCGACAAAGCCCGATCCGCCGAACACCGTGACCAGCGTTTCCAGATTCGATGACATCGCCTTCAGCTGCTCCGGATAAGGGGGACAAAACCGGCGGATCGTGCGCCGGGCGTAACGCGGATTCGCCTACGCCATCCGCCGTGTGCTGTATAGGATATTTGGATCGGCTTTCGCCAATTTGACAAGCGCCCGACCGGTCCGTAGTAAGCGGCCCGATGCCCAGGTGGCGGAATTGGTAGACGCGCTGGCTTCAGGTGCCAGTGGCTTCACGGCCGTGAAGGTTCGAGTCCTTTCCTGGGCACCACTTGCCCAAGCTCCCGATCAGCAGACGCGCGGCGCTATTGCTGTTCCGCCTCGCCGTCGCCGTTGCCGCGATGGCTTTCGGGACCGCGGCTGAACACGCCGTAGTTTGCCGATTTCATGCCCGCAGCGGCGTCGTCAGCGCCCACCGTCAGCCCGAGCTTCAAAAGCTCGCGCACCGCCGCCGCGCGCGTCGGCATGCGGTGCTTGAAGCGAAAATCGTCCAGCGCGGACAGCTCCTCAGGCGAGAGCATCACCTGCAGCCTTTCACCTCTAAGGTCGTTCATGACAAAAGCCCCAAATTAGCTTTTTGAGTAATTTACTAATACGCAGCAACAGCAGTTTGTTCCACAAGATTTGATAAGCGCGTCATTTTAGATAAATAATACAATAAAAACAGTAAGTTAACTCTTGATTCAGGGATCGCGGAGGCGCATGCTGGGGTCTTGGAGAGCGGCCATGACAGAGGACATCAAGCTTCCTCGTAAGCTCTCGGACGAGCCGATGGCGCCAAAGCCTCGTCGTCCGAGCCACGAGAAGGTCATCGAGAATCTCGATCGCTGGGCCAACAGCCCCGGCCTTCAGCCGCCGACCATGTCGACGAGCAAGTCGGCCTGAAAACTCGACGGTCTGCGGTACGCCCGAATGCGTCACGTCATCGCGGTGCGTCGTCAGCACACAACCGACACTGCAAGCTCCCTCGCCTCCCCGGACCGCTTTTAGCGGCGGACAGCACCGCGTGAACGCTCGCATCGTCGGCGCTTGAGTGTTTAGTTTGGGCATGATCTTTTCGGAAAACCGCTTCACACTTTTCCGGATCATGCCGTAGTGTCGCGCTTCGAATCCTCCAGAGGCCTTCACGTTCATGACCGTACGCCTGCACCGCGGCGACCTGCCCGATCTGTCCCGCTATACCTCCTCGGTTGCGATCGACACCGAGACCATGGGACTCAATCCGCATCGCGACCGTCTGTGCGTGGTGCAGCTGTCGAATGGCGATGGCAGCGCGGATGTGGTGCAGATTCCGAAGGATCAGGCCAACGCGCCAAATCTGAAGGCGCTGCTCGGTAATCCCGCGATCACAAAGATCTTTCACTTCGCGCGCTTCGATGTCGCCGCGCTGTATCATGCATTCGGCGTGATGCCGCAGCCGGTGTACTGCACCAAGATCGCCTCGCGCCTGTCGCGCACCTACACCGATCGCCACGGATTGAAGGACCTCGTGCGCGAAGTGCTCAACATCGATCTGT
>NZ_DASREO010000093.1:0-55802 GCF_035652035.1 Bradyrhizobium sp.
CGTTGCCGATGCTGTCGAGCAGGTTGCCGATGTCGGAAGCGCGGTTGTTCAGCGACTGCGACGTGAAGAAGTTGGTGGGGTTGTCGAGGGCTGAGTTGACCTTGTTGCCAGTGGCGAGGTCATTCTGGGTCGTTGCGAGCAACGAAGCGGTTGACTGGAGGGAGAGGAGGTTTTGGCGGACTGACGCCGAAAGAACGATACCGGACATGTTCATACCTTTCTGGTGTGAAACTAAAACTGACCTGACCCATCCAGGATCAGGTGTCCGCGCACCGTGGAAGCGGCCCCTCTAACAAAGCATGAATCCGATCTTTCAAATTGAGCTAAATACCTGAAAAACAAAGCCAATTACGGATTTTTCACCATAGCGGCGGCCATCCCAGCCCATTGGAATCGCTCGGGAATTCTGAGGCAGCCAGCGGCGTTTACGAATTGTTAAGGGCGACTCGGGAAGACTCCGATCTGGCTGCGATTGATGTGAGTCCGTCGACGGCGCGTTGTGAGCGTCTGATCATGCAAATTTCCAAACATTCCGTCCCATAACAAGCGACAGCGGAGAACAGGCATGGCGCTAAAAGTCGAACTCAAACCACACGAGCGGATCATCATCGGCTCCTGCGTGATCACCAATACCGATCAGCGCGCCCGCCTTCTGATCGACGGCGACAAGATTCCGATCCTGCGGGAAAAGGACATCCTGACCCCGGAAACCGCGGATACACCGGCCAAGCTGATCTATCTGGCTGTGCAGCTGATGTACATTTCGCCGGACAAGCGGGACAATCACGGCACCTATTTCAACCTGCTGCGCGATCTCGTGACCACGGCGCCAAGCATGTGGCCGATCATCGAGGGGATCAACATCAACATCCTCAACGGTGATCTGTATCAGGCACTGAAGGAAGCGCGGAAGCTCGTGGCCTACGAGAAGAAGCTTCTCGACCACGCCCGCGCCAAGCAGGCTGCGAAGCAAGCCGCCTGAGCCGATCGCTTAAGCCTGACTGAAGATCAATTGGCGGCCGGTGAACGCCGCGCGCCGAATTCAAGCACTGACGACACAAGCGCATCGAGATCGCGCGCGTCGGTGCGGTGATTGACGATGGCCGCGCGGATCGCAAGCTTTCCATTCAGCGTCGTGGTCGACGGCGCAGCCATTCCGGATTCCTGGATATCCGCCACGATCTCGCGATTGACGCTGTCGGCATCGTCAGCGCGATAGCGGAAGCAGACGATGTTGAGCTGCGCGCCCGCCAGCAGTTCCAGCCGCGGCTCCGCCAAAACCTTCGCTTCCAGATAACGTGCAAGCGCACAGGTGCGCTCGATCATCGCGCCGAGTTTTTCGCTGCCGAATGCCTTCAACGTGAACCACGTCTTCAGCGCACGGAATCCGCGCGACAGGTCGGGTGAGAGATCGCAGGGCCAGGGCGAGCCCGCGGCGAGACCTCGCGTCTCGCGCCGCAGGTAGACTGCGGGTGCGGCGAACGTATCGAGATGACGCTGTCGATCGCGAACCAGCAGAAAGCCCGCGTCATAGGGCACCTGTCCCCATTTATGGAAATCGAGCGCGACGGAATCGGCCGCTTCCAGGCCGGCAAGGCGCGGCGCAATCGAGGCTGAGAGCATGCCGAGTGCGCCATAGGCGCCGTCGACATGAAACCAGAGTTTCTCTTCGCGGCACAGCGCGCTCAGGCCTGGGAGATCGTCGATCGCTCCGACATCGACGGTGCCAGCCGAGCCAACCACGAGGAAAGGCCGCAAGCCGGCTTCGCGATCGCGCCTGATCTGAATCCGCATCGCTTCCACGTCGACACGATGCGATCGGTCGACCGGCATGCAGCGCAATGCATCGGTGCCGAAGCCGGCGAGATCCATCGCCTTCGAGATGCAACCATGCGCTGCTTTCGATGTGTAGGCCGTGAGCAACGCGCCTTCACCGCCGAGACCGTGCTGCCGCGCCTCTTTCCCCAGCGCTGCCGTTCGCGCCACCCACACCGCCATCAGGTTCGCCATCGACGTTCCCGTGACGAAGACGCCGCTCGCGCCTTGCGGAAAGCCGAGCATCGTCCGCGTCCATTCGGTGATCTGACGCTCGACCTCGATCGGCATGTGATCGCGGCCGCCGAGATTGGCATTGAGTCCGGCCGCCAGCATCTCCGCCAGCATGCCGATCGCATTGCCACCGCCATGCACCCATCCCATGAAGGCCGGATGAACATTGCCGGTCGCATAGGGCGCGATGAGCTCCGAATATTGCCGGTAGATCTCGCCGAGCTCCGAAGGCCCGCGCGGAAGTCCCTCGCGAAAACGCGCGCGCACGTCGTCGGGAATCGGACGCCACACCGGCTGCTCGCGAATGTCGGCGATATAATCGATGGTATCGTCGAGCATGCGATGAGCTTCTGCCCGAAGCGCATCCCAGTTCGCGGGATCGAGTGTTTCGCTCGGTCCCAACTCCTGAGATCGCTTCTTTGCCGCGCTGCTCATGCAGCCGCCTCACTGGCGCGGCCCGCGCGGCGGAACAACATCGCGGCAAAGGCATCGAATACTTTTCGCATTTGCGGCACCTTGTACGGAAAGATGTCGGTCGAATCCATATCATGGACGATCGCCGTGTTGTCGGCCTCGAAAATCAACAACGACCCGTCTTTGGCTTCCGCGCAATCCACCGTGAAATAATCAAGCTTGACGCGATTTGAAAGGCCTGACAGCGCCGCGCGATGACGCTGCGCGAAAGCATGGTCGAACGTTTGCATGAACGCCGCCTCCTCGGCCCGCTTGTCCTCACTCGCCGCCATCTGTGCGTTCATATACCAGATGTCCCAGCGATCCGCGATCGCAGCGTGGCACGCGTAAGGGCGCCCATCGACGAAGACGAGGCGATACTTGCGGAACAAACCGTCGTCGCCTTGATAATCCACGAAGCCTGAAATGAAGAACTGTTCTTGCGGATGCTCGCCGAGATAGCGCTCGACCGCGATTGCATTGTCGAGCTTGGCGAGACCTTTGCCGGCATGCGAACCGCGCGGCCGAACGATGACGGGAAAGGAAATGCCGGAACACAAATCCGGGAGCGCGAGCTCTGATCGCGCGAGCTTCTCGAGCTGCTTGCGAGCAACACAGACCGTCGGCGGAATCTGAAGTCCCTCCACTCCGTTGAGCAGACCATACAGCTTGTCGCGATCGAGACGACCGATCAGCTGTGGCGAATTGAGCAGCGGCCGCGGCCAGTGCGTCATGGCGTGAGCGATCTTGTCGAGCGCGCTGCGGCAATCATCGGAGTCGGAAGCGATCACCATCGCGACGTCATGATCAGGCAGCCAGTCGGGCCAGTCGACGTCCGGCATGACATACAGCGTCGTCAGCTCGATGCCGCTATGCTCCAGCAGGAATTCAATCGGCGTGTTGCTGCCGATGTCGGTGGCCGCGGCCAGCGCGAGAATCCGCAAGCGAGGCGGTTTTGCCGCGCAGGGCGAGCGGAATAGCTGATGCGAGGAGAGAATTGCGTGCTGGATCGCCAGCCCCGCTTCCTTGTCGCCGAGCAGTTGCGCAATCACGGACAGGTCGAGCCCCTCGCCAGCTTCGATGCTGCCGTCAAGCAGTCTTGCGATCAGCCGCAGCCACAGCGGGCGAAGATCGTGTCCGGCTTCGGCTGCGCGCGTCAGTCTCGCTAGGCCGATGCGTTCAGCACAACGCGGCCGGGAGCTGCCGGTTCGGTTCGAACATGCAGCCTCCGCCTCAGGCCGCATCGCTCGCCTGCGCCGGACTTGCAAATTGCGAGGCGACTTCTCCGCGGTACACCGACGGGCCGACATGATCGAGGCGGCTCTGGAGATCGGCCCAGATTTCACCGCCGATATCGGTCCAGCGCTTGCAGAAGGCAAAATCCTCGCTGAGATAAGTGCCGGTCGAAGGATCGATCATGCATTCGAACAACGCAAAGCGGTTCGGGCTTCCGGCAAGCCTGTCGTGCGAGTGTTCGCGATGAAATTGCAGCGGTGCATAATCCGGATGCGCGCACATCTTTTCGAAAACGTGGCGACGGATCATCAGAAAGCCGGTGCCCGCGTAGCGCACGCGGGTGAAGCCATTGACGACAGCGACATGCTCGGGATCGTTGATCTCGAGCACGTAATCGAGCGATGCCGCCGGCAAATTCGGCCGCCGACCCTCGATGGCGCGTTGCGCTTTCTCCCAGTTGACGCGCTTGATCGGATAGACGCCGGCGACGACGTCGGCGCCGGATTCGATCAGGCGGAACACCTGATCGGGCGTAAAGCCGATGTCGGCATCGATAAATAACAGATGCGTCGCGGTGGGATCGTCGAGGAAGGTCGTCATCAGGTTGGCGCGCGCCCGCGTGATCAGCGCATCGCCGTCGCGCAATTCGACCTTGAGGCGCAGGTTCGACAGCGATCGCACCGCGCTCTGCAACGCGAAGACCGAGTTGACATAGATGGTGGAGACCTGGCCACCAAAGCAAGGCGTGGCCACGACGAGGTGAATCGGCTCGGTCATCAGGGGCTCCCGCGGCTCCTCCCCGCCTTCCGTGGGAGTCCCGGCCGCAATCGTCACCAATCAGTAAACAGACGTGGTTAACGAAATCCTAACGGGCGCTCCCTGCCCCGATATGGCCTTGGATTTCGTCGGCAAGGCCGGCGATGACGCTGTCCCAGTCGCCGAAGGACGGCTGCCGCAACAATTTGGCCGTCGGATACCACGGCGTGTCGTGCCGTTCGCGCAGCCAGCGAAAATCCGCCGCATGCGGCAGCAGGATCAAGACCTGCTTGCCCAGGCTGCCTGCCAAATGCGCAACCGCCGTGTCGACGGAGACGACGACGTCGAGCAGCGAAATGACGGCAGCGGTGTCGCTGAAATCGGAAAGTTCCGCCCCGAGATCGGTGAGGTCAGGCAAGCGCTGCAAGACCAAACGGTCGGCCTCGCGCATCTCGCGTTGCAGGCTGACGCATGCCAGCGGCAGCTCTTCGAAGAACGATGCGAGCCGCGCCAGCGGGATCGAACGGTTGGCGTCGTTCTTGTGGGCTGTCGAGCCGGACCAGACGAAACCGGCGCGTGGAGCACGTTGGCCGAGACGGTCGCGCCAATGCGCTATTCGTGATGCGGGAGCCGCGAGATAAGGAGTTGCGGCCGGGATCGTCTCAAGCCTGGTGCCGAAAGCGAGCGGCAAGCTCAATAGCGGGCAATGCAGGTCGAAAGCCGGCAGCTTGCCGCCTTTGGCGATGACCTCGACGCCTTCGAACTGCGACAACAGCGAAACCAGCTCCGGCTGGACTTCGCAGATCGCCCGCGCGCCGCGCTCAACAAGCAACGGCGCATAACGGATGAACTGGATGGTGTCGCCGAAGCCCTGTTCGGCATGAAGCAAGATGGTTTTGCCCGCAAGCGGCGCATCGCCCAGCCACGGCGGCTGGCGGAACGCGCGCCGCTTGTCGGCAAACGCACCTGTCTTCCAGCGCCACTCGTATTGTTTCCACCCGGCATCGAAATCGCCGAGCGTCATGCGGGCCAGCGCCATCTCGAAATGGGCTTCGGGAAATTCAGGCGCTTTCGAAAGCGCCGCTGCGAAATCGGCCAGCGCCTCCTGCGGCCGGTTGAGCCGGCGCAACGCATGCCCGCGATTGGTCAGTATCTGCGGATGAGAAGGCATGGTCGCAAGCGCCTTGTCATAACTCGCAAGCGCATCCGCCGGGCGATTAAATCGCAACAGCGTGTTGCCGCGGTTGACCCACGCGCCGGTATGCGAAGGTTTTTGCGCCAGCGCCTCGTCATAGCTTGTGAGCGCATCATCGATACGATCCTGCGCAAGATAAGCGTTGCCGAGATTATAGAGAATTTCAGGATGACGCGGCGCCAGCGCCAGCGCGTTCCGATACTGCGCGACGGCCTCCGCAAGGCGCCCGGCCCCGTGAAACGCAAGGCCGAGATTCGACACGGCATCGAACGAACGCGGGTTGGCCTTCACGGCCCTCGTCAGAAAACCGATCGCCTCAAGGTGACGGCCGCGTTGCAGGCGGACGAAGCCAGCGAGATTCAGCGCATCGAAATCGTCGTTGCGATATTCGAGGATCGCCGCGCATAGCCGCTCGGCCTTGTCGAAATGACCTTGCTCGAACGCACTCAGCGCCTGGCGCTGCAAGCGCGCCAGGTTCGGGGTCCCGCTCGATGCGCTCTTGAATTGGTGCGACAAACGGGAAGCTCCGGATCGGGAAAATCGCGCGCGGGTGCCGCGGTCGAATCATGCCGCGTTCGGGAATCCTATCATTTTCGAAACCGGTTCGGCGGCTTAGCGGGGCGGAATGATCGGCAGCAACAGGCTGCAACTGCCCCGCCGGTCGAAATGCAACGTGGTCGTTCCTGCAAACAGTCTTTGCAGCCGGTCGCGGGGATCGTCATGCAGGAATGGCCCGCATCCCAAGAGCTCGTTCTTGAAGTTGGAAAGTTTTGCGCCCGTGCTGGTTTGCCAGACGTAGTCCTTGCCGCGCACGCTTAAAGCGATGCGATACCCCTTCGGGACGACGATCGATGTCGGCCACAGTTCGACGGCGAGGTCGACGGGTTTTCCGGGCTGTAGCGGCTGCACTTCGTCGTGACTGTGATAGGGACGATACGGCTTTGACAATTTTCCGTCGAGCTTGCGGTGCGAAGCGCGCAACCAGCCCTGCGCCACCGGCGTGTGCGGATCGATCGCGCCAAGAAACGTGACCTCGCGCAGATCTGCCGTGAAGACACGAAAGACGAGGAAGATGTCGGCATCCTCGGTGCTCGAGGAGATGCGCAGGCGAGTCGCCAGCGGCCCGGTGATCTCGGTTTCGTCCGCAAGCGGCTCCGACATGAAGGTCAGCCCGTCGCCGCCAGCCGCAAAACTGATCTCGGCCTCTTCTGCCGGCGGCTGCAACGAGAGCGTCTGGTTGCGCGGATCGAGATAGAACTCGGTCCAGCGCGTCGAGGGCAGCGGCCAGCCGGTCTCATGGCGTTCGACAAACTTGTCGACGTGACGAACCTGAAGCTGCACCTTCGGCTGCTCGTCCCAGCCATTCGCTTCGCCCTTGAGATGGAAGTCGAAGAAGCGGCGCTGCAGCTCGCGGCCATAATCGGTGTAAAAATGAGTCCAGTGCTCGAGCCCGTGGCACTCGAGCCACTTCTGCTGTGAAGCCGCACGGACGAACCCTTCGAAATTGCCGCGCGGATGCAGCCCCTGCCCGCCCCAATTGGCCGCCGACAGAAACGGCACCGTGACCTTGCTCCAATCGGGAGAGCGTGACTTGTGGTAATCGTCATCCAAAGGATGGGCGAGAATCTCGTCGCCAAAGCTCGCGCGATTGCGCGCGAGCTCCTGGTCGGACAGGGTCTCGTCGCCGCACACCAGCGCACCGGTCACCGCACTGCGCGGTCCTCTTTCGCCGAGGCCATATTGCACGGTCTTGACTTGCATGTCGTACCAATTTGCCCAGAAGGTCGAGAGGATGCCGCCATGATGCGTCATGTCGCGGTACCAATCGGCGGCGCCCTCCCAGATGCACATCGCTTTCAGATGCGGCGGCTGCAGTGAGGCGACATGCCATTGATTGATGCCGTAATACGAAACGCCGTTCAGACCGACATTGCCGCTCGACCACGGCTGCACGCCGGCCCATTCGATGCATTGATAGAAATCGCGTGTCTCGCGCGGCGAGAAATGATCGATCGTGCCCGGTGAGCGGCCGGTGCCGCGGGAATCGACGCGCACGCAAACATAGCCATGCGGTACCCATTTCTCAGGGTCGACCACCTCCCAGTTCTGATATTTGTTGCTCGATCCGGACGCGACGTCGGGATGGCCTGATATCATGTTCGCCCACGCGCTCGGATAGCCCTTCTGAAACGCCAGTCCCTTCGCATAGGGTCCGTAGGTCAGGAGCACCGGCCATTTTCCCTCGGCCGCCGGCCGGAACACGTCGGCCCGAACCACCAGGCCGTCGTCCATGGGGATGCCGACGTCCCATTCGATGAGCATGTTGTCCTGTTGGCTCCGCCTGACCATTTTGCTGCCCCTCCCGAACCCTTAACGCCGGCTTTCTCGGATATCGGCGAAATCTGCAGGCACCGTTAGCAACGCGTCAAGCATAGACCTCGAATGATCGCCAACCTGTGAGGACCGCCGGTCGGTCTAACCAAGTTTTCAGGGGCCAACGCATAGTGGATAGCCGCGCAACCGAAACAGCGCGGCGGAGATAAAATGCACTCGCAGCAGATCACCTGGAATCTGCACGCAGGCTGGAATCCGGCGATCGAACAGCCGGAGAAAGTCGCGCTTGTTTTCTATTTCGGCACGCGCGACGCGCTGGCCTGCGGCACGCGTTATCACGAACTCCGCAAGATGTTTCCGAAAGCCCACATCCTCGGTTGCAGCACCGGCGGACAGATCAACAACAGCGACGTGAGCGACGAGGATGTCGTCGCCGCTGCCATCCGCTTCGACTCGACGAGACTGCGGCTGGTCAGCCGCCAGATTTCCGGCGCATCCGCGTCGTGGGATTGCGGCGAGGCGATCGGAAGAGAATTGAGCGACGATGAACTCGCCGGCGTGTTCCTTCTTTCCGATGGCCTCAATGTCAATGGCAGCGATCTCGTCAATGGGCTCGTTTCCGCAATCGGCTCGACTGTTCCGCTGACCGGCGGATTGGCCGGCGACGGCGCCGACTTCAACGAGACACTCGTCGGCGGCGATTGCGCACCGCAACCGCGTTTGGTGGTCGGCGTCGGCTTCTACGGCAAGGCCATCAGGATCGGGCACGGCAGCGCCGGCGGCTGGGACCTGTTCGGGCCGCGCCGCCAGGTGACGCGATCGGCCGGCAATATTTTGTTCGAACTCGACGGCGAACCAGCTCTCGACCTTTACGAGCGCTATCTCGGACCAGAGGATTCCAAAGGCCTGCCGGGTTCGGCGCTGTTGTTTCCAATCCAGGTTCACGACGCCGAACAACCCGACTCCGCCGTGGTGCGGACCGTGCTCGCGGTCGATCGCGACAGGCGTTCCATGACATTTGCCGGCGACGTCCCGCAAGGATGGACTGCGCAATTGATGCGCGGCAATTTCGACCGGCTGGCCGAAGGCGCCGCCGATGCCGCGCGCCAGGCGCGCGCGGGGCTCAGGTCCGCAAAGGACGATCACCAGTTTTCGATCCTGGTGAGCTGCATTGGCCGCCGCCTCCTGATGGGACAACACGTCTCCGATGAAACGGAGGCCGCCGGCTTCGAGCTTGGCGACGAAACGCTGCGGCTTGGCTTCTATTCCTATGGCGAGATCTCACCGCACGCCAAATCCGGAATCTGCGAGTTGCACAATCAGACGATGACCGTCACATCGTTCGCCGAGGTGGGGGGCTGACCATGCACCGCCTGATCGTCAAGCAGATCGCAAAGGCCACCGACGCAGCCGGCGTCGTCGACATCGACGCGCTCGCCGAACTCGTCAGCAACGCCTATGACGAATTCGATCGGGACCGTCGCCGCACCGACCGCTCGATGTCGCTGATGATCGAGGAGGTTGACGTCGTCAGTCGCAACCTCGAAGGACTCGTCGCCAAGCGCTCGGCCGAGTTGCAGGCGCAAAACCTGCGCTTCGACATCGCCATCAACAATATGACGCAGGGTCTGTTGCTGTTCGATTCAACGTCGCGGCTAATCGTCTGCAACCAGAGCTATCTTGCGATGTACGGGCTATCGCCCGAGATCGTCAAACCCGGCATCGCTCTCCGCGATATTATCGCTCATCGCAAGGAGACCGGAGCGTTCAACGGCGACGTCGACGAATACTGCGCCGCCCTCTCCCGTGGCCTGAGGGAAGGAAAGACCTGCCATTTCCAGACCGAGACGCCGGACGGGCGAACGATCCAGATCGTCAACAAGCCGGTCGCGAGCGGCGGATGGGTCGCAACCCATGAGGACATCACCGAGCGCCGGCGTACGGAGGCGCAGATCAGGCATCTCGCCCACTACGATGCGCTGACCGACCTGCCGAACCGCGCGCTGTTCCACGAGCGGCTGAAGGAAGAGCTCGGCCGGATCGCGCCGAACCAGCAACTCGCGGTGCTCTATATCGACGTCGACGAATTCAAGAGCGTCAACGACACGCTCGGCCACCAGGCGGGCGACGAACTGCTGCAGTCGGTCGCCGCCAGCCTCTCCAGCCAGGCCGGTCCGAACGAATTCATCGCGCGTCTTGGCGGCGACGAATTCGCCATCATGCAGACTGCGATCGGCAACCAGGCCGAGATCATTGGCCTCGTGACGCGAGTCTTCGAGGCCATTCGCACGCCCTTCGAATGCTTCGGCCATCACGTCACCACAGACGCCAGCGTCGGCATCGCGGTTGCGCCCAAGCACGGCACCGATCTCGACCAGATTCTCAAGAATGCCGATCTTGCGATGTATGCGGCCAAATCGGCCGGGCGGCGTACCTGGCGGTTCTTCGAACCGGCGATGGACGCGCGCGTCAAGGCGCGGCGCATGCTCGAGATGGACATCCGCCAGGCCCTGCTCGACGGCACGTTCGAGGTCTACTACCAGCCCTGCGTCAGCCTCGAGGACAACAAGATCACCGGCTGCGAGGCGCTGGTGCGCTGGCGGCATCCCGACCGCGGCATGATTTCGCCGGCCGACTTTATTCCGGTCGCCGAAGAGACCGGCTTGATCAACGAACTCGGCGAATGGGTGCTGAACACCGCCTGCAAGGACGCCATGACATGGCCGGGAGACTTCAAGCTAGCGGTCAACGTCTCGCCGGTTCAGTTCAAGAGCGGCACGCTGGCGCTGAAGATCGCAGCTGCCCTGGCAGCCTCACGGCTTCCGCCGCGGCGGCTCGAGCTCGAAATCACCGAAGCCGTCCTTATTCGCGACGATGACGCGGCGCTTGCCGTCCTGCATCAGCTTCGCGCGCTCGGCGTACGAATTGCGCTGGACGATTTCGGCACCGGCTACTCGTCGCTGAGCTATTTGCAGCGCTTCCCCTTCGACAAGATCAAGATCGATCGCTGCTTCGTCAACGACCTTGCTACCCAAGGCGGCTCGTCGATCGTGCAGGCCGTGGTGAACATCGCAGCCGCCCGCGACATGATGACGTTGGCCGAGGGCGTCGAGACGTCCGAGCAGCGGGAGTCGCTGCGCGCGCTTGGCTGTTCGGAAATGCAGGGTTTCCTGTTCAGCCGACCAGTTCCCGCGGCCGACATCCTGCGGATGTTGCAGTCCGGCCCGAAGAAGGCCGCTTAGCGCCCGACATTGACCGTCTTTACGCGGCGCGTTCCCGGTCAAAGCCGGCGCACGAGAGCATCGCGGCAAACGCGTCGAAAATCTTTTTCATCTGCGGCGGCTTGTAGGGAAACACTTCGGGCGAATCCATGTTGTGGACCACCGCCGTGTTGTCGGCCTCGAAGATCAGGAGATCGCCGTTCCTGGTTTCCGCACAGTCGATCGTGAAATAATCGAGACCGACGCGGCGCGCGACCGCGGCCAGCGCGCCGCCGTGGCGAAGCGCAAAGTCGCTGTCGAAGTCGCGCATGAAGCGCTCCTCCTCGGCCCGCTTGTCCGCGCTGAACGCCATTCCGGCGTTGAGGTACCAGATATCCCAACGGTCGGCGATCGCCATGTGGCAGGCATAGGGTTTGCCGCCGATGAACACGATCCGGTACTTGCGATAAAGACCATCCGTGTTCGCATAGTCGACAAAGCGGGCGACGAAGAACGCCTGCTCGCCTCGCTCGGCAAGATATCGCGCGAGGCCAGCGGCATCGTCGAGCCTGACGAGACCGACGCCGGCATGCGAACCGCGCGGCCGCGCAATGATCGGAAATTTCAATCCGGCCGCCAGCGAAGACATATCCGATTGCGCTTCCGCGACCCGTTGCAGCTCTGCACGCGTTGCGCCGAATGTCGCGGGAATTTCGAGCCCATCGACGCCGCGCAGAAGAGCGTGCAGCTTGTCGCGATCGAGGTTGCGGACAAACCGTGGCGGATTGAGCAGCGGCCGTGGCCAGGACGCCGCAAGCCGATCGATCTTTGCGAGCGCCTCGACGCATTCCTGCGAATCGGACGCGATCACAATGGCCACGTCATGTTCGGGAAGCGGCGACGGCAGATCGACGCCGGCAACGACATAAAGTGTCTGGAGTTCGATTGCGGAATTTTCCAGCAAAAATTCGATCGGCGTGTTGCCGCCCATGTCGATCGCAGCCGCGAGCGCCAGCACCCGCAGTTTCGGCTGCTGCGACGAACAGGGCGACCGATACAGCTGATGAAAGGAAAGCACTTCCGACTGGATCGCCATGCCGGCCTGTTTGTCGCCCAGCAGCTGCGCAATCAGCGACAGGTCCAGTCCCTCGCCGGCGCCTGCCGTCCCGCTGTTCAATTGTTCGAGCAACTGGTCGCGCAGCGGGCGAAGATCCGCGCCGTCAAACGCCATTTTTGTCAGCCGCGCAAAGCCAATCCGGTCGGCGCTCGGATAACGCCCGAGTTCAGCCGCGGTACTGTTACGATCCATCTTACGATCCTTGGGTGACTTCCACTGGTTTGATGTCGTCCGCGCCCGCAAGCAGGGCTTCGAGATTTTTGATCGCAGCGCCTGCGTCGTCGATGATGCGCTGCAGGTTGCGATGGGCCACATCGATATTCGGCGACCACGCCTGCGAGACGAGGCGCGCGCTGGCGCTGATCCGAAGCGCCGCCGCTGGCTGCGGATCGCGGCCGAGCGCAACCGGCTGGCCGATCAGGCACGGTTGCGCGCCAGGCGTTGAGCGGCCTGAGTTGCCCGCAAGGCGCCGATAGAGCGCGCGGCACTGTTCCAGCGATCGCATGCGGCCGCCTTGCCGGACCACGAAGGAAAAGATCGTTCGCTGCGCCAGCTCTTCATCGGCGTCATCGCGCGGCCGCTCTTGCCATGGCAAGAGATCGAGCGAAGGCGAGGCCGCGATCAGATCTTCAACCGCGCGGCCGAAGGTCGCGAGCGCCGTTTGGCGAAACTGGTCCGGCACGCGATAGTAGGCGCCGATTTCCTCGATCGCCGCTTCCCAGCGCAACCATTGGCCGAAATTCGTCCGGACCGGAAATCGCGAGCGCAGGCTCGGCCAGTTTTGCGGCCAGTCGCTGCGGCTGGAATATTCAAGCAGGCCGGGCGGAATGGCGCTCGTTCCGTCGAGACGATGGGCCAGGCTGCCTGGCACCAGCACGGCGCCGCTGAAGGGAGGCCCGGTGAAAAACTTCGATCCGGTGACGATCACGAGATAGCCGCGCTCGAGGTATCGCTTCAGCCGCGCGCGGCCAAGCCGCATCTGGCAGGCATCGACGACGATCTGGACGTCATCGGGCCAGCGCGCCGTGATCGTATCGAGACACTCGTCGCTTGGCGCGCGCCAGCCGAATTTCGAAGCATCCATCACCTGCAGCAGCACCTTGCCGCCTCGTGCAACGGCGCGCTCGACCGCATCGATCACCATGAGGTCGCTTGCGGTGTGGCAGCGGGCCTGGCCGGTCTCACCGAACAGCGGCAGCGCGACGCTTGTTACGGCTTGCGCCAGCCCGGCGATCGGCTCGCCCTTTTGAACCTGGCTGCCGTTCGCGGTCGCGGCGCTGAAATGGCAGCCGCGCGCCGTATTGACGGTGCCGCTGCCGGTCTGGTCGGAAGCAACGACCACGGTGACGAGTTCCGGGCCGAGCAGCGCACGGGCAAGAAACAACGCCTGCAACTGCGAATCCGTGCCCGAAGGCGAGAAAACGACGTCGGCGATCGCTGGCGTCAGACCAAGGAAGAACCGCAGCTCGTCGCGCAGCTCCTCGATACGCTCGTCGAAGGCGGCGTCGATCCCGACATCGATCGCCGATCGCATCAGGCCTTCGCGCGCGGCTTGCGCCCGGTCAAAGGCGCGCTCCGAAATCGAGGTCGCGGTGCTCGAGGAAAAGCTCAGCGTTTCCGGGCAAGGCGATGGCTGACAACCGTATTCGTTGAGACCGCTTGCCGGATTGATCGCCAGCCGCGAGTCGCCACCGGCGGCCAGCAGCAGGTCAAGCGGCGCGAACAGTTCGGCCATCGCAGACGCCGATCGTGAGCGGGACGCAACGCCGGCCGTATCCGCCATTTGGAATCGAACGCTACCGTGCAGCATCGCCAACCCTCGCCCAGCTCAGCGCTGGCGGTCCAACAAGAGAGCACCGCCGGCCGCTAACGCGGCGTTAACGCGCATTAAGAGAAGTAAACAGCTATGGTTAACGAAAGCTTTATGGCGCGCGACCACAGCGCCTTCAGGCCGTCCCCTTCTAGCCACCCGGCGGCAGGAAGTTGGTCAGCGTCAGCTTGGAGAGGATGGAGGTGGTCTGGTAGGAAGCGCTCAGGGTGTTCTGAAGCGCCAGAATCTCGCTCGCCACCTGCTCCGTCGACACCGTCTCCGTCGAGTCGACCATATTCTGCAGCTGGGTCTGGGTCTGGGTTTGCCGCGCGCTTGCCGCCTGCATCGTGGTCTGTGCGTTGGCAAGATCGGTTTGAATGTCCGAGATCTGTTGCTGTCCGGTCTGGGATGTCAGGTTGGCCGCGGTGCGCGAACTCAACGCCGCCGCCACCGCGGCCGAATTGCTCGCGGTCGGCGACTCCGTTACCGCGGCAAATACCGCGACGCCTTCGAGCTGCTGGCGGATCGCCTGCTCGTTGGCCTGCATGCCGTATTGAACCGAAATATCCGAATCGATCAATGCAGTCGACGACGCGCGCGGATTCGATGAGTTGTTGCCGGTGTACCAGGCGACCGTGTCGGCCGAGCCGTTGACGAGCTTGGTCGCGGTGCTCGCTGGCGATGGGACTCGCAGCGGCGGCTGAACCGCGGTGATGGTCGTGCCTGACGCATTCGTCGTGGCTGTGCCCGCACCCGAGGAGAAGCCGAGCGCCGCGAGTGCTGCTTGCGCGTTTGGATCGGTCGACGAGGCCGAGATCGAGAAACTGGCAGCGCTCGGGGTATTGATCGTGACGGCACCGCCGTCGATCGAGGATGGCGTGGTGGTGCCGGTGATCGAGTCGATCGCCGAGAGCAGGTTGCCGACCGTGCCGGTAGTCGGGTTGATATTGTAGGTCGGCCCCGTCAACGACGTGGGCGATGAAGTCGAAAACGTGATGGCCGTGCCGTTGACCGTGATCGCATCGCCGTTCGCAAAGCCGGTCGAGAGCGAGGCCGTTCCGGCCGCGCCCGAGAGCAAGGTCGCGCTTGTAATCGGCTGCGGCGTCGCCTGCTGGTCGTTGGCGACCGCGCCGGTGGCGCTGCTCGACGGATCGAAGAAGTCATTGCCCGCGGCCACGGCGGAAGCCGCAACCAGCGTTGTGTTCGCCAGCGTTCCGATCGCCGAATTCAGCGCTGCGTTCAAATTCTGGGCCGTCGTGCCTGGGTCTGCCGCACCGGTCGACGTCGTGGCAATCAAGAAACTGCCCGTTGGTGGCGGATTCTGGCTTGTCGCCGTCAAGGTCACCGACGAGGTCGTACCGTCGGGGAGATTGAAGTTGAGCGTGACCGTATCGCCAGGATTGGGATTGGCCGGAAGGCTGAATGACACGCTGGCGGGCGAACCGGACGGACCCGTCACCGTGGCGCCGGTCAGTTTCGACGACACCGAGCCGAGCTTCAGGCCGAACGGCGAGCCGGCGGCCCCCTCGGAGACCGAGAACGAGCCCGTGCTGGTGGGTGCCGTTCCCGTCACAGTCGTCGAGGAGATCGAAAGGCGACCAAGTCCCGTCGTGCCGTCGGCTTGCGCGCGCTCGGCGATGACCTGCTTGAGGCCGGCCTGGGTGCCGTTGCCGTTAAGGATGTCGTCGGTGGAAGCAGCCGCCGGCGTGTTGATCGCGCTGCCGGAAAAGATGTAGCGGTTGCCGACCTGGGTGTTGAGGATGCCCACCATGGAGGTCAGCTGGCTTAGCGCATTTTCCTGGGCGACGGTCTGTCCGTCAGCGTTGACGGTGCCCTCGGTGGTGGCCGCATCGCTCTGCACCGTTTTGGCAGTGGCGGTCAGCGACTGCAGCGCGGTGTTGGCGGCGTCGATGATCGTGTTCACGTTGGTGATGGTCGTACCAAAGGCGGCGATGTTCGAAAGCTGCGAGCGCGCTGCGACCGCGAAGCCCTCATTGAGGCCCATGCCGGAATAGGTCGTCGATTTCTTTCCAGTCGCAAGCTCTGTCGACAGGTTGGTGAGCTGATTGTTGAGGTTCAGCACCGCCTGGCCGAACAGCGAGCCGCTAAAACCGATACTGTTGATACTCATTTTGACCGCCTTACAGCTGGATCTGCATCAGGGTAGCCATCATCGACTGAACAACCGACATGCAATGCGCATTGGCCGAGTAGGAATTTTGTAGCGCAATCAAATTCGACATCTCGTTGTCGATGCTGACCTGGGACGTCGAATTGAATTTTTGCTGTAACGTACTGACGACGACGGCCTGGCCCTGCTGCAAGTTCGTCGCCGAGGAAGCCGCATTGGCCTGCAGACTCAGGAACTGCTGCAGGTAATTTCCGATCGTGCCGTTGAACGGCGCCGTCTTCGAGCCAAGACCCGATTGCGGCAAGAAGGTCGATGTGGCCGAAGTCAGTTGCGAAAACAGGAAATTGGAGCGGGTGTTGTCGCCGGCCGGCGTTTGCGGATTGGTGTTGTAGACGGTCAAGGCTGACGGATTGGCGAGCAAGGCCGGATTGACCTGGATACGGCCCGCATATCCCGTCAATTCCGAACCGCTGCCGGTGATGGCGCCGGTATAAGCCGAACCGGCGTCGGTAAACACAGCCAGCTGGGGGTTGCCGCTGGTCAGCGACGTCACGGTGGTCGTCGTGGAGGCTGAGTTGACGGTCACGTTGTCGGCGGAACTTGCCACGATTTGCAGAGTGTTGCCCGACGGATTGGAGAATTGCAGATGGTTCGCGCCGAGCGCCCCGTTCAACTGCGATGCCACCGAGCTGGCGCCACCGGTGATATTGACGCCAATCACCTGGGGGCTGGTGCCCGTCGGGCTCGCCAGCGGCAGCGCGCTCGGATCGGTCACCGCGACGACTTTTACCTGCTGCTGCTGGCCGAGAGCGTTCGTGTAGGTCAGGTTGATCGAGTTGCCGGCCTGCAGACTAGACAGGTCGAGGGTAAACCCGGACAGCGGGCCCGAAGAAACCGCGGTGCCCTGCGTCGTCAGATCGGACAGCGAACTCGACATCGACGCGGCGAGCTGGTCGACCTGATTCTGCGCCTGCACCAGGGTCGTGTCGCGTAACTGGATGTCGGCCGCGATCCGCCCCGAGCTGATCACATTGTTGGCGATCGCATCGATACTGGCGCCGTTCGGCAGCCTGACCGTCAGCGAGCCGACGCCATTCTTGGTCGGATCGGCGTTGTAGAGCGAGCTCGGGCTCAGCGTCCCAGCCGATGAGAACGCGAATTGCGAGGCCTGGCTGCCGCTGATGAGCTGTACGCCGGTGGTGGTGAGGACGCTGACCTGGTTGGCATTGTCGGTGGTCACCTTGACGTCGACCAGACTCGCCAGATCGTTGATGGCGCTATCGCGCTGATCTTCCAATGTCGCGGCCGAAGGATCGTTCGGCTGCAGTCCCTGCAACTTGCTGTTGAGCAAAGCGATGTGGCTCAGGTCCGCGTTGGCCTGGCTGACTGACGTTCCGATATCCTGCTCGACATTCGAGCGCAGCGTCTGAATACCCTGCGAAGTCGCGTTGAGCTGCTGCGCCAGCGTCTGGGCGGCGCCCAGCGCCGTGGTCTGCGCCGACAGGCCGCCGGGATTGGTCGACAATCCCTGTAATGCGGTCGTGAAACTGTTGAACGCCGTTTCCAGCGTGCCGGTGCCTCCCGGTGTGCCGTAGACGGTTTGCAGTTGCCCGAGGATGTTCGACATCTGATCGGCAAAGCCCGATCCGCCGGTCTCGGTACGCAGCTGGCTCTGGATAAACGTGTCGAGTTCGCGGGTGACGCCGTTGACCTGGACGGTCGAGCCGCCGGTGCCGGTCGCCAGTTCGCTCTGATTGGCCGTCTCGGTGACATAGCCCGGCGTCTGCGCGTTGGCGATGTTACCCGACGTGATCGCGAGCGCGGCCTGGTTGGCACGCAGGCCGCTCATCGCAGTGGCAAGGGCAGAACTCAAACCCATCTTTACCCGCCTCGAATTAGATTACGCCAGACTTTCTGGTCAGCGCCGATCAACGCAGCACGTTCAGCAAACTCTGAACCATGTCGTTGGCCGTGGTGATCACCTTTGTGTTGGCCGAATAGGCCTGCTGGGTCACGATCAGCTTCGTGAACTCGTCGGCGATATCGGTATTGGAGCCTTCCAGCGACGAACCCGAGATCGATCCCGACGCCCCCAGAATCGCAGGCCCCGACTGTTCGGTCGCCGCATAGGCTTCGCCGTCGAGCGCTTGCAGATAGTTCGTGCCGTTGAAGTGCGACAGCGTGATCTCGGCGAGGTCGATATTCTGCCCGTTGGAGAACGTGCCGACGACGAGGCCAGAGTTGTTGATCGCAACCGACTGGAGCTGACCGGCGGCAAAACCGTTCTGCGTGATCTGGCCAACGGTCGCATTGCCGCCCGAGGAAGCAAATTGCGTCAGCGCGCCCGAGGCGAAGTTGAAGTTGATGTTGCCGACGTTTTGACCCGCAACGGTGAGGTTCGGGATCGTGACCGAGCCGCCTGCCGGACTGACCAGATTGCCGTTGGCGTTGAAGGTGAAGTTCTGGCCGACGTTGGTCCAGGCCACCGCGCTGCCAGTGGCGCTGGGGTCGCTCTGATAGAACAGGTTCCAGGTGTTCGAATGCCCGACACCGAGAGTCGAGCTATCGGTCATGGCCCAACGGAGCTGAACGTTTACCGGCGTGCCGGCGGAGTTGTAGACCGTGATGGCACCGCCGCTGATGCTTTCATTATCGAAGGTGGTGACGTCGGAACCGATCACAAAGCCGGTGCCCGCCTGGCCGCCGCCGGTCCGCGTCGCAGCTGGAAGACCTCCGGTGGTGAAGCCGAGCGCTGCGAAGGTGCCGCCAGTGTCGCCGGTGACTTTGAGGTCATTATTGATGCCCGAATTCAGGGTCACTTGACCACTCGAGACGCTGCTCGGAGTCGAGCCGGCGCCAGTGTTGGCGGTGGCCAAGTCGACGGCCTTGAGAAGGTCTCCAATCGTGTTGCCGGGATTGAGCGAGATCGATGGCGCTGCGGTGGCGGGACTGCTACCAAAAACCGTCGTCGCGTTGGCGCCCCCGACGGTGATCGCGGTGGTCGAGGGAGTGTTTTGAGTCAGAACGATGTCGCCACCCGCGTTGACACTTGCGGTGACATTAATGCCGGCGGTACCGTTGATCGCATTCTTGATATCGGTGGCCGAGAACGTTGCCCCCGGGCCAGTACCGGTGCCGGCGGCCAGGGTGACCGCCGTGCCGTTAACATTGAAGTTGAGCGCCGAGGCATCAGAAATGGCAGCGGTCGCGATGTCGACCCCGCCCGTCAGAGTTCCGCCCGTCTCCGTCGGAGGGGTCACTACCGAGCCGTTCGTAAAATTGATGACCGCGCCGTCGACGGTGATGGTGTCGCCACTGGTCACCGGAGTGCTGAGATTACTCAACAGCGTGCCTGACGTGATCGCTGTCGCGGGCGAGCTGTTGTTGACCGCTGCGTTTCCTGTCACGGACGCGTTGGTAAAGGGCTGCGCCGGCGTCCCCGCCACAACCGGATTGTTGGCGCCGAAGTCGACCTGGTTGAGACCGCCAGCCGCCGTAATTGTCTTGGGCGTCGCGTTCGGACTCGCGGTCGTCACCGGGACGGTCGGCAAGTTGGCGGCATATTGAATGGTGGTCGTCGCCTGCGCCGGAACGAAGTTGTTGTTGAATTGCAGAACGGTCGGCACGTTGCCCAGCGGGTTGCCTGTTTTCGGATCGACCGACACGCCCATCAGGTAATAGCCGGCGCTATTGACGAGGAAGCCGTTGGCGTTGACCTGAAAATCGCCGGCCCGCGTGTAGTCGGTGATGCCGTTGAATGTGGGAACGTTGTCGGTGACGCCCGTCGGCTTCTGCACATTGAAGAAGCCGTCGCCGTTGATGGCGATGTTGGTCGCGACCGTCGAATTCGAGACGGTGCCTTGGGTGGTGATGGTCTGTTGCGCGTGCGCCGTGACGCCGCCAGCGACCTGCTTGTCGACCGTCAGCGATTCCGGGATCAGGTCCTCGAAAGAGGTATTGATGCCCTTGTAACCGACGGTGGAGGCGTTCGCGATGTTGCCCGATATATTCTGCAACGCGAAGGACTGAGCCTGAAGGCCGCCCACTGACGTGTTAAGCGCGTCGAAGATACCCATAACTTTGTCTCCACATTCGATCCCTTGGGCCACGCGGGCGGTTTGCCCACGCAGAGCCATCGTCGAAGGAGACATCGCAAGCGCCGTGCCAAAGGCGACATTCGAGCAATTTCAGTCACTTAAACAAAAAGCCCCGGCCAGAAAGACCGGGGCGGATTTGCCGGGCGGGCAACAATTGCCGGGAGCAAAGTTCCGTAAAATGCGAACGAGCGCAGTGTGGCGGTTCAGAAGTCCGCATCGCTCTCTGGGCAACTTCTCTATGCGGGCTTCTGAACCAAAGCCACACTGAATTTATAGTTGGCTAGTGTCCTTTCGATTCCGAACTTCGTTAAAGTGGGGCCGCAAAAGGCTACGAACTTCGGAATCGGGACACTAGCTCGGAGTGGGCGTTGCCGGGTGGAAGGTGAGCGCGTAACCGTCCATGCAGTAGCGCAGACCGGTCGGCTTTGGACCGTCGTCGAAGACGTGGCCGAGATGGCCGCCGCAGCGGCGGCAATGGACTTCGGTGCGCCTGATACCGAAAGTGCGGTCTTCCCGCTTGCCGACGGCATTTTCCAGCGGCTGATAGAAGCTCGGCCAACCGGTGCCGCTCTCGAATTTCGTTTCGGAGGCAAACAGCGGCAGGTCGCAACCGGCGCATGCGAAGGTGCCCTTGCGGTGCTCGTTGAGCAGCGGGCTGGTCCAGGGCCGCTCGGTGCCTTCCTTGCGCAGGATTTCATATTGCTGCGGCGTGAGCTGGGCGCGCCATTCCGCGTCGGACTTTTCGATCTCGAACTTTTCCGCGGCGTGTGCGGGTTCACCGCGCAGCCAGCGGAGCGCAGCAAAGCCGAACAGACCGGCGGTGGTCGCAAGCAGGATACGGCGATCGATCATTTGAAATCTCCGTGGCAGCTGGTTTGCCCAAGATACGGCCCGACCAGGAGAAAGTTACACCGGCTCAGCCGAGAATTTCTCACGTTCCCGCGAGATGCGCCCTCACGAGCCCTCCTCGCCCGGGCCGGCACCGACTGATTCCGGCCGTTCGGCAGGCGGACGGTTGCGCGGCCTTGGGCTGGCCTGGCCCGGATTGGACTGGCTCGGAGTGGATTGACCCGGGGGCTTGCGCGGCCGCGGCGGCCTTGTGCCCGCCAAACGGTTGGCTTCTGCCAGCTTCGCCTCGCGAATGCGTTCCTGTTCGCGCAATCGTTCGCGGTAGCGGGCGAGCGCGCCGGCGGCCGCCGAACTGCCGCGCGACCACAGGCCGATCAGATGCCCTGCGACCCGTCCCGTTGCGCCGCCGGCCCATACCAGTTCGAACGGCGAAAACAGTCGCCAGCGTTCGTCGCCCCAGAGAATGCTGCGGGTGATCAACTGTCCCGCCATTGCGGACGCACTCATTCCCTGCCGGCCAAAACCGCTCGCGACCCAAAGGCCTTTGCGCAATTGGCCGATCTGCGGCATGCCGTGCACGGTCTGCCCGATGGCGCCGCCCCACACGTCGGAGACATGGACGCGGCCAAGCTGCGGGAAAATCGTCTGGATGCGGCGCGATATGGCCGACGCAAATCGCTGAGGGCGCGCGTCCCAGGTGGTTTCGGGGCTCGCCCACATCAAGCGATCGCCATCGACGAGGCGAAACTGATCGACGCCATCGGTATCGATCACCGATCCCTTGAACGCGATCGCCTCCTTTACGCGCTCGCCAAGCGGCTCGGTGATTCCGGCATAGCGCCAGACCGGCAGCAACGTCTCCGACAGACGCCGCGATGGCGCACCGAGATGAACATTGCCGGCAAGAACGATGTGCGAGGCGCGCAATCTCGCCGACGGCGTGACGATGCGCTTGCGGATGCCGGATGCATCGATGCCGACCACCGGCGTGTCCTCGAAAATGCGGGCGCCGGCGCGCTTGGCGAGCGCCGCGAGGCCATGGATGTACTTGCGGCCGTCGATCTGAAACGCTTTCGGGAAATAGACGCCGTGAAAGTAGCGGCCGGTCTTCAGCTGCGCGCGAACCTGATCGACCTGCCATCCCTCGACTTCGGTCGCGAAATCTTCGTTCAACATTTGCAATTCGCTGATCAGACGATCGCCGACGTCGACATTGGAAACTTCGAGCACGCCATCGCTCGCCGAGATCCCCGGCATCAGCTCTTCGGTTGCCTGCGCGCGAACATATTCGGCGCCTTCTTTCGACAGGTCCCAGAGCTCCCTGGCATCCTCAAGGCCAATGCGTGCAACCAAATCCTTCAGCGCAAGATTGTAGCCCGGCATCACAGTGCCGAGCAGCCCGCCCGAGGCGCCCCAGCCGATGTGGCGGCCTTCCAGCACGACGACGCTGGCGCCGAGCCGCGCCGCCTCCAGCGCGACCGTCAGGCCGGCGAGCCCTCCGCCAACCACGCAAATGTCTGCATCGACATCGAAAGTCAGCCGCGCGCGGCTGCCATCGATCCCGTCACCGTCCCCGGACAAAATATCGTTCATGCCGTTTTTTACGGGATCGACAAGGGTGTTGTCACCTTGTCTTCTCCCAAGTTCTACTCTGTATTTAATCCGGATTGTCCCAGTCGAATCGGAAACCGTGATGCGCCGCCTAATGCTGCTTCGGCACGCCAAGACCGAAACCGATGCGCCCAGCGGCCGCGACGAGGACCGCCGGCTCGACCAGCGCGGCCATCGCGATGCCGCAGAGATCGGCGCCTGGATCGGTCGCCATCCGCCTTTTCCCAGCCACGTTATGGTCTCACATGCGATCCGAGCGCTTCAGACCTGGGAAATCGCCTGGGAAGCCATGAAAGAGTTGGCGCCGGCGCCCGAGGTCGAGCTGACGCCGGAACTTTACGGCGCCGACGTTGCCAAACTGCTCGAGACCATCCGCAACGCTTCCGTCAGCGATCCGAAGCGCCTGATGCTCGTCGGTCACAATCCGGGAATGCATGAGCTGGCGTTCGCGCTTGCGGGAAGCGGCGATCCCGCCGGGCGCGACGCCTTGGCCGATAATCTGCCGACGGCGGGACTTGCCATCATCGATTTCGACGTCGACGACTGGACGAATATCGGCCTGCGGCGCGGCCGCCTCGAAGTTTTCATCAGCCCCAAGCTGATCAAGCAGACCTAGTATCCCGATTCCGAAGTTCGTAGCATTTTCGGAAGCCACGTTTCGAACTTCGGAATCGAAAGGACACGAGCAAACCTATTGATCTAGTGTGGCTTTGGTTCAGAAATCCGCATGACGTACCTGCGGCAACAATGGCGCGGACTTCTGAACCGCCACACTAGGGCGAGTGAGATCCGGCTCCGTTCGCTTGTGCGATGCGGTCACTCATCCGGAAGTCTCGCTTCGTCTGAAGGCCCGATTCGAATTATGCTAGTGTCCCGATTCCGAAGTTCGTAGCAATTTTCGGAGTCACGTTTCGAACTTCGGAATCGAAAGGACACTAGCTAATTTATTGATCTAGTGTGGCTTTGGTTCAGAAGTCCGCATGAAGGTACCCGCGGCAACAATGATGCGGACTTCTGAACGGCACACTAGGCTGGTTCCGAACCGAGCATGCCCTCGGTGTCTCGTCCGGGGGCAGGTTCGAGGTCACAGGGGAGGCGCAGATGTTCAGTTCCATTCTCGTGCCGCTTGATCTCGCCGACACCGATCTGGCACGGCCCGCGCTTGCGACCGCAGCAACGCTCTCGCAGACCTGGAACGGAAAGGTGCGGCTGCTCAATGTCCTGCCGATGACCCCAGTGATGCTCGCCGAATACGTGCCGGCCGATTTCGACGTTCAGCAGCGGCAGACCTCGGAAGAGGCGCTCGCCATCGTCGCGCAGGAATCCGGCATCGACGCCAACCGCATTTCAACCACCGTGCGCCAGGGCGGCATCTATCACGAGATCCTCGAAGAAGCTGCCGCCGTCAAAGCCGACCTGATCGTGATGACCTCGCACCGCCCCGCGATGCGCACCTATTTTCTCGGCTCCAACGCCGGTCACGTCGTGCGCTACGCCAAATGCTCGGTGCTGGTGGTGCGGCACTGAGTCGACTTTGATCATAATCGCGCTTGCTCAGCGAAACCGCGCGACATCCGATTCGTAGCGAGCGTGCACGGCAGCTTCGATTTGATCGCGCGAAAGTCCCATATCGTGGAGCTGACGGTCGTCGAGTGAGCGAAGCATCTGGATCATTTGCCCGCTCCTCCATTGCATGATGGTGCGCATCGCCCAATTGACGAGGCCCCGCCTCCATGGAACTGAGGCAGGAACGCTCCTTTCGGAAGACATGACGCTCATTTTCTCTCTCCGAATCGATGCCGCTCGCGCGAAGCGCAGCCGCCTCGTGCGCGATCTAACCGAACGATGAAGCGCCCGAGTCCCGGTGGTGCTTGATCACGGATTCGATCTGATGGCGCGGCAATCCGATGTCGCGAAGCTGATGATCGTCGAGTTCGCGCAGCACCTTGATGGTTTCGCGCCGCGCCCAAAAGGTCAGCACGCGGCTCATGCAAGCGGAGAGCCGCCTGCCCCATTCACCTGTCGGGCTGGAGCGGGTGCAGGAAAGTGTCACGGCGGTTCTCCTCGTCATTGGCCTGCGCGGCAAAGCAGTGCCGTGGCGCGAAGCGGCGACATCAGCGCTTCTCACCCTTCGCCACCTCGGACTGCTATCGCCGTCCTCGGTGCATCACGGGGCTTGATGGCCCTTAAATGATCTCGTAAATGTCTCGGAGCAAGTGAAACATTGCTCTCGGAGCAATAATGTCAAAGTTCGAGTATCTGAAGCTCGCCGACGCTGTCGCCGCCGAAATCGCCTCAGGCGCGCTCAAGCCCGGAAGCCGTCTGCCGCCGCAGCGGACTTTCGCCTACGAGCGCAAGATCGCCGTCTCGACAGCGAGCCGCGTCTACGCCGAGCTGTTACGCCGCGGCCTTGCGGTCGGCGAAGTCGGACGCGGCACGTTCATATCGGGAGAGCCTCGCCCCACGGTGTCCAGCGAACCGGTACGCGCGCGGATTGACCTCGAGATCAGTTATCCTGTGCTGCCAGTGCAGTCCGCGCTCATTGCAAAGAGCCTGCAGTCGCTGAACCGGCCGGAGGCGCTTGAGACGGCGCTGAGGCAAGTCACCAGCGGCGGAACGCCGACGGCGCGGAGCATCGCGGCGGACTATCTCTCGCAGCGCAGCCGACATTGGGCGCCAGCTGCGGATCAGTTGATCTTCACAGCCAATGGCAGGCAGTGCGTTGCGGCCGTGCTTGCAGCTATCGTTCCGCCGGGCGGGCGATGCGGCGTCGAAGCCTTCACCTATCCGTTCATCAAGGGCATCGCCGCGCGACTCGGCATCACACTGGTGCCGTTGGCGATGGACGAGAACGGCGTGCGTCCCGACGCTATACAAAAGGCGCATCGCGATGCGCATTTGTCGGCGGTCTATCTGCAGCCCGTCGCCCAGAATCCGCTGGGCATGACGATGCCGCCGGCGCGGCGCACCGACGTGTTGCGCGTCGTCGAGAAGCTCGACCTCCTCATCATTGAAGATATGGTCTACGGATTCCTGGACGACGAGCCGCCGCTCGCAAGCCTCGCACCGGATCGCTGCGTCGTATTCGAGAGCTTGTCGAAGATCGTGTCCCCCGGACTGTCGCTCGGGATGATCGTGGCGCCGCGCGCTTTGCGCGAACCGATCATGGCGTCGGTGCGCGCGGGCGGATGGCCCGCGTTGGGCTTTGCATTTGCGGCCACCCAGCAGCTGATGCGCGATGGCACCGTCACTGAGCTGACGAGGCTGAAGCGGATCGATGCGCAGCAGCGCCAGAAGGTGGCAACCGCGCATCTCGCCGGCTTCCAGATTCAGGCCAACAGCAAGGCTTATCATCTGTGGCTGACGCTGCCGCCGCATTGGCGATCGCAGACATTCGTCGCAGCCGCCGCGCGGCGCGACATCGCGCTGACACCTTCGACTACATTCGCGGCCGCGCCCGGCCATGCGCCCAATGCCATACGACTGGCACTGGCGGCGCCGCCGATCGAACAGCTCGATGCGGCGTTGCAGACGTTGACAGAAATCCTCAAAGGCAAGGAAGAGGATTTCGAGTCGACGGAATAGATTGCGGAACTTAAGGCAACAGCGCTTTCGGCAAATCGTCGAAGGTGTAATTCAGAGGCCGGTTGCGCGCGATGAAGCCGCCGACCTGCCACGCGAACAGAGCGGCAAAGCCGATCAGGAAGAGCGCGCCCGCCCATTGCCCCGTCGCGATCGACTGCAACAGCAGCCCTGCCATCGCAATCGCGAGCAGCGCCACGCAAGCAATCGCCGCCATATAGACGCGCGGGTGAAGACCGCCGCTCAGAACGGCACGGCTTCCCGCCTTCGCCATCCGCCGATGCAGTTCGATGATGAAAGCACGATAATCCTTGTCCTGCGGCGCCATCAGCGCCGCCGTCTGCCAGCTGGTCGAGAGGATGGCGAGCCATCCGCCGTCATTCTTTCTGAGATCGGCGCGGAATCGCCGTGCCTGCATTGATACCGGACGATACGACAGGCGGACGCTCGCGATGTCGGCATAGTCCCAAAGGCCGCTGCGACGGCCGATGCGCCACGACAACCCCCGCTCCGTCAGTTCGAACTGATGGGCCGAGCCTATCAGCGAGGCCTTGTAGGCGTAGCCTTGACCGGGTTGTTCAGGCAAATCCGTCGGCATGGGCGATAGGCTGCGACTCTCTGGTTGACGCCAATACTTAATACGAGACGCATGCCCAGAAAAATGCCGCTGTTGCAAGCGCGCCCATCGCCGTTCGTGCCGCATGGATGGCGCCCCATCTGACAATGAGGGCGCGGGACTGGGGACCGGCCTTGTCGAGGTCGGTCGCCAAAAGGGCGTCGTTGACCGGCTTGATGATAACAAGCGTCCACGGCCATGGCGCAATGATTGCGAGCGCGCCGATCAGAAAGCCGGCAAGCCCGGTCTGCCACCACGCCAGCATGCCGAGCACGAAACCGATCACCGCGAGCGGCGCCTGCATCGTCGCGCCGCGCTGATAGGCCGGCTTCCATTCGGCGAGCAGCGCGCGATCGTCGAGCGTCAGCCGCGCGTGCTGCTCGGCGAAGTTCACGTAAAACGCCGCCCCGGTGAAGACCGCCGCTGAAATCATCGCGAGAAGTCCGAACGCCATGACGGGTTCCTTCGAAAGAGTTTCCGGCCGCCGCTTGCGCCGATCGCTCACCCTATCCTACAACTCGTGGAGTGGATTTGACATTCGCGACTCGCCTGGCCGCAAATGTGAGAACCGGACCATCAGGACATGCCCGAGACGACTCCCTTTCCCAGCCGCCTGATCCTCGCAGCCGCCGCGATTTCCGGCGTGCTGCTCGCGCTCGCCGTGCACATGCTTGGCGCGCGGTTCGGGCTCGACCTCGGCGGATTGTGGCGATCCGACGCCAGTAATTTCATGTCGGCGGGTGCGGCGCTTGCATGGTGGCTGATTGCAACCGTCGGGTTTTCCGGCGGCTATTTCACGGCTTCGCTGATGCATAGCGCGGCATCAGGACAATTGCCGCAGCGTATGCAGCATTTCCTGATTGCCGTTGGCGTGCTCGTGCTGGTGGGCGCCGGCCAGGCTGCGTCGGCGCCCAAGTCCACGGCGGCCGGTGTTCTCGGCGGTCTCGCCGCACTCGGCCTTGGCGCCGTGATGGCGTTCTGCGGCGCGCACTTCGCGCTGCGCAAGGCGTGAAGACGGCTTGACGTCAGTCACGCCTTGACGCGCCGAGCCAGATCACCGCGCCCGCGATCACGAGCAGCACCACGGAGATGGCCAGCGCCTGATGCGCACCGCGCATGAAGGCATCCACCTGGCCGATCAGCGCGCCGAACAGCGCGACTCCGAGCACGCTTCCGGTCTGCCGCGTCGCGTTGAGAACGCCGGCCGCGATCCCCGAGCGTGATTTCTCGACGCTACCGAGCAGTGTCGCGGTGAGCGGCGGCACCAGCAGGCCGAGCCCGCCGCCAATGGCGAGAAGCTGCGCCAGCATCTTGACGTAGGCCGTACCAGGTTCGATTCCGAGCAGCATCCCACATCCGAGCGCGGCGAGGACCGCGCCGCTGGCGATCGCCGCAGGCTCGCCGATGCGCTCGGAGATGCGCGCGGCGACGAGATTGGCCGGCAGCACTACGCCCATCATCGGCACGAAGGCGAGACCCGTTTGCAGCGGCGACAGGCCGTTGATGCGCTGGAAGTACAGGCTGAGCACGAAGATCAGTCCGTAGAAGGCAATGTTGACCAACAGACCGAAGAAGGACGTCAGCGCGAACAGGCGGTGCGCAAACAGCTGTAACGGCAGCATCGGATGCGACGAGCGGCTTTCCTGCGCGATGAAGGCTGCGGCCAGCAGCACGGAGCTTGCAAAGCCTGCAATCACCCAGGCGTTGCGCACGCCGACCGCGCCGCCCTCGATAATGGTGCCGGCGAGACAGCCGAGCGCCGCGATCGCGAGAATCTGTCCCGGCAAGTCGACCTCGCGATTCCGGTTGCGCGTGGTCTCCGTGGCGTAACGCCAAGTCAGCCAAAGCCCGGCGAGCCCGATCGGCAGATTGACCAGAAAGATCGACCGCCAGCCGACCAACGCGATCAGAGCGCCGCCTGCAAGGGGACCTGCGGTGAGCGCAACGCTGGCGCCGGCTGCCCAGATTCCGACCGCGCGTCCGCGCGCCCGCTGGTCCTGGTAGGCATGATTGAGCAGCGCCAGCGAGTTGGGAACGAGCACGGCTGCGCCCAATCCTTGCACCGCGCGTGCCACGACCAGCGCGACGGAATTCGGCGCGAGCGCACAGGCAAGCGAGGCCGTGGTGAAGATGGCAAAGCCCGCTATGAAGACACGCTTGGCGCCGATGCGATCGCCGAGCGCGCCGGCGGTCAGAATGAAGGCCGCGAAGGCTATGGTGTAGGCGTTGACGACCCACTGCAGTTCCGACACCCCGCCGCCGAGCGACGTTCCGATGCGATCGAGCGCCGTGTTGACGATGGTGATGTCGAGTTGAACGACGCCGTAGCCGAGACTCATCGCAAACAGCGTCAGCGACGCCGACCAGCCGCGTTCAGGTTGTTGTTCCGGAACGCGCGCGGCTGCGGAATTTTTGCCATCCGGCTTTTCGGGGCTCACCGGAAACGGCTGTCGTTTGATCGCTGTTGCTCGCATGAACTATCTCCGTCGGTGCTGTCTGCCCCAACGCCATAGATAGCCGCTCGTTTCGCCTCTAAATTTCGATCAATGCCGAAGTGTGATCGTCCGCAGGCGACAGGTCCCCGCTGGGAACTGTTCGCATCACATCTCGGGACGGCGCGTCGGCATCTGCACGTCCCAGGCCAGCCCCACCACTACGAACAGGCGCAGCAACAGGTAGGTCAGATCGATCTCCCACCAATGCCGCTGATTGCAGGCACAACCCGGCTCCGAATGATGGTTGTTGTGCCACCCCTCACCGCTCGCCAGGATCGCCACCAGCAAGCAGTTCCGGCTGTGGTCGCCGGTATCGTAGTTCTGGTAGCCGGACACATGGGCCAGCGAATTCACGCTCCATGTGATGTGCCAGACGATGACGGTGCGCACCACGACGCCCCATACCAGGACGCTGGCCGCGAACTGCATGGCCTCCATCGGAGCATCGCCAAGCGCGAGTGCGACCAGAAAGCCGGCGGTGAAGAACAGCACCGGCTGCGCAATGGTGACCCACACCACGTAGCGCTCGATGAAACGATAGAAGGGATCGCGCAGGATGTCACGCGCGTAGCGCTCATAGGCGACCTGGCGGCAAAGATCGGTGTTCTCCAGAAACAGCCACCCCATGTGTGACCAGAAAAAATTGACCAGTGGGCTGTGCGGATCGGACTGCTCGTCGGAGCGATGGTGATGCATGCGATGGGTCGCGACCCAACGCGCCGGCGTGTCCTCCACGCACCAGACTGCGAGCAGCGCGAAGGCGTGCTCGAGCCAGAGCGGGCATTTGAAGCTGCGATGCGTGAGCAGACGGTGGTAGCAAAGGTTCATGCCGCAGGCGCCGTAGACATAAACGCAAACAACCGCGAGCACGACGCCGGCCTTGCTGTAGAACCATGGCACGAATGCAAGAAGCGCAAGCAGGTGATAGGTGACGATGGCCGCGACATATCGCCAATTGATCCGGCGTCCGCTGGCCCCGATCGGAAGCGGCAGTGCCGCCGCCTGTTCCACCATCAGGCCCACGGCGACGCTATCAATTTCCTTGTTCAAATTCGAACCGCCCCCGATGTTTGTTATCATATCTACACGATCCGCGGTCGATCGCGAGATGGAGTTTGCTGAAAATCCGCAGCAATGAACGGCTCTTTAGGCTGATTTTGCCGGTTCCCTTTTATTCGCACTGCGAAACGACAAACGCCGCGACGACCGGCGCGGCGCCTGTTCCGTTTCGTCGTTCTAGCGTGGCGAGTGGTTCGATCAGCTTGCTGCGCGCAAGTTGATCTTGCTCTCGGCAAGCGAAGTCAGCTTCTTGTCGGTGGCCTTTTCTTCATCCAGGGTTTTCTGGAGGATGCTCGCACAATCGTTGCGACCGAGCTGTCTCGCCCAGGCGATCAGGCTGCCATAGCGCGCAATCTCATAGTGCTCGGCCGCCTGACCTGCGTTGATCAGGGCCGCATCAAGAACCGATTTGTCGGCGACCTCACCTGCGGTCTCCTCGGCTTCCTCGATGATGCCGTCGATCGCCGGGCAATCGACCGCTTCGACCTCGGCGCCATGCATCCGGAACACTTCCTCGAGGCGCTGCACATGGGTCTTGGTTTCATCGAGGTGGGTCAAAAAACCTTCCTTGAGCTGCTTGTCCGTCGCTTTGTCCGCCATTTTCGGCAGCGCCTTCACGAGTTGTTTCTCGGCATAATAGATGTCCTGCAATTGATGCACGAACAGATCGTTCATGGTCTTGATGTCACGGGTGAAGAGTCCCATCGCTACATTCCCTTGTTTTTGTGGTGGAACACCATCGCGCGTCGCGCCCGCTGGCTCCGCCGATATGTTCGATTGACGATATCGCGCTAACCGGAGCATCCAGCCGATGTTCCTCCCGGCGAAATGCGGACATCGGGGGAACAACGGCACATTGCGGACATTGAAAAAGCCGACTGCGGCTCGATTCCGGGAATACCGCAGCCTACCTAAGGGTCTGGCGGGGCGGCCGGATGCGCGACAGTCGGTCGCTTGTCAAGTACTGCACAAACGACGGTTTTTGCCTTATGGGACTCCTATCCAGGGCGGTCGGGCCTAAATGTCTGCGATTGCTTGAACAGGCTGGCAACGCCGTTGCGGCCCTGCCGGGAGGACGAATGGTTCGGTTGTTGGCCGTGCTGCGGCATGGCTTTAAGGAGCGGATTGGCTGGAAACGGGTCGGGATTGCCGCCAGCCTCGTCATCATCGCCTTTGCGATCACGACGCTGATCCGCACTCTGAAGGGCATCGACACCGGCGTCATGCTGGTGGCGTTGACCGACATCCCGCCGCACCACATCGCCCTGGCCGCGCTGTGCGTGATGTGCGCCTTCTGCACCCTGACTTTCTATGATTTCTTCGCCTTGCGCACGATCGGCAAGAAGCATGTGCCTTACCGCATTGCAGCGCTGTCGAGCTTCACCAGCTATTCGATCGGCCACAATATCGGCGCCACGGTTTTCACCGGTGGTGCGATCCGTTTCCGCATCTATTCGGATTATGGCCTTTCCGCCATCGACGTCGCAAAAATCTGCTTTCTGTCCGGCCTGACCTTCTGGCTCGGTAACACCTTCGTGCTCGGCATCGGCATGGCCTGGCATCCGTCGGCGGCCTCCGCCATGGATCAGTTGCCGGCGGTGATCAACCGCCTGATCGCCTTCGGCGTGATCGGGGCGATCGTATCCTACCTTGTCTGGCTCATCCTCGGCGAGGAACGCCGCGAGCTCGGGCAGAACGGCTGGATGGTGCGGCTGCCTTCGGCGCCGCTGACACTGGTGCAAATCCTGATCGGCGTGGTCGACCTCGGTTTCTGCGCGATGGCGATGTATCTGTTGATGCCGGCGCAGCCGCACATCGATTTCATGTCGTTGGCCGTCGTGTTCATCCTGGCCACGCTGCTCGGCTTTGCCAGCCACGCGCCCGGCTCGATCGGCGTGTTCGATGCCGCCATGCTGGTGGCGCTGCCGCAGTTCGGCAAGGAGCAGCTGCTGGCGACGCTGGTGGTGTTCCGCATCCTCTACTTCATGATCCCCTTCGGGATTGCGATCTCGATCATGGGAACGCGCGAGCTTTGGCTCAACGTGGTGCAGCCGTGGCAACTTCGCCGCAAGCAGACCGAGGCCTGTAACGCGATCGACACCGACACGGCCGAGGTCGTCGAGGTCAAGGCGACGACTCTGCCCTTCCCGCAGCGCTCCCGCGCCGGCTCCCGCCGGTAGGAGCTCCTCAATCTACTGTTTCGGTGAAGCGGCTTTCTTGCCCGTCGGCTTCTTGGCCGCGGCTGTCTGACCAGGCAGATATTTGGCGATCACCGAAGGGTCCAGCGAAGCCATCTCGGAATCCGGCAAACGCTCCCAGTACTCGTCCTTGCCGAGTAGCGGCGTGAGCACGTAGCCGCGCAGCGTGAGCTGCTGTCCGTCCGCGCTCAGCGTCATCTTGGCGTGCCAGACCTGCCCGTCGCGGGGATCCAGGATGTTGCCGCCTTCATATTCAAGGCCGTTGCGCTTCATGTCGCGGATGAAGGAAATGCCAAGCACCGGCGCGTCCTTGCGATCGTCCGTGCATTGCGAGCAGGTCAAATGCGCAGGCGTGCCGGGTTTTGGAAACGTCTTGGCGATCGCGCCTTCGAAGGTGCCGTCATGGTGATCGACCATCAGAACCCAGACCACCGGCTTGCCGTCCTCGACCTTTTGCCAGAGGCCGGCCGCGGTCGGCTCAGCGGCATATCCCGGAACAGAGGCCGCGAACGCGATCGCAAGCCCGCCCGCGATCATCGCAAGCCGCCGCTGCATTTTTGCTTTCCTGTTCCACATCGTCATCACCGCTTTCGCTTCAATTCGAATGATGGGGCAAGATTACGACCAATTGCCGGTGGCAACCAGTGAGGCAACAAATACTGAACGCTACGTCTGCGACAATAAAGCGCTGCAATGTGTCCGCAATTTTTCGAACCGGCGTCCCGCTTCAGCTGACGCCGAGTTTCTTTTGCAGGCTCGAGGACGAAGTCGTGTACTGGAACACGAGGCGCTTGTCCGGATAGACGTAACGGTGGGCCTTCTGGGCCATCAGCGCCCCCTCGTGGAAGCCGCAGAGGATGAGCTTGAGCTTGCCGGGATAGGTATTGATGTCGCCGATGGCAAAGATTCCGGGAACACTGGTCTCGAACGCCGATGTCTCGACCGGAACAAGATTGTTTTCGAGCTCAATGCCCCAGTTCGCCACCGGTCCGAGCTTCATCGTGAGGCCGAAGAACGGCAGCATGGTATTGCACGCGACCTTCGACATCGCGTTATCGTTGCCCTTGACGTGCGCACCGGTGAGCTTGCCGCCCTCTCCCTCCAGCGCAGTCACCTGACCGATCTTCAGGGCGAGCTTGCCGGCCGAAACCAGCGCACGCATCTGCTCGACACTGTGGGGCGCGGCGCGGAAGTCGTCGCGACGATGCAAAAGCGTGACGCTCTTCGCAATGGGGTGCAGGTTGAGCGTCCAGTCGAGCGCGGAATCGCCGCCGCCGACGATCAGGATGTCCTTGTCGCGGAACTGCTCCATCTTGCGCACGGCGTAGTGGACCGAGGTGCCCTCATAGGCCTCGATGCCGGGCACCGGCGGGCGCTTCGGCTGGAACGAGCCGCCGCCGGCCGAAATCGCCACCACCTTGCATTCGAACACCTTGCCGGCGTCGGTCGTGACACGAAACGCGGGATCGCCGATCTTCTCGATCTTCTCGACCATCTCGCCCAGATGAAACGTCGGGTTGAACGGCTTGATCTGTTCCATCAGCGCGTCGGTGAGGCCCTGACCGGTAACGAAGGGAATACCGGGAATGTCGTAGATCGGCTTCTCAGGATAGAGCTCGGCGCATTGGCCGCCGACCTTGTCGAGGATGTCGACGAGATGGGCCTTCATGTCCAAGAGGCCGAGCTCGAAAACGGAAAACAGCCCGCAAGGGCCTGCGCCAATGATCAGCACGTCGGTCTTGATCGCTTCGCTCATGTCGCTTCTTTTCCGTTGAACGGGTGTGCAGGCTAACGCCTGTCTAGCCAACACCGTGAGGAGAGGAAAGCCATAATACGGGTTGCGGAAGGCGCGACAACCCCTTGCCGACGTTCGATAACTACGCTGTAAGGGGCGCCGATTTCGGAGACTTTTGCCCGTGAACGCCCCTGCCCGATCCGATACGACGCCGCAACTGGAAGATTTTCCCTACCGCCTGACGGACAACGTCCGCTTTGCCGATCTCGATCCCAATGGCCACGTCAACAACGCGGTCTATGCGACCTATTTCGAGACCGGCCGCGTCACGCTGATGAAGGATCAGAGCTACTGGCGGCTGCCGGAGGGGCTGACCTGGATCATGGTGCGGCTCGACACCCATTTCCGCGCCGAGCTGCACTGGCCGAACACGATCGAGATGGGACTTGGGGTTGCGAAATTCGGTCGCACCTCCGTTACTTTCGATCAGGTGGTGTTTTCGAATGGCCGCTGCATCGCATCGGCGCAAGCGGTGACGGTGTTGATCGATCAGACCACGCGCAAGCCGACGCCGCTGACCCAAGAGATCATCGCGAAATTTCAGCCGTGGCTGCGCCGCGGCGTTTTGCCTTCACACTGAGCGATCTGGCCGCCTTATCGCTAGTTCGGGTAGTGCACGCAGGTTGCGATACAAATGTCGTTGGAAAGCTCGTAGCCGGGCCGGTATGCGCGCCTGCATAATGCTTCGCACTTCGCTTTATCGCCGACAAACAAGCCCTCGACCCTACCGGAATCCGAATATTTCGGCCGGTCAGACTTGACGTCAGACTTGGGTTGAGTGTCGTCGGCCCGGGCAAGACCAGCTTCGCCGAGGAGCACAGCTGCGATGAGGGCTGATAACAGCAACCGCAACGGAAGCTTCTGAAACAGGGCAACGGCCATATTAGGACACGGCCAATTTCGGGAGACCTCAGGCCTGCCGCTCGGGCGTCGACACGACGAGGCCATCGAGTTCATCGGAGACCTTGATCTGGCAGGACAGGCGCGAGTTCGGCCGCACGTCGAAGCCGAAGTCGAGCATGTCCTCTTCCATCGGCGAAGGAGGTCCCACTTTCTCGCGCCAGGCTTCGTCGACATAGACGTGGCAGGTTGCGCAGGCGCAGGCGCCGCCGCATTCCGCCTCGATGCCCGGGATCGCATTGCGGATCGCCGCTTCCATGACGGTGGCGCCGTTTTCGACCTCGATGGTGCGGGTTTCGCCGGAATGGTCGACAAAGTGGATCTTGGCCATGTTCGCTCGTACTGCCGGAAAAATGTGTCCGGCAGACCTATAACGGGTCGATCCGGTGAGCGCTAGTGGAGCGAATTCAGCATTTTGCGGCAATAAACTGCCGTTTCGTCGCGCCTAACTCAAAAAGGCGTCGATCGCGTCGCAGGCGTCTGCGATGGCCTCATCAAGCTCGTTCAAGGCATCGGCCGTAGGGCTGCCCCGCCCGATCAGTGTCTCGAGATGGCTAGCCGCATCGGCAACCGCGAAGGCACCGATCGCCCGCGCCGATCCCTTGAGCGTATGCGCCAGTTGTGGCGCATCGGGCGGCATCGCCGCCAAGGCTTCGGCAAGCTTTGAGGCCTGCGCCGAAAACATGCTCAGCACTTCCCGCTCGAGCTTGGCGTCGCCAAGCGTCATCCGTCTGAGGTGAGCGATATCGATCGGACCGTCATCGGGAACGAGCGGTGGCGATGGCATCCATTCAATCCGATCCAGATGAAGCGACATGAGCAAGTCCGACTTTCGCGCGCTCCTGCATTCGGAGAAGTGCGACTCACGGCGAGCCAATCATGGAACTGGTTAACGGAAGGTTCGGAGGCTGTGGACAGCGGTTGAGCCTCCCCATTTGCGCCGCACCTTCGCCTTGTTTTCAGCGAAGTCCCGCCGCAATTAACCTTCGGCCAGGGAATTTCGAAGGTTTGTAAGGCCTTACGGCGCAACGCTATTAACGATGATTAAGATTGTATTAATCGCACCATTTCTTTCGTGACGGCCAGCCAATAGGATGGTCGCTCGGACATGGGCGAGCGGACTGGCCTCATTCTAGGCCGGCTTTGGCGTGGCATTCGAACATGACACCCGGTGGGGCTTGCGGGGGCTTTCGCAGCACTCTCCCGGATTGCGTAAAAAGTAAGATGAGGGCTCGGACTCAACATGGCGAACACCCCCAAAAAGGTCAAAGACCCGACAGAAGTCGCGCTTTCTGCCATTCAGGAAGCCCTCAACATCGACGGTTCGGCCAGTGACATCCGGGGCTCGGCGCGCAGCGATGCGGCGCCGGAGATGAGCGCCACGCCGCCTTCGTTTGACGAGCCTTCGTTCGACGCGCGCCCGATCAATGACCGGACTACCACTTTCAACGCCGTTGAAGAAACGCGCGTGACGCGGCGCGCCGCCAATGACGATCGCGAGACCATTGGCCAGCTTTTGCAGGCGATCCAGAAAGGCCGTCCTGCACGCAGCGCCTTCACGCTTGCGATCCTTGCCAGTGCCGTCTGGTTCATTGGCGCCGCCATTCTGACCATCGGATTCTGGCCGTCGATACAGGGCTCGGGCGCGACGCTGACGCTTGCCGGGTTGCTGGCGCTTTTTGTCGCGCCAATTCTGATGTTTTTCTACATGGCGCTGTTGTCTTCGCGCGGCAAGGAACTGCAGATGATCGCGCAATCGATGGCGCAGGTCGCAGTCCGCTTCTCCGATCCCGAAACCGCGGCCAGCGATTCCATGGTGACGGTTGGACAGGCAATCCGCCGCGAAGTCGCGGCGATGGGCGATGGCGTTGAGCGCGCAATCGCGCGTGCAGGCGAACTCGAAACGCTGGTCGCCAACGAAGTCGCAGCTCTCGAGCGCGCCTATAGCGACAACGAGGTGCGAATTCGCGCTTTGCTCCAGGACATCGCCCATCAGCGCGACAACCTGGTCGGCCAGGCCGAGCAGGTGCGCAGCGCCATTTCCGGCGTGCAGATCGATCTCCGTCACGACATCGCGCTGATTTCCGACGCGATCGCCTCCCGCGTTGACGAGGTTGCCAAGAGCATCACCGGCGCCCTTGAAGAGCGCGGCGCGCACATCACGAGCGCGCTGGCCAATGCCGGCGACAACATGATCCTGGCGCTCGGCGAGCGCGGCGGCGACCTGCTCGACCGGCTCGAGGAAGCGAGCGCGGAGACCACGCGCGCAGTGCTCGACGCCTCGGAGCGCCTGACCACCAGTCTCAATTTCAAGACCGGTCACGTCCATGACGAGTTCGTCGAACTCGCCGACCGCGTCCACGACATGCTCAACGAGCGGCTCGACCGCATCACGGGCGAGTTCGAGCAGCGCTCCGCCACCATCGTCGACGGCATTTCCGACCGCACCGAGCAGGTGCACGACTCCCTGAAGAACTCATCCGACTCGCTGCTGCTCGAACTCGAGCTGCGCTCGGGCGACCTCGTCAACAAGATCGACGAATCCGGCAATCGCCTCGCCTCGAAGATTCTCACCTCCGGCGAAAAGGCCAGCGACGCGCTCGACGTCACCGCAAATGCACTGGTCGCCAAGGTGATCGGACAGACCGAAAGCGCGCACGACGCGCTCGCTCTGCAGATGAGCGCCTTCGACGAACTGGTGAAGAACCAGGGCGGCGAGCTGGCGGAGAAATTCGCCCGCGACTCTGGGACGCTCGGCGCGCTGATCACCCGCCACATCTCCGAATTCGACCGCACCGTGAAGACCTTCGGCGGCGAGATCGTCGAGAAGATGGGCCAGCGCACCCAGGACATTTCGGACACGCTCAAGGGCTATGTCGAAAACTTCGACACCCGCCTGACCTCGAACGGCGGCGAAATCACCGCTTCCCTCGATCAGCGCCTGCAGCAGTTCGAGACGACGTTCAAGGATCGCGTCTCCCATCTCGATACCTCGCTCGACACCCGCCTGCAATCGCTCGAGCAGACCTTCGACAGCCGCGCCCAGTCGGTCACCTCGACCATCGACGCACGGCTTGGCACCCTCACCGCACAGCTCTCCGACGGCACCGCGCAGGCGGTGGCTGCGGTCGACCAGCGCATTGCCAGCGCAACGGATGCCATCGACGGACGGGCGACGCAGCTGACCGAAACCATCGCGGCGCGCTTCCAGGATATTCACCAGGGAATCGAGACCAGGATCGGCGCGGTCGCGACCGACATCGACACGCGCGTGTCGCAGTTCGAGGAGCTGCTCGACTCCCGTATCGAGGCGGTCGCCGGCCGCATCGAAAGCAGCGGACGCCAGGCCTCTGAAGCGCTGATGACGCGCGCCGAAGAGTTGTCGAGCGGCATCAAGTCCCATGTCGAGGATGCGGAACGCTCGCTCACCAACCTCGTCGTCAACACCAGCGAGACCATCCAGACCGGCGCCCGCGCCGCGCAGCAGTCGCTGCTCGGCGTCTCCTCGGAGGTCGGCGCGCAACTGAAGCTGACTTCCTCGGAAGTCGAACGCGCGCTGACCGCGGTCGGCGGCAGCGCCGCCAATTCGATCGTGACCAGCGCCCGCGACGCGCAGACCACGCTGGTGTCGGCCTCCTCCGACGCCGCCAATCAGGTCAAGTCGCTGGCATCCGATATCGAGCGCTCGCTGTCGGCCGCAAGCTCGTCGACCGCGAACGCGATCGTCACCGGCGCCCGCGAGGCCCAGACCACGCTGGTGGCCGCATCGGCTGACGCAGCCAACCAGGTCAAGTCGCTGTCCGTCGACGTCGAGCGCACGCTGGCGGCCGCCGGCAGCGCCACGGCCGCCTCCATTCTCGCCGGCGCGCGCGAAGTCCAGACCTCGCTGGTCAGCGCCTCCTCCGAGGCCGCCGACCACGTCAAGTCGCTCGCCGCCGACATCGAACGTTCACTCTCGGCCGCCGGCAACGCGACCGCCGCCTCCATTCTCGCCGGCGCACGCGAAGCGCAGACGACCCTCGTCGGCGCTTCGACCGAAGCCGCCGATCACGTCAAGACGCTCGCCACCGACGTCCAGCGCTCGCTGACCGCGGTCGGCGCCGACACGGCCGCCTCCATCCTGGGCAGCGCGCGCGAGGCGCAAAGCTCTCTCACCGCGACCTCTGCGGATGCCGCAAGCCAGATTCGCGCGATCTCGAACGATCTCGAACGCGCGCTCTCGACGGTCACGACCAACACCACCGACCGGATCACGGCGACGGCGCAAACCTCGCAGCAAGCCCTGATGGCGGCCGCCAACGAGGCCAGCGCAAAGGTCAAGTCGACCTCGGCAGACGTCGAGCGTTCAGTGCTTGCCGCCAGCGGCTCGTTCGGCTCGGCCATGACCGGCAAGACCGACGAAATCGTCACCTATGTGCAGCAGCAGACCGAGCGCCTGTCGCAGGCCATCGACGCCAAGCGCGGCTCGCTGGTCGAAGCCATCGGCGCCAAGACCAGCCAGCTCACCGCGGAAGTCGACCGCGTCACGGGCGAAGCCTTGCGATCGATCGAGACCCGCGCGCAAGGCTTCTCGCAAGCCATGCTCAGCAACAGCAGCGAGGTATCGCGCAACATCACCTCGGCCGGCGAACTCGCCACCTCTTCGGTCAACAAGTCGCTCAAGGACCTGGAAATGTCCTCGCGCAACGCGATCGACCAGTCGCGCCAGGTGTCGATTGCCGCCGTCACCGAAATGCAGGAGACCAGCAAGATCCTGCGCACCGACACCGTCGCCTTGTTCGAGCGGCTGCGCGAAGGCAACATCCTGCTCCAGGAAGTCTTGACCGGCGCCCACGACAACCTCAACTCGCTGGAGCGCGCGCTCGTCACCCGCGTGGCCGATTTCGTCTCGGCCATGAACGACGTCACGACGCGCAACGGCGCGGCCACGCAGACGCTGGAAGACCAGCTCAGCGTGTTCAATTCCAAGACCGCGAAGGCGCTCGAGGATCTGAACTCGCTCTCCGGCCAGTTCGAGAGCCACGGCAAGTCGCTACTCGAGGCGGCGGCCGTCGTCGAACAGAGCAACCGCTCGACCTCGGCCTCGCTCTCCGAGCGCAAATCCGCGCTCGAGTCGCTCGTCACCACCGTCGACCTGCGCACCACCGATCTCGATCAGCGGCTGTCGCGTTTCACAGGCCTGCTCGACGAATCGCTGGCCGCGGCCGAAGAGCGCGCCCGCGACATTGCGCGCGTGGTGGCGGAAACCGCAGGCCAGGGCTCTGCCGCGATCAGCCGGCAGTTCGAAGCCGTCCGCGTCGCGGCCGAGGAAGAACGCCGCCAGACCGCGAATGCAATGGCCGAGATCTATCACCAGAGCACTGAAGAAGCGGATGCGATGTTCAAGCAGTCCGCCGAGAAGTTCGCCAACATGGTCGCCAGCATGAAGCAGATGGCCGGCGAAATGCAGCGCGAGCTGGAAGCGACCCGCAACGAGCTTCGCCGCGGCGTGCTGGAAATGCCGCAGGAGGCCGCCGACTCCACCGCGCAGATGCGCAAGGTGATCGTCGACCAGATCGAGGCGCTGGCGGAACTCAACCGCATCGTGGCCCATCACGGCCGCGGTCTCGACGTCGTGTCGAACAACCGCGCCAGCACCTACCGCGAAGAAGAGCCGGCGCTGGCCGCCGCCGTAGGCGGTCGTGCCGAACCGCCGCCGCCACCGCGCCAGGCCCCGCGCGGCAGCGCATCGAACCTGCCGCCGCCCGATCTCGGCGGGCCTCCCGCGCGCCGCACCGAGGCGCCGCCGGTCGCGCCTGCGGGCTCGGATCAGGGACGCGACGGATGGCTTTCCGATCTGCTCAGCCGTACCGACGGCAGCGCCGGCGCACCGCCGCCCGCTCCTCCGCGCGGCCGTGGCGCGAACCAAAGCGGGACTGGCGGCAATCCGCTGGAATCGCTGTCGCTCGACATCGGCCGACTGATGGACCGCAACCTCGCCGCCGAAATGTGGGATCGCTATCAGCGCGGCGAGAGCAAGGCGTTTTCGAAGCGGCTTTATACGCCCGCCGGCCAGAAAGCCTTTGATGAAGTCGCGCGCAAATATCGCAGCGACCGCAACTTCAAGCAGACGGTCGATCGTTATATCGCCGAGTTCGAACGGCTGCTCGACGAGGTCGCACGCGAGGATCGCGGGCCGCAGGCCCTGCGCAACCACCTCACCTCGGAGACGGGCCTCGTCTACACCCTGCTCGCGCATGCCGCGGGACGGCTGGGGTGAGCGGCGAGTAGCGAATAGCGAATGAAAAAACGGAGGCCTATCGGCCTCCGTTTTCGCTTTGGCACATCGCTATGTCATGCCTTTTTTGAAATCGTTTGAACCGCGCGTGAGGCTGCCTTTCGAACGTGACCGTCAACGTCCTCAGCAAGGTCGGATAACACCGGTAGGATTTCGGCGCCTGAAAAGGCCTCGGCCAGCTCACAGGCCCGCGACCGATGTCGAGCAAGTTCATCTAAACGAAAAGTATCAAAAAGCAGCTGCCAGTTCGCTGCAGTGGCTCGGTATCGCAAGACGCTAGCCGCCTCTCGTCGAACAACGATTTCGGGGTCGTCATTGTAGATGCCAAATACGAGCGGGAAATCTTGGTTGACCCAAATAGAGCTCAACGCGCGAAGCGCACTCTCTCGAGTGGTTGCAGAAGGATCTCCCAAAAGGGCCTGAACGCGGTCATGTGCCTCGACCAACTTCCATCGCGCGACAACATCGCAAGCCGTACGCACCACATACCCTGATGTATCAGCCAAAGCAACGAGGATGATGGCTTGCAATTCGCGCCCTCGCGGGTGGTGCCCAATAACTTCCACCGCCGTGCGCCGCAAGAATTGATCGCTGGATTTGGCGGCGATGGCGAGAGCCTTCAGCGCCTCGGCACCATCGCGCGACTTAAGTTCGTGGACGGCTTCATGGGACATAGGCGGTCGAGTATCGGGGCTCGACATGCCAACTGGATCGCTATTGGGCTCTGCGCGGCGGTGGCGGCGTGGGCGTCGAGGCCGAGGCGGCGGCGGGCGAGGTCGAACTGCTCGCGCCGAACAACAGCCGCGTCGGATTGCGGTCGAGATTGTTCACGGCGCGACTGATATCGGCGAGCGTGCGGCGGCCATCCGCCATCAGGGCGCCGGATCGTTTGTCGAAATCCTCAGCCAGTTCACGGATCGATTGCACAGTCAGGAACAGTTCGCCGCCATCCTTGCCGCCGGCCAGGTGATTGAGCCCAAGCATCAGACTGTCGGCCTTGCCCATGACGCCGTCGACCTTGGCCATGACGTCGTCGATCTTTTGGGCGTTGCGCGACAGCGACGCGGTGAAGGTCTCGAGGTTATGCAGCGAATTCTTCACCGCCAGCTGATTGTCAGCGACCACCCGGTTGATGTTCTGAAGCGTGCCGCGGATCGCTTCCGTCACATCCTGGAGCGCGTTGGGGTCGGCGGTCAGGACGGGTATGCCGTCATCGCCAAGCGGAACGGGCGGGGCATTCTCGTCGCCGCCCTTCAGCGAAATGGCGGCGACGCCGGTCAGTCCCTGAAACTCAAGCCCGACGATGGTGTCCTTGCGGATCGGCGCGTTGTTTTCGATCATGACGCGCGCAACCACCCGGCGCGGATTGTCGAGCTTCACCGAGATGACCTCGCCTACCCTGATACCGTTGAAATTGACGCTGCCGCCGTTGCGCAAGCCCGCGGCGGGCCCCTCGAAAATCACGTTCATCGGGCTGCGCAGCTTGGTGGTGTGCAGGCTCTGGAACCACAGCACGAATCCGAATGCGGCGGCGATCACGGCAAGCGTGAACGATCCGATCAGCACGTAATTCGCCCGCGTCTCCATTACCTAAACTCCGAAACCGACCAAACGAGCTTGAAAACCACAAGAAGAGGCAAAAATGCGTTCGCGAACTATCCCGAAGAACTAACCCATGACCGCGCGGGCGCGTTTGCCGTGGAAGTAGGCCCGGAGCCAGGGGTGCTGCGAGGCCTGCATGTCGGCCATCGATCCTGCGGCAATGATCTTACCGTTCCCTAAAACGGCAATCCGGTCGCACGCCGTATAAAGGCTGTCGAGATCGTGAGTTACCATGAAAACGGTCAGGCCCAAAGTCCGCTGGAGGGTTCTGACCAGCTCGTCGAAGTCGCCGGCGCCGATCGGATCGAGGCCCGAGGTCGGCTCGTCCAGAAAGACCAGCTCCGGATCGAGCGCCAGCGCGCGGGCCAGCGCCACACGCTTGATCATGCCGCCGGACAGCTCCGACGGGAAACGATCGGCAACCTCGGGGCGCAATCCGACCATGCCGAGCTTGGCGATGGTGATCTCGTCGAGCAGGCGCTGGGTGACGTCGAGATATTCGCGCACCGGGAACTGGATATTCTGACGCACGGTCAGCGAGGAAAACAGCGCGCCCTGCTGAAACAGGATGCCCCAGCGCCGCTCGACCGCGCGGCGCTCCGAATTGCTGGCGGCATCGAGATCGACCCCGAACACCTCGATGCGTCCGGAGACTTTCGGCACGAGGCCAATGATGGTGCGCGTCAGCACGGATTTGCCGGCGCCGGAAGGCCCGACAAAGCCCAGGATCTCGCCGCGCTTGACGTCGAGGTCGAGCCCGTCGAGCACCTTGGTCTTGCCGAACTGCACGGAGATATCGCGCACGCGGATGATCGCGTCCTGTTTCGCGATCGTCACCTGGCTCGAACCCTGCGCGGGACCCTGGCTCTGAACCTTGCTCTGCACCTCGATCGTCATCGTCACATCCCGATCGAGGCAAAGAAGATCGCGAACACGCCGTCCATCACGATCACAAAGAAGATGCCTTTCACGACCGACGACGTCGTGTGCTGTCCAAGAGACTCTGCGCTGCCCTGCACGGCCAATCCCTCGACACAGGCGACGATGCCGATCACCGCCGCCATGACCGGCGCCTTGATCAGGCCGACCGTGAAGTGATCGATCGAGATCGCGTCGCGCAGCCTGAGCAAAAACGCTTCCGGATCAACCCCGCCATAGAGCCAGGCGACGAGCCCGCCGCCGTAAAGGGCGGCAATCGCGCCAAGAAACGCCAGGATCGGCAGCGCCAGCACCAGCGCCAGCATCCGCGGCAGGATCAGAACCTCGATCGGGTCGAAACCCATGGTGCGCAGCGCGTCGATTTCCTCACGCATCTTCATCGAGCCGAGTTCGGCGGTGTAGGCGCTGCCCGAGCGTCCCGCGACCATGATCGCGACCAAGAGCACGCCGATCTCGCGCAATACCAAGACGCCCAGCATGTCGACCACGAAGATGTCGGCGCCGAACCTGCGGAAGTGGAAGATACCTTGCTGGGAGATGATGCAGCCGATCAGGAAGGTGATGAGAACGACGATCGGCACCGCGCGCCAGCACACCTGCTCCATGTGATGGATGGTCGAGGTCAGGCGGAAGGATCTAGGATGGGTGAAGACGTGCCAGCTTGCGGCCAGCACCGCGCCCAGCATGTCAATGAGGCTGAGAAGCGTGCCGCCGGCGCCGGCCATGGTGCGACCGACCTGATCCAGCATCCCGGTGATGGTCACGTTGGTGACGTCGGCCGCCGGAAAGGCTTTTACGCGGCGGACCTCCTCGACGAGCGTGGAATAGTCCGCGGACAGGCCCGCGATCTTGGCCTCGATGCCGCCCTGGGTCAGACTGCGGCGCAGCCGCTCGATCAACCAGGCGCCGAAGGTGTCGAGCTTGGAGATCTGCGAGACATCGATGAAGACGTTCGCCGCCTTTCCCTTCAGCCGTTCGGCATCGGCAACCATCTGCTCGAGCTCGGAGGCAAAGCGCGCGGTCCAGGGACCGGCCGCGCACAGCGCGAGCCCGCCTCCCTTTGCGATACGCTCCAATGTCGGGTCGCCGTTCACGGTTCCAGCTCCTCCTAGTGCCCACTTTCCGAAGTTCGTGCCCCGTCTCAGCATCCACCTTTCACGAACTTCGGAAAGGCATGGGCACTAGCAAACTTGTTGATGCCAGTGCCGCTTATCTATTTGAAGTTCCTGAACCGATTTAGCCGCTTGTCTGCAGGAACTTCAAATAGGCGGCGCTGGTGTTCAGATATCACTTGAAGAGGGAAATTCGGGCGCGATTTGGTAAACTTGTGTAACACAATGCGGCCCGGCGGTTCAGAAAAACGGCTAGATATTAAAATGACTTCCGAGAAAGTGCCAACGCTTGAGGCGAGAATCGAGCGTTGGCCGATCGAAGGCAACTTCACGATCAGCCGCGGCGCCAAGACCGAAGCGGTGGTGGTGGTCGCAGAAATCCGCCACGGCGAAGTCACTGGCCGCGGCGAATGCGTACCCTATCCTCGCTACGGCGAGACGCCGGAAGCGACGCTTGCGGCCATTCTTGGCATGACGAATGCCATCGCCCGCGGCCTTGATCGGCAGGCCTTGCAATCCGCGATGCCGGCATCGGCCGCCCGCAATGCGCTCGATTGCGCCCTGCTCGACTTCGAGGCCAAACAACATGGCCAGCGTATCTGGGACCTGATGGGTCGTGCTGTTCCCCTTCCTCGCGTCACCGCCTTTACGATTTCACTGGGAACGCCGGAGGCGATGGCCGCGGCGACCGCGAAAGCCGCGCACCGACCGCTGCTCAAGATCAAGCTCGGCGGCGACGGCGATGATATGAGGATTGCAGCCGTTCGCAAGGCCGCGCCCGACTCCGAACTGATCGTCGACGCCAACGAGGCCTGGACCGAAGCCAATCTCGAGCAAAATCTCGCGGCTTGCGCGGCAGCCGGCGTCACGCTGGTCGAACAACCCTTGCCGGCGGGCAAGGATGCGGCGTTGTCGCGGATCAAGCGGCCGATTGCGGTCTGCGCCGACGAAAGCGTGCACGATCGTGCTTCCTTGTCCGGCCTTCGCGGACGCTACGACGCCGTCAATATCAAGCTCGACAAGACCGGCGGACTGACGGAGGCGCTCGCGATGGCGGATGCGGCAACCGTGCAAGGGTTTGACATCATGATCGGCTGCATGGTGGCGACGTCACTTGCGATGGCGCCCGCGATGCTGATTGCGCAGCAGGCCCGCTTTGTCGATCTCGACGGCCCGCTTTTGCTGGCGCGAGACCGCGACGGCGGCCTGCGCTACGACGGCAGTCTGATTTATCCACCCGAGCCTGCGCTCTGGGGGTGAGCCTGAAGCGAGCGACGCGCGGCCCACATGATGAGCGCGCCTGCGAGCGCCATCGCGGCCATCGCATAATAGGCGCCGAGGCCGTAACGGGTGTAGATCAGACCCGAGACGATCGAGGCGCCTGAAGAAACAATGCCGCTCGACGCCGCCAGATAACCTTGCGCGCGCGTGACGACCGGCAGCGGCACGTGCCGCACCATCAGCCCCATGGTGCCGACCTGCGTCAGCCCGAAACTCAGACCATGCGCAAGCTGGACAACGGCAAGGATTGCGACCGGTGGCTCCTGCGCCGTGATCAGCCAGCGCGCCACCGCCCCCAACCCACCGAGCATCACCAGCGTCGATGGTTGCAGCGCAAATCGCGGCGACAACGCAAAGACCACGATCTCGGCCACAACCCCGATCGCCCAGAGGACCGCAATCGTCAGGCTATCGAGCCCTGCGAGCTGCCACGTGATGGAGCCAAACACGTAGTAGACGGAGTGACTGCCTTGAATCAGCGCAGCAGTGACGATGATCGCCAGAAAAGCGGGACCACGCAGTGACGCGGCTGTACCGTGTTCCGTCGGCGTTTTCGTCTTGCGCGCGTCCAATGGCTGCAAGCCGAGACCGATCAAGGCGCCGAGCGCGGCGGCCGCCACGATGATCCAGATCAGATGCTCCGCCGCGATCAGGCCGGCAAGCCATCCGCAGCCAAGCGCGCCGATGATGAAGGCGGCCGAGCCCCATAATCGCACCGGTCCATAGTCGAGACCCAATTGCACCACGCCGCGCAAGGCATAGGCGTCCGTCAGTGGAATGGTCGGCGTCCAGACCGCGGAAGTCAGCACATAGGCGACGAATACCGCGACCGGCAAGTGCTGGGTGCCGATCACGGCAAAGCCGAGCGTTGTGGCGAAGGCGGTCGCGATCATGGCGCCCCGCACGGCGGCATGGCGCTCCGCAAGACCCGTCACGACAGGCAGGACGGTAAACCGCGTCAGCGCGGGGACCGCCGAGATGATGCCGATCCAGGCCGCGTCGATCCCGACGGCCTTAAGCCAGACCGGAAAGAACGGCAGCTGGCAGCCGGTCAGTCCGAAGATCGCGGCATAGAACAGCGCCAGGCGGACCGCGAAGCGCCGCGACAGGCTCTGCGATGCGATGGGGATTTGTGATTCGGCCGGCATCAATTCAATTGCGATTCGCGCGATATCGTGGTGATCGTTAGAGTTAAAGCGATGGTTTAAGTCGAATCACTATCGTGCCCGGGACTATTGTCTGAACATGATTTTTTCGGAAAGCCGGTTCCCATTTTCCGGGGTCATACGCGCGCAAACGTTGGCGCGGATGAATTAGCCATGGCCGACGAAATATTCGCCCTGTCCCCGATCGCCGCGCGCCCGGTCCAGCCGAGCGAGCAGGACTATGACGCCATCAAAGAGGCGTTCATGGAGACCTCGCGCGGGCGCTGGTTCCTCGGCGAATATGCCAAGCGCAACCGCAACGCCGACACCAAAATGGTGCTGGATGCCGTGGCGCGGATCGAGGACACGCTGGCAGCGGCGCAAAAAAAGCCGGTGCGCGATCCCCTGCTCGATGAAGCCTTGACGTCGTTTCGCACGGCGTTGGCTGAGGCGCGAGGCGCCGCACAGGCAGCCGTCGGCGATCTGGCGCTCGAGCAAAACCTGGCGCCGGTGCGCAAGGGCGCGCGCGTCATCCGGGAGATTGCCTGGCGCTTGCGCGAAATCGGCGCTGACGGCCGGATTTGCGACCTGATCGACCAGCAAGTCGCCGCCATCGAGGGAGCTGCCGGAAAGCTGAGCCCGTCCGATCTCGCCAGCACCTTGAGCGGTGCTTTCGATCGGATCGAAGGGAAAATCGCAGCTTTTGATGCGGATGACACGGTGGCAGCGCCGCCGCCGGAAGCGAAGCCGCCGGAAGCGATGAACGGAGCACCGGCGGCGGAAGCGCGACCGGCTGAGGCTGAAGTCGAGATCAGGGTTGATGAGCCCGCCGCGAACGTGCCGGCGATGCAGGCGTCGCCGGTCGCCTCGGATGCCGAGACCGAAGCCAAGGTAGAGAGCAAAGCTGCCGTCGATCCAGCTGTCGCCGTTGAGACTGCGATGGCGGTGGCCGAGGCGGTGAGCACATCGCACGATGGCTTCGACGCCAATGACGACGCCGTGCTCGACATGGTGGCGATGGAAATGGCTGCGTTCGACACGGACGAGGCCTACGAACCGAAGCTCGAAGATGCCGAAGTCTACGAGCGGCAGATCCAGGAGAGCCAGACTCGAGAGAACCAAATCAGCGCGGGCCATGTTCAAGCGAGCCAAGTCCGCGGCGATCAAGTCCGCGAGCACCAGGCCGACACGCCACAAGCCGACAAGATGCCGGTGAGTGTGCCGTCCTGGGAGATCGACGTCACCTTTGCTTCGGACACGGGCCATGCGGCTGAAGCGCCAGTCGTCGCTACGGCATTGCCGGCCGTCACGCCGCTTCAGCCCGAACCCGAGCCTCTTCAAAGTGAACCGGAGCCGCCACCTGCGCCCGCGCCATCGCTCGGTTCGAGCCTGCTTGCAAACGGAATCGTGCCGCGGCCGCGCAGCACAGCGCCCGATCCGCTGGCCCCGATCCGCCGCATGAGCCAGAACGAGAAGATCGCGTTCTTTTCGTAAGGCCCTTTATTTTTGACGCGTTTTCTTCACGCGAAACGGTACCCACTTCGCTTGAAAACGCTATGCTCGCTCACTTCACCGGGAAATGCACCATGGTGACGCCGCCGGAGGCGTAGTTCGGCACGTCGCCCGCGACCGCCTTGCCTTCGTTCGAGCCCAGCGCGCTCATCAACGCAGCTTCGCTGTCGAAGTCGGCCTCGAAGATGCAGAAATACCCCTTGCCGGGCCCGAGCGGTTTGACGTCGAACGAATAACGGGGGTTCTTGGCGCCGGGCAGCTTGTGCGCGAGCGGCACATGCGTCTCGACATAGTACTTCTTGAAATGCGCGGGGTCCTTGGGTTCGTTGTAGAGCACGAGCAGCCGATGCATGAAATTCCTCCCGGTTTTTGTTTCTGATCCATCCTCTTTTGAGGACGATTAAGGAAAACGTTAGGCGATCAGCCGCGCGTACAAATCCGCATCCACATTGCCGCCGGACAACACGATCACGACAGTCTTGCCGCGCGCCTCGATATGGCCGGCGAGAAGTGCAGCAAGGCCAACCGCGCCGCCGGGCTCGACCACGAGCTTGAGTTCGCGGTAGGCAAAGGCGACCGCTGCGCCGACTTCCGCTTCCGACGCGGTGACGCCTTTGGCGAGCAATTTGCCGTTGATGGCAAAGGTGAGTTCGCCGGGAATCGCCGCCATCAGCGAATCGCAAATGCTGCGGCCTGCGGCCTTGTGCCGCTCGCGTTTTCCCGCGCGAAGCGAGCGGGCGTGATCGTCGAAATTCTCGGGCTCGGCCGATATCACCATCGCTTGCGGGAAGCGCGCCTTCACGGCGGTCGCAACACCCGCAATCAGGCCGCCGCCGGAAACCGGCGCCACCACAATGTCGGGCGCAATGCCGAGGTTCGCGAGGTCCTCGCAGATTTCCCGTCCCACGGTGCCTTGCCCCGCGATCACCTTGGGATCGTCGTACGGAGGCACCAGCGTCGCGCCGCGCTTGCCTGCGATCTCGCGCGCGATCGCTTCGCGGTCCTCGCGGTCGCGATCGTAAAGCACCACCTCGGCGCCGTAGGATTTGGTCCGCTCGCGCTTGGACAGAGGGGAATCCACCGGCATCACGATGGTGGCGGGCATGTTGAGGATCTTTGCCGCCGCGGCCACGCCCTGCGCGTGATTGCCGGAGGAAAACGCCACCACACCGCCCTGGCGCGCGTCTTGCGGAATCGACGACAACTTGTTGAAAGCGCCGCGGAACTTGAACGAGCCGGTCCGTTGCAGGACCTCGGGCTTGAGAAAAACCTTGGCGCCGACAATTTCGCAGAGCACAGCCGGCGACAACAGCGGCGTGCGCACGGCAAATGGCGCAATCACGCTGGCCGCGGCGTCGACATCGGCGGAACTGACGGGCATGTGGGACAACGGTTCGTTCATGGGGCGATTAAACGCCTGTCGCGCCGCGACGGCAAGGGTGCAGCCGGCGTTCGGTCATGCAAGAAAAAGAGGCGCGCGCGTCTCGACCGGTGGGCCGGGCTAGGCCGCGGCGCGGGCCGCCACGGACGGAACGGGAAGCTGCCGGGGCGCGAGATCGGTCCAGGCGATGATTTCAAAGCGGCCGTCTTCGTGCTCGACCAGCGCCGTGCAGCTCTCGACCCAGTCGCCGCAGTTCATGTAGCGGATCCCCTGCTCGTCACGGATCACCGCATAATGAATGTGGCCGCAGATCACGCCGTCGGCGTTGTGGCGGCGCGCCTCGGCGACCAGCGCATCCTCGAACGCGCCGATATAGTTCACCGCTTTCTTGACCTTCTGCTTGGCCCATTGCGACAGCGACCAATAGCCGACGCCGAACATGCGGCGGAAGAAGTTCACGAGCCGGTTCATCTGGATCGCGAAATCGTAGGCGCGGTCGCCGAGATGGGCGAGCCAGCGCGCGTTCTGCACCACGAGGTCGAAGATATCGCCGTGGATGACGAGATAGCGCTTGCCATCGGCCCCGACATGCACCGCGTTCTCGACCACATCGATGCCGCCGAAATGCGTGCCGTAATATCGGCGCAGAAACTCGTCGTGATTGCCGGGAACGTAGATGACCTTGGCGCCCTTGCGCGCCTTGCGCAGCATCTTCTGCACGAAGTCGTTGTGCGATTGCGGCCAGTGCCAGCTCGACTTCAGCGCCCAGCCGTCGACGATATCGCCGACGAGATAGATCGTATCGGCATCGTGGACACGGAGAAAATCCAAGAGTTTATCGGCCTGTGAACCCCGTGCGCCGAGATGCACGTCGGAGATAAACAGGGTGCGAAAACGCCGCTCCGGCTGTTCTTCACTCATCTGGTCACTTGCCATGCGCGCGCCTAACAGATTCAGATGACACTTCGATGAATGGACGCACCCCGCGCACACGGCACGAATCGAACGCCGCTCATTAAGACTCGCGATAACAGGCGCTTGCGACAAACAGGCGACGTCGGAGAGGTTCCCAGTGATGCATGAATGGTTAACAGCGTCAGCCGCAAACTCACCCTTCTCGCGACACAACGCGTCCGAGTTGTTCACAAAGATCAGCCACTCCGCCACCTCATCGTCGTCCCTGCGCACGCAGGGACCCATAACCGCAGGCCTTCATTGTGGCCCGAAGCTGTTGGACCGCATCTTTCAATACACACGACACGGCGTCGCGATGAGCTACGCTCACGCGGGGGTCCCTGCTTTCGCAGGGACGACCGTGTTGTGAACACGCGACCTTATTCTCGCGACGCGAATTCGCCCGAGCTCTGCACAGAATTGAGCCACTCCAGATGGAGGGCGCAGGGAAAGCCGGATGCCCAATGCACCCGCAGCCTTGTGTGCAAAATAAAAAAGCACACAAGCGTAGTCACCACAGGTTCACCGGAACGATCCGGCCTTCCCTGCGCGATGGTTTTAACGGTGTCCTTCGCGCTCTCCCCGGCGATCGGGCTTTGTTGCCGCCGTCACCAGCGCAATGCGCAAGCATTGTCGCCAACTTGACATCAGCGTCGAGATGTCAGGACCACACGACTTTGCCGTCCGCATCAGAGTCGCTCGTCTCGCGACGCTTCCGCGTCCATCGCATCCCGCCCAACGTTCGTGACGATGGCCAACGCCCCTCTGAGCAAGGCGGGATGATTCGCTTCTATTGCTGCTTCTACCCCGCGGTCAAGCACAATTTCGGAAAATCAGAAATGACCGTTGGAGCTGCCGAGTTCTCCTGACGCGAACTCTGCTTTGGCTCCGAGAATATCTGATCCTGCGCAACACCTCGCTCCAATCATGGCAGCAATCGCATCTCAGGCGTTGCGCGATCAACGGACTTCACCGGCGGCCGTCTCGAAGTCTGAAAATGGCCCATAAGCGACCTATGTTTGCCGCTGGGGAGACCTCTGCCCCAACAGTGGTTCAACTGAGAAGGAGAGCATCATTGCCAGGCAACCGACCGAATGAAACAATAGCGGCTCCGGCCAAATAGAAGCGCAAGGACACGTTTATGAAAGACCTGTCTGGAAAGACCGCGTTCGTCACAGGCGCCGCATCGGGTATCGGACTGGGCATCGCCACTGCGCTGTCGCAGGCCGGGGTGAAGGTCATGTTATGCGACATTGAGGATGAGACGCTGGCCAAGGCGGTGGCGACCCTGAAACTCACGAACGCCGATGTTGACGGTGTAAGAGCAGACGTCTCGGTCAAGGCGGAGCTTCAGCTTGCTGCTGACGCCACCATCGCGCGATACGGCAAGATGCATATTCTGGTCAACAATGCGGGGGTTGGCGGTGCCGGCTATTACGGCCGCTGGTCCGACGCGGGTTGGAATTGGGCTCTGGGCGTCAATCTGATGTCGGTGATCTGGGGCATCGAGATTTTTGGCCCGCTCATCGAAGCGCACGGCGAGGGAGGACAGATCGTCTCCACCGCGTCCATCGCCGGACTGATTTCAGGGGGAGTGGCTCCGTCGTACAATGTGAGCAAATATGGCGTCGTCGCGCTCTCCGAGGCACTGCGCGTCACTCTCGCGCCGCGCGCGATCGGAGTATCCGTTCTGTGTCCGGGTTTTGTTCGCACCCAAATCACGAACTCGCTCCGAAATGCCCCTCCGGGGTTCGTCAGCACTCTTGGACCACTCCCGACAGAAGGACCGGTCGCCGATCTCATCAAACTATTTCAGGAGCGGGTATCCAACGGCATCGATCCGCTCTATGTCGGCGAATTGGTTCGAGAAGGCATTGAAAATGACTGGCCGTACATTTTCACCGACACCGAGTTCGAGCCCTTGGTCGATGAGCGCTTCGCCGCCATAAAGCAGGGCTTCGACCGTATCCGCGGGCGACAGCCGAGACATTGAGCGCGGCCAAATGCGTGATTGGTTGCAATCTCGGCGCCGCTGACCCACGGCCGAAACCCGATCCGGGGATCGCGATCTTATCAAAGGCATCCGATGATACTACACCGCCGAACGCTAGTGCGGGTCACGGAATCAGGCGGACCCAGCATAGTCATGGGACGTCTAACCATGTGGGTCATGGCCCGGGGCGCACGTTCCTTCAGAAAAGCCACGACCTCGGGACTTATGTCTGCCACCGACCGGCGCATCTTTCCGGCGTTCGAAAAGAGCCCGCCGCCTTCGTGATCAAGCCGAAGCGCGCCGATGTCGACGATCTCCCCAGCGCGAACCTGGAATTTGGCATGAGGGCCACCATACCCTTCATTTGTATTGTTGCACCTTATGCTCAGCAAAAGGTACTCGCCTGGAGGAAGTGAGGTAATCCCGCCAAACGCCGCTAGCTTTCCTCCTCCGATCACGCTGGCCCTGATCGTTTTTGTCGGCGCGTCCTTGTCGAGAGTTTGGCCGAGAGTGACTACAGGAAAGACACAACGCGTGACACCCCCACCGATCTTTGGTGTGCTGAGGATCGCGTCAACGATCACCACACCTCGATGGTCTTGCAGCTCTCGAGCGATGTGTTCGTCGACCGGCAAACCATCCTCCGGTCTTAGAACGTCCCCGCTTTGTGCCCGAGCAGAAGTCATTGAAACGACTACCGCGAGCCAGACCGCCAGAAGAATGGTACGCTTCATCGTCATTGTGCCTCCCGCAACCGCTCTCAATCCTAGCAGGTGCAGCTTACCGAATACAACCATTGGGCCAAACGACGCGGAAAATCAGCCAGGCGAACAGGCATCAAAACTTCATACCATCTCGCTGCATTGGCAAATGCCGGTCGGTCTAGCGCGAGGACGGGCTTCGCGCTTTTCCGCGGGCGTGATGGAGCGGAAGCACCGGCCGACCGCTCCGCCGCGCCCGGTTCACTTTTTGCAGAGGTTGAATTCGTTTGCCGCGTCCGTGGTAGCCTGCATCTGAGAAGAGGGAGTGGCGGATCATGCAGGAAGCGGAGCCAGAAGTGTCCTCGAAAGCCGTCAGTGCGCGGGTGGTCGATTGCCTTGTCGCGGCCGCTTTGGGTGTCCCCTCCAGTTTACTCTTTTTGGCGGACAGGCTGAGTGCTTACGAACTCGCGGCCGTGCTGGTGTGCGGCGGACTATTTTCAATCCTGATTCTGCGGCGCGTGTTCAAACTGGACAGAGCCCTCGATGACCCTGAGCGCATCGCAGCCGGTCAGTCACTGATCGAACAGGAAGCGGAGCGTCGAAACACAAAGCGATGAGGCGAATGCTGCGTGGTTTTGCTGCCGGGCTTCACCGGTCGAATCCCACAAAGGTCGTCGCGTCGTCGACGGACTTGCGCTCGGATATGACGGCATTTGCCGGGAAGCTCTCGTCCGGCCAGCCCAGCGCGATGCTTTTCATGATCACCTGATCGTCCGCGATCCCGGCATGCTCGCGCACCACGGGGGATTGCATGATCCCCTGGCTGTTGATGACGGCGCCAAGCCCCCGCGACCATGCTGCGTTAACGAGCGCGGTCGCCACCGCGCCGCAGTCGAACGCGGTATCGTCGCTGGACGCGAGCACGCGATCATAGGTGACGATCACACACACGGGCGCATCAAACTGACGAAAGCCGCGCATGACCCAGTCCTGCCGACGCTCCTTGTCATCGCGCGCGATTTCCATGGCGCTGAACAATTGCTTTGCGACGCCGATCTGGCGTTCGCGATGCACCCCCTCGAATGGCTGGCCAATTCGAAACTCGCGCGAGTGCGGCACGCCTGCCAGATTGCGCTCGGTGTTACCCCGGCGAATGCGATCCAGCGGGGCGCCGGTGATGACATAGAAATTCCAGGGCTGGGTATTCATCGAAGACGGCGCGCGCATCGCCAGCGCCAGGATTTCCCGGATCAATTCCTGCGGGACCGGATCGGGCTTGTAACCGCGAATGCTTCGCCGGCCGAGAATGACGTCATCGAACTTCATCTTTTGTACTTCCCGAATTGGCATGAGGACTGCGTTCTCTCTCACAGCTTTGGCTATGTCCATAGGGTTTCGAAGAGATCGCAGCTGAAAGGAGCG
>NZ_DASREO010000094.1:0-3345 GCF_035652035.1 Bradyrhizobium sp.
GTCATATTGACGACGATGTGGTCCGCATTGGCGTCGCCGGTCACTGTGAGAATGACTGACAGGTTAGCTCCGCCGAGTTGTCCTGAGGTGAATGTGGCGGTCGAGGCACTGAACGTGCTGAACAGCAGTTTCTCGATCGACAACAGCGAGGAACCGGTGAAGTCGGCGGTGTCCGTGAGTTGAAGGGTGTCGGTGCCGACGCCTCCATTATAAGTCTCACCCGCGACCGCGTCCCCCGTGTCGACGACCAGGGTGTCGTTACCGGAGCCCGCATTGATCGTGTCCATGCCCGAACAGCCGACGATGACATTGTCATTGCCGTTGCCGGTCAGCAGATCGTTAAAGGTCGAGCCGGTCAGGTTCGCAAAGTCGCCATTGAGCGTGTCGAAGCCGGCTCCCACAGTGTCTTGAGAGCCTGTTATGGACAGGTCGACCGTCACTCCGGACGCGGCTGTGTCATAACTGACCGTGTCAGTGTAAGCGCTGTGGCAATCCCACCTTCATTTGAAGCTGGCGATGGGCGACTGTGCGATGTCTGAATCGGAGATCGGCTTGTGTCTACGCTTGACCATGCGCTTAAACCGGAGGCGACGTCAGTGCGCCGGGTGGAGGTGATTACGGGGACTGGCCGGCGGCGCCAGTTGTCTGAGGATTTCAAGGCCGGGATTGTCGAAGAAACGCTTGTCCCTGGTGCGGTTGTGTCGGAGATCGCGCGCCGGAATGGGCTCACACCACAGCAGGTGTTCACCTGGCGCCGGCAGGCGCGCCAACGAACGGCGAGCGATGCTGAGGCTTCGAAGTTCGTGCCGGCAGTCGTGGAGCCGGGGGCGCCGGCGCGGTCATCACGTAGACGGTTGCGGAAACCGACACGCCAGGTGGATCGCAGTGCTGGCAGCATCGAGGTGGAGATCGAAGGCGTAACGGTGCGGATCGGCCGCGGCGCGGAAGCCGAGATGATGGCGGCGGTGCTTCGAGCCTTGAAGGCCGCCCGGTGATCGGTCCGACAGGCGCAGTTCGAGTGTTGGTGGCGACGACGCCAGTGGACTTCCGCAAGGGAGCCGAGGGTCTGGCGGCGTTGGTACGCGAGACCATGAAGGCCAACCCGTTCTCGGGCGCCGTCTATGTGTTCCGGGCGAAACGCGCGGATCGGGTCAAGCTGATTTACTGGGACGGCACCGGCGTGTGCCTGTTCGCCAAGCGGCTTGAGGATGGCAAGTTTCGCTGGCCGAACGTACAGGATGGAGTGATGCGACTATCGGCTGCGGAGCTCTCGGCGTTGTTGGAAGGGCTGGATTGGAAAAGGGTTCACGCGGCGCGAGAGACAGCAGCGCCGATGCAGCCTGCATGATTGCGGCACAGTGAATCAGCCGGTTGGAAACGCTCGCGACGCAGCACGACGCATGATCTACTGACCGCCATGACGACGGCGGAAGCTCTTCCTGACGACCCCGGCACGCTCAAGGCGATGCTGATTGCGGAGCGGGCGCAGAACGATCGGCTCCGTCAGATCATCAAGGAGTTGCAGCGTCATCGCTTTGGGCGCCGTGCCGAGACACTGTCCGAAGACCAGATGTTGCTCGGACTCGAAGATGTCGAGCAGGATGCGGCAGGTCATGAAGCCAAGATTGATGCGGCCAATGCGGCCGAGCGGGCAAGCCGGTCTGCCAAGCGGCGTCTGAACCGGGGATCACTGCCGGCGCACTTGCCGCGCGTCGAGACTGTGATCGATGTCGATGATCACACGTGCCCGTGCTGCGGCAACGCGCTGCATCGCATCGGGGAAGACACCGGCGAACGGCTTGACATCGTGCCAGCGCAGTTCCGCGTGCTGGTGGTGCGCCGGCCCAAATATGCCTGCCGGGCTTGCGAGAACGTGGTGGTGCAGGCGCCCGCACCAGCACGATTGATCGAGGGTGGATTGCCGACCGAGGCGACGGTAGCGCAGGTTCTCGTCTCTAAGTACGCCGATCATCTTCCGCTCTATCGCCAGGCTCAGATCTATACCCGGCAAGGCATCGAACTCGACCGCTCGACCTTGGCCGATTGGGTCGGCCGGGCGGGCTTTCTGCTGCGGCCCGTGCATGAGCGTCTGCTGACGGTACTGAAGGCCTCGGCCAAGCTGTTCGCCGACGAGACCACCGCGCCGGTGCTCGATCCCGGACGCGGGCGCACCAAGACCGGTCAGCTCTGGGCTTACGCGCGTGACGATCGGCCGTGGGGCGGCAGCGACCCGCCAGGCGTCGCCTATGTCTACGCGCCCGATCGCAAGGCTACGCAGCCAATCACCCACCTCTCCGGCTTCACCGGTATCCTGCAGGTCGACGGGTATGCGGGTTATCGGGCGCTCGCCAAGCGCAACGATGTGCAGCTTGCTTTCTGCTGGTCCCACGTCCGCCGCCGGTTTTACGAACTCGCAGCTGCGGGGCCGGCACCGATTGCCACCGAAGCACTCGAACGCATCGCCAAACTCTACGCCGTCGAGAAGGACATCCGCGGCCGCAACGCTGATGAGCGCCGCGCCGTCCGCCAGGATAGGAGCCGGCCGATCATTGATGGCCTGGAACCCTGGCTGCGCGCCAAACTCGCCGTCATCAGCCAGAAGACCAAGCTCGCTGAGGCAATCCGTTACGCTCTCTCGCGGTGGAACGGTCTTACCTACTTCCTCGACGACGGGCGGATCGAGATCGATTCCAATGTCGTCGAGCGCAGCATCAGACCGATTGCATTGAATCGGAAGAATGCGCTCTTCGCAGGCTCCGATGGCGGAGCCGAGCATTGGGCAGTCGTCGCATCGCTGATCGAAAGCTGCAAACTCAATGCCATCGATCCGCAAGCTTACCTTACCGACGTCATCACCAAGATCGTCAACGGCCATCCTAACAGCCGCATCGACGAACTGCTGCCCTGGGCCTACAACGTCAACCAACCATTGAAAAACGTGGCCTAAGGACGACGCTTACCTTCAAGCTGCGCCGGATCGTGGGGGGTCGCGTCCTGCGCGGCGGCGGACGGGATGAACGCGACGGGTGCCGGTGCTGCCGCCGCGCACACGAGCGCCGCCGCGGTGATGATGATCGCGGCGAGGCTGTGCAGCCAGTCGAGTCGGGTAGCATAGCGTGACATGGGTGCTCCCCGGCCGCCACCCTCTCACGCCACCCCTGGCAGGCTGTCAAGGAGGGTGGGTAACGCGGTATTAACAGCGAGACAGTGGAAATAAGCTGCGGTATTCTGGAACGGGTTCATCGCGAAACGAGGCGCGTATGGCCACATTTCTCCGCTGGACGTTGCCCATGCCGGTGGTCGCGGCACCGGGCGCGACGCAAGATCTGCCGACGATGCTGACCA
>NZ_DASREO010000095.1:0-60004 GCF_035652035.1 Bradyrhizobium sp.
CGGCGGCCAGGAATCGATGAGCATGGCCCCGCATGCGCAGTATCTGCGCGGTGGCGTCAAGATGGGTAACGTCGAGTTCGTCGATACCATGATCAAGGACGGGCTCTGGGATGCCTTCAACGGCTACCACATGGGCAACACCGCCGAGAACGTGGCCAAGCAGTATCAGATCACCCGCGCCCAGCAGGATGAGTTCGCGGTGTCCTCGCAGAACAAGGCCGAAGCCGCCCAGAAGTCCGGCCGGTTCAAGGAGGAGATCGTTCCGGTGACGATCAAGACCCGCAAGGGCGACGTCATCGTCGACAAGGATGAATACCCGCGTCACGGTGCCACACTGGATGCCATGGGCAAACTGCGTCCGGCCTTCGAGAAAGACGGCACCGTCACGGCCGGCAATGCCTCCGGCATCAATGACGGCGCCGCTGCCGTCGTGCTGATGACGGCCAAGCTGGCGGCCAAGGAAGGCAGGACGCCGATCGCCCGCATCGTGTCGTGGGCGCATGCCGGCGTCGACCCCAAGATCATGGGCACCGGTCCCATTCCCGCCTCGCGCGCCGCGCTGAAGAAGGCCGGCTGGAACATTGCGGACCTCGACCTGATCGAGGCCAATGAAGCCTTCGCGGCGCAGGCCTGCGCGGTCAACAAGGACCTGGGCTGGGATACCAGCAAGGTCAACGTCAATGGCGGCGCGATTGCAATCGGCCATCCCGTTGGCGCATCCGGCGCGCGCGTGCTGGTGACGTTGCTGCACGAAATGCAGAAGCGCGATGCCAAGAAGGGCCTCGCCACGCTCTGCATTGGCGGCGGCATGGGTATCGCGATGTGCGTGGAGCGGAATTAAAAGCGTTTTCAAGCGAAGTGGGCACCGGTTCGCGTGAAGAAAACGCGTCAAAACAAAAAATAGACGCGCCCGGTGCGCGACGAAATCCGGGCGCGTGCAGCGCACGCGTCTAAAAAAGGTTCAGCCGTTGCCGCAAATATTTCCTTCGCAACCGCAAAGGACTCACCTATTGGAAACGCCCGGCTCACGCCGGGCGTTTTGTTCTTGATGTTAGTCAATCGGCTCGCATAATTCGAAGCTACTACAAAAAATATTCTTCAGAAGACCAAGGGAGGTTCCGACATGGCACGTGTTGCATTGGTGACGGGGGGAACGCGAGGTATCGGTGCGTCGATCAGCAAGGCCTTGAAGGCGGCCGGTTACAAGGTTGCCGCCAGCTACGCCGGCAACGATGCGGCCGCAGAGAAGTTCAAGGCCGAGAGCGGTATCCCCGTTTACAAGTGGGACGTCAGTTCGTTCGAAGCCTGTGCCGCCGGAGTGAAGCAGGTCGAAGCAGATCTCGGTCCGGTCGATGTGCTCGTCAACAATGCCGGCATCACCAAGGACGGTGCCTTCCACAAGATGACGCTCGAGCAATGGAATGCCGTCATCAACACCAATCTCGGCTCGCTGTTCAACATGACGCGCCAGGTGATCGAGGGCATGCGCGCGCGCAAGTTCGGCCGCGTCATCAACATCTCCTCGATCAACGGCCAGAAGGGCCAGTTCGGTCAGGTCAATTATTCGGCCGCGAAGGCCGGCGATATCGGCTTCACCAAGGCGCTCGCGCTCGAGAACGCCAAGGGCGGCGTCACCGTCAATGCGATCTGCCCGGGCTATATCAACACCGAAATGGTGCAGGCGGTGCCGAAGGAGGTTCTTGAAAAGAGCATCCTGCCGCTGATCCCGATCAACCGTTTGGGCGAGCCGGATGAGATCGCGCGCGCGGTGGTCTTTCTCGCTGCCGATGAGGCCGGCGCCATCACCGGCTCGACGCTGTCGATCAACGGCGGGCAGTATATGGTGTGATTGCGCTGTCGTTGTGTAGCAGCGCCGGATGATGCAAGTGATTCGTCATGCCCGGCCTTGTGCCGGGCATCCACGTCTTTGAGATTTGGGATCCAAGAAAGACGTGGATGGCCGGGTCAAGCCCGGCCATGACGGAGAAATAGTGCTGCAATGACCTCCCGCACCGCGACCCTGATCGGCCTCTCCGCAATCCTGATGTGGTCGCTGCTCGCCGCCCTGACGGTGGGAAGCGGAAAAATTCCGGCCTTTCAATTGGCCGCGATCACCTTTGCGATCGGCGGGCTCGTGGGCCTTGCCACCTTCATTGGCCGGCCCGAGGCGATCTCCGCGTTGTGGCAGCCGCCAAAGGTCTGGGCCGTCGGCGTCGGCGGATTGTTCGGCTATCACGCGCTCTATTTTCTCGCGCTGCGCTTTGCGCCACCGGCCGAAGCCGGACTTCTGAATTACCTGTGGCCACTGTTGATCGTTCTGTTTTCTTCGTTTCTGCCCGGCGAGCGATTGGCGCCCCATCACGTCGTCGGCGCGCTGGCGGGGCTTGCCGGCACGGTGGTGCTGATCGCGGGAAATGGCCTCTCAGGATTCGCGCCCGGGCAGTTGCCAGGCTTGCTCGCGGCATTCATCGCGGCGTTCGTCTGGGCGACTTATTCTGTCATGTCGCGGCGGTTCAAGGCCGTGCCGACTGATGCGGTTGCCGGCTTTTGCCTCGTCACCGCGCTGCTCGCCGCCATCATGCATCTGCTGCTTGAGCAAACGGTGTGGCCGGAGACGACGGGACAATGGCTTGCGGTCATTGCGCTTGGCGTTGGTCCCGTGGGTGCGGCGTTCTACACCTGGGACATCGGCATGAAGCGCGGCGACATCCGCGTGCTGGGCGCGGCGTCCTATGCGACGCCGTTGCTGTCGACCGCGTTTCTGATTCTCGCAGGTTTTGCCAAGGCCAGCGCCAACATCGCAATCGCGGCCGTGCTGATCGCCGGCGGCGGACTGATTGCGGCGCGCGACATGTTTCGCAAGCGATGAAGCTATTCCGGCTTCCAGCCTTTTGGCGCCAGCTCAAATTTCGCGAATTCGAATCCCGGCGCGACCGTGCAGCTGACCAGCGTCCAGTCACCAGCGCTTTCAGCCGCTTGCCAGGCGTGTGCCGGAACGATCGCTTGAGGGATTTCACCGGCAGCGATATCCGGCCCAAGCCTGATGTTGCATATGCCGTCATCGTCGGCGATCTGCAGTGTCAGCGCATCGCCTGCATGGTAGTGCCAGATTTCCACCGCATCGATCCGGTGCCAGTGCGAGCGTTCGCCGCGGCCGAGCAGGAAATAGATCGCGGTGGAGCGCGAACGGCCGTTCGCGTCGACGTTCGAATCGCGAAACGTCTCGCGATAGTGGCCGCCTTCAGGATGCGGCTTGAGGTCAAGCTGCGCGATCATGTCGGCAGCGGAAGGCCGCGCCGTCATGGTCAGGATTTGTTCTTGCGTTCGCGTAATTCGCCAAACACCTCAGCCGGGCTGCGATCCCTCATCCGCACGCCGGCGGCGACAGAGGGCTCGTCCGCGCGAAGGAAGACGTTGGCCTTTTTTTCCTCAGCCAGCAGCGTCGGGATCGTCGGCTTGTTCTCACTTCGCAGGCGCTTCACTTCTTCTGCGCGCGCCTTCAGGACCGGATTGTCCGGCTCGATCGTCAAGGCGAATTTGATGTTGGAGGCGGTATATTCATGACCGCAATAAAGTCTGAAGTCGTCGGGAAGCGCGCGCAGCTTGAGCAAGGAGTCCCACATCATTGGATAGGTGCCTTCGAACACCCGTCCGCAACCGATCGAGAACAGCGTGTCGGCGGCGAACAGCGCCTTTTCGTTATCGAAGACGTAAGCGACATGATCGAGCGTGTGGCCCGGCGTTTCCAGCACCCGCGCGAGCAGGCTGCCGATCTTCAGAACGTCGCCCTGCTTGGTGCGAAGATCGACATTGGCGATCTTGGTGGACTTGTCATGGGGCGCGACGACGCGGCAGTTGTATTTCTGCTTGAGTTCGGCGACGCCGCCGACATGGTCATGGTGGTGATGGGTGATGAGAATGTCGGTGAGCTGCCAGCCATCGCGCTCCAGCGCGGCGATGACGGGCGCGGCTTCCGGGGCGTCGATCGAGGCGGTCGCCTTGGTCGCTGGATCGTGAATCAGGTAGCCGAAATTATCGGACAGGCAGGGGAACAGGCGAATTTCGGCGGCCATGATAACTCCGTGTCGTTCTGGAAAATGCTTCCCTTAAGCATGAAATAGGGCGTTAACGCCGAATGAGCAATGCGCGATTGGCCGCTTAATTCGTGATAGATTGCACGCCATGTCGATCGACGTCATCGATTTGAGAGATTTTTATTCGCAGCGCCTCGGCATCGTGGCGCGGCGATTGATCAATCGCGGCATTCACGCCCGCTGGCCGGAAGCCGAAGGCCAGCGCGTGCTCGGCATCGGCTATCCCACGCCCTATCTCGGCCTGTTTCGCGACAAGTCCGAGCGCTGCATCGCCTTCATGCCGGCGGCGCAAGGCGTGTTGAAATGGCCGACGGCGCGGCCGACGCTGGCTGCTTTGGTTGACGAATTCTCGCTGCCGCTGCCGGATTCCGCGGTCGACCGCATCCTCCTGGTTCACGCGCTCGAGATGTGTGACGACCCCGAAGGACTGCTCCGCGAGGTGTGGCGGGTGCTCGCGCCTTCGGGGCGGATGATGGCCGTCATTCCGAACCGGCGAGGGGTGTGGACCCGCACCGACAACACGCCGTTCGGTCACGGCCGGCCGTATTCGCGCTCGCAGATCACGCAGCTGTTGCGGCAGACATGGTTCACGCCGATCGGTTGGGGCGAGGCCCTGTTCGTGCCGCCGGTCGGCGCCAGCTGGTTTCTGCGTTCGGCAATGGTTTGGGAGCGGATCGGCGCCGCGATATCGGTGCCGTTTGCCGGCGTCCATATCGTGGAAGCAACCAAACAGGTTTACCGCGCGATCCCCGCGCATCGCGAGCGCGCGCGGCTGATACCGGCTTTGCCGCCGGTATTGGTGCCGTCGTCGTTCCAGCGCGATGAGAAATAGACGCCGCTGACGACCGCGCGAGAAAGCCGGCAGACTAGCTATTCGTTGCCCGAATTGAAGTCGTCGCTCGGCGCAGCCGGCGCGGCGGCCACGCCCTCGGGGCGCGGACCATGCGGGCGGCGTCGACGGCGCGGGAAGCGCTCGCGTTCGCCGCCGCCACCATTGCCTTCGAAACCGCCGTGACCGCCATTGATCTGCGGCTGCGGTCCGGTGATGAAGGAAGGCAGGCGGTCGACGCCGCCATTGTCCGGCATCGAAGGTTGCGGCTGCTGATACTGCGGCTGGTTGCGCTGATCGCGGTGTTCACGCGGCTGGTGCTGCTGCTCGCGCGGCTGATAGGATTGCTGATGGTCGCGCTGGCCGTTGTCGCGCTCGCGCGGCTGATAAGGCTGCTGTTGCTGCGGCACAAATCCCGGCTCCTGACCGAAGCTGGAAAAGCCCTCATCCTCCTCGCCATCTTCCGAAATCATGTCGGCATCGGGCCGCGGCTGTTGCTGCGGCTGATTCTGGCGGAGCTGCTCCTGGGCCGCGGCAATCAGGCGGAAGTAATGCTCGGCATGTTGATAGTAATTTTCCGCAGCGACCGGATCGCCGGAGGAGCGCGCATCACGCGCCAGCTGTACGTATTTTTCAGCAACGTGAGATGCAGTGCCACGGATTTTGATATCCGGTCCGTTGGATTCGAACACCCGGGTCATCGGGTTTTGGCCACGCCGGTTATTATTGTTGTTGTTATTGTTCCGGTTACGCATCCGCTTGTTGTTTTGACCGTTTCTCATGTCGTGCCTTTGATCCAGCCCTGAAATTGCCCTGCTTTGAAACTCCTCGACCCTAACGTTTAACGGGCCTCGGAGTGCCGTTTCGCTTCTTCCACGTTACGCACTGCTTGATTCAGCTCGCGCGATTCTCTCGCGTGCCTGATCGAGGCAGCCGCTTATCTCCACACAGATTTGCTGTACGTCGCAGCCAACAAAGACGCGTTCCCCACCAGCCCGGCGCGCTTCGCCGGCCGCATCAAATCATTCCGCCTGCCAAAACAAGCACTGGTTTCGAGCGTGATTTTTCAAGCGCAATAACAGGCTTTCGTTCGCTTTGCGGTCGCAAGCTGCGCAGCTTACCAAAGCCATCGCGCTCAGAATGACCTGCGTTTTGGAACCTTTTCACCCGGGGCGGGCTCTCGCTTTGAGAACTCTGGCCTCAATCCGTATCCGTCTACGGGGCCAGTAACCCTGGACTGATGTTGAGCGGAACGTAGTCGCTCCGGGGGACTTTTCCAAGAGCTTTTTTGCATTCCAATCAGGCTTTATCGGGACAGTTTCCGGCCCGCAACAGCCCTCGGGATACCCGCCAGATCGGCTTTTGGCGGCCTCTCCGACGTTAACCCTGATGCCGCCATCATCTCTAAAATAGGGCCGCTTTGGCCGTATCCGGCCTCTACGATCAGTGCCCCTCCAGGCGCAAGCAGGCGTGCTGCCTCCGGAATAATGGCACGGTAGGCCGTGAAGCCATCGGCACCCCCATCCAGTGCGGCGAGCGGGTCATATGCGCGCACCTCGCGGTCCAGTTCCGCGATGTCAGCCGAGCGGATGTAAGGAGGGTTCGACACGATCAAGTCGAACGCTCCCGACAGGGCCGCCATGTAGTTGCAGGCGACAAACGCGGCCCGCGGAGCGAAGCCGAGGCGGCCGGCATTGAGGCGTGCAGTTTGCAACGCCATCGAACTGATGTCGGTGCCGATGCCGGTCGCCTCGCGCCATTCCGAGAGCAGCGCAAGCAAAATGGCGCCCGAGCCGGTGCCGATATCGACGATACGCCGCGGCTCGCCGCCTTGTTCGCCGCGCCATATGTCGAGCGCGAGTTCGACGACCGTTTCGGTGTCAGGCCGTGGCACCAGCGTCGCCGAAGAAAGCCGCAAGGGCAGGCCCCAGAATTCCTTGACGCCAAGGATGTGGGCAACCGGCTCGCCTTCAAGGCGTCGCTGCGTGAATTCTTCGAGGCGCTGCGCTTCCTCGGCGTTGAGCCTGCGGCCCGCTGCGGCGATCAGGCCGGTGAAATCCAGCTCAAGGGCTTCACCGACCAGCAAGCGGGCGTCGAGTTCGGCCGACGCAACGCCGCCCGAATTCAGGGCAGACGTCAACGTTCGCCGCGCCTCTTCGACAGTCCTGCCAGTAAATCGATCGACCACGTGCGTCCCGAAATTGGGCTGAGGCATATGATCGTTGTTAGCCGATACCGGATGCAGCGTCGATATTGCTTAGACGCCGAGATACCGTTGCAGAACATCAGGCTGGGACTTGATCTCCTGCGCCGGCCCCTCGTGAACGATGTGACCATTGTTGATGATGTAGATGCGCTCGGCGAGGGCCAGCGTCGCGGCCAGATTCTGTTCGACCAGCACAATGGTCTGGCCGGCGGCAGCCAGGTTGCGGCACGCGGCCATGAGGTCGCGCACGATGACCGGCGCCAGCCCTTCGAATGGCTCATCAAGCAAAATGATTTTTGGATCGCGGACCAGCGCGCGCGCAATCGCAAGCATCTGTTGCTCTCCGCCGGACAAGTCCGTGCCGCGGTTGCCGCGGCGTTGCTTCAGGCGCGGGAACATCTCGTAGATGCGATCGAGCGGCCAGCGTTTTGCGGCGGTGTAGCCTGCGAGAACGAGATTCTCTTCGACGCTCAGGCTGCCGAAGATGCGGCGTTCCTCATGGACAAGCTGCATGCCGGCCTGTGCGATCTTGTGGCTCTTGCGGCCCGCCACGTCGATGCCGTCAAACACGATCGATCCGGCTCTGGGAGTGACGACTCCCATCAGGCTTTTCAGCGTCGTGCTTTTTCCGGCGCCGTTGCGGCCGAGCAGCGCCACGACCTCGTTGCGCTCGACCCGCATCGAGACGTCAAAGAGGATATGAGAATCCCCGTAATAGCTGTTCAGGCCGTTGACTTCGAGCAAGCTCATGCGGCGAGCACTCCATTCACGCCGCCCAGATAAGCCTCCTGGACGGTCGTGTTGTTCTTGATCTCCTGTGGCGTTCCCTCGACCAGGACGCGGCCCTCCTGCAACACCGTCACGCGCTCGGCGAGTTCGAACAACGCGTCCATGTCATGGTCGATGATGATCATGGTGCGGCCCTGGCTGATCGATTTGAGCAGCTTCACCGTTTCCACGCGCTCTCGCGGGCTCATGCCGGCGAGCGGTTCGTCGAGCAGCAGCAGGCTCGGGGAGGTGGCAAGCGCGAGCCCGATTTCGAGCCGGCGCTTTTCGCCATATGCGAGCTCCGACACTGGCGTATCCGGCCGCGATGCCAGATTGACCAGTTCAAGCGTGTGTTCCACACGCTCGGAAAGTCCGGGGATGTTCTGGATGCGCCGGAACAGATCGAGGCGGAATTTGCCGCGCAGCGCCGAAAGCGCCGCGATGTTGAGATTCTCGCGAACGGTGAGGCCGGTGAACAACTGGTTGACCTGATAGCTCTTGGTCAGGCCGAGCTGGCACACGTCGGTTACGTTCATTCCCGTGATGTTGCGGCCTTCGAATGTGATGGTGCCGGAGGTCGGTGGCACCTCGCAAGTCAGCATCTTGAAGAAGGTCGATTTCCCCGCGCCATTGGGGCCGATTATGCCGCGGAGTTCACCGTGGTTGACCGTGAAGTCGATATCGCTGTTGGCGAGCAAACCGCCATATCGCTTCGTCAGCCCTTTCGCTTGCAGGATCGGGCCGGCGGCATTTGCATCCCCGCACCGGTTCACTGGCGCGGCTGGCGCTCGCGCAGGGCTCGCGGCGCTGGCGGGCTGTTGGCCGGTGGTCATGCTTGTTGGAGGCTGCGCTTCCTTCGGCTCCGCAGCAGTGCGCTTGCCGGTCGCCAGGTGATAGAGACTTGCGATCCCGCCGATGATGCCGCGACGGAGAAAGCAGACCAGCAACACGAAAACGACGCCCAGTACGAGCTTCCACGCGGCGCCGAGCCCGAGGGCGGCCTGGAGAAAATCTTGCAAGGAGAGCCAGACGGCCGCACCCACCAGTGGGCCGAACAGCGTTCCGCGACCGCCGATCGCGGTCTGCATGACAAGCTGGCCTGATGTGTCGAAGGTAAAAGCATCCGGCGGCATGAAGGCCTGCAAGACACCGAGAAGTCCGCCGGCGAATCCGGCATAGGCCGCGGCGATCACGAAGGCCGTGAGTTTATAGCCATGGATGTTATGGCCGACCGCGCTCGCGCGCAGCGGATTGTCGCGGATGGCGCTAAGGACGGCGCCGACTGGCGAACGCACGATGCGCAACGCGATGACGATGCCGATGAAGTAGCAGAACGCCAGGAACGGATAGAGCGACCAGCCAGTCGTGAAATTAAGCGTCGTGAAACCGAGGTGGATGCTCGGCGTCGGCACCCCCGGCAATCCGTTCTCGCCGCCGGTCCAGTCCGCCAGCGGATTGAACTCGACGAAGAAGAACACCTCGGCAATCGCAACCGTGATCATCGCGAAATAGATGCCGGTGCGCCGCAACGCGATCAGGCCGACGAGGTAACCCACAGCGGCCGCGGCGATCATGCCAATGATGAGCGCCAGCACGACATAGGGAAATCCGGCCCGGGTCAGGAGATAAGCGGCGACAAATCCACCGGTGCCGTAGAACGCGGACTGACCGAACGACAACAATCCGGTGAAGCCGAACAGAATGTCGAAGCCGAGGCCGAAAAGGCCCCAGACCAGAATTCGGTTGACCGTGTTGGGCGCCAGGCCGAGCAGCGGCAGCAGGAATGGCGCAGCGATCAGGCCCGCCGCCGTCAGGGCCTCGATCAGGAAGGGTCGCTGCTTCAGCATGACAAATGCGCTTTCATTCGCGGCCTTGAGTACCGAGCAGGCCGTGCGGCCGGAGCACCAGCACGAGCGTCATGGCCGCAAACAACATGACGTAGGCGTAGCTCGGGTTGAACATGGAGGTGATGCTGATGATCTCGCCGGCGATCAGGCCACCGAGGATGGCGCCGGGAAACGAGCCGACGCCGCCGATCACCACCACGACGAACGTCTCGACCAGGATGTCGTCGCCGACGCCTGGCGTCAGCGACACCACGGGCGCGTTGACGATGCCGGCAAAGCCCGCCGCCATGGCGCCGATCCCGAACACGATCATGAAGACGCGGTAGACGTTGATGCCAAGCGAATCGACCATGACCGAATCTTCGATGCCGGCGCGCACGATCATGCCGAGGCGGGTGCGGTAAAGCACGATGAACAGCGCGCCAAGGGCGACCGCAACGATGCCGACGACGGCGAGGCGATAGGTTGGGTAATACATGAAGCCAAGCGAAGTGATGCCCTGCAAGAGCGGCGGCGGAGGCACCATCTGCGACTGGCTGCCGAACAACAGGCGCACGATTTCGACAAAGCAGATGCCGAGACCAAACGTCACCAGCAGTTGGTCTTCGTGCGGGCGCTGATAGAAGTTGCGGATGATGACGCGCTCCATCACCACGCCGAGCACCATCACGAACAGTGAACCGGCAATGACGGCAGCGATGAAAGAATGCGTGTAGCTGAAGGCAACATATCCGGCGTAGCCGCCGATCATGAACATCGCGCCATGCGCGAGGTTGAGAACGCCGAGCGTGCCGTAGATGATTGTGAGTCCCGAGCTGATGAGTGCGAGCAGCGCGCCAAGCGCCAGTCCGTTGAAAAGCTGCGAGACGAAATTTGGCCAGTTGATCATAATATCAAATCCGCGTGCACGCAGATCATTAGACACAAAAATAACGCCGCGGGTAGGGTCGTTCCACCCACGGCGTCCGTTGCAGCTCGAACTTAAGTATAGTCGCCGAGATGACAGCCGAAGGCGTCCGGCTTCTGCATCAATTCGTCACCGGGAACGATCTCGACGATGTCGTAATAGTCTTCCTTGTTCTTCATGTCCTTTTCCATCTTGCCCTTGACGATGATGACAGGGCGGACGCACTGGTGGTCCTCCGCGCGAAAGTGGACGTCGCCGACGAACGAAGGCAGGGTTTCGCCTTTCTCGTAGGTCTTGATGACGTCAGGCGGATAGAAGCTGCCGGCTTCCTCAACCATTCGCGCCCAGTAGGCAAAACTGATGTAGGCGTTCTCGGCGCCCCATTCCGGTTTGTAGCCGTACTTCTTGCTGAACTCGTCGTTGAACATCTTGGCGAGCGGATATTTGTCCTCGACGGTCCACCAATAATCCGTTGCGGCATAAACGCCCTGCATCAGTCCGCCGGTTTCGCGGGCGATAAACGGCACCTGGTACGGCACCACGAGTTTCATCTTGTCCAGCACGCCGAACTGCTTGGCCTGCTGGATCGACAGCACGGCGTCGTGGCCCCAGTTGACGTTCATCAGCACGTCGGCGCCGGAGTTGGCGACGTTGAGCAGATAGGAGGAATAGTCTGGCGCGCCGAGCGGCGACACCTGGTTGGTGACCGTGGTCCAGCCTGCTTCCGCAAGGTGATCCTGCATCGCCTTGGTGACGGTGTGGCCGTAGGTGTAGTCCGGCGTCAGATAGGCAGCCTTCTTGTTTTTCCCGAATTGCTTGACGAGGACCGGCGCGATCGCAGCCGCAGCGGTCTGGCCGAAGAAATTCTGGCGGAAGCCGTAGCGCACGCAATCCTTGCCGGTGGTGTCGTTCGAGCCGGAGATGCCGCACACGAACAGTACTTTTTCGCGCTGCGCCAGCTTGTTCAGCGCCACCGCCACTGCGCTCGAAGTGCCGCCGGTGATCATGATCGCCTTGTTCTCGCTGATGAAGCGCTGTTGCGCCTGCACCGCCTCGTTCGGTTTGGCGGCGGAATCGGCGACGCCGAATTTCAGTTCCTTGCCGAGCACGCCCTTCTTGGTTTTCGGCGAGATCTTTTTGATCAGATCGTGGCCGCTATTGATGTGTTCGATCGCGAGCTGATAGCCCTTGAGCTCGTCCTCGCCCTGCACGGCATAGGTACCGGTGCGGGGAACGGAGATGCCGATGAACACGGAAGAGCCCGACGAGCCCTCAGGATAGGTGCCGATGGCCGCGTGATCTTCGGCATAAACTGGCATGACCATAGAGACCGGCAGCAAGGCGCCGCCTGCGAAGCCAGCGCCGGCCTGCAACAGCGCGCGGCGCGACACGCCCGGTCTCATTCCCTGGCGCAACACTTTGTTAGTCATCGTTCAGTCTCCTCCCAATCTGGGTGATTATTTTTGTCGCACGAAACGGGCCCGATTGCCGGATGCCGGCGATCGGCCCACGCGCCCTGGGCTGCGTAACGCAGCTAGTTGCCGTTAGAATTGCGTTCCCAGCCGTTCTGTCAATGTCACTTTGGTCGAAGGATGTTGCGATAATATCGGTATACGATATATCTCGGTTTTTACCGCTGAAGCGTTCTCCCTATACAAGCGCGCTCATGACCCGAATTCGGCAGGCCGACAGGCGAGGCAGTGTTTTGCAAGACGAGACTGTGCCTTGCAGTGAGAATGTCTCCGCCTCATCGTCCGGAGCATTGAGCGTTCGTGCAGTCAATGTGCTGAAGGAACTGGCGCCCGAACTGATCGGAGAGAGCCCGCCGAAAGGTCCCTGGGTTCCACCTGAAGAGCTGCTTCGCAAGCTCACCGCCCAGCATCTGGCGACCGCTCGAAATTGCGGGCCACAAACGGCGCGTGAAATCATCGGCTGGGCTCGTGCCAGGGGCGTGTCGATCAGATCGCCGCTCTTCATCGGTAAATCGCTGTCCGAGGTGTGGCACAGCCTGGCGGCGCGCGCCTCCGCCGGAAAACTTACCCGGGCCGAAATCACCGAAGCGCTGGAAAAGTCGATCCGCCGCAAGAGCGCGCGCATTCCGGTCGCCTTCCAGATCATTCTTCTGGAAATATTGAGTTCGACCTACGATCCGCCGCCATTGCCCTGACGCGCGAGCGGGGCGGACTTTTTCTAAAATGAAGCGCCATCGTCGCAAAACGGGATAGTTCCGGCTCTCTCGCCTTGATACCCTCTCGCGGTTGAGCGAAGCAGGGGCGGCGGAATGGTCCAATCCAGGCGGCGGCGTCGGCCGCTAACGCGGTCAGGCATCACCAAGGTCAAGCGCAGCAGCAGAGCGCTCGCGGTCGACTACAAGGCGCTCGCGCAGTTTCGCTATCAGCTGCGTGTGTTCCTCGCTTTCAGCGAGACGGCAGCGGAGCGACAGGGCTTGACGTCGCAGCAGCATCAGGCGCTGCTCGGTATCAAAGGGTTTGTCGAATCGGGCCCCGCGACGGTTGGCGACGTCGCACGGTTTTTGCTGATCCGGCATCATTCGGCCGTCGAACTCATCAAGCGTATGGAGAAGGGTGGGTTGATCAAGCGCGCGCCCGATCCAAAGGACGCAAGGCGCGTGCATCTCAGGTTGACGGCGAAGGGCGAGCAGAAGCTTCAGGCGATCTCCAGAATCAATCTCGGAGAGCTGCGCCGCGCGGCGAGCCCGGCGATGATCCGGCTATTGAAGTCGTCGAACGGTTCCGTGCGGCATTGACCTTTAAGCCGACGCGCCTTGCGCGGCGAGCTGCGCGGCCTGGTGCTCCGTTGTCAGCGCGTCGGTCAACTCGCCGAGCGCTTCGCCCGAGATCACCTGCGGCAGCTTATACAGCGTCAAATTGATGCGGTGGTCGGTGACGCGGCCCTGCGGGAAATTATAGGTGCGGATGCGTTCAGAGCGATCGCCGGAGCCGACCTTCTCCTTGCGATCCGCCGAGCGCGCCGCGTCGATGCGCTGGCGTTCGGCGTCGTAGATGCGTGAGCGCAGGATGTTCATCGCAGAGGCGCGGTTCTTGTGCTGTGAGCGGCTGTCCTGCATCATCACCACGATGCCGGTCGGAATGTGTGTGATGCGGATCGCGGATTCGGTCTTGTTGACGTGCTGACCGCCGGCGCCGCCCGCGCGCATGGTCTCGATCCGCAAGTCTTCGTTCTTGATGTCGACGTCGACGTCCTCGACTTCGGGCAGCACCGCGACCGTCGCGGCCGAGGTATGGATGCGTCCCTGCGTTTCCGTGTCGGGGACGCGCTGCACACGATGCACGCCGGATTCGAACTTCAGCTTGGCAAACGCACCGCGGCCTTGCACCTCGGCGATGATTTCCTTGTAGCCGCCGACGGTGCCTTCGCTCGCCGAGATCACCTCGACCTTCCAGCCCTGCAGGGCCGCGAAGCGCTCGTACATCCGGAACAGATCGCCGGCAAACAGCGAAGCCTCGTCGCCGCCGGTGCCGGCGCGAATTTCCAGCACCACGTTGTGGTCGTCCATGGCGTCCTTTGGCAATAGTGCGACGCGGATCTTCTGCTCCAGGTCGCCGATGCGCGCCAGCAACGTCTCACGTTCGGCTTCCGCCATGGTGCGCATCTCGGGATCGGTCGCCGCGTCCGCGAGCAGGCTCTCGGTGTCGGTAAGCTCGCTGCGCGCGGCGCGATAGGTCTTGACGGCGTCGATCAGCGGATTGAGTTCGGCAAGCTCGCGCGTGATCTGGACATATCGGTCGGAGCCGACCTGACCCAGCAGCTCCGCTTCGAGGGACGCGTGGTGCGCCAGCAGAATATCCAGTTTGGCTTCGGGGAGCATCGACATCGGGAGTCTCGAACAACTTTGCTTTTCAGCGGATAGAGGACAGCAGCGGAGCGAGGATAAAGCCTCGCTACAACGCCAGCCCTTCGGCCTCGGCGAATTCGGTCAGCTTCTGCCGGATCGAGACGCTGCCGGCGGGCGCATCGAGCAGCGAGTTCATCAAGGCTTCGGCCTTTTTGGCATCGAGGTCGAGGATCAGCGCCTTGACGGGACCGTGTCCGGTCGCCGACAGCGAGAGCGAGCGGTAACCGAGCGCGATCAGCGCCAGGGCACCGATCGGCTTCGACGCCATTTCGCCGCACAGCGATGCGGATTTCTTCGCCAGCGTGGCTTTCTGCACGATCTCGCGCAGCACCCGCAGGATCGGCGCCGACAGGGTGTCGAACCGCTCGGAGACCTTGGCATTGCCGCGATCGACCGCGAACAGGAACTGGAACAGATCGTTGGATCCGACCGAGATGAAGTCGACCTTCTTCAACAGCTCGTCGAGCTGATAGAGCAGAGCCGGTACTTCGAGCATGGTGCCGATGTCGATGCGCTCGGGCAGTGAGTGCCCGTGCTGACGCAAATACGTCAGCTCGCGTTCGACGATGCTCTTGGCGGCATCGAACTCGGCCACTTCCGTGATCATCGGAAACATGATGCGCAGACCGCGGCCGCCGCCGGCGCGCAGCAGCGCGCGGATCTGGCCGCGCAAGAGGCCGGGCCGGTCGAGCCCGAGCCGGATCGCGCGCCAGCCGAGCGCCGGATTTTCCTCGATCACGCTTTCCATATAGGGCAGCGCCTTGTCGCCGCCGATGTCGAGCGTACGGAACGTCACGGGCTTCGTCCCGGCAGCATCAAGCACGGTGCGATACAGTGCGAGCTGGTCGCTGGTGCGCGGCAGGCTCTGGCCGACCATGAACTGCAATTCGGTGCGGAACAGGCCGATGCCGGCAGAACCTGTGTCGTCGATATGCGGCAGGTCGATCGCAAGGCCCGCATTGATCAGGAGTTCGACCCGCTGGCCATCCTTGGTCACGCAGGGCTTGTCGCGCAGCGCCGAATATTGTGCCTGCCGGCGCGCGCGGAACCGCACCCGCTCCGCATAGGCCGCCTCGATCTCCGCCGACGGGCGGACATAGATCGAGCCCGAGGTGCCGTCGACGATGATGGCGTCGCCGGGATCGGCGATACCCGGCGCGTTCGGAACCTCGCCGACCGCGGGAATGCCGAGCGCCCGGGCCACGATCGACACGTGCGAATTGGCGGTGCCCTCTTCCAGCACCAGGCCGCGCAGGCGCTTGCGATCGTAGTCGAGCAGCGCCGCCGGCCCCATCGCGCGGGCGATCAGGATGGCGTTGTCGGGGAGCTGCTCGCGCGAAGGCGCATGATCCTGTCCGACCAGTTGCCGCATCAGGCGATAGCCGAGATCTTCGAGGTCGTGCAGGCGATCGCGCAAATAGGGATCGGTGGAGCGCAGCATGCGCGCGCGGGTATCGGACTGAACGCGCTCGACCGCGGCTTCCGCGGTGAGGCCGGTGGCGACCGCCTCGTGCAGCTTGTGCGACCAGCCGTGATCGTTGGCGAACATCCGGTATGCCTCGAGCACGTCGCGATGCTCGCCGCCGTCGGCAACGTCGCCGCGCTCCAGCATGCGGTCGAGGTCGGCGCGCAGCTTGGCGAGCGCTGCGTCCAGCCGCTTGATTTCCTTCGGCAGGTCCTCGGCAATGTAATTGGTGATGACGACGCGCGGCTCATGCAGCACGACGTGGCCAAGCGCGATACCGTCGGACAGGATTGCGCCGGTCTTGTGCTGGGAGTGCCGCGCGGCGGGTTCGGCGCCCGGCTGGGCCAGCGCCGCCAACTCGCCAGAGGCGATCATTTCCGCCAGCACCATCGCGGTGGTCTGGAGTGCCTCGACCTCCTCCTCGACATAGGTGCGCTTGGCGCGGTTCTGCACGACCAGTACGCCAAGCGTGTTGCCGGCGCGCAGGATCGGCACGCCGAGGAAGGAGTGATAGATCTCTTCGCCGGTCTCGGGGCGGAACGAGAAGGCCGGGTGGCTTTGGGCGTCGTTGAGATTGAGCGGTGTCGCCTCGCTGGCGACAAGGCCGACCAGGCCCTCATGCGCATTCAGTACCGTGCGGTGCACGGCGTCGCGGTTGAGACCTTCGGTCGCATAGAGTTCGAGCGTATTGTCGACGCGCAGCACATAGACCGAGCAGACTTCCGCCACCATGTTGGCGGCGATCAGCACCACGATCTTGTCCAGTCGCTCCTGGGCCGAGACCTGCTCCGCCATGGTTTCGCGAAGCCGTCTCAACAGGACGCGGGGGCCTCCCGATGCGCTTCGCAGTGGGGTCAAATCCTATTCCTCCAGGCCAGCCCGCCGGGTGGCCGCGAGCAGGCGTTTAGACTCAAAACGCAACAATTTTATTCATTCGGCGGATGCCGCAGAGCCAAGCTAATGGCCGAATCACGCCGCGAAAACAGTGGCACGGTTCACAATTGAGCTCATTCAGGCCGTATACCGAATCGAGCCTTGTTTTGCCAAGCAAAAGGCCTGCCATTGTGAACACAGCGGCTTGCGCCGCTGCGGTTATGTTGCAGCCGCTAAGGGAAGTTTATTTCTAGGCTTGATCGAGCCCGTAAAGGGTGTGCAGCGTCCGCACGGCGAGTTCGGTATAAGCGGTGTCGATCAGCACAGAAAACTTGATTTCCGAGGTGGTGATGGCGCGGATATTGATGTTGCGCGCCGCGAGCGCCGAAAATGCCTTGGCGGCGACGCCGGCATGGCTGCGCATGCCGCTGCCGATCACCGAAACCTTGGCGACGTCGGTTGCGGTATCGAGCCGGGCATAGCCGATCTTGGCCTTGGCCGAGGTGATGGTGTCGCGGGCGCGGACGTAGTCGGAGGCCGGCACCGTGAAGGTGAGGTCGGTGGTCTTGCCGTCCTCGGAGACGTTCTGCACGATCATGTCGACATTGATATTGGCGTCCGCCAGCGGGCCGAAGATCGACGCTGCGACCCCGGGCTTGTCCTCGATCTGGCGAATGGAAATCTGCGCCTCGTCCTTGGAGAAGGCGATGCCGGTGACGACGTGACTTTCCATGATTTCCTCCTCACCGCAGATCAGCGTGCCAGGCGGCTGGTTGGCGTGCGGATCGATATCTTCGGGCTTGTCGAAACTGGAGCGGACGAAGATCGGCATGTTGTGGACCATGCCGAGTTCCACCGAGCGCACCTGCAGCACCTTGGCGCCGAGCGAGGCCAGCTCGAGCATGTCCTCAAAAGCGATCCGGTCGAGCCGTTTTGCTTTTGGAACCACCCGCGGGTCGGTCGTGTAGACCCCGTCGACGTCGGTATAGATGTCGCAGCGGTCGGCGCGGATGGCGGCCGCGACCGCAACTGCCGACGTGTCGGAGCCGCCGCGCCCGAGCGTGGTGATCCGGCCCGTCTGCGGATTGATGCCCTGGAAGCCGGCGATGACCGCGACCTCCTTGCGCTCCTTGAAGCGGTTGAGCAGTTCGGTGCCGTCGATGTCGAGAATCCGCGCCGAGGCATGCGCGTCGCTGGTCTTGATCGGGATCTGCCAGCCCTGCCATGAGCGCGCCTGGATGCCGATCGCCTGCAATGCGATCGCCAGCAATCCCGCGGTGACCTGCTCGCCGGACGCCACCACCGCGTCGTATTCGCGGGCGTCATGCACGGGCGAGGCTTCGCGGCACCAGTCGACCAGCTCATTGGTCTTGCCGGCCATGGCCGAGACGATGACGGCGACGTCGTGGCCGGCATCGACCTCCCGCTTGACGTGACGCGCCACGTTGCGGATGCGTTCGATATTGGCGACCGATGTGCCGCCGAATTTCATCACGAGGCGACCCATGATGGCTGGTACATTCCTCTGCGGATTATTAATGTAACCGGGCGCAAACGTTCGCACGCGGTACTCGAAACGCGCGTATACATAGCGGCGCGGTCGAGGGCAAGTAACCGGCTCCGAATCGCGCCATGTTATTGAGTTAATTGAGGCTGTTGGTATGGCGCGCTACATCGACGAAATCCTGCAGCCGGGCGAAAAAGTGCTGTATTCGACCAATGCGCACTGGATCTTCTATCTGCCGGCCATCGTGGCCTGGGTTGTGGCGCTGGTGCTCGTAGCTGCTTCAGTCTCCTTTCCGCCAATAGCCGTGATCGGCCTGCCCGCGGCCGCGGTCATCGCCGTGGTGGCGCTCTATTTCACGGTCAAAGGCTGGTTCCACCGGCTCACCACGGAAACCGACGTCACCGACCGCCGGGTGGTGCACAAGACCGGCTTCATCAAACGGCGCACGTTCGAGATTGCCCTCGACAAGATCGAGAGCGTCGACGTCGAGCAGACCATTCTTGGCCGTATCTTCAACTACGGCGACGTCACCATCATGGGGGTCGGCGAGGGCCGGCAAACGATTTCGACCATTGCGTCGCCTTTGGCGTTTCGCAGCGCCATTACCGCGCGTTAGGAGCGGCAGATGGCAACCCAGCCGAACTCTCCCGCCTCTCCAGCAGCCTCCACCGTCGATCCGGCGGAGATCGCCAAATTCTCGAAGCTGTCCGAGCAGTGGTGGGATCCCCGGGGCAAGATGGCGCCGCTGCACAAGATCAACCCGCTGCGCCTGACCTATATTCGCGATGCCGCCTGCCGCAAGTTCGATCGCAACATCAAGAGCCTCGGCTGCCTGTCGGGCCTGCGCATCCTCGACATCGGCTGCGGCGCCGGCCTGCTGTGCGAGCCGCTGACGCGGCTTGGCGCGCAGGTGATCGGCGTCGATCCCTCCGCCAGCAATATTGCGGCGGCGCGGCTGCACGCCGACCGCGGTCATCTGTCGATCGATTATCGCTGCACGACCGTCGAGGAGATGGACGTGCGCGAGCGTTTTGACATCGTGCTGGCGATGGAAGTGGTCGAGCACGTGACTGACGTCGGCGCGTTCATCGGCCGTTGCGCGGCGATGCTCAAGCCAGGCGGGCTGATGGTGGTTTCCACACTCAATCGCAACTGGAAGAGCTTTGCTCTTGCCATCGTCGGCGCGGAATACGTGCTGCGCTGGCTGCCGCGCGGCACCCATCAATGGGAGAAGTTCGTCACCCCCGACGAACTTGCACGCCACCTCCTCGATAACCGGCTAACCATCGCCGAGCAGACTGGCGTAGTGTACAGCCCCTTCACTGATCGCTGGGGTTTGTCGTCCGACATGGACGTGAACTACATGGTGATCGCCGAAGGCATGATCTGACCTTCGCCTGATTCATTTCTCGCTTCCCTCATTTCGCTGATGTTCACCGTCACCTCGCTCTGGATTCCCTTCACCGTGACCGCTGCGGCAGGTCAGGTCGCGCGTAATGCCATGCAGCGGCAGTTGACCGGCCCGCTCGGCACCTGGGGCGCGACCAACATCCGCTTCCTGTTCGGATTTCCGTTCGCGCTTCTGTTCTTCGCCGGCGTCTTGATTTTTGGCGGCGACGCCTTGCCACGGCCGACACTTGTGTTCTGGCCGTGGCTCCTGCTCGGGGCGATCTGCCAGATCGTCGCGACCGGACTGATGCTGGTGGCGATGAACGAGCGTTCTTTCGTGGTGACGACAGCCTATCTGAAGACCGAAGCGATCCAGACGGCGATCTTCGGCTTTGTCTTTCTCGGCGACCACCTGACCGCCTTGAAAGTGCTCGCGATCGTGATCGCCACGGTCGGCGTCGTTGTCACCGCCTTGCGGCCGGGCGGCGAAAAAGGCTTTTCCGACCTTCGGCCGACCGTGATCGGTCTCGTCTCTGCCGCAGCGTTCGCGCTGTCCGCCAACGGCTATCGCGGCGCGATCATCACCATCCACGGCGCATCGTTCGTGACGGCCGCGACCTATACTCTGGCGGTCGGGCTGTTCGTGCAGACGCTGATCCTGACCGTCTATCTGCTCTCGCGGGCGCCCAAGGTGCTCACATCGATCCTGAAGCTATGGAAGCCGTCGCTGCTCGCGGGCTTCATGGGCGCGTTCGCGTCGCAGTTCTGGTTTCTGGCGTTCGCGCTGACGGCCGCGGCCAACGTGCGCACGCTGGCACTGGTGGAAGTGCTGTTCGCGCAGGGCGTCGCCTATTACTCGTTCAAGCAGCCACTTTCGGCGCGCGAACTCTTCGGCATCGTGCTGATCGTGGTCGGTGTTGCGCTTCTGGTTGCATTTTAGCCTTTGAAAGCGATCAGCACGGCGCCGCCGGCGATCATTGCAATTCCGATCCATCCCTGCAGCGAAGGCCGTTCGCCGAGAAACGTCACGCCGAACAGCGCGACCAGCACCACACTCAATTTGTCGATCGGTGCGACCAGCGTCGCGGGCCCGAGTTTCAAGGCACGAAAGTAACAAAGCCACGACGCGCCAGTGCCGAGCGCCGACAGCACCAGAAAAGCCCAGCTCTTGGCCGGGATCGGCCCGGGATCGGTGAACTGCCCGGTTGCGAACAGGATGAGCGACAGCGTGACCAGCACGATGGCGGTGCGGATCAACGTGGCAAGATCGGAGTTGATGCCCTCGACGCCGACCTTGGCGAAGATCGCCGTGAGTGCGGCAAACACTGCCGACAGCACGGCCCAGACTTGCCAGGAACTGCTCATGATGGGCGCTTACCGAAGGCTGGAAATGATCTTGGGCACTTGGGTCACAAGCGGAGCATGGAGCGTCGGATTTGCAAGCTGAAATATCGCGTCAGAGATCGCGTCTCGGCGGTCAGGCTCGTACTCGATATCCTCTCGGCACTCCACCAGATTGGCCCATTCCTCCAGAACAATTGCGCCAAATTCGCCGGCCGCAAACCGCTGCAAGACTGCGACGATATCGCGGCTCGTTAGCGTGACGAGCGGTTTGTCGGAATCCCAGGGAAATGGCTCGAGCGCCACCTTCAGCAGTGTGACGGGTTCATTGAACTGAATGAGCGAGGATAGGACCGCCTGCCGGTTCATAGGGGATCTTTCGGCGTCGCGGCTCGCGAGCTAGTTCCGGTCGTCGGGTAGCGTCGGCAGCGGCATGACCTCGACGCCCTCGTCGATCAAGGCTTTCGCTTCGTCCGCCGAGGCTTCGCCGTAGATCGGCCGATGCTCGATATCGCCATAGTGCATCTTGCGGGCTTCGTTCGGAAAGCTGTCGCCGACGTTGTCGGCGTTCTTGACGATGTGGTCGCGCAACTCCTTGAGCTTGGCGCGCAGCTCGCGCTCCTGCGTCATCAAGAGCGGCGTCGAGGTCGAAGGTGGGATCACCTCGGCAGCCGGCGTTGGGACTGCGGGTGTCGCCACCGGCTCGGAGGAGGCGTTGTCGCGGCCCTTCTTGCGTGCGATCCGCGGCGCCATGATCGCGCGTTCGACCTCGGTCGAGCCACAAATCGGGCAGCTCACGAGCTTGCGTTTTTCCTGGCTTTCATACGCAGACGAGCTCTGGAACCAGCTCTCGAAGGCGTGGCCCTTCCGGCAGCGTAGATTGTAATGGATCATGCCGATCCCCGAACGAGTGGAGTGGATTTGGCATTCGCTAACCCGTAGCCGCACGTTCTCATAGCGAATGCCAAATCCAAAACTCCACTCAAGTTTAAATTTCGCTGGTGTCTCTTTGGGTCTGACATTCGTAAACAAGCCTGCCGCGATAAGATACGAATGTCAGACCCGAGACACCAGTTGCAGATAATCCGGCCCGGATTTCGGGTCGGCGACGGAAAAGCGCCGGCCATGTTGCAGCGACGGCACGGTCTTGCGCGCGGTCTCAACCAGCGAAGGATCGATCCTGGCCATGAACACGCCGGGCTCGACGCCGCCTTCGGCCAGCACCTCGCCCCAGGGCGCGATGATCAACGAATGGCCGAACGTCTCGCGCTTGTTCTCGTGCAGGCCGGCTTGAGCGGCCGCGAACACGAAACAACCGTTCTCGATGGCGCGGGCGCGGAGCAGCGTGTGCCAATGCGCTTCGCCGGTCTTCCGGGTGAACGCCGACGGCACAGTGAGGAACGAGGCGCCGCTTTCGGCCAGCGCGCGATAGAGCGCCGGAAAGCGGACGTCGTAGCAGATCGTCAGCCCAATGCGTCCCCATGGCAGGTCGGCGACGACAGCAGTCTCGCCAGGTTGATAGTTGGCGGATTCGCGATAGCTTTCGCCGCCCGGTAGATCGATGTCGAACATGTGGATCTTGTCATAGCTCGCGATCACGCCACCATCCGGGCCGATCAGGAAAGAGCGGTTGACCGCGCGTTCCGGCGACGCGCGCAACGCCAGCGAGCCGATATGCAGATGAATTTTCAGCTCTGATGCGAGCGCGCGATAGGCTTTCAGCGAAAGATCGTCGGCTTCGTCCGCGAGATGCTCGAACAGCGCCTTGCGGTTCAGCTGCATCATGTTGCTCACTTCCGGCGTGAGCACGTAGTCGGCGCCCTCAGCGGCCGCCTGCCGGATCAGCTTGATGCCCTGCTCGAGGCTCGGCTCGGGCAAGAGGCCTGTGCGCATCTGCACCATCGCGGCGGTAAAGGAGCTGACCTCGCTCATGAGTTGGCCCCTTCGCCGGCGAGCAACGTGTCAAGTTTGCCGGCGCGATCGAGTGCATAGAGCTCGTTACAGCCGCCGACATGGGTTTCGCCGATGAAAATCTGCGGGAAGGTCGAACCGGCGCCGGCGCGGTCGTACATCTGCTCGCGAAAGGCCGGATCGGACGAGACGCTGAGCTCCGTGAACGCTGCTTTCTTGCGCGTCAGCAATTGCTTGGCGGCGGTGCAATAGCCGCAGCCGGGACGGGTATAGATTTCGATCGCAGCAACCATGACGCGCTCTCTAGAGCTCCGATTCCGAAGTTCGCAAACTATCGCGGCTACCTCTGATGCGAACTTCGGAATCAAAGGAGCTCTAGCAACTGAATTTTGCCACGGCGGCTTGAATTTGAAGTTCCCATGACGAACTTGCCGCAATATCGATAGGAACTTCAAATTCGCCGCAGTGGTGGTCCGATTCGGACTAATGACCGGAATGGCTGATTATATGGGAGTTTTGTGGTTATCCACAACCCGGGCGAAGACCAGCACGTCGACAGCGGCGGCCTTCGCGCGCAAGAGCGCCCGCGCACAGGCATCCACCGTTGCGCCTGACGTCAAGACGTCGTCGATCAGCACAACGCGGCGCCCGGCGATGAGGTGTTGCCGTTCAGGCGCGACCTTGAAGGCGCCCTGTACGTTGCTGGCCCGTTGGGGTCGAGACAGGCCGATCTGCTGTTCGGTGCGACGGATCCGGCGCAGCGCCTCGGCTGCGACAGCAACGCCGGTCTGCCGTTCGATGATGCGCGCCAGCGCGCCCGATTGATTGTAGCGGCGGCTCCATCCGCGCCGCCAGTGCAGCGGCACGGGAACGAGCACGTCGGCCTCCTCGAGCAATTCCCGCCCGGCCCGCGCCATCCAGCGGCCCATGCTGGGCGCGAGATCCGTGCGGTCCTGGTATTTCAAGGCATGCACCAGCGTCCGCGCCACGTCGTCATAGCGCACCGCCGCGCGGGCGCGCGTATAGGCCGGAGGGCTCGCGATCGCCTCCATCGAAAGCATGTCGGGGCCGGGATCGTAGACAAAGGGAATGCCCAGTCGCGGACAGAACGGCGGCGCGATGAACGACAGCTTGGCCCAGCAAGCCGCGCAGACGCCTTCGCCCTCGACCGGCTCGCGGCACGCCACGCACAAGGTCGGCAGCGCGATGTCGAGCGCGAGCTTTGCCGCGTGCGACCACGCGCCCCTGCATGCCACGAGCGCGCTGTGGAGATGCGAGGAAATCGAGGGTGACGGATTCTCGGCGTCCATGGGCCCAAAGGCTATCGTCGGGCTTGCCTCGGCTCAAGCGGCAAGAAGCGCTCTTGCCGAAGCCGTCGCCCGTCGCTAGCTCAGTAGGAGAACGACTTGCCTTGATCTGACGACAAAGCCGGATCGCCATGCTCAGGATTATCTTTCCGCGCCCCTATCAGATCGAAGTCACCAGGCTTCGGCAGACCGAATTTCACAAACTTCGTCGGCAACTCGATCAGGTGCATCTGGCCTGGGTGACGGAGTGGAAACGACGGCAAGATGATTTCAGGATCGAGAACATCCGCTTCCGTCACGATCCCTATTGGAATCAGCGATTTTTCAGTCTGCAGGCGGCCCGCGACGGCAACACATGGTTCTGGCGGGCCACCGGCGTATTCCTGGGCTGGGGCGTGGCGTCCATCTAGGACAGTTCACCCTCGCGCGGCGCGCTGCCGCGAAGATCCGGGCTGGTAAGCAAGGCGGCTGTGACCGGCGCAATAGGGTAGGCCGTGCAGCGGCTGGTTGCCGCAGAAGCAGAAATCCTCTTCGCCGGGGCTGTTGATCGGCCAGCGGCACCTCTCTTCGCTAAGCTCGAGCAGCGAGCAATGCTGCTCACTTTGGATGCTCTGGTCGTCTTCCACAGGCGGCGCTTCCGAAAACAATCTGCGCAGGATGCGGTATTGCAGCCTCGGCACCGAGCGTGGGCGGCTGGCTTTCGGGCTCACTCGCCGCAGGTCAGGCTTCTTTTCCCGGGTCAGGTTGAGGCGGGCAAGCTTGCCGATCACGGCGTTGCGGGTGACCCCGATTTCATTGGCGATTTCCCGGCAGGAGAGGCCGGCTGCGAAATGGTTCTTGAGGAGTTCGATGCGGTCGGTGGTCCAGGTCGCTTCTTTGGCAGGCATTTGAAAGTCCCGAAGTATGAGCCGTCACACCGGCTCCCCCATAGGCCTCCCAGTCGCCGATCCGTCCCGAATGCCGCGATTCTCAGGGCGTCTTGCCGTTATCGCGGATCGAAAGCAGCCCGTCCTTGATGGCGAGACGAATACCCTCCTCGATCAGGGTCCTCGCAACGCCTGGCACGCTCGTCCCGTGGGTTCCCTGTCTGACCAGCTTCTCGAGGTAAGTGATGGTCGAAAGGGCCAACGTGACTGGAACGCGGTCGGTTTCGGCTTTTTCTGTGGCCATGCAAAAACGCTAGCCTCTCACGCGGGTACTGAAAAGTATCTATTAAGAGTCTATTTACACCAGAACGAGGCTCCTTGTCAGCCCACCATCGCAGGCCTACCAACCAGCATGGTTTACGACAGAGCTGCCGCACCCCGCCTGTTTGACCGCGCTTTGCTGCCTGTCCGGTTTGCGCGGGCGCAAAGGCTGGGTCTTGCGACCTTTCTGCTCGATCGCGTTGCCGAGGACATGGCCGAGCGGCTCAAGGCCGTCTTGCGGGAGTTCAAATGCGCGGCGGAGATCGGCGCGCCGGGCACGCAGATCGCGAGCGCGCTCGCGGGAAGCTTCGATCAATATGCGCGGATCGACCTGCCGGAACGGGAATCCGAGCCGCTTCCACTTCAACCGCACTCGCTCGATCTCGTGGTTTCCGCGCTCGCCTTCCAGTTCGTCAATGATTTGCCGGGCGTGCTGGCGCAGATCCGCCGCGCGCTGCGTCCTGATGGATTGCTAATGGCAGCGATGATCGGCGGCGATACGCTGACCGAGCTGCGGCAGTCGTTTGCCGCAGCGGAAGCTGAGCTCGAAGGCGGCGTGTCACCGCGCGTGGCACCATTCGCCGATCTGCGCGACGTCGGTAGCCTGTTGCAGCGGGCAGGTCTTGCGCTGCCCGTAACCGACGTCGACCGCATCGTCGTGCGCTACGACAGCGCGTTCAAGTTGATGGGTGATTTGCGGCGGATGGGCGCAACCAACATCCTCGTCGAGCGGCGGCGTGCGCTGACCCGCCGCGCCACGATGTTGCGGATGGCGGAGATCTATCAGGAACGCTTCGCCGATCCTGACGGCCGCATTCGCGCGACCTTCGACATCATCTGGCTCTCAGGCTGGGCACCGCATGACAGCCAGCCAAAACCGCTCAAACCGGGATCGGCGAAAGCAAGCTTGGAAGAAGCGGTGAAACGTAGGTCCGACCCTCATGGTGAGGAGCGCTGAAAGCGCGTCTCGAACCATGAGGCCCGACTCGCGGCCATCCTTCGAGACGCGCGCAGGGCGCGCTCCTCAGGATGAGGAGTTTCATCACATCAACAAATCGATCAGATGCGGGATCAGCGGAATGTCGGCGGGCGGCATCGGATAGTCGCGCAATTTGGTGACGAGCACCCAGGCGAGCTTCTGGCCCTCGCGCGCGATCACATCGCCTTCCCAGCGCCGGCAAATGTACAGCGGCATCAGGAGATGGAAATCGTCATAGGCGTGGCTCGCGAACGTGAGTGGCGCAAGACACGCCTCCTTCACGGTGATGCCGATCTCTTCGTGCAGCTCGCGGATGAGCGTTGCTTCCGGCCGCTCGCCGGGCTCGAGCTTGCCGCCCGGAAACTCCCAGAGACCTGCCATCGCCTTGCCTGGCGGCCGCTGCGCGATCAGCACGCGCTTGTCGGCGTCGACGAGGGCGCAGGCCACGACCAGCGTCAGTTTGATGTCGGTCATGTCTTGCCTGCTTGAGCAATTTCAATCGCTTTTCGTGAAGGGCGCGTTATGTGCGGGCCGGCTCCCCGATCGCGACCAGCCATAGCTGAAGCAGCGCCGCCGAACCAGAGCATGACGTTGAGAAATTGCCTGCGCGGCTATTGCAGCGACCGTTTGGCCAAATCCAGATCGGCAACGGCGCGGCCGTCTGCCTTCACACGGACGTGGCGGTTATATCCCATCGCCCCTTCTGGCAGAGCTAGCAGGCCTTCTGCTGCAAGTGCTGGATACAGGTACACGTTTTGTTCGAGGGATTGGCCGTCGTGCCGTACTTGACGTCATAATACGCAGGACCGGTCGAGTTCGTTGGGCTGTCTGTCGAACAGCGCGGATACAGCCAATAGACGTCCTGAAGATTGACGGTGCCACTGATCGTGTAACCGAGAGCGGGTGTATAGGCGTAAGTGACTTCACTCACGATGAACGAAACCTGGTCGTTTTGACCGTTTGGATTGTTGACATTGCCCACTGCTCCGTTGAGCGACGTAGGCAGCGCCAAAGCGTTGTAGGCTGGGGTTGCCCCGTTTGCTGACGAACTGCTGAGGCTTGATCTTCCCTGTGCGAAGCTTGATCCGTTGTAGTACTGACTCCATTGGACGGTCATGTTGCCATTGGCGTCGCTGGAGATCTCGGACACCGTCACCCCAAGCTGGCTGCCGGAGACGGGATAGGGTGCAATGATGGATGTCGCGCCGGTGAGAATGTTCTGCATCGAGGCCGTGCTGAGCATCGTGTTCTGCGTCACCATATCGGCGACGGAGTGTGCGGTCGCGCTGACCTTGACGTTGATCGCCATTCCGTCCGCGAGTTCGACGCCGCCGACGTAGAGCAGCAACATGAACGGGACCACGATCGCGAATTCCGTCGCTGCCACGGCGTCGGCGTCGGTCGAAAATTTCCTTACGCGAAATGACAGGCTTGTCATAGGTCGATACCTCTAGGGTGCGGCCGGCTCGTTCTGGAAAGCGGCGGATGCCATGAGCAGCCGGCTGCCGTTGGCCTGGTTGGCTATGTTGCCGGCAATCGGCCCGAAGAAAACCGGCCAGAGATACATCACGCGGACAACAACGATGTCGCCGGCGTTTCCGGGATTGAATTGCAAGTTTGCAAGAGATGTAGCGCTGACAGTCCCATCCGGGTTGTAGGTGAACGTCGGCATGCCGGTGTTGGCCGAGGACCAGTTGCTGGCGACCTGCACATCGACCATGATGTTAGTGCAGGTGAAGAGGACGTTGGAATTGTTGCAGACAGTCTGGTGAAATGCTGCCACGGCTTGTGCCTGGGTCAGGCTCGCATCCGTTGTCTGCGTCTGCCCGGTCAGAATTTGGCGAGCCGATGCGCGCACGGCATTTTCGAGCAGCGCCTGCGCAAAGAAAATCAGGAACGTCTGGATGAGGGCGGCGACCAAGGCGAGGAACGGCGTGGCAACCAGCGCGAACTCGACCGCCGTCGCGCCCTTGCTGTCCTTGGCAAAAGCGACGAAGCGCTTGCGGTGTCCTTTTCCTTCAGTGGTTTCCAGTTGGGCCATGGCGCGCTTCTCTTACTGTGTGAGGCTGGCGGTACTTGACGCAACCTTGATGAACAGATCTGTCAGCGCCTTCGTGATATCGCCGCCGGTTGCCACGCTTTTGTAGAAGCCGGGTGAGGCGCACGCCTGGAGTTTTGCTGCGATCGTGCCGGTATCGGGAGCAGGCTCGTCGTAGGTGTCTACCCAGCTCATGTACCAGTTGTCCGTGATGTTTTGACTGGAGCCGAGATTCTTGAGCTGAAGGTACTCCGTGTAGAGGATCGCGATCTTGATGCCCCGGTTCCTGATGGTCGTGCACATCGTCGTGTCGAGCGGTTGCTGGCAACGATTGTGGGAGGCGAGGCTCGCGTTGGGACAAGCCCCTGCGTTCGCGACGATCTTGTCCTCGACGCCGTCGGTGATAATGAACACCACTTCCTGTGGCGTATCTCCCGACGCGTTGCTGCCAAGGCCGGGGCTGGGCAGGCTGCTGTTGAGAGTTGAGAGTGCGCCCGCGATATCTGTGCCAAAGTCGGTGTTGGGATTGCTCGTGCTCGTGGAAGAGCAGCCAACGTAGATACAGTTCTGGTATTGGACCTGCATCAGCGAGATGTTGCCAATCTGGTTTCCAGCCAGTGTCGGGGTGGTCAGTGTCGCCAGTGTGTTCAGGCTGACGTCGAAGGTATAGAGGGCCGCCTTGTAGGTGGTGTTGTTCAGAGCCGACATGCAATTCATGACGCCGGTCGTAATGCTTGTCTGCGGGCAGCCCGTATATGAAACGAACAGCTGGGTGAGGGCATTCTTCAAGAGATCGATTCGCAAGGTGACATTATTGGCCTTTGCGATCGCAAGGTTGTCCTGGGTCCCGCCCTCGTGGGCGATATTGGCTTCATGGCAGGCGAAGCCGCAATTTTGCGACGCTGTTGCCGGTTGTTTCGAGGGAGCGGTATACGTAATGAGGTTGTTGATGTCGGTCAGGGTCGCGCCGATGCCCATCGACGGCGAGTCATCCGTCAGAAAATACCAATTGATGTTGGGTGCGGCTGCCGCCTGCGACGTGGCAGAACCGCTGATCGGCCACGCTACCTTGCTCACGCCGTTCCCCAGCACTTTAGGAAAGTTGTTCAGGGCCGCGGAGGTGTACGAAACCGAGACGGTGCGAGAAAGTCCGGTATCCGTCACGGTGATCGTCGGCGTCGGAGCTCCGTTTTGCAGACCGGGGGCCAGGGCGTTCGCCGTCGACATGAAGATGGCGTTGGCAGTGGCCGCGGCCACGGTATCGCTTTGCATCAACATGGCCGGCCTGACGGCCGCGATGGCGGCTGCGTCGGCAGCCGCGTCCAACTGCTCCTTTTTCCGCAGCGCCTGGGTGAAATCGAGCGTCATGCCGAGCAGAAAGATGATCGGAATCATCATGAGCGCAAAAATCACGGCGACGTTCGCCCTGTGATCTCTGGCGAAGCGATACAACCAAGCGCGGAGCATAACCTTCATCCCAATCGCCATAGGTCCCGGGGCAATTCCTTGGTATTGCAAAGGCTGAGTGCGGAAAAAGACGGCAAAGAGCCTCCTCCGCTGTCTCGGCAACGGGGAACTTTGAAGATCGGCCGTTAAACAATGCTTACGCCGACCGCGTGAACGCGAGGCGCGCGAAAATCGGTCGATCCGATCAGGGCGGATCGTTAACAGTCGCTAAACGCGGCTGGTAAAATTCGCGTAATTTGTCGCGGGAAGAGAGATTTTTACGACCGGTAGTCGCCGTTGATCGCGACATATTCCTTGGTGAGATCGCAGGTCAAAACGCGGTCGCGGCCCTTGCCAAGGCCGAGCGCGACCTTGATCGCGATCTTCGGCTGCTTCATCGCAGCCGAGACTTCGGTCTCGTCATAGGAGGGATCGCGCGCGCCGCTTTTTGCGACGCGGATGCCGTTGAACGAGATCGAGAGCTTGTCGCGGTTGGCGGGCTCGCCCGCCTTGCCGACCGCCATCACCACGCGGCCCCAATTGGCGTCCTCGCCGGCAATTGCGGTTTTCACCAGCGGCGAGTTTGCGATCGACATGGCGATCCTGCGCGCTGACGTCTTGGAGACCGCGCCTTCGACGGTGATCTCGACGAGCTTGCGGGCGCCTTCGCCGTCGCGCGCGACCTGCTCGGCGAGATTGGCGAGTACAGCGTTGAAGGCCTTGACGAAGGCCTTCAGCCGCGGGTCGCTGGCGCGGCTGATCTTCGGCGCGCCATGTCGCGCGGCTGCTCCTGTCGCAAAGGCGAGCAGCGTATCCGATGTCGACGTGTCGCCATCGATAGTGACCGCGTTGAAACTGTCCTGGACGCCTGCCTTCAGCAGCGATTGCAGCGCGCTTGCCGTAATCGGTGCATCGGTGAAGATGAAGGACAGCATGGTCGCCATGTCAGGCGCGATCATGCCGGCGCCCTTGGCCATGCCGTTGATCGTCACCTTGGCCTTGCCGAGTTTGACCGTTGCGGTGGCCACCTTTGGAAAAGTGTCCGTGGTCATGATCGCGCGCGCCGCTTCCATCCATGCATCCGGCGTCGTCTTGGTGGCGAGGTCGGCGAGCACGCCGTCGAATTTGGTGGCATCAAGCGGCTCCCCGATGACGCCGGTAGAGGCCAGGAAGATCTCTCTCGCCTGACAGCCGACCGCCTTCGCGGCGATCGAGGCGGTCAAGGCCGTGGATTGACGGCCGGTCTTGCCGGTGAAGGCGTTGGCGTTGCCGGAATTGACGACCAGCGCACGCGCGAATCCTCCCCCGGAAGATTTGCCGCGTGAAAGTTTGGCGCGGCACCATTCGACCGGCGCTGAGGGACATTTCGACTGCGTGAAAACGCCGGCCACCGCCGTCCCCTCGTCCATGATCGCGAGCAGCACGTCGGTGCGGCCCTTGTAACGGATGCCGGCGGCTGCGGTCGCAAGCCGCACGCCCGCAATGGCGGGCATATCCGGGACATCGGTGGGGGCGAGGGGGGAGATGGAGGACATGAGAGCACCAGCGGCGGGAAATGCGGGAAGCGCTCTCTATCACCTTCGCTGTCAGGAAGGGAGAGGGTGCGTCACCTGCACCCCGTCATTCCGGGATGGTGCGTAAGCACCAGACCCGGAATCTCGAGATCCCGGATCGCCGCTTTCGCGTCGTCCGGGATGACTTCGTCACTTCTTCGCAGGCGCCATCTTTGCATCCCCCGGCTTGGCGGCGTCGGGTGAAGCGGCCGGCGCGTTGGAGGCCTGATCCATGCGCTCGACCTTCGCACCTTCGCGCAGCTTGGCGACGTACTCGGCCTGCGCCTTGCGGGTGACGTAGGTCTCGATCTGCGGCTTCACTTGCGCGAAATCGGGCGCCTTGCGGTTACGCTTTTCCTCGACCTTGATGATGTGCCAGCCGAACTGCGACTTCACCGGATCGGAAATCTTGCCGGGTTCGAGCGAGAAGGCGACGGCGGAAAATTCGGGCACCATCTGGTCCTTGGTGAAGAAGCCGAGGTCGCCGCCATCGGCCGCGCCACCGGGATCCTTCGACTTCGACTTGGCAAGCTCGGCAAAGTCGGCGCCCTTCGCAAGCTCAGCCTTGATCGCCTTGGCCTCGTCTTCGGTCTCGACCAGGATGTGCCTCGCATGCACCTCCTGCTCGCCAGCGATCTGCTTGGCGGCTTCCTCGTAAACCTTCCTCATGGCGTCGTCCGTCGTCGCCGCCTTGCCTTCGGATGCGAGCAGATTGTCCATCAAAAGGCGATTGCGGGTAAAAGCGAGGCGGGCCTTGAAGTCGGGGCGATCCTCGATCTTCTTGTCTTCCGCGGCCTTGGCGACGATCTTCATGTCGATCAGAAACGCCAGCACGTTTTCCTTCTTGGTCGCGGGGTCCATCTGCGCCAGGCTGGGCCCGAGCTCTTCTTCCGCAAGGGTGACGTCGCTCTGACGGATTTCAGCGCCGTTCACCTTGGCAAGCACGGGGTTATCTTCAGCACGCAGCGGCTGGCTCGCGAACAGGGCAATTGCCAATGCGCCGGTTGCCGCGGCAAAGCGGGCGCGGTTTGCGTGTGACGACGAACTAGTCATGAAAAATCCTTATATCATCAAAGCCAAATGGCTGTTGCGCCCTGGGGGTCGTTAAGGCGGCGCGACACTCGCCCAATCGCGTGGCCTTGGCAACGCGAAAAGTCTGTCAAAATCATGAAATCCTCGAAAGGCCGGCCTGCTTTTGCAGGGCCTCTCGCCGGCGGGCTGGCAGGCCTCTCGCCGGGGGCAAACCGGGTCTAACCAACGCTCCGCCACGGCGTTGGACCGGCCGTGTGCCGCCGGCGCCAAACGCTGATCCTCCCGAGCCTGGGATAGCATCCGCAGGCCTCTGGCGGCGTTGACAAGGCTTAGGCTCAGCCATATCTCTGCCGAACCTGAGTCAATGGCGATAGCGCCTTTTTTTCCGCGTTTTAGCCGTTGAACCCCGGATTGCTGAACTCCCACTCATTCGACGGATAACCCCGGTCAGGGCCGGTCGTTAGCGCGTCACGATGAGTTGATGGCTGGCTGGTAATCCGACCACCTCACGGCAGCTCTGCCGAAGCACAGGAAGTTGGCATGATCGGCGCGCTCGCCCGCAAGTTTTTCGGTTCCTCAAACGACCGGCGGGTCAAGGGGTACCAGAGCCGCGTCGATGCCATCAACGCGCTGGAGAGCGAGGTCGCTGCGCTGTCCGATGAGGCGCTGAAAGCGCGCACGGCGGAATTCCGCAAGGAACTCGCAGACGGCAAGACGCTCGACGACATTCTGGTTCCCGCTTTCGCCACCGTCCGCGAGGCTGCCAAGCGCACGCTCGGCCAGCGGCATTTCGATGTGCAGCTGATCGGCGGCATGGTCCTGCACGAGGGCGATATCGCTGAAATGAAAACCGGCGAAGGCAAGACGCTGGTGGCGACGCTTGCGGTCTATCTCAACGCACTCGCCGGCAAGGGCGTCCATGTCGTCACCGTCAACGACTACCTCGCCCGCCGTGACTCCTCCTGGATGGGTCAGATCTATTCCTTCCTCGGCCTGACCACGGGCGTCATCGTCCACGGCCTCGACGATGCCGAACGCAAGGAAGCCTACGCCTGCGACATCACCTACGGCACCAACAACGAATACGGCTTCGACTATCTGCGCGACAACATGAAGTACCGCCTGGAGGACATGGTCCAGCGCGGGCATTTCTACGCCATCGTCGACGAAGTCGACTCGATCCTGATCGACGAGGCGCGCACGCCGCTGATCATCTCGGGCCCGCTCGACGACCGCTCGGATTTCTACAACACCATCGACACCTTCTTTCCCAAGCTGGAGAAGGCCGACTACGAGGTCGACGAGAAGCAGCGCACCGTGACGCTGACCGAAGGCGGCATGGAGAAGATCGAAGTCCTGCTGCGCGATGCCGGCCAGCTCAAGGGCGAATCCCTTTACGATGTCGAGAACGTCTCGGTCGTTCATCACATCAACCAGGCCCTGCGCGCCCACACGCTGTTCACCCGCGACAAGGACTACATCGTCCGCGACGGCGAGGTCGTGATCATCGACGAGTTCACCGGCCGCATGATGCCCGGTCGTCGCTATTCGGAAGGCCTGCACCAGGCCCTGGAAGCCAAGGAGCATCAGCCGGTCCAGCCGGAGAACCAGACGCTGGCCTCGATCACCTTCCAGAATTACTTCAGGATGTATGAAAAGCTGTCGGGCATGACCGGCACCGCGGCAACCGAAGCCGACGAGTTGTTCGACATCTACAAACTCGACGTGGTCGAAATCCCGACCAACCTGCCGGTGGCGCGCCTCGACGAAGACGACGAGGTCTACCGCACCCAGAATGAAAAATACGCCGCCATCCTCTCCGAGATCGAGCGCGCGAATGCGCGGCTGCAGCCGGTGCTGGTCGGCACCGCCTCGATCGAAAAGTCGGAAGTATTGGCCGAATATCTCAAGAAGCACGGCTACAAGCAGATCGACTTCGGCAATGAGAAGGCGATGGACAAGCTTTACGCCGCTGCCCGCGCCGGCAAGCAGGCCAAACTGTTTGCGGTCTTGAACGCGCGCTTCCACGAACAGGAAGCGTATATCGTGGCGGAAGCCGGCGTGCCGGGCGCGATCACGATCGCCACCAACATGGCCGGCCGCGGCACCGACATCAAGCTCGGCGGCTCGCTCGACATGCGCATCCAGCACGAGACCGCGGGGATTGCCGACGAGGCCGAGCGCAACGCCAGGATCGAGGGGATCAAGGCCGACGTCGAACGTTTCCGTGAGATCGTGCTCAAAGCCGAGGAAACCATCGAGATCGAGCCGGCGAAGGGATCGAAGCCGGCCAAGACCGTGACCAAGCCGGGCGGCCTCTACATCATCGGCTCCGAACGGCATGAATCGCGGCGCATCGACAACCAGCTTCGCGGCCGCTCCGGCCGTCAGGGCGATCCTGGCCGCTCCAAATTCTTCCTGTCGCTGGAAGATGACCTGATGCGCATCTTCGGGTCCGACCGGCTCGACAGCATGCTCACGCGGCTCGGCCTCAAGGAAGGCGAGGCCATCATCCACCCCTGGATCAACAAGGCGCTGGAAAAGGCCCAGCAGAAGGTCGAAGCCCGCAACTTCGACATCCGCAAGAACCTTCTGAAGTTCGACAACGTCCAGAACGATCAGCGCAAGGTGATCTTCGATCAGCGCGTCGATCTCATGAAAGACGAAAGCGTCGCCGAGACGGTAGCCGACATGCGCCGCGCCTTTGTCGAGGACGTCGTGACCAAGCATGTGCCCGAGCATGTCTATGCCGAGCAGTGGGACGTCGCCGGCCTCAAGGAAGAGCTCAAGCGCGTGCTCGACATCGACCTGCCGGTCGACGAGTGGGCCAAGGAAGAGGGCATCGCCGACGAAGAGCTGCTGACCCGGATCGAAAATCGCGTCGACGAGCACATGGCCGCCAAGGTGGCGCAGTGGGGCGCCGACGTGATGCGCTACGTCGAGAAGACGATCCTGCTTCAGACGCTCGATCACCTCTGGCGCGAGCACCTGATCATGCTCGATCACCTGCGCCAGGTGATCGGCCTCCGCGGTTACGGCCAGCGCGATCCGTTGCAGGAATACAAGTCCGAAGCGTTCAACCTGTTCGAGACCATGATCGCGCACCTGCGCGAGGCCGTGACGGCGCAGTTGATGCGCGTCGAGATCGTGCCGCCCGCGCAGCCGCCGCAGCCGCTGCCGGCGATGGAAGCGCACAAGTTCGATCCCAATACCGGCGAAGATCAGTTCGCCAACGCCTCGCTGGTGCCGACGGCGGCCGCCGACCGCGACCCGAAGAACCAGGCGACGTGGGGCAAGGTCGGCCGCAACGAGGATTGTCCCTGCGGCTCAGGCAAGAAGTACAAGCACTGCCACGGCAAGTACGCCTGAGGAAGGCTCTCTTCGCGTATCGATGAGGAGCCTCCGCGAGCGTTAGCGGCCGCGCTTGGCTTGTGCCCTAGCTTCGTCATCGAAGCCGGTTTGCCGTCTTCTTAGCTCGATGGAAGAAAGAGGGAATTCAGAGCGGGGCGAAAGAACCTCGCCTCCATGTTGTTTTGACCAGCCTGCGACGGATGCGTTCCGTCAGGATACAGAGCCGGATTTGCCGCAGCCGAGTCGGGTCCCCAGACAGGATCAGCCGCCCAATCAACAATGAAGTCGCATTTCCCCTGACTTGGGAAAAGTCGCAGTGCCGGATCAGCAATTGCCCTATTGGCATTGAACGTAGCGTCATTACGCGGATTGTGAGTGCAGATCCCCAATTGAACCAGCTTGCTGGACGCTGCGATAGCCTCCCTGAATTTGGCAAGTTAGGCTGAAAAGGCGTCTAGCCACGCCGAGGCATCCGTCGAAACCAGGTCATTCTGTCCTGCCTGGACAAATAGAATGTTCGGACCGTCCTGGAATGCTTCGATCACCAGCGATTGCCGCGCAATCATGTCGGGCAGGTGAGCGCCATTCGTAGCGAAGCATTTTTGGTCGGTCTCCTGGATCGCGTGAGGAAGGTAGAGTGTGTGATACGACGTCGTTCCGGCGCCGCCGTTATCGACGCTCGAGCTCGATCCTTCAACAATGAGATGTCTGGGTGCAGGCATTGGAGCTAAGCCTTCAGCGCGCCACCTTGAGCAGCGGGATGCTGTTCGCGTCCGGCGGCACCGGCATCTGCTTCAGATAAGCATAGATATCGGCGGCGTCGCGATCGGAAACGATCGCGGCCTCATAGGGCGGCATCTGGTTGGCCGGATGCCGCAACTGATTGACGAAGGCGTCGAGCGGCAATTCGGTGCGCGAGACGCGCGGGCCGGTCATGATCGCTCCCTGGCCCGCGAGGCCATGGCATTGATAGCACCCGGTCTCGCGGTAGAGCGTCTTGCCGTGCTCGGCATTGCCGGAGGGCTGCGCTGCCTGTTGCGCCGACGCCGATCCGATCGCCAGCACCAAAGCCACGAGCGTGAGGCTGGACTGTTTCATAGCCTGTCCCCCTAGTGGTCCGATTCTAACATTCGCATCCCTTCTCAGCGGTCCGTTTGCGAATGTTAGAATCACAGGACCACTAGCAAATATGAGTCTCTAGTGGAGTTTCGGATTTGACATTCGCTTTCCTGGTCCGTGGTTAGTTCGGTAGCGAATGTCAAATCCACTCCACTAGCGCGGCTGCGTGACGACGTCGATCAGCGCGGGCTGACCGGATTTGACGGCGGCGATGCCCTTGCGGAACGAATCGGCCAGATCGTTCGGATCCTCGATCGGCCCGATGCCGACCGCGCCATAGCCCATCGCGATCTTGGCGTAATCGATGTTCGGGTTGTCGATCGTTGCCCCGGTCGGCGCGGTGGTCACGCCGCGATTGTGCCGATTCGCCATGCGCTGGAGATGCATAATCTCCTGATGATAGGCGCGGTTGTTCTGGATGACGGTCAGATAGGGAATGCCATGATGCGCCGCAGTCCACAGCGTATGCGGCGCCATGTTGAATTCGCCGTCGCCGGTAACATTGACGACGACGCGTCCGCCGGCATCGCGATGCGCCAGCGCCGCGCCCAGCGATGCGACCGGCTGATAGCCGACGCCGTAGCCGCCCGAGCCGCCGATGAAGCGATAATGCTTTTCCAGCGGCCACAGCCGATGCGGCCATCGCGACGAGAAGTCGCTGTCGGAGACCAGCGCCCAGTCTTCCTTTTGCAGCTGTCCCCACAGCTCCATGTAGAGACGCGCGGTGGAAATCGGTTTGGCGTCCCATGCGTAGGTTGCTTCGGTGCGAGCGCGCTCGAGCGCGTTGCGATAGGCCTGACGCAGCTTCTCTGCGCGCATTTCGCTCCCGCTCTTGCCGCTCGCACTCGTCTGGCGCTGTACGGCCTCGATCAGGAACGGCAGCGTCGTCTGTGCGTCGGCCGTGATGTTGAGGTCGGCGCCGACATAGCGCTGGAAATCCTGATAGTTGGAATGCACGAGCAGGTCGCGGGTCGAGATGCTGATGACCTTTACGCCTGCCTTGACCTTCGGGCTGTCGGTGCGTTCGATCTGATCGCGCATCGCGTTGAGCTGGCCAAACAAATCGACGGGTTCGAGCGAGAGAATGCAGTCCGCTTGTCCGATCAGCGTGCCGGCGCGCTCGGACTGGCAAAGATAATGCGTGTTCGGCATGTTCATGCGCGCGCGGTTGTCGATCACAGGCGCTTCCAAAAGCTCGGCGAGGCGCACGAGATCGTCCATGGCGCCTTGCGAGCGCGCATAGCGGTCGGCGATGATGACCGGGTTTTCCGCGGCCACCAGCATTTTGGCCGCTTCGCGCAACGCGTTCGGATCGCCTGCGGTTTGCGACGGCATGGTCAGGCGCGGAATTTTCAGCTTGCGCGCCTCGTGGTCTTCCAGCGGCCCTTCCTGCAACTTGCTGTCGGCGACAAGGAACACCGGCCCGGGCGGCTCGGCGCAGGCAAGCGCATAGCCGCGCACGGTCGACTCGGCGAAATGCTGCAGCGACATCGGATAGTCGTCCCACTTGACGAAGTCGCGCACGGTGGCGGCGCCATCCTGCACGCTGTGGAACCATTCGACGCCGGGCCGGCGATCGGTGAGCGGGCCGGCATTGCCGGTGAAGAGAATCATGGGAACGCGATCGCAATAGGCGTTGTAGATCGCCATCGCGGCATGTTGCGTGCCGACGGTGCCGTGCATGATCGCGGCCATCGGCTTGCCGGCGACCTTGGCATAGCCATGCGCCATGCCGACCGAGACTTCCTCGTGCAGGCAGGTCAGCCATTCCGGCCGCTTGTTGGCACCGTAGTTGACGAAGCTTTCCTGCAAGCCCCGGAAGGTCGAGCCGGGGCAGGCCGCGATGTAATCGAGATTGAGCGTCTTGCAGACGTCGACCATGAAGTCGGAGCCGGTCTTCTCCGTCGTCAGTTGCTCGACGTCCGGCGGGTGTCCGCGTTCTTGCGATTGTGTGGCCGCGTTGGGCAGCGGCGTCGTGCCCTTGGTGGTGTTCCCGGCCGGTTCGGTTTGCGCTGCTCTGGCATTCGGCGCGGCGATGGTGGCCCCGCCGGCCGCAACCACGCCTTTCAGAAAGCGCCGGCGATGCAGGCCGGTTTCATCCGATTTGGCCATGAGCTTTCTCCCGCTTTTTTCGACAAGCCGGGCCCGTCGTTCTTTATTTGTGCAGGAGACTAGCGCATCGAAAACTTTGAGGCGAGGACATCACCCGCAGGCGATCTGCAGGGCTGCACTGCAGTCGGGCGGCAATAAATCGGGCGGAGACGGAGACCGGCTTACTTGGTTGCCGAGAAGCGGCTGTCGAACGAGTTCGTCGGTACGATCGGCTGAGCACCGGCGACCAGGCTGTTGCTGGCAACGGGTGCGGCAGGAGCGGCAGCAGGCGCAGGATTTGCGGCGGCCGCGGTTTCGGTCGCCGCGGGCTTGGCGGAGGCCTGTTTGGTTTCCTTCGCAACCTTGCGCTTGGTCTCGGCGACCTTCGGCTTGGCGGGCGCCACCGGCTGCGGCGGTGTGGCCGCGGTGGTCTCGGTCGAGGCGCTGCTCAGGCCGACCTTGCGGGCGAGGCTGGAGAAGAAGCTCTCCGACTCGCCGCTCTCCGTTGCGGGAGCGGCGGCAGCCACGCGCGTCGAGGACGAGGTTGTCGAGAGCGAGGCCGTCAACGGCTCGTCAGGTGAAGTCACCTGTCCACGCGGCGGGTTGACGTGGTCCAGCGGGATGGTGCCGGGAGCTCTTTCCTGCCGCGCGAACAGCGACTGGCCCGAACCAGCGTCGGAAAGGCCGGTGTTGCCGTTGGGCACGCTGGCGGCGAATACCCTGTTCATGCCGCCGTCGATGCCGGTATTGAGCCGGGCGACGGGCGTACCCTTGGCCACCAGCTTGTCGAATTCAGCCTGATCGGCTTCCTGCTTTTCGTGCACGGCTTGCGCGACTTCGTCGGGGATCGCATAGGCCGGACATTTCGACGAAGCCTCAAATACCGGGTCGCGCTTCGCATCCGGCGTCTTCACCGCGTCGAACACATATTTCCTTTCGCAGAAGTCGACCTTCGGCTCCTGCCGCGTCACTTCGAAAATGTCGTTGCCTTCCTTGATCATTTTCCAGAACGCCATGTGCGGGCTGTTGCGATGGCGCGCGAAATTGGCAGGCGTCATGTGGAACGGATAGGCCTGGAACTGAAATGACTTCTGGCCGCCGAAGAAGGATTCCCGGCCGAGCGCATAGATCTCGGCGATCTGTTCGTCGGTCATCGCGTAGCAGCCGCGGGAGGAACAGTCGCCATGGACCATCAACTCCGAGCCGGTATGACCGAGCGAGCGGTCATAGGCGTTCGGATAGCCGGTGTTGAAGGAGAGATAATAGGCCGAGGTCGGGTTCATCTGCGCCGGCGTGATCGCATAAAAACCTTCCGGCGCCTGGCGGTCGCCCTCGCGGACCTTCGGCCCGAGGTCGCCCGACCAGCGGCAGATCGGGTAAGTCTTCAGCAGCGCGAAGCGGCCGGTGCGGTCCTGTTTCCAGACCTCGAGCTCCGCCTCCTGCTTGAACAGCCGGATCAGCATCGGCGATTGGGTATCCATGTTCTTCTCGACCATCGCCGCCAGCAGCTTGGGCGGGACCGGCTGGTTGGCCTTGGCGTTGGTTGCGAGCGAGGTGAGCTCTTCAGTATTGCAGCCGGCCAGGAGCACAGCTGCTGACAGCGCAGCAGACGTCATGAGCGCGCGAATCAAAGAGCGGCCGATCAATGCAAAGCTCCACACCCAACGGGCAATTCTCGCACCCCAAACTCGCGCAGACGCCCTGAAGCCATTGAATAAAATCTTATCCTTAAAGCCCCTCTAATCGCAAGCCGAGGAGACTCTATCGCCTGTGCCCTGCCCAGGCGTGGTGAATGAATTTTAAACGGAAGGCCAAGGTCCAACTGCGGCGAAAATGGGGTGTGGCACCGGCGTCACTGCGGCAAAAGCGGCCTCTCAGAACGATTTTCGTCCGATATCGAGGAATTTCTGCCGTCGCTGCTTCCGTATAGCGTCGGCATCCAGCTGATTGAGCTCGCCCAGCGTCTCGGCGATGGCCTCGCCCGTGCTCGCGATCATGGCGGCAGAATCGCGATGAGCGCCGCCAACCGGCTCTTTGAGGATCTGGTCGATCACGCCGAAGCGCAGCATATCCTGCGCCGTGATCTTCATGCTGGTGGCGGCTTCCTGGGCCTTGGTGCCGTCGCGCCACAAGATCGATGAGGCGGCCTCCGGCGAGATCACGCTGTAGATCGCGTGTTCGAACATCAGCACGCGGTTGGCGGTGGTGATGGCGATGGCGCCACCGGACATTCCCTCGCCGGTGACGATGGCGATATTCGGAACGCCAAGCGACAGGCACGCATCGGTCGAGCGCGCAATCGCTTCGGCCTGCCCGCGCTCCTCGGCGCCGATGCCGGGATAGGCGCCGGCGGAATCGACGATCGACAGCACCGGAATGCCGAATCGGTCGGCCATTTCCATCAGGCGCACCGCCTTGCGATAACCTTCCGGGCGCGCCATGCCGAAATTGTGCTTGATGCGGGATTCGGTGCTGGCGCCTTTTTCCTGGCCGATCACGCAGATGCTCTCGCCGCGGAAACGGCCGAAGCCGCCGACCAGGGCTTCGTCCTCGGCGAACTTGCGGTCGCCGGCGAGCGGCGTGAATTCCGTAATCAGCCCGGTGATGAAATCGGTGAAGTGCGGCCGCTGCGGATGCCGCGCCACCAGCGTCTTCTGCCATGGCGTCAGATTGTCATAGAGGTCGGCTAGCGCCTGGGCCGCCTTCTCCTCGATCCGCGAAATCTCCTCGCCGATGTCGCTCCCGGACGCTGCAAGCACCCGCAATTCGTCGATCTTGGAATCAAGCTCGGCGACGGGTTTTTCGAAATCGAGGTAGCTGCGCATCTGATCCGGCATCAAATCTCAATATAGGGGCGAAGCCATCTTGGAGCGAAGCGCTCCCGGGTGGTGGGAAGAAAGCACGCATCTTCAGATATTTAGCGTACGCTCCAACGCTGGACGAAGCTCCCTTCGGCAAGGGGCGCCTTCAGGAGTGAGCGGAAATGGCTCTTTCGGGGGAGACGCCGCCGAAGTCAAGCAGCCTCGCCTTGATCTGCAAGCGCCTCGCATGGCGTGATTCGCTACTTCTCCGCCAGAGGATGCAGATCGCGCACCAGACTTTTCAGCCGCTCCTCGACGACATGGGTGTAGATCTGTGTCGTCGAAATATCGGTGTGGCCGAGCAAGGTCTGCACGATGCGCAGGTCGGCGCCGTTGTGCAAAAGGTGGCTTGCAAAAGCATGCCGCAGCACGTGTGGCGAGACCAGCCGCGGCGCGAGGCCCGCGGAGGCCGCGAGTTCTTTCAGGTCGCGCGCAAAATGCTGCCGGGTCAGGTGGCCGCTCTCGCCGAAGGACGGAAACAGCCATTTCGAGCCGGCCGCATTTTTCGCCTTTGACGACTTGAGCGCCTCCATCGCCGCGAGATAGTCGGCCATCGCGCGCCGCGAAGCGTCATTGAGCGGCACCAGCCGCTCCTTGTTGCCCTTGCCGCGCACCACGATCATGCGGGCGTCGGTGCGCGCGGCCGATAGCGGCAGCGCCACAAGCTCGGAGACGCGCAAGCCGGTGGCGTAGAGCACCTCGAGCAGGCAATGCAACCGCAGCGTGCGAAGCCGAGCAAGCTTTGAGGTTTCCGCTTCCTCCGTCAGGGCCTTTGCCCGCGTCAGCAGGCGATCGACATCCGGGATCGACAGCACCTTCGGCAGGCCGCGCCCGCGCTTGGGTCCCGACAAAATGGCGGCGGGATCGTCGCTGCGAACCCGCTCGTTGAGCAGGAAACGATAGAGATGCCGCATCGCCGACAGCCGCCGCGCCACGCTCGAGGATTTAAATCCCCTGACATCGAGATCGGCGAGATAGTCGCGCAAGGCTTGGGTTGCGGCGCTGACGAAGGTCTGGCGTCGGGTGACGAGGAATTCGGAGAAATCTGTGAGGTCGCGGCGGTAGGCATCGAGCGTATTGTTGCCCGCGCCCTGCTCGGCGGCGAGCATATCAAGGAACAGGTCGATCAGCCTGGCGTCAGAGGGTTTGGCGCGCATCTGCGGACCCTACCTCTCAAATTCTTGCCTCTCTCTTGCTTACACCGGTCCCGGCTGTCTATTTCTTGAGGAACTTGTCGGGGTGCACATTGATCGTCATTTCGCGGGGTTTTGGGCTCACGAAATTTGCCAGCGCGAAAATCGCCCCATAGACGACCCCCACGATGATTGCGACCACGGTTAAGAAGCGGAACAGGCTCGGCATGGGCTAGCGGTTGGTTTTTCGCCTCGGAGGGCGAATTAACCACGGATCTCTCGGGATTGTGCTGATTTTGACTACCACCATGTTCGAGATTTCGTTGCAAGGCTTTATGGCTCTTCCGGTCCGCCACTAGCAACTGTATTGGCGGGGGTAGTATTGTCGCCCGAATAGCCATATGCCGCGACCATCAACCAGGAAAATGTCTGAAACCGCCTCCCCAAATGCCGTTAGCGCCACCCAGGACGCCGAGATTTCGGCCGCCCTCGGCGGGCGCTCGATCGTGTTGGTGGGCATGATGGGGGCCGGCAAATCGACCATCGGCCGCAGGCTGTCGGCCCGGCTCGCTTTGCCGTTTCTCGATGCGGACGCCGAAATCGAGCTCGCCCACGACATGCCGATCCCGGACATTTTCGCCAAATACGGTGAGGCGTATTTCCGCGACGGCGAGGTTCGCGTCATCGCAAGGCTGCTGAACAACGGGCCGGCCGTGATTGCCACCGGCGGCGGTGCCGTGATGCGCCAGGAGACGCGCGATCGTATCCGCGAAAAGGCGATTTCAATCTGGCTGAAAGCCGATTCCGACATCATCATGCGCCGGGTGAAGCGGCGATCCGACCGCCCGCTGCTGCAGACAGCCGACCCCGAGGCCACGGTCGAGCGGCTGATCCGGGAGCGCGAGCCGGTCTACAGCCAGGCCGACGTGACGGTCTGGTCGCGCGACGTGCCGCACGAGAAGATCGTCGACGAATGCATGGAAGCGCTGCACGGCAAGCTTTTCGGCGGCAATATCGACGAGAGCCAGGAACGATTAGGTAACACCCCATGACGGCGCCGTTGAAACATGGCGACCCCATCACGGTCGATGTCGCGCTCGGCGATCGCGCCTATGACATCGTGATCGGCCCTGACGTTCTCGCCTCGCTTGGCGCGCGGATCGCGGAGTTGCGGCCGGGCGCCCGCACCGCCATCGTCACCGACCGCAACGTCGCGGGCCACTGGCTTGCGAAGACCGAAGCGTCGCTGGCCGGAGCCGGGATCGCCTCCTCTCATGTCGTTGTCGAGGAAGGCGAGGGCTCCAAAAGCTATGCGGTGCTCCAGCAGGTCAGCGAGGCGTTGATCGCCGCCAGGATCGAGCGCGCCGATCTCGTCATCGCGCTTGGCGGCGGGGTGGTCGGCGATCTCGCGGGCTTTGCGGCTGCGATCCTGCGCCGCGGCGTCGACTTTGTGCAGGTGCCGACGTCACTGCTGGCGCAGGTCGATTCCTCCGTCGGCGGCAAGACCGGCATCAACTCTCCGCAGGGAAAGAATCTGATCGGCTCGTTCCATCAGCCGATCCTGGTCGTCGCGGACACCGCCGTGCTCGATACCTTGTCGCCGCGCCAGTTCCGCGCCGGTTATGCCGAGGTCGCCAAATATGGCCTGCTCGGCGATGAAGCCTTTTTTACCTGGCTTGAAAAGAATCACGCCGATATTTTTGCCGGTCAAACCGCGCGCGAGCATGCGATTGCGACCTCCTGCCGCGCCAAGGCTGCGATCGTTGCGCGCGACGAGCGTGAGAATGGTGAACGCGCGCTGCTCAATCTGGGCCACACCTTCGGCCATGCGCTTGAGGCCGCGACCGGCTTTTCCGACCGCTTGTTTCATGGCGAAGGCGTTGCCGTCGGCATGGTGCTGGCCGCGGAATTGTCCGCGCAACTCGGCATGATCGCCGAGCAGGACGCAGCGCGCGTCAAACGCCATCTTGCTGACGTTGGCTTGCCGACGGCGTTGCAGGAGATCGCAGGTTTTGCACAGGAAGGTTTGGCGGACGCGGACGCGCTGATGACGCTGATGGCGCAGGACAAGAAGGTCAAGCGCGGACGGCTCACCTTCATTCTGCTTCAGGCAATCGGCCGCGCCGTGATTGCGCCTGACGTCGAACCGTCATTGGTTCGTGATTTTCTAAAACGCAAGCTGGAACGCCGGACTTAAATCCGGACAACCGAATAGACGCACATGGATTGGATCACGTTTTCTGTCGTCGTGATTTGTCTGCTGGTATCGGCGTTCTTCGCCGCCAGCGAGACTGCGCTGACCGGCGTGTCGCGCGCCAGCATGCTGCGGCTGTCGAAGCAGGGCAATGCGGACGCGACGATCGTCTCCGGCCTGTCGGAAATGCGCGAGCGGCTGATCGGCGCGCTTCTGCTCGGCAACAACATCGCCAATATCGGCGCGTCGGCGCTCGCGACAGGCATCTTCACGATCTGGTTCGGCGAGGTCGGCGTGCTCTATGCCACCGCCGTGATGACGGTACTGGTCGTGATTTTCGCCGAGGTGTTGCCGAAGACGATCGCCATCAATGCGCCGGATCGGGTTGCGCTCGCTGTCGCGCGGCCGACGAGGTTCATGTTGCGCCTGCTTGGACCGCTGGTCACTGTGGTCGAAGCTGTGGTGCGGCTGTTGCTGCGAATATTTGGTGCGACCTCGCACCACAATCAGCCGATCCTGTCGCCGTTCGAACGGCTGCGCGGCACGGTCGACCTGCTGCATCACGAAGGCAAGGTCGAGAAACAGGACCGCGACATGCTCGGCGGATTGCTGGATCTGCGCGAACTCCAGGTTTCCGACGTGATGGTTCATCGCACCGAGATGGTGATGATCAATGCCGACCTGCCGGCTGAAGATCTGGTGCGGGAGGTGCTCGCGACCGAGTTTACGCGAATCCCGCTATGGCGGGAAAAGCCGGAAAACATCATCGGTGTGTTGCACGCCAAGGATCTTCTGCGCGCCATCCGCGCCTCCGAGGGCGACACGTCGAAAATCGATGTTACCACCATCATGCTGCCGCCATGGTTCGTGCCGGAAATGCGGCCCGTCTCCGAACAGCTCAAGGCCTTCCGTCGCCGCAAGACCCACTTCGCGCTCGTCGTCGACGAATACGGCGAGGTCGAAGGCATGGTCACGCTGGAAGATATTCTGGAAGAAATCGTCGGCGATATTTCCGACGAGCATGACGTCGTGGTGGCCGGCGTCCGCGCCCAGCCTGACGGATCGGTGGTCGTCGATGGCTCCGTGCCGATCCGCGATCTCAATCGCGCGATGGATTGGCATCTGCCCGACGAAGAGGCGACAACCGTTGCGGGGCTCGTGATCCACGAAGCGCGTTCGATCCCCGAACGTGGCCAGAGCTTTACCTTCCACGGCTTCCGTTTCCGTGTGCTGCGGCGGGAGCGCAACCGCATCACGGCGCTTCGAATCGTCGCGGTGCCGCGCGAGGCCGAGGTCGCGGAAAAAAGGCCGCGGCGGGCTGGCAAGGCTTTTTGATCGAGGCATTTTAATCAAGGGCGTTCAAAATGGACGGCCCGGTTAGCCAGCTTCCCCCGGCGCCTGCGCCTTGATCGCCAGTGCGTGCACGCCGCCGGCAAGTTCCGTGGCCAGCGTCGAATTAATCATGCGGTGGCGCTCGATCCGGCTCTTTCCTTTGAAGGCGCCGGACACAATATATACTGTGAAGTGCGTCTCGCCGCCCGGCCTGTGGCCGGCATGGCCTTCATGAAGATGTGACTCATCCGACACGTCGAGGCTCTCTGGCGAGAAAGCTTCGCGCAACTTGTTTGTGATAGTGGTTTTGATGTTCATGGTGGCGGCAGATACGTCCGCGATCGTTTTTCGTCAATGGCGCTTCGGATTTGAAGGGTTTCGCAATGTCAAGACTTGAAGCCCGAAGCGTTGCGTAGTCAAAAGACAGCATGCCGATTGATTCATCCAAGTTCTTCGACTCCATTCGCATCAAGCCGACCAAGGTGAGCGCGAAGCGCCAGGCGCAGGCCGGCGTTGAAGCCTTAAATTGTGAATGGGCGGGGTGCCAGAACAAGGGTTCGCACCGCGCGCCGAAGGGGCGTGAAAATTCGCGCGAGTACTGGCATTTCTGCCTCGAGCACGTCCGCGAATATAATCAGTCCTACAATTTCTTTCAGGGCATGAATCCGGATGACGTCGCGCGCTACCAGAAGGATGCGCTGACCGGCCATCGTCCGACCTGGAAGATGGGCGCCAACGGCGCCAAGAAGGGTGAGGGCGATTTCGATACCGCGGCCGATCCGTTCCATATGTTCAGCGAACTCAATGGCCGCGGCCGCTGGCGACCGGGTCCGGGCGCGCAGCAAGCCAAGCCCGAAACGCGCAAGGTCATGAACGCCGAGCGCAAGGCGCTCCAGGTGATGGGACTTTCCGCCCAGGCGACGCTTGACGACGTCAAGGCCAAATACAAGGCGCTGGTCAAGCAGCACCACCCAGATGCGAATGGCGGCGATCGCTCCACCGAAGATCGCCTGATCGAGATCATCAAGGCGTATAACTATCTGAAGACGGTCGTTCGCGCGTAATTTGCGCTCACGACGTGCTCGGCTTTGCGTGAACCGCAGGCTTGCCCGCCTCCCGCCGGCGTCGGACGATCCAGCTTGCGAGCGCAATGATCACGGCGCCGACGATGACCGCGAGGATCCAGTAGTGCTTGAGGATATGGCCGTGCGGCGCAAATCCAGCGTACCGGTGCAGGGCTGTGATCGCGAGGACCCCCGGCAGCACATGGGCCGGCGCCCATAGCAGCACGGCCGGGATATTCACGGCAAAAAACATCGGCGGCCTCATGCCCAGCGCGCCCGCGGTCACCGGGACAAAGGCCCTGATTGGCGGAACGAAGCGGGCAAAGAACACCGCAAGCGTACCCCAGCGATGAAAGAAAGCTTCGCTCTGCGCGACCACGCGGGGATAGTTCGAAAGCGGCCAGCTGCTCAGGATCTCGCGTTGCTCGCGATGACCGAGGCAAAACGCCGATCCGTCGCCGATCAGAGCGCCGGCGATGGCCGCCACGAAAACCCATTTGAGTTCCAACTGGCCGCCGGGAACGAGCGCGCTCAGCGCAAAGATGATGGTCGAACCCGGAACGACGGAGCCGACGATGGGAACTGCCTCCAGCAGCGCTGCCAGAAACAGTGTCAGATAAGCGAGCAGTGCATGCGTCGAAGCAAACGAAATCAACGGATCGATTAATGAGGCCACGAAAATTCCTGTGTTTATGCCGGCCGGTCGGCGCGCAGGCCTACCACAACTCACCAGGCGACTGGAAAGTGCCGCAGCCGCTGCATTGGTCGCCTGAGCCCGCAGTCCGGATTTAACAAGATTCGCAGGGCAGCCCTCCAAAAACTGTGGCCAATAACTATCTATATGAAAACCCAGCGGAACTTTGATTGCGGCCTGGGCTTCTTCCTACCGCCGCTCTCTGATAGGTTGCGGTTACTGAACCCATCCGCAGCTACGCCCGTAAATCTGGTTTCGGGAGCGCCCCGCGACCTCGGAGGACTAATGACGACCGCCGCCATGACCACAGCCCAGGAACCCGCCGGCATGCCCGACATGAAGGTGTCGGTGCGGCAGGTATTTGGCATTGATAGCGACCTTGAAGTGCCGGCCTATTCCCAAGTCGATCCGCACGTGCCGGATGTCGATTCGGATTATCGCTTCGATCGCGCCACCACGCTCGCGATCCTTGCCGGTTTCGCCAAGAATCGCCGCGTCATGGTCACCGGCTATCACGGCACGGGCAAATCGACGCATATCGAACAGGTGGCGGCGCGGCTGAACTGGCCGTGCGTGCGCGTCAACCTCGACAGTCATATCAGCCGTATCGACCTCGTCGGCAAGGACGCCATCGTCGTCAAGGACGGCAAGCAGGTCACCGAATTCAAGGACGGCATCCTGCCGTGGGCCTTGCAGAACAACGTCGCGCTGGTGTTCGACGAATACGACGCCGGCCGTCCCGACGTGATGTTTGTGATCCAGCGCGTGCTGGAAGTCTCCGGCCGCCTGACGCTGCTCGACCAGAACAAGGTGATCAAGCCGCATCCGGCGTTCCGCCTGTTTTCGACCGCCAACACGGTCGGCCTCGGCGACACCTCGGGCCTCTACCACGGCACCCAGCAGATCAACCAGGGCCAGATGGACCGCTGGTCGATCGTTACCACGCTCAACTATCTCGCCCATGACGAGGAAGTGGAGATCGTGCTGGCGAAAGCCCACCACTATCGTACCCAGGAAGGTCGCGACATCGTCAACAAGATGGTGCGGCTTGCCGATCTCACCCGTAACGCGTTCGCCAACGGCGACCTGTCGACGGTGATGAGCCCGCGCACCGTGATCACCTGGGCCGAGAATGCCGATATTTTCGGCGACATTGGCTTTGCCTTCCGCGTCACCTTCCTCAACAAGTGTGACGAGCTGGAGCGGCCGCTGGTGGCCGAGTTCTATCAGCGCTGCTTCAATGCTGAGCTTGCGGAATCGGCGGTCAACGTAGCGCTGAGCTAGGACGATGCCGGCGATTGCCGTCGAGCGTACGATTGGCGAAACCAAACGCGCGGTACTCGACGGCCTCATCCGTTACAACGAACAGAAGATGGGGAAGCAGCGATACCGCCGCTTCGCCGTCTCGCTCCGGGAAAAGAAAAAGATCGTCGGCGGGATCGTCGGCGAAGTCTGGACCACGGTGCTGTTCATTCAGCTGTTCTGGATCGATGAGCGGTTCCGCGGCAAAGGCGCCGGGACGAAATTGATCCGGACGATCGAGGACGAGGCCCGCCGCTTCGGCGCGGTACGCTCCTACGTCGATACGATGAGCGTTCAGGCGCCGGGCTTTTACCGGGCGTGCGGTTACAAGGCATTTGGTTCGATTAAGGGATATCCTCACGGCGTGACGCGCCACTGGTTGACGAAGACGCTATGACAACATCGAACAGCAAGTTTCGCTCTGGACCCAGGGAAGCGCCGACCGAGCCGTTCAAGCGTTCGGTGACGGCATGCCTGCGCGCGATCGCCAAGAAGCCGGAGCTTGAGGTTTCGTTCGCCGCCGAGCGGCCGGGCCTGTCGCCGGGCAAGGCGCGGCTGCCGGAACCGCCGCGCAAGATGTCGCGACGCGACGCGGCCATCGTGCGCGGTCACGCCGATTCCATTGCGCTGAAGCTCGCCTGCCACGATCCAAAAGTGCACCGCAAGTTGATGCCGGGAAACCCGCAGGCGCGCGGGGTGTTCGAAGCGGTCGAGCAGGCCCGCGTCGAGGCGCTCGGCTCGCGGCGAATGTCGGGCGTTGCGAAAAACCTGACCGCGATGCTCGACGATCATTTCCATCGCGGCAAATTCGACGAGATCACCGACCGCGCCGACGCGCCGCTGGCCGACGCGCTGGCGATGCTGGTGCGCGAACGACTGACCGGGCTGGCGCCGCCGGCCGCGGCGCGCAAGATGGTCGACCTCTGGCGGCCGATCCTGGAGGACAAGATCGGTGCGCGGCTCGACCGGCTCGATCGCTTCGCCGAGGATCAAGCCAAGTTCGGCGACGCGGTCCACGATCTGTTGACGGCGCTCGAGCTCGGCGACGACCGCAATGCCGAGGCCGACGAGGACGAGAACCAGGACGACAGCCGCGACGGCGAGAACGACCAGTCCGGCGCGGAAGGATCGCCCGAATCCGACGCCGCGCAGGAGATGAGCGCCGACCAGGCGCAGGCCACGACCGAAGAGATGTCGGACAGCGCGATGGAAAGCGCGCAGGCCTCGACCTCCGATACGTTCGACGACGGCGAACTCGGCGACGACCAGACGCCGGGCGAAGCGACGCGACCGAATGCGCACGGCAAGAATGAGCCGCGCGGTCCGGAATACCACGCCTTTGCGCCCAAGTTCGACGAGATCATCGCGGCTGAGGACCTGTGCGACCACGACGAGCTCGAACGGTTGCGCAGCTATCTCGACAAGCAGCTCGCGCATCTGCAAGGCATCGTGGCGCGGCTCGCCAATCGCCTGCAGCGGCGCTTGATGGCGCAGCAGAACCGCGCCTGGGAGTTCGATCTCGAGGAAGGTATCCTCGATCCCGCCCGTCTGCCGCGGGTCGTGACCGATCCCTATCATCCGCTCTCGTTCAAGCATGAAAAGGAAGCGACCTTCCGCGACACGGTCGTTACGCTGCTTCTCGACAATTCCGGTTCGATGCGCGGTCGCCCGATCACGGTCGCTGCGACCTGCGCGGATATTCTGGCGCGGACGCTCGAGCGTTGCGGCGTGAAGGTCGAGATTCTCGGCTTCACCACCCGCGCCTGGAAGGGCGGGCAGTCGCGCGAGGCGTGGCTTGCCGCCGGCAAGCCGCCCAATCCCGGCCGCCTCAACGACCTCCGGCACATTATCTACAAGGCAGCCGACGCGCCCTGGCGACGGGCCCGCAAGAACCTCGGCCTGATGATGCGCGAGGGCCTGCTCAAGGAAAATATCGACGGCGAAGCGCTCGACTGGGCGCACAAGCGCCTGCTCGGCCGGCCCGAACAGCGCAAGATCCTGATGATGATTTCCGATGGCGCGCCGGTCGACGACTCCACTTTGTCGGTCAATCCCGGCAACTATCTGGAGCGGCACCTGCGCCACATCATCGAGGAGATCGAGACCCGCTCGCCAGTCGAATTGATCGCGATCGGCATCGGCCACGACGTCACGCGATATTATCGCCGCGCCGTCACCATTGTGGATGCGGAAGAACTCGGCGGCGCGATCACCGAGAAGCTCGCCGAACTCTTTACCGAGACGCAAGGGGCCGCGCCGACTGCCACCACGGCTCGACGTCGCCTTCATTAGCCATCCTCGCGGGATGACCCTGCGCGAACAAGCTGGACTCGGATTCGGCAGTTCGCGCCGCCGTTTTCTCGCTGCGATGGCGGCTGGTCTGTCGACCGCGGCCGCTTCCAGCGTTGCGAAGGCCCAGTTCGTCCCGCCTGTGTCGTCCGGTCCGGCGGAGGGCACGTCGATCGATGCGCCGGTATCGATCGAGGTCAAGGCGAGGCCGATTCCCTGGTTCGATCGCCGCGACCACGATCGCGTCCGATTTGGCGCGCTGGAATATCGCAGCGGGTTGGTGCTGACCTCGTCTTTCCCGCGCTTCGGCGGATTGTCGGGATTGCGGCTCGATCCGAAAGGCGAGCGCTTCATTTCGTTCAGCGACCACGGCCACTGGTTCACCGGGCGTATCGTGTACGACGGCCGCGCGATGACGGGACTTGCCGAGGTCGAGTCGGCGCCGATGCTGGGAGCAGACGGAAAACCCATCCAGGCGCACGGCTGGTTCGATTCGGAGTCGATCGCGATCGACGGCTCGTTCGTGTACATCGGGCTTGAGCGCGTCAACAAAGTGCTGCGCTTTGATTTCAGCAAGGGATTTATCCGTGCACGCGGCGAAGTCGTGCCTTTGCCGAAGGCGGCGAGCCGGCTGCCCAACAACAAGGGGCTCGAAGCATTGGTGTTCGTGCCGAAGGGCCATGCGCTGGCCGGCACGTTGATCGCGATGTCGGAGCGCGGCCTTGATGCCAACGGAAATCTCATCGCGTTCCTGGTCGGCGGCCCGACGCCGGGACAGTTCAGTGTCCGCCGCACCGAAGAGTTCGATATCAGCGATGCGGTGTTGCTGCCGTCCGGCGATCTCTTGATCCTCGAGCGGAAATTTTCCTGGGTCGCCGGGCTCTTCGTTCGCATCCGCCGTATCCCGCTCACGTCGGTAGCGCCCAATGCCGTGATCGACGGTCCATCGATTTTCGAAGCCAGCCTCGCCAACGAGGTCGACAACATGGAAGGCATCGACGCCCACGTCACGGAACAGGGCGAGACCGTGCTGACCATGGTATCCGACGATAACTTCTCAATGCTCCAGCGCACGCTGCTGCTACAATTCACGCTTCGCGAGTGAACGTCGAACTGGAGGCCCGGTTCTCGGACAAACAGGCATGATTCCGCGCATCGTCATGTTCGCTGCTGCTGTCCTGGTCGCTTTGGCGATTTCGCCTTCGCGCGCCACCAGCAACCACGAATATGCGAAGGACGAGTATGCCGTCATCCGCGAGGGTCTTGCACCCAGCAAGAAGATGTCGCTCGCCTCGCACGGCGAAGGCGAGCTTGGCGATGGCAATTTTCACGTCTGGCTGATGTCCGAGCCCGAGCACCGGAAGATCATGGCGCTTCCCGGTATCGGCTCCGACAATAATCTCGATACAGCGGCGGACGCGTACGAAGCCTTCTGGTCGAAAGATGCCCGTCACGTGGCGATCGCCTTCCGGACCAGCCGCCATGAGGTTGCGCTCAACCTTTACAGCGTTGAGGGCGGCCGCGCGCGGCCAATTCGCGCGCCCAGCCTGTTCAAGGAAGTCACCAGCCGCGACGTTGTCGACCAGGACGACCTCCGCCGGCTCGTCTCCTGGATCAAGTGGCGTCGCGGCAACCGCATCCTGCTTCGGGAGGACCGGACGTTTGTCGTGTCGGACCCGGCCTTTCTGCGGCTGCTTGGCGCCTATGGCCGCGTGAAGGAAAAGCTCGACGACGGCAGGCTGTTTGTCGAATTCGCGGCCGAGGCCGAGTGCCGCCCAGACGGCCATCATGGCTATCGCGTCATCGACCTCAGACCCGGAAATCCGGACCAGCCGCCTGAGTGGTAGTGCCGCCGGCACGCTTGCACTGCTCCGCAAATCTGTGCACCTCTTCGCCGGGACGCCGTGAAGCTGGAGCAAGGGATGCGTGTGATGCGTTGGGCAGTGGTTGCGGGCAGCCTGCTGCTCGCAGGTATGGCGCAAGCCGACAGCTGGCCATCGCGCCTGATCAAGGCGACGATCCCGTTCGGCGCGGGAAGCGCGGCCGATGTCGTGCCGCGCCTCGTGTTCGACCGGCTTTCGGCCGAACTCGGTCAGGCGATCGTCGTCGAAAACCGTCCCGGCGCCGGCGGCACGATCGGCACCGGCGCCATCGCGAAGGCGGACGCCGACGGCTACAACATCCTGGCGCAATCGTCGGCATTGTCGATTTCGCCCGCGATCTATCCGAAATTGCCCTTCGATATCACCAAAGACCTGTCGTCGGCGCTGATGATCGGCGTCAGCGCCAATGTGATGATCGTGCCGGTGTCGCGGCCATGGAAGACCGTGGAGGACTTCATTGTCGACGCCAGGGCGCGGCCCGGCGGAATCGCGTTTGGTTCGGTCGGTGTCGGCAGTGCAACCCATATCAGCGCCGAGAAATTTCGCCTTGCGGCCGGGATTGAAACCACCCACGTGCCTTATCGCGGCGGCGCAGAAGTGATCGCCGATATTCTCGGCGGCCGCATCGATTTCTACTTTTGCCCGCTCGCGACCGCGCTTCCCCTGATAAAGGAAGGACGCGTTCGCGCACTTGTGATCTCGACGTCAAAACGCGTTACCGATCTGCCGGATGTGCCGACCCCGGCCGAAGCCGGCCTGAAGAATGCGGAAAGCATCTTCTGGCTCGGCGTTTTCATGCCGGCGAAGACGCCGCGTGACATTATCGAGAAGTTTTACCATGCCGGAATAAAGCTGCTGGCCGAGCCGTCCATGCAGGAAAGCCTGGCGAAACTGGGCATCGAGCCGTTGCCGATGACGCCTGCCGAGATGGACGCGTTCGTGGCGCGCGAAGTCGCGGAGAATCTCGAGGTGATCAGGGCCGCCGGCATCAAGCCGTAAGACCGTTGCGTTTCCGGAAGCCCGTTCCACGCTATCGACATTCGACCTCCGTCATAGGTGTGAATTATAGATCATTGTAAATGAGTTTCGTCCCACGCCGGATGCGGTTCCATGAGCGCCCTGTTTTCCCCGATCCGTTTGCGCGATCTCGAGCTGCCAAACCGCATCATGGTGGCGCCGATGTGCCAATACTCGGCTGAGGACGGCAAGGCGAACGACTGGCATTTCACGCATATGAATACGCTGGCGCTGTCGGGCGCAGCGATGTTCTGCGTCGAGGCGACCCACGTCGAACAGATCGGCCGCATCACGCCGGGCTGCCTCGGCCTGTGGAATGACGCGACCGAAGCCGCGCTGCGGCCGGTGCTGGCCTCGGTGCGCAGGCACTCGACGATCGCGATCGCGATTCAGCTGGCGCATGCAGGCCGCAAGGGATCGAGCCACCGGCCCTGGGAAGGCGGCCAGCAGATTCCGCTGACCGAGCGGGGATGGCAGACGGTGGGTCCGTCCGAGGTCGCGCACAAGGAAGGCGAGCTGAAGCCGCTCGCGCTCGACGCGGTTGGGCTGAAGCGCATCCGCGATGCGTTCGTCGAGGCGGCGCGGCGCGCCAATCGTCTCGGCGTCGACGCCGTCGAGTTGCACTGCGCGCACGGCTATCTCCTGCATCAGTTCCTGTCGCCGATCTCCAACCACCGCACCGACAAATATGGCGGCTCGCTGCAAAACCGGATGCGTTATCCGCTCGAAGTGTTCGATGCAGTGCGCGGCGTGTTCCCGCCGAAAAAGCCGGTCGGCATCAAAGTCTCTGCGACCGATTGGGTCGACGGCGGCTGGGATATCCAACAGACCATCGAATTCGCCAGGGAATTGAAGAAGCGCGGCGTCGACTGGATCGACGTCTCGTCCGGCGGCGTGTCGCCGCAGCAGAAGATTCCGCTCGCGCCCGGCTATCAGCTGCCGTTCGCGCAGGCGATCAGGGAAGCCACCGGCGTGACCACGATGGCGGTTGGTCTGATCACGGAAGCAAGCCACGCCGAAGACATCGTCGCCTCCGGCAAGGCCGACATGGTCGCGCTCGCCCGTGGCATGCTTTACGATCCGCGGTGGGCCTGGCACGCCGCAGCCGAGCTCGGTGGCGAAGTGTACGCTCCCCCGCAATACTGGCGCTCGCAGCCGGCCTCGCAAAAGGCACTGTTCGGCGAAACCAGATTCGGCGCGCGGTAAGGCTGTGCGGGCGGCTCCCCGGCCGCCGGCCCCAATCCTCAGCTGTTGTGCGGTTTTGAGCATCATGGCTATGTTCTCCGGAACGGCTGATGGCGCAGAACAGGCGAACGGAAAAGACGTGAAAGTTTCAGCGTTCGATATCGAAGCCCATCGCGGCGGCCGCGCGCTGTTTCCGGAAAACACACTCGTTTCATTCGCGGGCGCGCTCTCGATGGGCGTGAACACGCTCGAACTCGATCTCGGCGTGACGCGCGACGGCGTGATCGTGATCTCGCATGAGCGCGGGCTCAATCCGGACCTCGCCCGTGGCGCCGATGGCAACTACGTCGCCGCGCCCGGCATTCCCTTCGTGAAACTCAGGCTTGACGAGGTGAAGCAGTTCGACGTCGGTCAGATCCGGCCCGGCAGCACCTATGCCGCGCAATTCCCGGACCAGCACGCGGTGCCGGGGACGAAAATTCCGACCCTGAAAGAGCTGTTCGATCTCGTCCGCCGCTCCGGCAACAACGACGTGCGCCTCAACATCGAGACCAAGATCGATCCGAACCATCCGGACGAATCGCTTCCGCCCGAGCGCTTTGTCGCCGTGCTGCTCGACCTCCTGCGCGACGAGAAATTCGAAGACCGCGTGATGGTGCAATCGTTCGACTGGCGGACGTTGCAGCTTGTGCAGCAACGCGCCCCCAACATTCCAACGGTCTATCTCACCCTGCAGGTCGGACGCGAGCCGACGGTTTTTCCGGACCGGGCATCGGACTGGACCGCGGGCTTCAATCCGGCCGATCACGGCAAATCCGTCCCCCGCACGATCAAGACCGCGGGCGGCGCGATCTGGTCGCCTTACTGGCGTGACGTCACGCCCGCACTGATCGCCGAATCTCATGCGCTCGGTCTCAAGGTCGTGGTCTGGACCGTGAACCAGCCGCCCGACATGGCGCGACTGATCGACATGGGCGTGGACGGAATCATTTCGGATCGTCCAGACCTCTTGCGTCAGGCGGCAAGCGAAAAGGGCATTGCGTTGCCGCCGGCCTTTCCGGTGACGCCGTAAGGTCCGCTGTGTTCGGTCCGTTGCAGCTTATCCCTTCTTCATCTGCGCCAGCGTACTCAGCGCTGCGATGTAGCCATAAGGTCCGAGCCCGCAGATCACGCCGGTTGCGGCGTGTGAAATCTTCGAGTGCCGGTGAAGTTCGTCGCGGGCGTGGATATTGGAAATGTGCACCTCGATCACCGGGCCCTCGAACGCCTTGATCGCATCGACCATCGCGATCGAGGTGAAGGAATAGCCGGCCGGGTTGATGACGATGGAGTCGGCGTCCTGCCGTGCCGACTGGATCAGATCGACCAGCTCGCCTTCGTGGTTGGATTGATGAAAGCTGATGGCAAGCCCGAGCTTTCCCGCCTCGCGCTCGCAGTTCTGCCTGATCTCCTCAAGAGTGGTCTTGCCGTAAATATGCGGCTCGCGCACGCCGAGCAGATTGAGGTTGGGGCCGTTGAGGATCATCACCCGTTTCATCGTTCACCTTTCAAGCTGGCTATTTGGTCTCGACGTTCACTACATCAACGGTCTCGCTTCACCTCTCCCCTTGTGGGAGAGGTCGCAACGCATCGACAGATGCGTTGCGGGTGAGGGGTTACGGCTTATCGAGGGACTTGAACCCCTCACCCCAACCCTCTCCCACAAGGGGAGAGGGAGCTCACCGCCGATGTCGCGAGATATCGCGATAGTTTCGGACAAATGTCACATCCCGAACACCGCGACCGCGCGGATGGGCGAGGCGGTGCCGCCGCGCCATTTCATCGGCAGACCAATGAAGGTGAAGGGACCGGCGCCGAGCAAGGTTTCGAGATTGCACAGGCTCTCGATATGGGTGATGCCGAGGTCGAAGCAGGCCTTGTGCACCAGGAGGTTCTCTTTGCCTTCCGGGCCCGGCCGCATCGAATCGATGCCGAAATGCACGACGCCCTTTGCGGCGAGCCATTCGGTCGCCTTCACGTTCACGCCGCAGTTCTCCGTCGCATATTCCTTGCGCGGAAACGTCCGCTCGTGATGGCCGGTGCACAGCAGCACGGTGCCGCCTTTCGGCACGCCATGGCCGGATTTCGCAACGGCTGCCTCGAGGTCGGCCGGCGTAATCTCGGCGCGCGGCGCGATATGGCGCAGGTCGATGCAGATGCCGGGCACGATGCATTTCTCCAGCGGATATTGGTCGATCGCCTCGCCGCGCTTGTCGAAATGCAGCGGCGCGTCGATATGGGTGCCGCCGTGGTCGGGCATCGAGAAATACATCGAGGCGAGGCCGTGCACGTTGCCGCCGTCGACAAAGGATTCCTCGTGGGTCTTCCAAACGCCGTGGATGATGGCGGGGTGGCCGGGATAATTCGGCGTGCGGTGGTAGAGCTCGCGGCTGAGGTCGACGATCTTCACGGGCATCCTTTCTTACTAGGCGTCGTCCCTGCGAACGCAGGGACGACATTGGTGCTTTGTCGCGCGCTTGGTCATCACGTCACACCGGCTTGATGCCGGCTCTGGCGATGACGTCGCGCCACTTCGGCACTTGGCTCTCGACGTATTTTCTTAACGCATCCGGACCGTCAGCGGCGACATCGTAGCCATTGGCGTGAAGTTGCGCGATGACCTCGGGCTGCTTGAGCACCTGCATCGTTTTCGTCGCCAGCCTCGTGACGATGTCGGGTGGCGTTTTGGCGGGCGCGAAGAAAAACTGCGCCGTCTCGGCGATGAAATCCTTGTAGCCGAGCTCGATCATGGTCGGCACGGTGGGCAGATCGTTCCAGCGGCGCTCGCCGGTCAGCGCCAGCGCTTTGATCTCGCCGGACTGCACGAAAGGCAACGCCGCCGGCAGGGCGGCGACCGCCATCTGTGTGGTGCCGGCGAGCAGCGCCTGGATCGCAGGAGCGGCGCCGGAAAACGGAACATGCGTGATCTGGACCTGGCCCACGATCTTGAGCAGTTCGGCGGAAAGATGCGGCGTGGTGCCGGCGCCGGGGCTCGCATAGTTCAGCTCGTCCGGCTTGGCCTTGGCGCGCGCGAACAGTTCGGCGATCGAATTGATACCGAGCGTCGGCGACACCACGATCATGTTGGGCGTGGTGCCGAGTTCGGTGATAGGCGCGAAATCCTTGGAAGGGTCGTAGGGGATCCTGGCAAACAGGCTCGGATTGACGACGTAGGCGCTGGACACCACCAGCAGGGTGTAACCATCCGCTTCTGCATGCGCCACGTATCCGATGCCGATATTGCCGCTGGCGCCCGGACGATTCTCGACGATGACGTTGCCGCCGAGCGCATCGCCGAGGCTCTGCCCGACGATCCGCGCCATGATGTCGGTCGGACCGGCCGGCGCAAACGGCACGATGATCCTGATCGGCCGTTCCGGATAGGTGGCGGCAAAGGCTCGCCCAGGGGTGAGCATCGGAGCCGCTGCCGCGCCTGCGGCGAGGCCAGCCGCCTTCAATATCTGACGGCGCGAGGGCAGGAGGCCTTTGTTGTCGCGCATCGCTTTCTCCCAGGGCTTTTCTTTAGTCGGCTTTTCTTTAGTCGGCTTTTCTTTGATCGGCTTTTCTTTCGCTTTAATCACAGTTGGCCGGCTTGTTCGAGCCTCCATTGGGTGTAAGCGATGCACAGCCGTCGTACCCCGTGGCGTGGGCAAAGTATCAAGGCCGTCATTGCGAGCGAAGGCGCCCCCATCGTCATTCCGGGGCGCGCGTTAGCGCGAACCCCATTCCTCATGACATTCGATCGGCTCCGTGGATTCCTGTATCTCGATGGCTGTCACTGTCATAGTGGCGGGCAGGCGGAGATAGCCCGTTGGATTCCTGGCCGCTCGAGGTCGTAGTCCCGGCATGGGCGTCTCCGTTTTTGCTTTGTCTGATCGAACAGTCGCATGGGCT
>NZ_DASREO010000096.1:0-86893 GCF_035652035.1 Bradyrhizobium sp.
ACCAGAATGTCGTATTGCAGGCCGCTCACGGCGTTCTCATCCTCACACCGGTCTTGGGATCGAGGTCCGCGCCGTTCGCCCAGTTTCGGCGGAACGTCTCCAGCAGCGATTTCTGCCGCTGCCCAACGTCGATCACCTTGCCTTCGGCGTCCAGCGTGAAACGCACCGCAGTCTTTTCCGCGCCGGTATGATCGACAAACAGCTTGTCGTCGAAGATCACCTGCGCAGTCGGATTGAGCTTCTGCACCTTCACGTTCACCGGGACCGGCTGGCCGGTCTTGGCCTGGAAGTGCGACACGTTGACGGTGTATTCGCCGGCGAGGATGCCGCGCACCGTCACGATCTCCTCGCGAATGGGCGACGGAATCTTCCGGCCATTGACTGTGATGAAGTCGTTGGCGCCGCCGCGGTCATCGCGGTCGAGCGTCAGGAAGCCGGCTTCGCGATGCCGGTACCAGGCGATATTGCCAGCAGGATCCTGCACGAACAGGTCGAGATCGTCGGGATGATTGTCCGGCCAGTCCATGGTGATGATGAACTCGGCCTTGGAATCGATCTTGCCGTTTTTCGACTCCGGCGAGGCGGCAAGCAGCGCCAGGAAAAACAGGAAGGCGACCACCTGCAGCGCCTTGAACAGCATGACGCCAAGCGGATCGAAAGCTTCCTCACGCGGATAGAGGCCGAAATCATCCATCATTGCGGCGTTCCAGCACCGGCGTCACATGCGTCTCGGTCAGCGTCACCGCGTCGGAAAACACCCGTTGGGTCGCGGAATCCAGCATGTAGTACTGGATCCTCACCAGGATCGAGCCGACCAGGCCCGCCAGCGTCGTGTACATCGCGACCGCCATGCCGTCGCTCATCAATCCCATCGACGATTTCATCGCGACCTTGTCGGCGGCATCGAGCGTTGCGATCGGCGCCAGCATGATGATGAAGCCGATGATGGTGCCGAGCAGCCCGAGCTTCATCAGCGTGTCCGAGGCGAAGGACCCAAAGCCGTTGGAGCCGCGCAGGCGGTCGGCGAGCGATCGCAACAAAAGCGTCTGATCGATACGGCCCCTCGCCTGTGCCTTGGCCTTTTCGATCAGGCTCTTGATATGGTCTGTGATCAGACCCTTCGGCAGCGAGATCGCATCCGATTCCAGCGCCGCCCCGCCGTCAGCCGCCGCGAGGATCGCGCGGCAGCGTTCCCCCGCCGCGCCTTCGCGCGCGATCGCGCGGGTGCGCAGAAAGCAGTGAACGCAGGTGACGATGTAAAGGGCGGCGATGACGCTCGAAATATAGGTGCGGTCCGAGGTCACCATCAAATGCAGGAGCCCGTAGCGCCATAACAGCACCGCGACAAATACCGAAAGACCGGTAAATATCATCCAGAGCAGCAGTGCGCCGCGTTCCGGCGCACGCTCGTCCGTTGCTGCGACTGCCGCGCTTTGTTCGGAACTCATCCGCTTCGCTCCCGATCGGCCACTTTCGGGATTTGTTAAAGCAAAGCCGCAAGCTGCGGTCCAAAGACGGATGCCCTGAAACGATTGGGAAAATTTCCCGATTTGTACAAAGCGTCCTGCTTGCAATTGGCAGGGACTGGCGAAGTTGTTAGCTTGTCATCCCCAATTCGTGGGAGGTCGCATGCGCCTGGTCCTGCAACTCGTCGCCCGCCTGCTCGTCGTCGTGATGCTGTGCCTGGCAGCCGCCACCGTTTGGGCCACCATCGAGGCCTATCGCAGCGTCGATCGCGCCACCGAGGCGTCCGCCGAGCGCGTCTCTCAAGCTCTCCAAGGGCTGTACTGGCACGAACTCCTGTTGCACGGCAGCAGAATGCGCGAGCATCTGCTCCCGGTTCCGGAATGGCGCACCATCGAGACCATGAAGCTGATCTCGCCCGGGGTCTGCGTCCGCTTCGAGCCGGCCGGCGCGTTCGAGAAGCCGTTGTGCGGCCAGGACAAGGGATTGGGAACCACACCGCCGGCCTGGTTCGCCTCCGCCGTTCAGACCCTGCTCGGCAGCCACGCGGCGGTGGCAAAACCGATCAGCGCCCGCGCGACCACGTTCGGCACCGTCTCGGCGACGCCCGATCCCGATGCCGCGATCCGGCTCGCCTGGCAACACATCCTCGACAATATCGGCGTTGCCCTGTTGATGGCGGCAGCGATTGCGATCCTGGCCTCGCTCGCCATTGCACATACGCTGGCGCCGGCACAGTCGATCGTGGCCGCGCTGAAGCGGATGGCCGACGGCCGATACCGCACGTTCCTGCCCCGCTTCCGCTCCATGGAACTCGCGATGATCGGCCAGGCCGTCGGCGACCTCGGCGACCGGCTGGCGCAGGCCATGGAGGAGCGCGCGACCTTGACGCGGCGTCTGATCGAGATCCGCGACGACGAGCGGCGCACGCTGGCGCGCGAACTGCATGACGAATTCGGCCAGAACCTCACCGCCATTCTCGCCTTCGCCAACGCGATCGAGGCGACCGGCGCAGATGCTAAGGACGGTGCGGTCGCGCAAGACGCGCGGATGATCTCGAAAGCCGCGCTGACGATCATGGCGTGCCTGCGTGGCACCCTCAACCGGTTGCGCAATCCGCTCGCCGAGGAGCTCGGGCTGGAAGCGAGTCTCATCAACCTGGTCGACAACTGGCGCTCGCAGCACGAGACGCGCCCCTCGATCCAGCTCGACCTCAAGGGCGACCTTGCCGATATCGGCGGCACGGTGGCGGCGACCGCCTATCGCGTCGCGCAGGAATGCCTGACCAATGCGCTCCGCCACACCACGGCGCGCGAAATCCTGCTCCGGATCGAGCGGCGCAGCTACCCTGAGAATGCGCTGCTGATCCGGGTCGAGGACGATGGCGGGGGCGACGCCATCAGCATTGCGAGAGCTTCAGGCTTCGGCCTCACCGGCATCCGCGAGCGCCTCGCCGCGCTCGGCGGCTCGCTGTCGATCGCGCGCGCGACGCGGGGCCTCAGCGTCGATGCGACCATTCCGCTGGCCGCCTGACCGATGACGTCCGCATCGCTCGAGGGCATTTCCATTCTGCTGGTCGACGACCATCCGATCGTGCGCCAGGGCTACCGTCGTGTGTTGGAAAATCAGAGCGACTTCCAGGTCGTCGCCGAAGCCGACGACGCGGCGGGCGCTTACAGCGCCTTCAAGGCTCACTCCCCGCATATCGTCGTGATGGACATCTCGATGCCCGGCGCGAGCGGACTGGAGGCGATCAGGAACATCCGCGCCCGCGATGGACACGCGCGCATCCTCGTCTTCAGCATGCATAGCGACGCGCCGCTGGTGAAGGCTGCCTTTAACGCCGGCGCCGGCGGCTATGTCACCAAGAGCAGCGAGCCGGCAGCACTGATCCGGGCGATCCGCTCCGTCGCTCGCGGCGAGCGGGCGATGAGCGACGACGTCGCGCAGGTGCTGGCGCTGGAGAGTCTTGCGCCATCAGGTTCCGCGCTCGATCAGCTTGCCGAACGCGAGATCGAGATCCTTCGGCAAATCGCAGCCGGCGCCACCAACGAAGAGGTCGCGCAAAACCTCAATCTCAGCCTGAAGACGGTTCAGAACTACCACTACATGATCAAGGCCAAGACCGGCCTCAAGACCGACGCCCAGCTCGTGCGCCTCGCCGCCGAGTGCGGGCTGACAGGGTCCTAGGAAGAGATCAGCACTTGCGGGCTTCGATGCCCCGCAGCAGCAGCGCGATCAACGTATCGATCCGCGCCGGCAGTTGCGGATCGCTCCATTCATCGGAATGGGCCGGATGATGGAAACGCGTGACGGCGTCGAACATGGCCTTTGCGGTGGCCTTGGTGTCGGCAATCTCGAACGCGCCCTGCTTGACGCCGTCAGCCAGGATCAGCTCGAGCTGATCGGTCAGGCAGGCCTTGTGCCCGTTGACCGTTTTGCAGGCTTCCCGCGCAAGCGTCAGGTAGGTCGCAAACATCTCGGGGTCTTCGAGATAGCGTTTCTGTTTGGCGGTGAAGAGTTCGCGCAGCCAGCGGTCGAGCTTGGCGGGCGCTGCTTCCGAACTTCCGGCAATATTGGCGAGCGGCGTCGAGACGCGCTCAAGCCAGCGCTTGGCGACGGCCTCGCGCAGCGAAGCCTTGCTGGGGAAATGGCGATAAACGCTGCCGTGGCTCACATCGAGCGCGCGCGCAACGTCGACGACGGTTGCTTTGGCCAGACCATAGCGACGCAGAACGTCTTCGGTGACTTCCAGAATGCGTTCCGGCGTCAAGACCACGTTCTCATTCATCTCAGGCATCTCCTGATGGCGTCGGCCTAAACTATATAGGGACACGGCGAGCGCTCCGCCTCAGCGGGCGAGGCGCTCGGCCTGTTCGGCCAGATGCTGGGCAATCCGTCGATTGAGCCAGCGCTGGATTTGGGCGGTGAGGTGTAAAATTTCGAATGTCATGGCGTTAGTCCTTGTAACTGGCCCCGGCTTACCGCCCGTAGCGGCCTCGCCGGGGGACCCTGAAGTAGGCGTCACGGACTATATAGACCATCTCGCTGACAGATTTCAATATCTGTCAGTCAATATTTTGTGATTCAGGGCTTAGGCGAGTAGTCCCTGGAGGCGTCCACAGGGCGTTTGAGGGTGCCCTCCGGACGGTGTTTCCACCCCTCGCCTGCTCTGCTAAATCGCCCATAACCCCCTCAAAAAGCTCAGAGTCGCCAATGATCCCCCGTTATACCCGCCCCGAGATGGCCGCGATCTGGGAGGCCCAGACCCGCTTCAAGATCTGGTTCGAGATCGAGGCGCATGCCGCTGACGCACTGGCGGAATTGGGGGTCATTCCGAAGGAAGCCGCCAAGACCATCTGGGCCAAGGCGAAAAATGCGACCTTCGACGTGGCGCGGATCGACGAGATCGAGCGCGAAACCAAGCACGACGTCATCGCCTTCCTCACCCATCTGGCGGAAATCGTTGGCCCCGAGGCACGCTTCGTCCATCAGGGCATGACGTCGTCGGACGTGCTCGACACCTGCCTCAACGTGCAGCTCACCCGCGCCGCTGACCTTCTGGTCGCCGACATCGACAAGGTGCTGGCAGCGCTGAAGAAGCGCGCCTTCGAGCACAAGTTGACCCCGACCATCGGCCGCTCGCACGGCATCCATGCCGAGCCCGTCACGTTCGGCCTGAAACTCGCTTACGCCTATGCCGAATTCTCGCGCGCCCGCGAGCGGCTGCTCGCCGCGCGCCATGAAGTTGCGACCTGCGCGATCTCGGGCGCGGTCGGCACCTTCGCCCAGATCGATCCGCGCGTCGAAGAGCACGTTGCCAAAGCGATGGGACTGAGGCCAGAGCCCGTCTCGACGCAGGTGATCCCGCGCGATCGCCATGCGATGTATTTTGCGACGCTGGGCGTGATCGCCTCATCGGTCGAGCGTCTTGCGACCGAAATCCGTCACCTGCAGCGCACCGAAGTGCTGGAAGCCGAGGAGTTTTTCTCGGAAGGGCAAAAGGGCTCGTCGGCGATGCCGCACAAGCGCAACCCGGTGCTGTCGGAAAATCTCACAGGCCTGTCGCGCATGGTGCGCGCCTATGTGACGCCGGCGCTGGAGAATGTCGTGCTCTGGCATGAGCGCGACATCTCGCACTCGTCCGCCGAACGCATGATCGCCCCCGATGCCACGGTCACACTCGACTTCGCGCTCAACCGCCTTGCCGGTCTGGTCGAGAAGCTGCTGATTTATCCCGAGAACATGCAGAAGAATCTGGATCGGCTCGGTGGACTTGTTCACTCACAAAGGCTTCTGATTGCGCTGACGCAAAAGGGTGCGAGCCGCGAGGACGCCTACAGACTCGTGCAGCGCAACGCGATGCCGGTGTGGCGCGGCGAAGGCGATTTCCAGACACTTCTGAAGAAGGACGCCGACGTCAAAAAATATCTGTCGGATGCCGAGATCGAGGAGCAATTCGACCTCGGCTATCACCTCAAGCACGTCGACACCATCTTCAAGCGCGTGTTTGGCCAAACCTGAATGAGTGAAGGCTGAGCGAGCTCAGCCCGCTTCGCCGCCCACCATCCGCGCCGCCACGCGGTCGCGTTTGATGAAGTGATGCCAGGCCGTCGCCAGGAGGTGAATGCCGATCAGCGCCAGCAGCGTATAGGCAAAGAAGATGTGCCGGTCCTCAAACGCATCGGCCGTTGCCTTGTCGGGCGAGGTGAACTGCGGCACGTGGAACAGGCCGAAGAAGCTGCCATAGTCGCCCTGCGGCCGCGCACCCGAATGCGCCCAGCCCAAAAAGATTACGATAAAGGTGGCGAGATAGAGCGCGCCATGGCTGATGCGAGCGGCGATTCGCTGCCAGCGCGGGATATCGGTCGGCAAAGCCGGCGTCGGATTGATCGCGCGCCAGATGAGGCGAAGCACCATCGCCGCCAGCAGCACGTAGCCGATATCGGCGTGGATCGAACGATAGAAGAAGCGATCCGGCCGCGCGGGAAAGTGGTTCATCCACCAGCCAAACGCCAGCATGCCGATGATCGTGAGGCCGATAATCCAGTGAAACGCCCGTGCCACGCTGCCCCAGCTCTTCGTCGTATTCCGCACCATTCGTGATCCCGTGGGTTTGAATTCGAAAAGCTCACTACATCAAAAGCGCTGGTTCGTTGGACCCGATTTGGCGGCGTTTTCTTAGAATTGATGCAAGGCGGACCATTTCCAAAGTTTGCCAAAAACAACTGAAAGGTAACCCCGGATCAGGTACGATGACCTCGTGGGCAAACCTCCGACGATACTCGTGTTCGATTCCGGCCTTGGCGGCCTCACGGTGCTGCGGGAGGTCGTGCTGGCGCGTCCCGACGCGCACTATCTATACGTCGCAGATGACGCTTTTTTTCCCTATGGCCATCACAGCGAAGACGAAATCATCGACCGCGTGGTCCCGTTGATCGGCGAATTGATCGCGGCACACCACCCCGACCTCGTCGTGATCGCCTGCAACACGATGTCCGTCTCGGTAATGGCCCATTTGCGCGCCGCCTACACGGCGCCCTTTGTCGGGACCGTGCCTGCGATCAAGCCGGCCTGCGCAAGTTCAAGAACCAAGCGGGTCTCCGTGCTCGGCACCAAAGCCACAGTGAAACGCGAATACACCCAGGCTCTGATCCGCGACTTCGCGCAAGGCTGCGAGGTGACGCTGGTCGGCTCCGCGGAGCTCGCAGCGCTCGCTGAAACTGCGCTGAGCGGCGGCGTCGTGAGCGACGAGGAAATCCTGGCCGAACTGATGCCGTGTTTCGTTGGCGCCGGCGCCGATGCATCAAAACGCACGGACACCATCGTGCTCGCATGCACGCATTATCCGCTGTTGCTGGATCGGCTGAATGAGCTGGCGCCCTGGCCGGTCGACTGGATCGACCCCGCGCCTGCGATTGCGCGGCGGGTGACAAGCCTGCTTGGCGAGGCCCGCGGTGGACCGGAAGAGACCGGAGCAAAAATGATCTTCACCTCGGGACGGTCGCACCGGCTGAATTCTGCACTGATGCCCTTCTTCGGCGGCCGGGTCCCGGCCTAGCTACTCGATATTTCCATATATTTTTCAGATATTTATCGACGGTTCATCTGACGATCGATAAAGTCCGGCCCTGAAATCTCCTCGAGTAGGGAAACCGAACGGATCGATGCGCGGGACGACGCGAAAAATCTCACTGCTGCGCATCTTCGTTTTCGACCTCATGCATGCGTCGATGCGCGTGCCGTTTATTTCGCTGTCCCGCCCGTTCGATATCGGACCGCTCGTGGCCGCGCGCGCCAAGGCCACATCTCCGCCGGGCTGGGCGGCGATGTTCGTCAAGGCCTTTGCCATCGTCGCCAAAGACGAGCCGGTGCTGCGCACGCTTTACGTCAAATTACCCTGGCCGCACTTCTTCGAGCTGCCGCGCAGCATCGCCATGGTCGCGGTGGCACGCCGCGAAGACGGCGAGGAATGCATCCTGCCTGAGAAGGTGCCTGCGCCCGAAGAGCAATCGCTCGCGGACATCGATATCGCGATCAAGCGCGCCAAGAATGCACCGCTCCAGGAAATCCCGGCCTTCCGCAAGATCCTGATGGCGAGCCGCCTGCCGCTGCCGCTGCGACGCCTGAGCTGGTTCATCGGACTCAATTTCGGCCGGATGCGCGCCAACAATTTCGGAAGTTTTGGGGTCACTTCAGTCTCCGCCTTCGGCCCCGGCGAGCTTCAGGCGCTCAGCACGGGCCCGTTCCTGCTGAGCTATGGCGTGGCCGGGCCGGACAAGATCAATGTGATCCTGCGCTGGGATCACCGGGTTACCGACGCGGCGGTCATCGCCCGCGTGCTGAGGCGGCTGGAACAGGTCCTGAACAGCGAGATTTCGGCCGAAATCCTGGCACCAACCGCTTGAAAGCGGGGCCCATTTGCGTTGACAGGTGGGCCGTTTCTGCTAGAAACCGCCCTGCTCGCGGGCCGATTTCGGCCCGCGAAGCGTTTCGCGACCCGTGGTCCATCCTCTCAAGCTTTGAGGCCGGACCTGTCGGCATCCCGGGGAATCCCGGCTGCACAGGAGGGCGCGTCTCCTCAAATCCAACCGTTACTTCAAGAGGACGCGATGACAAAGCGCAGTGAGGCGAAATACAAGATCGATCGCCGTATGGGCCAGAACATCTGGGGCCGCCCGAAGAGCCCCGTGAATCGCCGTGAATATGGCCCCGGCCAGCACGGCCAGCGCCGCAAGGGCAAGTTGTCCGACTTCGGCGTGCAGCTCCGCGCCAAGCAGAAGCTGAAGGGTTATTACGCCAATATCAGCGAGCGTCAGTTCCACGGCATCTATGTCGAGGCCGGCCGCATGAAGGGCGACACCGGTGAGAACCTGATCGGCCTTCTGGAGCGCCGTCTCGACAGCGTCGTCTTCCGCGCCAAGTTCGTCTCCACCATGTTTGCCGCCCGCCAGTTCATCAACCACGGCCACGTCAAGGTGAACGGCCGCAAGGTCAACGTCTCGAGCTACAAGCTGAAGGTCGGCGACCTCGTCGAGGTGAAGGAATCTTCCAAGCAACTGGCGCATGTGCTTGAAGCGAGCCAGCTTCCCGAGCGCGACGTGCCGGACTATCTGGAAGTCGATCACGGCAAGATGACCGCGAAGTTCGTCCGCGTCCCCGCGCTGACGGACGTGCCGTTCGCGGTGCAGATGGAGCCGCATCTGATCGTCGAATTCTATTCGCGCTGATTTCATACCAGCGTTGAACGCAACGAAGGCCCCGGTTTTGCCGGGGCCTTTTTGTTTGGGTAAAGTCGCTGAAAGTCATTCCGGGGCGCGGCGAAGACGCGAACCCGGAATCTCGAGATTCCGGGTCTGGTCCTTTGGACCATCCCGGAATGACCAGTCTGAAAGAGAGCTCTCACCCAATGGCCTACACCCCTGCCCGCCGCGATCCCAAGGCTCCTCCGGTCCGCATCAACCTGTTGTCGGACACGCAAACCCGCCCGACGGCCGGAATGCGCGAAGCGATGGCGCGCGCCGAAGTCGGTGACGAGCAGGTCGGCGACGATCCGTCCACCAACCTGCTCTGCGATCGCGTCGCCGAACTGATGGGGAAAGAGGCCGCGGTGTTCTTGCCCTCGGGCACCATGTGCAACGTGACGGCGACGCTGGTGCATTGCCGGCCGGGCGACGAAATCCTGGCGCAGGTCTCCGCCCACATCATCGCGCGTGAGGGCGGCGCGCACGCCGCGCTGGGCGGCTTCCAGATCACGCCGCTGCAAGGCGCCGACGGCAAGTTCACGCCCGAGACGTTCCGTGCCGCGCTTCACCCGCGCACGCGCTACCAACCGCCGCAGACGCTGGTCAGCGCCGAGCAAACCGCCAATATCGGCGGCGGCACGATCTGGAAGAAAGCCGATCTCGACGAGGTCGTAAAGATTGCCAAAGCGAACGGCCTTGCCACCCATATGGACGGTGCACGGCTTCTGAATGCAACCGTTGCCACCGGCATCAGCGCGAAGGATATGACCGCAGGCTGGGATTCGGCCTGGATCGATTTTTCGAAAGGTCTCGGCGCGCCGATCGGCGCGGTCCTCGCCGGTACGCGCGATTTCATCGACCAGGTCTGGCGCTGGAAACAGCGGCTCGGCGGCTCGATGCGCCAGAGCGGCATCTGCGCAGCCGCCTGCACCTACGCGCTCGACCATCATGTCGACCGCCTGGCGGAAGATCACGCCAACGCACGGGCGCTGGCGCGCGGACTTTCGCAGATTCAGGGCATTGAGGTGCAGGACCCCGAAACCAACCTGGTGTTCTTCAAGCCGGATGGTGCCGGCATCAGCGCTGCCGATATGGTCGCCGCACTCAACAAGCGCGGCGTGCAGATCGCCGTGATGGACGGCCGCATCCGCGCCTGTACGCATCTGGATGTCACGGCGGCCCACATCGAGGAGATGGTGGGGCTTGTGCGCGAGATCGCGCGCAAGGCTTAAGTTCTGTCCGTTGCCAGCCGCAACACGGCCAGCATGGACGAAACCAACATCGTCGCCAGCATGGTAAGAGCCGCGGTTGCCCTGAGATCGGCGACGCGCCAAAGGTGACCGGCAGCGTCGATCACCTCCCCGCTCTGGCCAATCAGCCACGGCGTCAGATGGGTCAGGCCTGAACTCAAATAAAGCGCAATCGCGGTGAGCCGCAGCGCCTTAGTGCGCGCGGCCGGCGGTTCAGACAGATCGGGACGGCGGCTGAGGTAAATGGCAAACGCCTGAAAGAACAGCCACGAGGTCAACAGCCAGCCGGCATAGTTCGAGAGCGGCACGCCGAAATGCGCTCCACCATCGTGCCAGATCCAGGCCTTAGCAATCGTCGAGGCCGGCGGGTCCATCACCACGTCCCACTGCGTCATGACGAATGCCGCCACGACGGGCCAGGCCAGCAATTCGAATTTGCTTTTTGGGCGCGCCGGCGCCCCGAGCAAGGTGCCGGCCAATACCCACGAAAAATATCCCATGCCGAACCAGAGCGGTCCAACGATGACGGGAATGACGCCGACATGCGGCAAGTTCGCACCCACCTCGAAATGATAGCGGCCGAACGGAAAACCTGTCAGCGAGCCGGCGTTCTCCATCGCGAAGGTAATGACGATGCAGATCGCGAAAAGTGCAAGCGCGTCCCTCCAGCCATAGAACAGCGCGGCGTGAACGCAGGCCACCACAATGCCGATCGCGGCGAGCGCCTGCGCCAGCGGCGTCGGATTCCAGGCAAACCCGATCACGAGCGCCAGATAGGCCGCAAGGAGAATTCCGAGGGCAGATCCGGCTAACGGAAATAGCGGACGATACGTTGCCTTCAACGCTTCCTGTGCGGTCATTACGGGCCTTGTTTTTCCAACGCCTGATAGATCAGCGTTTTCAATTCCACTTGAATGCGCCCGCGCTGTGACGGCGACGCCATCATGAGGACCGCAAACATGTCGTCCTTGGGATCGACGAAGAAGAACGTGCCGCCGGCGCCGTCCCAGCGATATTCGCCTGTCGGCAGCGGTGGGCTCGCAACCACCCGGACCGCAAAGCCCAAACCAAAACCGCTATCGCCGCTAGGGAAGTAATAGTAATCGCGGGCAATCCCGGATTCCGGCGGCACGAGGTCCGACGTCATCAGCTTGACCGTCTCGGCCTTCAGATATCGCCTGCCATCGAGCGTGCCGTCATTGAGCAGCATCTGCGCGAAGCGGGCGTAATCGGCCGCCGTCCCGACCATCCCGCCCCCACCGGATTCCCAGCGCCGAGGCTTGGCCGCGTCACCGAGGCCTTTGATCGTGCTCAGGGTGAGATCACCGGGCAGCGACTCGGCGACGCGCGATCGTTTGGAATCGACAACGGTGAACGCGGTGTCACCCATGCCGAGCGGACCCAGCAATCGCTCCTTCTCGAATTCGTACAGCGACTTTCCGGAAACGACCTCGATGACGCGGCCGAGCACATCGGTCGAGTGGCCGTAGTCCCACAGCGTGCCCGGCTGCTCGGCGAGCGGCAGATTTGCCAGCCGCATCGCAAGCTGTGCATTGTCGAAATCGCCGTCAAAAAGTCCGCTGTTGTCGTAGAGCTTGCGAACAGGACTGTCGCCGTAAAAGCCGTAAGTGATGCCGGAAGTCTGGCGCAACAGGTCCAGGATTCTGATCGGGCGCGCCAGCGGCTCGGTGGCCAGAGCCTCCTTGCCGTTCTCGTCGCGTTTTTCGACGGCAACTTTCACCTCGGCGAAGGCCGGAATGAATTTCGACAAGGGATCGTCGAGCGACATCTTGCCGTCGTCGACCAGCATCATGGCGGCGACCGACGTGACCGGCTTCGACATCGAGTAGAGGCGGAAGATCGTGTCATCCGTCATCGGACGATGGTCTTCGACGTCCTTGGCGCCAAAAGATTCGAACAGAACCGGTTTGCCGTGCTGCTGGATCAAAAGCACCGCGCCGGGAATCGTGCCAGCGGCAACCTCGTTCTTCAGGTAGTCGCGGACGTGCGCGAGGCCGTCGCGCGAGAAGGCGCGGGAAACCGCAACCGGAGATTCCGCTGAAGCTGCATTGCTGGCGATCGCAGCCAGCAAGAGTACCAGCGCCGCGAGCTGAAAATGCCAAGCAGCGCCTGCGCTTCGAAATGTCATGAATGACCCGCCCGCCAAAGCACGCGAAGTGTAGCGGCTAGCTCAGTCAGCACAAGACGTAACGAAGCGCTCCAGAACATGCTCGTGCAAGTCCGCGCTTGCTTGCGAGAAGCAGCAGAAGATCACGCGGCTGACTGTTGGCGCCGTCTTCAAGGCCTCGACGGTCGCTGAAACCGCAATGCCGGCCGCTCGGTCGGCGGGAAATCGATAGACACCTGTGGAGATCGCCGGAAAGGCGATCGAGGTCAGTTTGTTGTCGCGGCAGAGCGCGATGGCGCGGGTGTAGCAAGTCGCGAGCATTTCGCCCTCGCCGCGATCGCCGCCGTACCAGACCGGCCCGACCGCATGAATCACATGCTTCGCCGGCAGCCGATAACCTCTGGTGATTTTCGCATCGCCTGTTTCACAGCCACCGAGCGTACGACATTCTTCCAGCAATTGAGGCCCGGCGCCGCGGTGGATGGCGCCGTCAACCCCGCCGCCGCCAAGCAAAGACGTGTTGGCGGCGTTGACGATGGCATCGACACGCAATGTCGTGATGTCGGCGACGGCAACTTCGAGCCGCACGCCGCCGAGCTGGCGGGCCATCAGGCGACGGTCGAGACCGCCACGCCCTTGTCGGTGAAGAGCTGCTGCAATTCGCCAGCCTGGAACATCTCGCGGATGATGTCGCAGCCGCCGACGAACTCGCCTTTCACATAGAGCTGGGGAATGGTCGGCCAGTTCGAGTAGGTCTTGATGCCGTTACGAAGATCAGCGGACTCCAGCACATTGAGGCCTTTGTAGCCGACCCCGATGTGGTCGAGGATCTGGACGACCTGCCCGGAGAATCCGCATTGCGGAAACTGCGGCGTGCCCTTCATGAAAAGCACGACGTCGTTCGACTTCACTTCGTTGTCGATGAATTGCTCGATGCTCATATTCTCTTCCTCTTGGGGGTGGGTGATAAACCCACTCTGGAATCGGGCTTCGCGGCCATACGCCAGCCGGCCCTCCGCGATTCCCATATATGTACCCCAAACGATTGTGCATCCAAAGTAATTTGGCGGTCGCACCTGCCATGCCGGGACGCTGCCCGTTCCCCTTTAAGGCCAATGGCCCCAAGTAACAGCCGCGGCGATTGGTCCGTATTTCGTCGGATCGGAGGCTTTTTTCCCAGATAGGAACTCCTATCTAGGACGGGCTGTTCTCGAGGAACGACCCTTCGAGGCCAACGTTCTCCTATTGCGACCCGGAGACCCCAGTGACGCAGCCCGCATCCGCCATTGCCGCCTCTCGCCCGTCGTTATTTTCTGAAGAATCCGGCCTCGCTGATCACCTCACCGAGGCCTTTCTCGCAGTGCGAAGCGAGACAGAACGTCGCGCCGCGCCGTTAAGCGCCGAGGACCAGCTGATCCAGTCCATGCCGGACGCCAGCCCGGCCAAATGGCACCGCGCCCACACCACGTGGTTCTTCGAGCAGTTTCTGCTCGGCGAGCATAGTCCGGGATATACGCCCTACCATCCCGACTACGCCTTCCTGTTCAATTCCTATTACGTCAGCGCTGGGCCGCGCCACGCCCGTGGCCGGCGCGGAGATCTGACCCGGCCTTCCGCCGAGGAAATCACCGTCTACCGCAGTCATGTCGATGCAGCGGTCGTGAGATTTCTTCATGAAGCGGATGACAAAAAGCTGGCGGAGATCGCCCCTCTAATGGAGGTCGGCCTCAATCACGAGCAGCAACACCAGGAGTTGATGTTCACCGACATCCTGCATGCCTTTGCGCAAAATCCGATTTACCCGGCCTATGATCCGTCCTGGCATTTCCCCGCCGCGAGCGGCTCCGGTGACGATTGGGTCGACCTCAACGAGGGCATCCACTCAATCGGCCATGCCGGCGACAGCTTTCATTTCGACAACGAAAAGCCCGCGCATCGGGCGCTGGTCGGTCCGGTACAGCTGTCGCGCAACCTCGTCACCAATGCCGAGTGGATCGCCTTCATGGCCGACGGCGGCTACACGACGCCGACGCTCTGGCTGATGGACGGCTTTGCCGCCGCGACATCAGAGCAATGGCAGGCCCCCGGCCATTGGCGCGAGATCGACGGTAAGTGGCACATCATGACCCTTGCCGGCGTGAAGCCAGTCGATCCCGCGGCGCCGGTTTGTCATGTCAGCTACTACGAGGCTGATGCTTTTGCTCGCTGGCGCGGCAAGCACCTGCCGACCGAAATGGAATGGGAGGTCGCCGCGCGCGCCGGCTTGCTCAACGATGCCTTCGGCATTGTCTGGCAATGGACCCGCAGCGCCTATTCGCCGTACCCCGGCTATCGCGCGATCGAAGGCGCGCTCGGCGAATACAACGGCAAGTTCATGGTCAACCAGCTGGTGCTGCGCGGCTCATCGCTGGCGACGCCGGATGGTCACAGCCGCGTCACCTATCGCAACTTCTTCTATCCCCACCACCGCTGGCAATTCACGGGCCTGAGGCTCGCCGACTACGCCGACTAGAAATTTCTTGAATTCAAGCGCGCAGGAAAAAGCGCGTCCGGGAGATTGTCATGAACGTCCACGCCACCGCATTGGCTGAAACGCATCATCTCGACGAGCCAACGTCCCTCTTCGCCCGCGACGTGATCGACGATCTGTCGCGCGCGCCGAAGCGGCTGTCGCCGAAATATTTCTACGACGCCACCGGCTCCGAACTGTTCGAACAGATCACTGTGTTGCCGGAATATTACCCGACCCGCACCGAGCTTTCGATCCTGCGCGACAGGGCCGGCGCGATCTCGGCGATCATTCCCGAAGGCGCGGCGCTGGTCGAGTTCGGCGCCGGCGCAACCACCAAGGTGCGGCTGCTGCTTCGCGAGTGCAGCCTGGGGGCTTACGTTCCCGTCGACATCTCGGGCGATTTTTTGAACGCGCAGGCCGAAGCCTTGCGCGCGGACTATCCGGACTTGCGCGTTTACCCCGTCACGGCAGATTTCACCGCGCCGTTCGAATTGCCCGACGCCGTCAGCGCGATGCCCAAGGTTGGATTTTTTCCCGGCTCGACGCTCGGCAATTTCGAACCCGGCGAGGCCTGCAAGTTCCTCCGGACTGCCCGCACGATTCTCGGCAAGGACGGACGCATGGTGATCGGCGTCGACCTCGAGAAGGATGAGCGCACGCTCTACGATGCCTATAACGACACGGCCGGCGTCACTGCGCGCTTCAATCTCAATGTGCTTCATCGCATCAACCGCGAACTCGGCGGCGATTTCGACGTCGGCGCGTTCATCCATCGCGCGATCTACAACCGCGACCGCCATCGCATCGAGATGCATCTGATCAGCAAGAAGGCTTTCACCGCGCAGGTGCTCGGCCAGAAATTCTCATTTCGGCCCGGCGAAAGCATCCATACCGAGAACAGCTACAAGTACTCGGTCGAGCGCTTTGCCTTGCTTGCCCGGGTCTCGGGCTGGCGGCTGCTTGAAACGTGGACCGACGCGAAGACGATGTTTTCGGTTCACGCGCTGGAGGCGTCCGACTGAGTTTCGGGCGCGTCGCCGGCTTTTGATCGCAACGATAGCGATTCCCAGATCGCGACGATCACCATCAGCAGCGTTGTCGCGATCGACAGCATCAGCGGCGACAGTTCCTTGCCGAACCAGCCCAGCACGCCCAGCGCGACGATGCCTGCGCCATGCGAAAGCTGAAGCCAGCCGCGAATGACGTGCTTGAACAGGATGGTCCCGACCAGGAACAGCATGGGCCCGCCGACCGCGCTCACCACCACTCTCACATCGGAATGACCGGCGGGATGCTGCAACACGACGTCGTCAGCGACCGCCGACAGAATGATGCCAGCGACGATCGGCAGATGCAGGTAGGTATAGGCAAGCCGCGCCAGCCGCCCCGGCTCGCTTGAGTTCGAGATCAGCTCGGAGCCGGCTTCCGCGCCCTTGTGGAAATAAAGCCACCACATTGCGAGCGCGGCCAGGAAGGCCGACAGGAATGCCGCGACGACCTCAAAGGTCCATTTCAAATCGGCAAACGTCGCGCCGGTGACGACGATGGATTCTCCGAGCGCGATGATGATGAAACCGGCGCAACGCTCCGCCAGGTGGCCGCCTTCGACGTACCAGTCCGCCACCGTGGACGCGCCGTATTTCGGAATCCAGAACCGCACCACAGGCGAGACATATTCGATCGCCAGCGCCACGACCCACAGCACCAGCCTTTCCTGACCTTGCATGATGCCGCCCGCGATCCAGAAGATCGCGGATGTCGACAGCCAGACCAGAATGCGGATCGCGTTCATGCGCGCGGCTGTGCGCTGACGCGGGGTCGATAGGAGCCAGAAAATGGTACGGCCGACCTGCATCGCAGCATAGGCGATCGCAAACCATAGCCCTCGCGAATCGAAGGCCAGCGGAATCGACGTGGAGAGCACAAGGCCGCCCAGCATCAGCAGGAACAGGAGGATGCGGACCGGCGTGAGTTCAGGATTGAGCCAATTGGTGACCCAGGATGTGTAGACCCAGACCCACCAGACGCTGAGCATCAGCAAGGTCGTCTGCGCCGCACCGAGCGGTGTGAAATGCGCAAGCAGGGTGTGCGATACCTGCGTGACCGCGAACACAAAGACCAGATCGAACAGCAGTTCGGCGTAAGTGACCCGGCTGTGCTGGTTTGGCACGATGGCACGAAACAACGGGCCGCGCTCGTTATCCCACGGCATGAAGCCCTGCTTTGCCCCTCTCAGGCCGTTCATGGACAGTGCCATCCCCGGCCGATTGGCCGGGCTCGCCGGCGTGAACTAGTCCGGCACGCCCGTCTGCAAGGCGAGCGCATGGAGCACACCGCCCATCTGGCCTTTCAGCGATTGATAGACGATCTGGTGCTGCTGGACGCGCGACTTGCCGCGAAAGGATTCCGAAATCACGGTGGCCGCGTAATGATCGCCGTCACCGGCAAGATCCCGGATCGTCACATCGGCATCGGGAATCGCAGCCTTGATCATCGATTCGATATCGCGGGCATCCATCGGCATTCCAGATTTCTCCCTCTCGCATCGCCGCTCGGCGGCCCCCGGTCAGCCACTTTCGGCTCCTCAATTTAGCGCGAATGGCCTTCTGGGTCACGCCCTCACGCACTATATTCGCGCCACGATCACAGGAAGGCCCGGCCGTTTATGCGGGCCGAAAGGTTGTCAACATGAAGTTACCCGGTCCCGACCACCCGATCACCATCACCACGAACCCGCGCCGCGTCCGCGTGTCAGCGGGCGGCGTTGTGATCGCCGAGTCCAGCGAGGCCTTATCGCTGAAGGAAGCAAGCTATCCCGCGGTGAACTATGTGCCGCGCAAGGACGCCAATATGGGTTTGCTCAAGCGCAGCGAGCGGGTGACGCACTGCCCTTACAAAGGGGACGCGAATTATTTCAGCATTGTTGCCGACGGCAAGACCATCGCGGATGCGATCTGGACCTACGAGGCGCCATTTCCGGCCATGGAAGAGATCTCGGGCCACCTCGCCTTCTATCCGGACAAGGTCAAGATCGAGGAAGTGGCGTAGGCTTCCCTGGACCCGTGTTCTTGCCACTCGAGCTGTCGTCCCTGCGAACGCAGGGACCCATACCCACCGGCCAGCGTGATGAGACAGGCTACCCGACCGCGAAACGGAAAAATTCCGCGGTCTGGGTCCCTGCGTTCGCGGGGACGACGAGATATGTGGCTATACCCGAAAGATCGTGAGACCCAGGATCAGCAGGATCAGGAAGATCACGACGAAGACGTAGAACAAAAAGCGCGCGATATCCGCCGAGGCCGCCGATATGCCGGTGAAACCAAGGATGCCTGCGATCACCGATATCACGAAGAAGATCAGCGCCCACTTCAGAAGTGTCATCTCGAGCTCCGATTGCCCTCAACGCCATCCGCCGAGCGGACGGTCTTGCTGATCTAACTTCGGTGCTTTCACGATAGTTCCGTTTCGCACTGCGTTTCGGTGAGTTCGGCCTTCGATCGTCCCTCAGCACCGTCTCCCCCAGCCTTCACCCCATCCCATGCGCCAGCCCCCATGGGCCCTGCAGCGGACGGCCCTTGTTGAATCGCCTGACGCCCTCCAACATGGCGCAATCCAAACGCCCGGGGGGCGCGAATGACGGTCGCCATCAGTTCGACAGCAGTGGACACAAGAGCCAAACCGGCCGCGGGCGCGCGCAATGCAGCCCTGGATCGCGCCCGCACCTTCATCGTCCTGCTGGTGCTGATCCACCACTCGGTTATCCCCTACACCTATTACGGCCACACCGACCGGCAGTCGCTTCTGCTTTTTGATGCGGTCGTGACCTTCAACGACAGCTTCTTCATGGCGGCGATGTTTCTGCTGTCAGGACTGTTCGTCTGGCCCAGCCTGCAGCACAGGGGAATCGGCAGCTTCCTGCGCGGGCGCTGGTTGCGGCTCGGTCTGCCGTTCGCAATCGGCAGCGTCTTCCTGATGCCGCTGGCCTATTACGCGGTCGAGCTTCGCAACTCAGGCGCAGGCTCAGGCTTCATCGCCTATTGGTGGAAAACGATAACGGTCGGTCCCTGGGAAAGCGGCCCGATCTGGTTCCTGGGCGTGCTGCTCGCCTTCGACATGCTGGCAGCGGTCATCTATCGGGTCGCGCCAAGCGCTATCGAAGCCATCGGACGCGTGTCGACAGCGAAAGTCGAACATCCGACTTACGCTTTCTGGATGTTTCTCGCCGCGTCGGTCATCGTCTACGTGCCGATGGATCATCATTTCGGAATCGCGCGCTGGTTTACGCTGGGACCGCTTGCGGTCCAGGATGACCGGGTTCTGCTCTACCTGCTTTATTTCTTCGTGGGCGCCGGCATCGGCGCGGTCCACGGCGACCGCAGCCTTTTATCTCCTGATGGCGAGCTGGCGAGACGATGGCCGCTATGGCTTGCGGCCACCACCGTGACCTATGCCGGGCTCATCGGGCTCATTTTCTACAAGCGCGAATTCCTGCCCGACCCCAACAATCCGCCGCAGGGGTGGGACAACCTCCACGCCTTCTTTTTCGCTGCCTTTAGCGCCTCGCAAACCATCAACCTGCTCGCGCTGTTCTTGAGATTCGGCAATAGCGGCCGGAGCATCCTTGATCCCTTGCGCGAAAGTTCATTTGGAATCTTCCTGATTCACTATGTGCCGCTGCTGTGGCTGCAATATGCGCTTTACGGCATCGCGCTGGCGCCGATACCGCAAGTGACCGCGATCCTGAAAGCGCTGATCGTGTTTGTGCTGACGCTTGCGATCAGCTGGTTGGCGACACTCGCCGCGCGCAGGATTCCCGGCGCAAAACACGTGCTATAGCCTGAATCAAATCAGGCTTGGCCGGCCATGTAGGCCGGAAGCCAGCCTTCGAAGCCTTCCCTGAGCGAAGCCACCGACACGGCATCTTCACCGACAATGGCGATTGTATCGCCGCCGGTGGTGCCAATTCGCGCGCAAGGCACGCCGGCGCCCTTCATTTTGGCGAGCACAAGGCCCGCCTGCTCGGCCGGGACGGTCACGACATAGCGCGCCTGGTCTTCGCCGAACCAGAACGCGTGCGGCACGATCGCGGCTGGCGCGGCCAGGAGTTGTGCGCCAATGCCGCTTGCCATCGCCATCTCGGCGAGCGCGATCAAAAGCCCACCGTCGGAAATATCGTGGGCCGCAGTTGCGGTGCCGGCGCGGATCATGCCGCGCACAACGTCGCCGTTACGCTTTTCGGCGGCGACGTCGACCGGCGGCGGCGCGCCCTCTTCGCGGCCGCAAATGTCGCGCAGGTAGACGGATTGGCCGAGCCAGCCTTGGGTCTCGCCGATCAAAAGGATCGCCTCGCCGGCAGCCTTGAATGCGAGCGTCGCGGATTTGGTGAAATCGTCGAGCACGCCGACGCCGCCGATCGAGGGCGTCGGCAAAATGCCGCGGCCGTTGGTCTCGTTGTAGAGCGAGACGTTTCCGGACACGACCGGGAAGTCCAGCGCGCGGCAGGCTTCCGAAATGCCTTTCAGGCAGCCGACGAACTGGCCCATGATCTCCGCCCGCTCAGGATTGCCGAAATTGAGGTTGTCGGTGATCGCCAGCGGCCGGCCACCAACAGCCGTGATGTTCCGCCAGGCTTCGGCAACCGCCTGCTTGCCGCCTTCAAACGGATCCGCCTCGCAATAACGTGGCGTGACGTCGACGGTGAGCGCGAGCCCTTTTGGTCCGTCCTCGACGCGGACGACCGCGGCATCGCCGCCCGGCCGCTGTACGGTATTGCCCAAAATAACGTGGTCGTACTGCTCCCACACCCAGCGCTTCGAGCAAAGCTCGGGCGTCGCGATCAGCTTTTGCAGCGCTTGCGAGACTCCCATCGGCGGCGTGACCTCGCGCGCGGCGATCATGGCCCTGGCCGGCGACGGCACATGCGGCCGGTCGTAAACCGGCGCTTCATCGCCGAGCTCCTTGATCGGAAGGTCGGCCATGACGTCGCCGCCGTGCTTGACGCGAAAACGCTTGCTCGGCGTGGTGTAGCCGACCACGGCAAAGTCGAGCCCCCATTTGCGGAAGATCGCCTCAGCTTCCTTTTCCTTCTCGGGCTTGAGCACCATGAGCATGCGCTCCTGGCTTTCCGAGAGCATCATCTCGTAGGCGCTCATGCCGGTTTCGCGCGTCGGCACCGCATCGAGATCGAGGTCGACGCCGAGGTCGCCCTTGGCGCCCATTTCGACTGCAGAGCACGTGAGCCCCGCCGCGCCCATGTCCTGGATCGCAATCACGCAGTCAGCCGCCATGATTTCGAGACAGGCTTCGAGCAGCAATTTTTCGGCAAAGGGATCGCCGACCTGCACAGTCGGACGCTTCTCGGCGGAGTCATCATCGAATTCGGCCGACGCCATCGAGGCGCCGTGAATGCCGTCGCGCCCGGTCTTGGAGCCGAGATAGACGATCGGCATGTTCACGCCGGAGGCCGCCGCGTAGAAAATCTTGTCGGCATCGGCGAGGCCGACCGCCATCGCGTTGACGAGAATATTGCCGTCGTAGCGGGTGTGGAAACGCACCTGCCCGCCGACGGTCGGAACACCGAACGAGTTGCCATAGCCGCCCACGCCGGCGACGACGCCGGAGACAAGGTGGCGTGTCTTGGGATGCTCCGGCGCGCCGAAGCTCAAGGCATTGAGGCAGGCGATGGGGCGCGCGCCCATGGTGAAGACGTCGCGCAGAATGCCGCCGACGCCGGTGGTCGCGCCCTGATAAGGCTCGATGTAGCTCGGATGGTTGTGGCTCTCCATCTTGAACACCACCGCCTGGCCGTCGCCGATATCGATGACCCCGGCATTCTCGCCCGGGCCCTGGATGACCCAGGGCGCCTTGGTCGGCAGTCCCCGCAGATGGATGCGCGAGGATTTGTACGAGCAGTGCTCGTTCCACATCGCCGAAAAGATGCCGAGCTCCGTGAATGTCGGAATGCGGCCGATCAGCTTCAGGATGCGCTCGTACTCGTCCGGCTTGAGACCATGGCTCGCGACGAGTTCAGGGGTGATCTGGGGTTCGTTCGTTGATGGCATAAGGCGTTATTAGGAACATCGGAGGCCGGGGAAAAGGCCTTTTACGACGCATTTTTGCGCTGTCCAGAGCTTTGCTCGCGCTTCAATTGGCATTCTGCCGTTCGGTGGAGCGCGCAGGTGAGGAATTATGGAAAATCGCGACTGGCCAATATCTTGTCGGCAAGTGAATTCCCTCCCATGCGCACGGAGGCGAATGGGAGGGAATTCGGCCCATCCGGTTCAGTCGATGACCTGCACAACCTTCTGCTGCTTCGGGTCGACGATCACGATCTGGTCGCCAACCGCGATATAGCGGTCAGACGCCAATTCAGGGTGCTGCTGCGCCAGATCCTCGGGAACCTGCTGCATTGTGATACAGGCGGAATTGCCGCCATTCGATCCGACGGTTACCGGTGCAGCCCGTTTCAGAAGCTGCTGGCGCTCATCGGAGGAGAGCGTGATGTGTGAGCCGCTCGCGCTATATCCCTGGCTATATCCTCGGTCGGCATAGCCTCCGCCACCCTCATCAATAACATCGACGATGTCTCGCGTACGAGGATCGACCACCGCCACCCGATCGTCGATCACGGTGTAATCGTAATCGCGGTATTGCGGGACGATCTGAACGATGTCGGGCGGCAACGGGCGCGGCCTCACATTGTCCGGGAGCCGTTCACCGACATTCACACGCATGTCGATGTGCTGATTTTCCCGCGCGAAATCGCGATCATTGCGCAATCGATCAACCACCTGCTTGCGCTGATCCTGATTGGTGGAAGCTCGCTGTCCCTGATTAGGGGACGTTGCGGAGGTTTGTCCCGCTCTTCCCGACCGGTCCGGAGTCTGGCCGACGGTCTGACGCTGCCGCTCGCTTTCGCCCGGCCGCGTGGTCTCGTTGGCTTGCGGGTTACCGCTTTTCTGCGGTTGTGCGGCCTGGTTGCGATCAGGCTGAGTGGCCTGGTTGCGATCGCGCTCCGTGGCCCGATTGCGATCCTGCTGCGCGGTCTGGCCATTTCGCTCGTTGGCGGGGTTTTGGCGCGATTGCGCAGCGCGCGGGCTCTGTTCTTTTTGCTGCTGCTCGCTTTGCTTCGTCGCCGGATGCTGATCGCGGCCTGACGTCGTCTGCCGCCCCTGTGCACTCTGTTCCGTGCCGCGCGCCGGCCGTCCGCGCTCTTCGTTCTGTCCGGTCACGGCAGCCGGCTGGCGCTCACCGCGGCCCATTTTCTCGCTCTGACGGTTAGGCTGCCGCTCGGAGGGTTGCTGCGCTTGTGCGCGCGAGTTCGTTTCGTTACCGCGCGCACCGCGGGATTCCCGCGCGCCTTCGCGCTCGGCTGAACCGGCCTCCGCGCCCTTCGATCCCTTCGACGCCCCGCCCATATGCTCTTCGCCCGCAGCGGAACGGCCCGGTTCCCTGGGTGAAGCGCTCTGATGCTGTTCCCCGCTCTTCTGCGAATCCGCAGGCGATTGCGCGAATGCTGCTCCGCCACCGATGGTAAGAAGAATTGCCGTTGTACAAAGCCATTTCATTGTCATGGATGAACTCCTCCGTTCTCACCCCTATCCCATGACAATCTGATTGCGGCGCGTTGGTTCTCCTTGGGTGAGAGGTGGATTAGGTGCGAGGTAGAATTGTTCCATAGGATGTGCTGCGACGCCCGCGGATAAGTCGCGTCCATCGGCGTGTCTGCCTGTTCCTTCCCCATCAGTTCGGCGCATGTCCGCCAACGCTCAAACAAAGCGCCCTCCACCATCGATATGCAGGACCTCAGCATTCATGTAGCGGTTGGCGAGTAGAAAAATGATCGCTTCGGCAACCTCTACCGGTCGGCCAATGCGGCCGCCGGGAAGCGACTGGGCCACTCCCGTCAAGATCTCCGTCCGAACATCGCTGCCAAGAACGTCGAACAGCGGCGTGTCCACAAAGCCCGGCGAGATGACGTTCACCCGAATTGGTTTGAGCTCGAGTGCGAGTGAGCGCGCGAGCGCCTCGATCCCCCGGACAGCCGCCGAGACGACGGAAACGCCATTACCGGGCGGACGATCCGAGAATTGTCCGCCGGTCAGCACGATCGAGCCGGACTGCGGCATCATGGCAAGTGCGGACTTGATCGCGTAGAGCGGTCCCGCGATCCGCTCCCGGAACGCGCTCATAAGTTCATCCGGATCGGTCTCCGCCAAACGTCCCCCCGCCAGACCACCGGCCGTGATCACAAGGTGATCGACCGATTTGATGCCGGCAAAGACGGCTTCGACATCCTTGCGATGGGCAATTTCCGCAACTGCGATGTCAGCCCCGCCGATTTCGTCGGCGGCGGCCTCCAGCTTTGCAGCCGTTCTGCCTACGAGGGTAACCGTCGCCCCTGCCGCCTTCGCGGCTTTGGCTGTTGCGAGGCCAATACCTGAGCTTCCTCCGAAAATAACAATGTGGGCGTCGTTTAACGGCGTAGAGACAGCGAAGGTCATGCGGGTCCTCGGTGACAGGGCGACAATCACCGAGCAATAGGGTATTCCATTTCTGCCCGTAACAAGGGGAATACGAATATAGCCTATTCCAAAGGGGAATGACTTGGACACGCTTCAATCTATGCGGCTGTTCACACGAACGATCGAACTGGGCAGCTTTTCCGCGGTGGCGCGCGCAGAACAAGTCACGCAGCCCACCGTGAGCAAGGTCATCGCGGCGCTGGAGAAGAGCCTCGGCGTTCGGCTTGTCGAACGAACCACGACAAGCCTGACACCAACCGAAGAAGGCCGGAGATTCTATCAGCGCTGCAAACAACTCGTCGAAGAGTATGTCGACGCCGTTGCAGATGTGAGGGGGCAGGCACGGCAACTTGCTGGCGCGCTGTTCGTCAACGCACCGCTCGGGCTTGGCGAATTGCGCCTCAATACGCTGGTCCTCGAGTTTCTGGCGGGCCATCCGCGAATTGAGCTGGAACTAATTCTCAACGATCGCTCGATCGATCTCGTCGAGGAAGGCGTGGACGTGGCCATACGACTCGGGAGCCGCCTTCCGCCCAACGTGATCGCGCGCCACGTGGCCTCATCGCGGCGTGTCCTGGTGGCCTCGCCCGACTACATCAAGCGCGCGCCTCGAATCCGCCGCCCCGAAGACCTGACCGCGCATCAATACATCAGGTTCGCACGACCGGGAGCCGGATCGGTTCTCGAATTCGCCACGGGCGCGGAAAAGGTCACGGTGCGACGTCAGGCCGATACCGCGTCAACAGCTCGCTCGCCTTGCGTCAGTGCTTTCTGGAGGGGATTGGCGTGGGCAGCGCGCCGGCGTGGCTCGTTCAGGATCTGATCGACAAAGGGGAGCTGATTCGTTTGCTGCCCAAGTGGAGACAAACGCCACAACCTGTTTACCTGGTGTATCCGTCGCGGCGATATCAGCCGTTGAGAACGCGCGTATTCCTTGAATTCATGACAAAACGGATCACGACCTTGCCGGGCTTCCATTCACCGCGGGCATCGTGAGTGTTCAAGCCGACAGCTGCTTCTCGGCGATCGTAAGCCATTCGGCTTGCGCGTTACGCAGATATCTGGGCGCGCGCCTCAGCTTGATCAAGAGTTCATTGAGGACGACACGCGCTTCAGCCGTGCGTCCGACCGTCTTGAGCAGCAATCCGTAGCGAACAGTCGCCTCCGCGCCCGGAAAATAGGCCGACACAGCGTGAAATTCGGCGAGCGCCTCGTCGACATGCCCGAGTTCGGCGAGCGTGCGCGCATAAAGCAGATGCCCCTCGGGCGAGTTGAAATCGGGCCAATGCTTTTGCAGGTCATCAAGGGTTGCCAGCGCATCGTCAAAACGCTTGGCCGCGAACTGGGCCTGCGCCTTGCCCAGCGCGTATTTGGGTTCGTCCCCCATCGGCTGCTTCAGAATATGGTCGTAGTGGAGCACGGCCTCGTCGTAGCGCGCCACTTCCACACATTCGGCGGCGAGGGCCGCGCGATTGGCGACCGTGTCGCTGACGGCGAGTTGGTCCGACAATTCTCGGTACAGCTTGTCCGGGTCGAGCTTGCTGGCCACGCGCTTGCGCGCCCGTCGCACCTCCGGGCTGCCCGCCATTTCGGGGACCAATTCAACGAAGATATAAGCCAATGAGCCGACGAACGGCACGGCGAGAATGATGAAAGCCCAGGGCCTGAGACGCCCGACCTTCGCAGCGTGAATAATGCACGCGATATCAAGCAGCACAGCGATGAGCGCAAACGGCATATGACTAAATTCCGGTCAACGGATCGGTGAGCGGCCCCATGCATAACGTGACCGGCGCAGCCGGACAATCCCAGGTTGCTCGGACGCTGGGTTAGTGTGATCAGACGGTCACAGGGTTCACCCGTTCTATGCGGATTTCGTGACAAACCAGTGCGATTGATCAAAAAAGCGGACGAGCCTCGGAAACGCTTCATCCTCGCGCACGATGCGGTGCCACTGCTTTGCTTTGACGTGGGTTTAATGTAGCGCGCGGAATGCTTGCTACGCCGCCCGATCGTGGTGCGCGACGAGACCGGCAAACAGGCCGCGGCCGTCGGTGCAACCCATGATGTCTTCAACATGGTTTTCGGGATGCGGCATCATGCCGAGCACATTGCCGCGCTCGTTGACGATGCCGGCGATCGAATGCGCGGCACCGTTGATGTTGGCGGGCTCGTCGACCGCGCCATCGGCCGAGCAATAGCGGTAGAGCACCCGCCCTTCGCCTTCGAGCCGCTTCAACGTCTCTTCATCGGCCTCATAATTGCCCTCGCCATGGGCGACCGGCACGCGAATGACCTGGCCGGCATTGTAGCCGCGCGTGAACGGCGTGTCCGACCGCTCGACGCGCAGATGCACGTCCTTGCAGATGAACTTCAGCCTCGCGTTGCGCATGAGCACGCCCGGCAGCAGCCCCGCCTCGCAGAGGATCTGAAAGCCGTTGCAGACGCCGAGCACGAGCCCGCCCTTGGCCGCAAAATCGCGTACCGCGTCCATGACAGGCGCGCGCGCCGCGATCGCACCACAGCGCAGGTAGTCGCCATAGGAGAAGCCGCCGGGCACGACGACAAGATCAGTGCCTTTCGGCAGCGAGGTCTCGGCGTGCCAGACCATCGCGGTCTCGTTGCCGGAGGCGAGCTTCAGCGCGCGCGCCATGTCGCGCTCGCGATTGATTCCGGGAAAGACGAGAACGGCGGATTTCATTCGATGTCAGCCCAGAACTTCGACCCGGTAATTCTCGATCACGGTATTGGCGAGCAGCTTGTCGGCGGCCTCTTTCAACGCCGCTTCCGCTTTCGCCCTATCGCCACTGGCAAGCTCGATGTCGAACACCTTGCCCTGGCGCACGCTGGCGACGCCATCGACGCCGAGCGATTTCAGCGCGCCTTCGATGGCCTTGCCTTGCGGATCGAGAATGCCGTTCTTGAGAGTGACGGTGACACGTGCTTTCACGAGAACAACCTCACCCCTTCACCAGCACCGGGCCCGAGCCCGCCGGCCGCTCGTTCTCCATCAGGATGCCGAGCCGTTTTGCAACTTCGGTGTAGGCCTCGAGCAGGCCACCGAGATCCCTGCGGAAGCGATCCTTGTCGAGCTTCTCGTTCGACTTGATGTCCCACAGCCGGCACGAATCCGGCGAGATCTCGTCGGCAACGATGATCCGCATCATCTCGTTCTCGAACAGGCGGCCACACTCCATCTTGAAGTCGACCAGACGAATGCCGATGCCGAGGAAGAGCCCGGTGAGGAAATCGTTGACGCGAATGGCAAGCGCCATGATGTCGTCGATCTCCTGCGGCGTCGCCCAGCCGAACGCCGTGATGTGCTCCTCCGAGACCATGGGGTCGTTGAGCTGGTCGTTCTTGTAATAGAACTCGATGATCGAGCGCGGCAGCTGTGTGCCTTCCTCGATGCCGAGGCGCTGCGACAGAGATCCAGCCGCGACGTTCCGCACCACGACCTCGAGCGGCACGATCTCCACCTCGCGAATGAGTTGCTCGCGCATGTTGAGACGGCGGATGAAGTGGGTCGGCACCCCGATATCGTTGAGGTGCTGAAACAGGTACTCCGAAATCCGGTTATTGAGGACGCCCTTGCCCTCGATCACCTGGTGCTTCTGCTTGTTGAACGCGGTCGCGTCGTCCTTGAAGTGCTGGATCAGGGTACCCGGCTCCGGACCCTCGTAGAGAACCTTGGCCTTGCCTTCATAGATGCGGCGTCGACGGCTCATTGGGATGTACCGTGTGTTGTTGAAATCCATGAATTTGGTGTGCTCCGGATGCCAAGAGGGACGACCCACGACGGAGCTGCCGTGAAGGCCAGGGAATAAGAAACAGAACGAGAACCTAGCCTGGAATCGAACCTATCCGATTGGCCTATCCAGTACAATCGATCCGGCCTCCGGGGGGACGAGTTTTACGGCCTCAAAGCCGCCGCTTTGCGGCACGTGACCTTCTGAATTCACAGTATTATTTAGGGATGCGGCCAGCCCGCCGCAACGAGGCCAAACGGCCGTCCGCTGGAGGAACTTTTGCCATGACCACCTTCGACAAGCGCGAAGAAGCTTTCGAGAAGAAATTCGCCCTCGAAGCGGACCTGAAATTCAAGGCCGAGGCACGGGGCAACAGACTGTTTGCACTGTGGGCCGCCGAGCAGCTTGGCCTGACGGGGGACGCGGCCGTGGCCTATGCGAAAGAGCAGCTTGCTGCTGTTTTTGCTGAAGGCGGCGAGACAGCCGTCATCCGGAAAATAACCGGCGATTTTGCAGCCAAGGGTCTTAACTTCACCCCGGACAACATCCGCATCCGGTGGCGCGAGTTTTTCGCCGAGGCTTTGGCTCAGCTGAAGACAGGCGGATAGCGGCTTTTCACCGTTTCGTTCCGGAACCGCGGCGGGCGCCGGCCCGCCTTTTATTGCCCTTGAGGCGCGCCAAACCGCTTGTCCACGCAATTTTGTCCGCGGAATAATGCGCGCGGATCATATCGAGCAGGCGACGCGATGCCGCGCTCAGGAAACCACCGCGACGCGTCACGGCAACGATGTGGTGACTGGCCGCGAGGTCGCCGACGGCAATTGTTGCGATGGTGCGTGCTTTCAGTTCATCGGCAACGGTGCTTGGCGCGAGCAGCGCAATCCCGAAACCGGATTCGATCAGGCGTTTCTGGGCAGTCAGGCTGTCGACCGGCGTCCAGTCGACCTCGCCGAGCCCGTGGGTCTGGAACAGGGCGAATATATGCGAGGCCGAGATTTCACGGCGTCCCGGCACCTCCGGAAAAGCAATCCAGCGCTCGTGACGCAGTTCGGCCAGTTTCGCGACGCGACGCCCCGCCCGCGGATGATCGGGCGCGCACACCACGACAAGCCGCTCGGCAAACAGCCGCTCATAGTCGAGGTCGCTCGACCGGTCGAAATCGTAGCGCAAGCCGACCGTCGCTTCGCCGCGCAGGATCAAGTCGCTGACCTCGGCGCTGCGCGCGGTGCGCAAGGTGAGCGTGACATCAGGATGTTCGCGGGCGAAGCGCCTCATGATGGCGGCAAGGCCGCCTCCCGCCAGCGTTCCCACCACCGCCAGCGCCACGGGACCCGAATTGGAACGGGTCAGCGAGCGAACCGCATTCTCCGCGTCCTGGGTCGCCGCCACTGCGCGCTCGGCATAGGGCACCATCACACGCCCGGCGTCACTGAGCACGGTGCGACCACTGACGCGCTCGAACAAGGGAACGCCGAGGTCCTGCTCCAGAAGCGCGATGCGGCGCGAGATCGCAGGCTGCGAACGATGCAGCACTTTGGCCGCGTTGGACACGCCTCCGCTTCGGTAAACGGTCAGGAAGGTATTGAGCGCCTCGCTGTCCACTTGCTTCTCCATGCAAAAAACTGATGCTGGGCTTAAGAATAACAAATTTGCCTGATGGTGCGAAGCGTCCTATCCGTCGCTGTCCCTGACTTGCGAGGATAAAGACATGCGCAGCCAACTCGAGAAAGCCAAACTGTTCCGCGCGCTGCACGAGCGGCCGGGTGCCTTCATCATCCCGAACCCGTACGACGCCGGCACGGCGAAACTGCTTGCCGCGATGGGTTTTGAGGCGCTTGCCACCACGAGCCTCGGTCTTGCCAACATGCTTGGCCGAACCAGCGTCAGCCTTGAGATGATCCTGCAAAACGCCCGCGACATCGTTGCAGCGACGGAGTTGCCCGTCAGCATCGATCTGGAAAATTGCGGCGCGGATTCCCCGAAACTCGCGGCCGAGGCGATCAGGCTCGCGGCAGAAACCGGCGCGGTCGGCGGCTCGATCGAGGACAACACGGCCGGTCCGGAGCGATCCCTCTACGATTTCACGCTTGCCGTCGAGCGCGTGCAGGCCGCCGTCGAAGCCGCACGCAGTCTGCCCTTCCCTTTCACGCTGACGGCGCGGGCCGAGAATTTTCTGCACGGCCGCAACGACGTCGAGGACACCATCAAACGCCTTCAGGCGTTCGAGGCCGCCGGCGCCGACGTGCTCTACGCGCCCGGGCTTTACGATCTTGCCACCATCAAGACGGTCGTGTCAGCGCTGAACAAGCCGTTCAACCTGGTGATGAGATTCGCTGACCCGACATTGACGGTCGAGCAACTCTCCGCCGCCGGCGTCAAGCGCATCAGCGTCGGCGGCGCGCTCTCACGCGTGGCGATCGCGGCCTTTCTCAAATGCGCGCGCGAGATGAAGGAGACCGGCTCCTTCACCTTTGTGCGCGAGATGGCGACCATCAAGGAATTGCGCGGAGCGTTTGCGGCAGCCTCCGGCTAGGTGCGCGCTATCCCTCCTTGAAGCCGTATTCCGGCACATTGCCGCTCGCGCCATAATACTTGTACGGCAGGAATTTGCCCGACATCGTGAGCTTGACCCGGTCGCCCTTCGGATTGGGCAGGCGCTCCATCACCATGTCGAAATCGATCGCCGACATGATGCCGTCGCCGAACTCTTCCTCGATCAGCGCCTTCCAGGCCGGGCCGTTGACCATTACGAGCTCATAGAAGCGATAGATCAGGGGATCGGTCGGCGGCATCGGCGTGCCGCGCATCGGCACTTCGTTGAGCATGGCAGTCTCGGACTTGGAAAGCCCGAACAGTTCGCCGGCATTGGCGGCTTGCGGCTTGGTCAGCTTCATCTGGCCGAGACAGGCGCCAACGATCAGCACTTCCGAATAGCCGCCGATCTTTTCGCAGATGTATTTCCAGCTCCAACCTTTCTCGCGCTTGATATCGAGCAGCTTTTCGGTGAGATCCGATCGTTTCATGGGTCCATCCTTCTTCAAATTTCGTGATGACCCGGCAGCACCCATTCTGCCCTGCTCCGTTCCCGAAGCCAAAGAAAAAGACGCGCCTGCGAGTTCCGCAAAGCCAACCTATTTCCCAAGATGCTTGTCGAAGAACAGCGCGATTTCCTCGAACACTTCCTTCGTTTCGGGTGCGGTGTCGTCACGGAGGTAATGCGCGTGCGCCATCCCCTCATAAACCTGAAGCGCGGCATCAATGCCGGCCTGACGAAGCTTGCGGTGAACGCGAACGGTGTTGCTCAGGAGAAGGTCGCGCGTGCCGCTGGTGAGGATGGTCGGCGGAAAACCATTCATGTCGCCATAAACAGGCGAAATCAGCGGGTCCTTCATGTCGTGACCGTTGGCATAGACGATAGCGCCGGCGTCGCAGAAGCCGTCGGGTGAGACGAGCACATTGTCGACCATCGCATTGGTCTGGAAAGTATCGCCGACCTTGGTCACGTCGGACATCGGCGTGCCGGAGGCGATCGCGCCCGGCATCGGCAGCCCCAGCTGTTTCGCCTTCAGCCCCATTTCAAGCACCAGCGCGCCGCCGGCCGAGGTGCCGATGAACGCCATGTTCTTCGCGGGCGTCGTCTTCATCAAGGCCTTGTAGACGGTGATGCCGTCGTCGAGCGCGGCCGGAAAATACGCCTCCGGCGGCATGCGATAGTCGACCGAGATCACCCTGACGTGCCCGAAGCCAGCCATCAGGAGCGCTTCAGGCAGGGCCGCTTCGCCGGGGTTGAGGACGTAGCAGCCGCCCCGCATGTGCAGGATCTGGCGGTTCGCATTTTCCGGCGCGATCGTCTCGGGCGTGACGATGAAAGCGCGCACGCCGTCGATGGTCGTTTTCTCGACCTTGACCTTGAGCCGCTCCATCATGCCCGGCACGTTCTTGATCAGCGCAGCCGCGCCGGCATCCGCCACCGGCTTCCACTCCTCGCCGGTCTTGGGCCGCTTGTCCCAATTCGTTCGTAGCGGCGCGCCGATAATCTTTTGCAGCTGCGGACTGACATCGCCTGGCGCGGACAAGGTCTTGGCCGGCACTTCGAGCGTGCCGGGAGGTGGCGTTTGCGCCATCGCAGGCCCGACAGCAAATAGCGGAAAGGCAGCAAGACAGGCGAATGTGGCGTGACGCATATTCAGTTTCTCCCCGATGTTATTGTTGGTCTCGTTGGAAAAACCCTAGTCCGCCCGGCTTAATCCGCACAACTGACAGAAATTCATTCGCCGCCGGCAAAACGGCATTTCAAACATCCGCCGCGAGCAGCGCCTGGAGCCGGTCGAGCTCGGTCGCGAGATCGCGCTCGACGTCCACGACCGCCATGTCGAGCACGCGATAGTCGCGCGCCTCCAGCCAGGTGCGGCGCTCGGCCCGATCCCTGATGATGGCGTCGGATTCACCCGCGTTGGTCAGTTCGATCGCAATCCTATGCACGAAGGAGACGAAATCCGGGATCTGGCGGCCGACTGGCGTCTGCCGCTTGAACTGCCCGGCAAAGCGGCGGTCGCGTGTCAGCGCCTGCCACAGGATGCGCTCGGCATCGGTTGGATTGCGCCGCAATAGCCGCGCCAGCCCGCGCACGGTGCTGCTGCGGTCGGACGTCGCCCCGCCCTCTTCGGCAAGCAGCGCGCGCAAGCGCGTCGCCTGCGCGCCATCGAGCACGCCGCCCTTGGCAGGCCCCTTTCGCCCTTCCGCGATCGCCATCACCACGCCGTGCAGCGTGTGCATGTCCTGCTTGGTCGGCTCCATCCGACTGAAGATGTTGCGCAGGTTGACCAGCATGGTGTCGCGCTTCTCGGCGGGGCGCAGGAATTCCACCTTGTCGAGTTCGCGCACGAGATTGTCGAAGAAGGCCTGCATCTGGTGTTGTGACGCCGGCTCCGAGCGTTCCGGCATCGCGAACGGCAATTCACCCGCGGTCGACAGCTTGAACCATTCATAGCCGACCAGAAGCACCGCCTGCGCGAGGTTGAGCGAAGCAAAGCCCGGATTGACCGGAAAGGTGATGATGCGGTTGGAAAGCCCGACCTCTTCATTGGTCAGACCCCAGCGCTCCCTGCCGAAGAGAATGCCGACCGTGCCGCCCGCCTTGATCTGGCCAGCCATCTCGGCGGCTGCCGCTTCCGGACCGACCACGGGCTTCGCCTGATCGTGGGCGCGGGCGGTGGTGGCAAACAGCAGCGAGCAGTCGGCAACCGCGGCTTCGACCGTGTCGAACAGTTCGGCGCCATTGATGATCTGGTCGGCACCGGCAGCGGCGCGTTGCGCGGCGACGTTGGGCCAGCCGTCGCGCGGATTGACGATGCGAAGCCGCGAGAGCGCAAAATTGCCCATCGCGCGCGCCGCCATGCCGATGTTCTCGCCAAGCTGCGGTTCGACGAGGATGACGACGGGGCCCGTGAGATCGAGGCTTGGCTTGGTTTTGTCGGTGCCTGACATCAGTGCTTTGCTGTTGAATGATCCAATGGGCGTATACGGCCTTTTTTGGCGTTCGTCATGCCCCGGCCCGAACCCGCCATTGCGAGCGAAAGCGAAGCAATCCAGCGCTGCCGCTTCAAGGTACTGGATTGCTTCGTCGCGTTGCTCCCTTGCGCAAACGCTTTGCGTTTGTCGCAGGCAATGACGCACGGTCCCATGTTCTCGCGGCCTGATTTACCCGAGTTCTGCCAAATCATCGTCCCTCCGATAATGAGAGGGCGCAGGGAATGCCGGGTGTTTTTCGCACCCGCAGCTCCGCGTGCAAAGAATGAAAGCACGCAGATAAGTCCACCACAGGTACGCCAACAGTCCGGCATTCCCTGCGCGATGGTTTTACGGTCTATTCCGCGCTCTCCCTGGTGATCGGGCTTTCTTGTCACCATGGGTGACAACGCTTGCGCGTTGCACCGAATATCAGCGTCGAGATATCAGGACCACACGGCTTGGCCGTCCGCGGACCCGCCCGTCTCCGCCAAATGGCTTCGGCCGGGCATCAGCGTCGCTCGTCTCGCGACGCTTCCGCGTCCACCGCATCCCGCACCCAACGTTCGTGACGATGCGCAACGTCCCTCTATCAAAGGGCACGGGACGGGGCGAAGAAGTGCCAGTGATTTGCCCGACGTCACAAGCGAAAGCCCTGCGGCAGATTAACGCGACGGGCAAATCACTTTGATCGCGCAAAATCCTGTTCAAGTGAAATTCCCAAGCTCGTCATCGCGAGGAGCGCGAGCGACGAAGCGATCCAGGCTGCGATGAAAGCGCTGGATTGCTTCGCTTCGCTCGCAATGACGGTGCTGGCGCAGTGTCGTTCCCCGGATCAGCAGCATGGTGGCGAAGACTTGCCACCATGCCACTGCCGTCTAGGTCAGGGCAGCACGTTGGTGAAGCCGCCGCCGACACCGAGACCGTGATTTGACGAGGAGGCGCCGCTCAAGGCCACGCCACCCGGACCGGCCAATGCACCGGACTGACCGACCGACTGGCCGATCGAGGTCCCAATGCCCGCACTGAGGCTTCCCGCAGGCGTCGCAACTGCAACACCGCTCCCCACCGAGGTATTGATACCATTGGCCACCGAGGCCGCCGTTGCGTTGCCCAACGCTCCAGCGCCGGTGATCGTGGTCACATTACCAAGGTTGGCACCGCCGCCGATGGCGAGCGTGGAGCCGGCATCGGCCGGCACAATGTTTCCGACCACGGCGACGAACGTAACACTCATCAATAGCTTCTTCATTGTGACTCCTCCTTTACGGTTTCCGCCACGGCGGCTGCCGGTGCGGGTGATGCTGCCGCGCGAGTGACTTCACCATTCGGTACCGATTTCTTCTTCGGTGCCGCATGGTGAACGGTGTGAGCCCAGACGCGGCAGCGCTGCTGGGTCACATCGTAGTTGTTGCAAAGACGGTTCTTGCCTTTCCCTTGCACCAGCCAGATGTCGCCGATGGTGCGCGGCTGCTCCTCGCTCGCCTGCGCGTGGCCGCTCAATACCGGCGCGGATTGCGGCAGGTAGATGCGACAAACTTCCGGCATCGCGCGGTAGATCTCGGTGTTGAGACAGAGCCGTGCCACGGCTGCCTTCTTCAGGCCCATGCTCCACAGCGTCCGCGCATCGAGCCGCGCCGCACACCCGGTGTCAGGGATCGTGGTGCCGAAGCTCAATCCGGTTCCGAGAAACGCGCCGCCGCCGGAAACAGACCCGAGGCACGTTTCGAGCCCAGCCGCAGCCAGGCCTGGCGCGAAAACGCTCGGCACGTTCTTGACCGTCTGATCGGCCGGCACGGTGCTGTTGGTAGTGATTGCCGCGACACCGACGCCTGTGCCGCCCTGCCCCGAGACGGCCTGCGACGATGATGTCGATCTGGCAGTGCCGACGCCCGTCCCCGACGCCGTCGATGATTGAGCCCACGCAGGCTCGCTCGCCGCCATCGCAATGATGGCAGCCGACAATAGCCGCTTCATGATGAATCTCCGCCGCGCTGGTGGGATGAAATTCCAACCGTCCGCCGACGGAAACGCGAAGGAGAAAAAGCTGTTCTCGCTTGCTCACGGGACGCTGGCCGCGTCGGTGAACTCTCCGAATGGTTTCAATTTATCTTAAATTTTCGCTATTTTCATCCGCAGCTTTGTTTCGTGGTTAACAGCCGCGACTGTACTCGACGACGCGGAGCGAAGCGGTCTGAGCTTGTCCTGCTATCTCGATCGGTGGGATTTCCGCTTCGGTAGTTTTTCGGGTGCCGTTGGCGACGGAGCGGCAGGAGCGGCGACGGGGGCCGGACTGTATGTCTGCAATTCACACTGCTCTGTCATGACGGACAATCGCGAGCCTTTGTACTCGTCGTTGTCGAAGAACGTCGAGTAGTAGCGGCGAGGCGTGTCGGGAGGCGGATTCACTTCTCTGACACAAACGAAAAAACGACCGGGTCCACGATCGTTGGGCCGAACCGCAGAGATTTCGAGGGGACCGACCAGCTTGGCGTCTTTTCCTATTGCGGCAACGCCTGCGCTGATGGCCTTTTCCGTCGGCGGTGATGGCGGGACATAGACCGGCGGCGGTTCGCTGTGGGCGGTTGAGCTGACGCTTATCAGCAGGACCATGGCAACCAGGTAACGAAGTCCGATCATCCTTCCTGCTTGAGCGTCAAACCGAGACTTTTCTATGGAGTGGGCACCTTTGATGCGCCGCAGATCCGGACCCCAACACAAAGGTCCAATGTGGACCCCGGATCAGCAAGCGCACCGCTAGCGCGGCATCCGGTGAACGGACGACATTTTGGGCGTGTCGTCATTAGCCTGTTTTGAAATTGGCGATGGCCTCATTTAAAGAAGCCCCATTTACGTGACGGCGTTCTATATTTGGCTGGGAAGCGGACATGACCAAAATTTATGGGCACGCGGCCTAGCCAGCGAAAGGGCAGCAACATGAACGGCAATCGCTTTTACGGAGTTCGGGTCGAGGGCGCGAAATATGGCGTCGGCTTTGGCAGCGCGCTTGCCATCGCGATCTCGTACACCAACAACCACTCGATACTCTGGGCGATCATCGACGGCATTCTGGGCTGGCTGTACGTGATCTACTTTGCGCTGTTTCGGTCGTAAGGAACGCAAACCTTTCAAGAGCAGAGAGCTGTCATTCCGGGGCGATGCGTCAGCATCGAGCTATGGTGCGCAATTGCGCACCTGAGAATCCATTCTTCCACCATTCGTGCGACACGATGGATTCCGGGCTCGCGTCATTCGACGCGCCCCGGAATGACCATCTGCGATGGGCTTAACACCGTCATTGCGAGGAGCGAATAGCGACGAAGCAATCCAGAGTCTTTCTGCCGATCGACTGGATTGCTTCGCGATCGCTCGCAATGACGGCGACGCAGCACATTCCGCTTAGCGAAATTTCTGGAGACGACCGTACGACCTGTTGTCTGAACCCCATGTGGAATGCCACAGCCTTCGCTTGCGCGCCTTTTGCTTTCGGATAGGCTCTCCTTCGAAACAAAAACGCACCCGACACCAAACGATCGGGGCGGCACGGGACAACACAACACGGGACAACCAGGGAGGGGCGGCCATGCATCGCAGATGGACTCTTGCGATTATCGGGCTGGTTTTGATTTTGGCTGGCGGCGTGCTCGCGCGCCTGACCCAGACCGCGGGTGGGATCGAAGTCCGCGACATCAGGTTTCCCGGCGCCAAGGGCAACACCATGAGCGCCCTGCTCTATGTGCCGCCGAACGCAACCGCTCAGCTCCCCGCCCCCGGAATTCTCGCGGTCCACGGCTACATCAATTCGCGCGAAACCCAGGACGGCTTTGCGATCGAATTCGCCCGCCGCGGTTACGTCGTGCTGGCGCTCGACCAGACCGGGCACGGCTATAGCGACCCACCGGCTTTCGCCAACGGCTTTGGCGGGCCCGACGGTCTTGCTTATCTGCGCAGCCTGCCATTCGTCGACAAGGACAACATCGGCCTCGAAGGCCATTCGATGGGCGGCTGGACGGTGCTCGCTGCCGCCGCCGCCAGCCCCAACGATTACAAATCGATGGTGCTCGAGGGCTCCTCCACCGGCAAACCGTTCGCTGCCGAAGGCACCACGTCCTGGCCGCGCAACACCGCTTTGATCTTTGCGCAGTACGAGGAATTCCCGGTCCTGATGTGGGGCGTCGAGCACGCTCGCGATGTCGCCCAAAGCCCGAAACTGCAGGCGTTGTTCGGCGCGCAAGGCGCGGTCGAACCTGGGAAAGAGTACGGCGATGTCAAGCAAGGCACCGCGCGCGTGCTGTACACGCCCGCGATCACGCATCCGGCCGAGCACATTTCGAAAGAGGCCATCGGCTACAGCCTCGACTGGTTTGCGCGCACATTGAAGGGCGGAACGCCGCGTCCCTCCGACGACCAGATCTGGTACCGCAAGGAATTCGGCACGCTGATTGCGCTGATCGGATTCGTCGTGCTCCTGCTCGGCACCTTTGACGGCCTTCTCGAAGCTCCTCTCTTCTCACATCTGCGGCAGGGCGCGATCGCCGACGGGTCCGCGCCGAAGGACAGGCCGATCAAAGGCGGCCGCTGGATCGGCGCTCTTCTGCTGTCAGCCTTTATCCCGGCGCTGACCTACTATCCAGCCTTCGCGCTCGGCGGCACCTTCGTCGGGCCGTCCCGCTTCCTGCCGCAGGGCATCACCAACCAGATCCTGGTGTGGGCGGTCATCAACGGTCTGATTGCGCTGGCCTTGATGCCATTTGCGCCGAAACGCGCCCGCCGGGCCGGGATCGTCGGCCCCTCGATCCTGATCGCGCTGGTCACGGTCGCGGTCGGCTACGCCGCGCTCTTTCTGTCCGACCTGATCTTCACGATCGACTTCCGTTTCTGGATTGTTGCGCTCAAACTGATGAGCGCGAAGCAATTTATGATCTTCCTGATCTATCTCATCCCGATCACGGCGTTTTTCGTGATCGCGCTGCACGTCCTGCACCGTAACTTCTCAACCGCCGGCGCCTCGCGCGGCGCGCTTTATCTGACCAATATTCTGGCCATGACGCTGGGCTTCATCGTGCTGGTCGGCGCGCAGTACCTGACGCTGTGGCTGTCGGGAGGCCTGTTCAACCCGATCCCCGATCCCGGTTTCGTGCCGCTGTCGACGATCGTCGCGATCCAGTTCGTGCCGCTGCTTGCGATCGTCGCCATCATTGCGACCTTCACCTGGCGGCGGACCGGCTCGAGCCTGCCGGGCGCCCTGATCTGCGGGTTGTTCGTCACCTGGTATATCGTGGCGGGCACAGCAACCCAGGCGGTGATCTGAAGAGAAAATCTGATCGCCGCTTGCTCCGCTTTTCTTCACCTCCCCCTAAAAGGGGGAGGTCGGCGAGCAAAGAAGCGCCCTTGCGCTCTTGAGCGAGCCGGGAGGGATCACCTTCCTGCGCTACATATCATCCTCGCGGCATCGTTGAAATTGACCCCCACCCCAACCCTCCCCCCTTCAGGGGGAGGGAGAAGAAAGTCCCCGGCACAACAAAGAGCACTTCACCAGCCAAAAAGATGGGCCGAAACTGCATAACCGCTCGGCTTTCGCACCCGCCCCGGCGGTGCTATAGCGCGGGGGCAAATCAAAAGCGATTTCCCGCGCGATTCCAATAAGGGCCCGTTTCCCCATGGCAAAAATCAAGGTGACCAACCCCGTCGTCGAACTCGATGGCGACGAGATGACCCGGATCATCTGGCAGTACATCAAGGACAAGCTGATCCACCCGTTCCTCGACATCGACCTGATGTATTTCGACCTCGGGATGGAATACCGCGACAAGACCAACGACCAGGTCACGGTCGATGCTGCGAACGCCATCAAGAAGGTCGGCGTCGGCGTCAAGTGCGCCACCATCACCCCGGACGAGGCGCGGGTGAAGGAATTCGGCCTGAAGGAAATGTGGAAGTCGCCCAACGGCACCATCCGCAACATCCTCGGCGGCGTGATCTTCCGCGAGCCGATCATCTGCAAGAACGTGCCGCGTCTGGTGCCGGGCTGGACCAAGCCGATCATCATCGGCCGCCATGCTTACGGCGATCAGTACCGCGCCACCGACATCAAGTTTCCGGGCAAGGGCACGCTGTCGCTGAAATTCGTCGGCGAGGACGGCACGGTGATCGAGAAGGAAGTGTTCAAGGCGCCGGGCCCGGGCGTCGCGATGGAAATGTACAATCTCGATGAATCGATCATCGACTTCGCCCGCGCCTCCCTCAACTACGGCCTGATGCGTAATTATCCGGTCTATCTCTCGACCAAGAACACGATCCTCAAAGTGTATGACGGTCGCTTCAAGGACATCTTCCAGGATGTCTACGACCGCGAATTCAAGAAGGAATTCGAAGCCAAGAAGCTCACCTACGAACACCGCCTGATCGACGACATGGTCGCTGCGGCGCTGAAGTGGTCGGGCGGCTATGTCTGGGCGTGCAAGAACTACGACGGCGACGTGCAGTCCGACACCGTGGCGCAGGGCTACGGCTCGCTCGGCCTGATGACGTCAGTGCTGCTCACCCCCGACGGCAAGACCGTTGAAGCCGAAGCCGCGCACGGCACGGTGACGCGCCACTACCGCGAGCACCAGAAGGGCAAGGAGACCTCGACCAACTCGATCGCCTCGATCTTCGCCTGGACGCGCGGCCTGTCCCACCGCGCCAAGCTCGACAACAACGCCGAGCTCGCCAAGTTCGCCGCCACGCTCGAGAAGGTCTGCGTCGATACGGTCGAAGCCGGCTTCATGACCAAGGACCTTGCGCTGCTCGTCGGCGCCGATCAGCGCTGGCTCTCGACAACCGGCTTCCTCGACAAGGTCGCGGACAACCTCACCAAGGCGATGGCGTAACGCCTTCACGTCATGGCGAACGATAGCGAAGCAATCCAGATCGAATGTTGAAAAACATTGGATTGCTTCGTCGTTTCAATCTTCGCAATGACGACCGGATAGAGCACGATTGGAGTATGACATGTCACTTTCTGCGCGCGCCGCCCTCGCCCTTTCACTCTTTCTGGGTATGCCGATGACCGCAAACGCGCAAACCGCGCTTCCCGCCGCCATCGCGGCGCCGGGCGAGACCGTGGTGCTCACCGTGCACGCCGAGGGCGCGCAGGTCTACGAATGCAAGGCGGGCACTGATGGCAAGCTCGCCTGGGTGTTCCGCGAACCGATCGCGAGCCTCTTTGCCGCCGACGGCAAGACGATCGGCCGGCATTATGCCGGACCGAACTGGGAGCACATCGACGGCAGCGTCGTGACCGCGAAAGCGGCCGGCAACGCACCGGGCGCGACCGCGGACGATATTCCCTGGCTGAAGCTGCAGGTGACGGCTTCGCACGGCAACGGCGTGCTGACCGGCGTCACCACCGTGCAGCGGATCAACACCAAAGGCGGCAAGCTCGATGGTGCCTGCGACAAGGCCGGGACCTTCAAATCGGCGCCGTATTCTGCGGAATACGTGTTTTTGAAGAAGGGCTGAGGTCTCGTGTCCCGGACGCGGTGCAGCGTCTGAGATCTCGTGTCCCGGACGCGTTGCGGCATGCAGTGCCGCTACGCAGATCCGGGACCTAGCACCTTGCACATGGACCCCGGATCAGCAGCGCACCGCATAGCATGTCGAACACGCGCGTGGACGCGCCTATGGCGCTGCGCTGCATCCGGGGAACGGAGGCGGCACTCAACGCCCGCTGCACATTCTCTGCACGGAAATACGGGAGAACATCCTGACCGCGTTTTCGCGACGCCCTGTATGAGAGCAGCCAGCCTCATCAAGGAGACGGTCGTGAACGGTACCTTCATCGGCTTCTGCCTGACGTTTAGTCTGATCCCTTATGTGCTTCCCGTCCTCACGCCGACCTGGCGCTGGCTGACAGGCATAACAATCGCCGTTGGCGCTTTGTTATCCGCGCTCTGGATTCAGGATTGGATCGTCCGGTCCGAGCCGGGATTTCATGCAGGGTCAGGCGATGCCTTCGGGTTGCTGATCGCCGGCTTGCTGACAACAGGCTTTGTTTCAGGTGTCGGCGTCCGCGCGCTCACACTATCGCTGGAAGCGAGAGGTATTGATCGCATCGCCATCAGCGTTGCCGGGCTGCCCGTTGCTATCGCGGCAATCATCCTGTTCGGCGTTCAGCACCTTTGGTGAACCTTTAAGCGACATCAGCGGAGCGTCTTGACCAATCTCGGCTCCCGCAAATGGACGCCGCGAAACTCCGTCTGCTTCACCGTGCCGTCGCGTCGATATCCTGCCGCCTCGTAGAAGGCGATCGCCCGTCCATTCCGCTCGTCAGTGTGGAGGAAAACCTCGCGGCACCCCTCTGCTCGCAGCACGTCATGCGCGGCGTCAAGCAGTGCACGGCCGATGCCGCGACCGCCGTGGTCGGGATGCACGAACAGCAGGTACATTTCGCCGTCGCGCGGGTGAACGGCGGTAAAGCCTGTGAGTTCGCCGGCGCTGTTGATCGCAACCAGCATGGCGTTCGGGGCTGCGTGTTCCGCCACTTCCCTGTCCCACTCTTCCGGCAGGAACATCGGCCGCTCCGCAAGCTCGCCGAAATACGTCCATCCCTTGCGCACGGCCGCATCGAACACAGCGCCGATCTTCTGAGCATCATCCGCTTGAGCGCGCCTGATGGTCAGCATGACAGAGTTACGCCCCCGCCATCGCCTTTTCGATCGCAGCGAGCGCGGCGATCGCCTTGCCGCCATCGGGGCCGCCGGCCTGCGCCATGTCGGGCCGGCCGCCGCCGCCCTTGCCGCCGAGCGCTTCAGACGCCACGCGCACCAGATCGACCGCGTTGTAACGCGCGGTGAGATCGGCGGTGACGCCGACGACCACGCCGGCCTTGCCATCCCCGGTGACGCCGACGATCGCGACCACGCCGGAGCCGAGCTGCTTCTTGCCGTCGTCGGCAAGGCTCTTGAGATCCTTCATCTCGATGCCTTCGACCGCGCGCGCCATCAGCTTGACGTTGCCGACCTCGCGCACGCCCGCTGCGCCCGATCCGTTCGAGGCGGACGCGCCGCCGCCCATCGCGAGCTTCTTGCGCGCGTCCGACAATTCACGTTCGAGCTTCTTGCGCTCGTCCATCAGCGCGGTGATGCGCGCCGGCACGTCTTCGAGCGAGGTTCGCAGCTCGGCGGCCGCGGTTTTCGCAAGCTGCATCGTGTCGTTGGCGTGCTTGCGCGCGTAATTGCCGGTCAGCGCCTCGATGCGGCGAACGCCTGAAGCCACCGCGCTTTCCGAGGTCACCGAGATCAACCCGATATCGCCGGTGCGTTTGACATGCGTGCCGCCGCACAATTCGACCGACCAGCCGAGCGCGTTCTGCCCGTGCTCGCGCGCGCTCTTGCCCATCGAGACCACGCGGACCTCGTCGCCGTATTTCTCGCCGAACAGCGCTCGCGCGCCGGCCTCGCGCGCATCGTCCACCGCCATCAGGCGCGTCGTGACCTCGTCGTTCTCCAGCACCACGTTGTTGGCGATATCCTCGACGCGGGCGAGTTCTTCATGCGTGATCGGCTTTGGATGCACGAAGTCGAAGCGCAGACGATCCGGCGCCACCATCGAACCGCGCTGGGCGATGTGATCGCCCAGCACCTGGCGCAGCGCCTCGTGCAGGATGTGCGTTGCCGAGTGATGGGCGCGGATCGACGAGCGCCTGCTATGATCGACGTCGAGCTGCAACGCCGCGCCCACCTTCAGCGTGCCCTGCTCCACGTTACCGAGATGGACAAAGAGATCGCCGGCTTTCTTCTGCGTGTCGGTGACGCGGAAACGCACACCCTCCCCCAGCATCACGCCGGTGTCGCCGACCTGGCCGCCGGACTCCGCATAGAACGGCGTCTGGTTGAGAACGATCGCGCCGCTCTCGCCGCTCTTGAGCTGATCGACGGCCGCGCCGTCCTTGACCAGCGCGCCAACCACGCCTTCGGCGGTTTCGGTCTCGTAGCCGAGGAATTCGGTGGCGCCGAGTTTCTCGCGCAGCGGAAACCAGATCGCTTCGCTCGCGGTATCGCCCGACCCCACCCATGAGGCGCGCGCCTTTTGGCGCTGGCGCTCCATCGCATCTTCAAAGGACGCCTGATCGACGCTGATGCCGCGCGACTTCAGCGCGTCCTGCGTGAGATCAAGCGGGAAGCCGTAGGTGTCGTAGAGCGTGAAGGCGGTGTCGCCGTCGAACATGTCGCCTTTCTTCAGGCCTGCGCTCTTCTCGTCGAGAATCGCAAGTCCCCGGTCGAGCGTCTTGCGAAAACGCGTCTCTTCCAGCCGCAATGTCTCCTCGATCAGGGTCTCGGCGCGCACCAGCTCCGGATAGGCCTGGCCCATTTCACGCACCAGCGCCCAGACGAGGCGATGCATCAACGGCTCGCGCGCGCCCAAAAGCTGCGCATGCCGCATCGCACGCCGCATGATCCGCCGCAGCACATAGCCGCGGCCTTCGTTGGACGGTAGCACCCCATCCGAAATCAGGAACGACGAGGCGCGCAGGTGATCGGCGATCACCCGGTAGGAGGCAATGTTATCTTTTCCCGGACCGTGCCCGAGCGCGGATGCCGTCGCCTCGATGAGATGACGGAACATATCCGTTTCGAACACGCTCTCGACGCCTTGCAGGATCGAAGCCATGCGCTCGAGCCCCATGCCGGTGTCGATCGACGGGCGCGGCAGGTCGACGCGCTCGTCCTTCGTCACCTGCTCGTATTGCATGAAGACGAGATTCCAGAATTCCAGGAAGCGATCGCCGTCCTCTTCCGGACTGCCGGGCGGCCCGCCCCAGATGTGCTCGCCACGGTCGATGAAGATTTCCGAGCACGGCCCGCAAGGTCCGGTGTCGCCCATCGCCCAGAAATTGTCCGAAGTCGGAATCCGGATGATGCGATCCTCGGTGAAGCCCGCGATCTTCTTCCACAGCACCGCCGCGTCGTCGTCGGTGTGATAGACGGTGACCAGCAGCTTGTCCTTCTTCAGCCCGAACTCCTTGGTGATCAGCGTCCAGGCAAGCTCGATTGCGCGCTCCTTGAAGTAATCGCCGAACGAGAAGTTGCCGAGCATCTCGAAGAATGTCAGATGGCGCGCGGTATAGCCGACATTGTCGAGGTCGTTGTGCTTGCCGCCGGCGCGCACGCATTTTTGCGAGGTGATGGCGCGCTGATAGGCACGCTTCTCGACGCCGGTGAAGACGTTCTTGAACTGCACCATGCCGGCATTGGTGAACATCAGGGTCGGGTCGTTGCGCGGCACGAGCGGCGACGACGACACGATTTCGTGCCCGTTGTCGGCAAAAAACTTGAGGAAAGTCGACCTGATTTCGTTAACGCCGCTCATTAAAGGTCCAATCAAAGTGCTGGAAAGGCGCATGGCCATGAGGCTGATGGCGCGCTGCGAAAGACGCTTTTAGACAAGGGGGCCAGCGCTGTCCAGAAAACTTGGAACTCCGTCAGAGGGTTGCCGGGACTGCCGACATTTGCGGCCGTCGCTGCCTCCGATTTAACGTTGATAGAGGTTCACTCCTCATCCGGTCGGGCTTGGCGCGGCTCGCTTTTTCGCATATCTATTCGCCACGTCACGTCGGGAGAGATCGGCCCAAAAGGCCGGCGCCGAAGGAGCAACCGCCCCGGAAACTCTCAGGCAAAAGGACCCTCGTGACGCAGACACATCTGGAAAGAGGCACTCGGGTCTGACCCGGACGTGCCCGCCGACGGGATAATACTCTCAGGCACAGCGACAGATGGGGCTTTTTCGGAATCGTTCGAGGGAATCGGCCCTCGGGCGCATCCGCGAGGGCTCTGACGATGCTGGCCAGTGAAGTTTCCGCCTCCCCGCCTCCCCTCAAGCAAACGCCGTTGCACGCGCTGCATCTGTCGCGCGGCGGCAAGATGGTTCCGTTCGCCGGCTATGACATGCCGGTCCAATTCGGGCCGGGCGTCCTCAGGGAACACCTTCACACCCGCGCAAGCGCCGGCCTGTTCGATGTTTCCCACATGGGCCAGATCGCGTTGCGGCCGAAGTCAGGCCGGGTCGAGGACGCCGCGCGGGCGCTCGAATGGCTGGTGCCGCAGGACATTCTCGCGCTGCCGGCTCGGCGGCAGCGTTATGCGCTCTTCACCAATGAGCGAGGTGGCATTCTCGACGACCTCATGGTGGCGAATTTCGGCGATCACCTGTTTCTGGTCGTCAACGCCGCCTGCAAGGAAGCGGACGAGGCGCACCTTGCGGAGCATCTCTCGGATGTCTGCACCGTCGAACCGCTGCGCGACCGCGCGCTGATCGCCCTGCAGGGACCGAAGGCCGAGTCAGTGCTCGCGAAATTCGACAGCGAAATCCCAGCGATGAAATTCATGGATGCCGGGCCGCGGCGGCTGGCCGGCCTCGACTGCTACGTCTCCCGCTCCGGCTATACCGGCGAGGACGGTTTTGAGATTTCGGTGCCGGCGGAACGTGCCGAAGAGTTCGCCACGGCGTTGCTGGCCGATGACAACGTGCTGCCGATCGGGCTTGGCGCGCGCGACAGCCTGCGGCTCGAAGCCGGTCTCTGCCTTTACGGCCACGACCTCGACACGGTCACGACGCCGGTCGAGGGTGCGCTGGAATGGTCCATCCAAAAAAGCCGCCGCAAGGGCGGCGCACGGCCCGGCGGCTTCCCGGGCGCAGATGTGATCCTCAGCCAATTCGAAGGTGGAGCGTCGCGTCGCCGCGTTGGTCTCAAACCTGAAGGCCGCGCGCCGGTGCGCGAAGGCGCGCCGCTGTTTGCAGATGCAACGTCACAGCAAGCCATCGGCAGCGTCACTTCAGGCGGCTTCGGTCCGAGCCTGAATGCGCCGGTCGCGATGGGATATCTGCCTTCGTCGCACGCCGCGACTGACAAGATCGTATTCGCCGAGGTGCGCGGCCAGCGCCTGCCCTTGCGCGTTTCGCCCATGCCCTTCGTTCCCAACACCTACAAGCGCTGAGGATCTTCATGACGACGCTTTACACCACCGACCACGAATGGCTCCGCATCGAGGACGACGTCGCCACCATCGGCGTGACGGATTACGCGCAATCGCAGCTCGGCGACGTCGTGTTCGTCGAATTGCCGAAGGTCGGCCGAAGCTTGAAGAAAGCGGAAGCCGCCGCCGTCGTCGAGTCGGTCAAGGCCGCCTCCGACGTCTACGCGCCGATCACGGGCGAGGTGCTGGAAATCAACAATGAGCTCGCAGGCGAGCCGGCGCTGGTCAATTCCGACGCGGCCGGCAAGGCCTGGTTCTTCAAGCTGAAGATTGCAGACAAGAACGAACTCGAAGGCCTGATGGACGAGGCCGCCTATCAGAAACATATCGCGTAGGCGTGTCATGGCCGGGCTTGTCCCGGCCATCCACGTCTTTTGAGTAGCAAAGCAAGTCGTGGATGCCCGGCACGAGGCCGGGCATGACGAGGAAAAAGCAACGAGGCCTCCGATGACCGCGCCAATCAAACCGCTGACCGAGCCCGCCACTGACTTCGTGCGCCGCCATATCGGCCCTGCCCCGCACGACGTGGCCGCAATGCTCAAGACCGTGGGCAGCTCCAGCCTCTCGGCGCTGATGTCCGAGACGCTGCCCGCCTCGATTCGGCAGCGGGCGCCGCTCGATCTCGGCAAGGCGTTGAGCGAGACGGAAGCGCTCGCCCATATGCGCGGTCTCGCCGTGAAAAATCAGGTTTTCACCTCGCTGATCGGGCAAGGCTATTCCGGGACGATCCTGCCCACGGTGATTCGGCGCAACATCCTGGAGAACCCGGCCTGGTACACGGCCTATACGCCCTACCAGCCCGAAATCAGCCAGGGCCGGCTGGAAGCCCTGTTCAACTTCCAGACCATGATCTGCGACCTCACCTCCCTCGATGTCGCCAATGCCTCGCTGCTCGATGAGGCAACCGCGGCGGCGGAGGCGATGGCGCTCGCCGAGCGCGCCTCCTCAGCCAAGAGCAAATCGTTCTTTGTCGACGCCGACGTGCATCCGCAGACGCTCGCCGTGCTGCGCACCCGCGCCGAGCCTTTGGGCATAACTCTCATCGTCGGCGATCCCTTGACCCAGCTCAATGGCGCTGAGGTCTTCGGCGGTTTGCTGCAATATCCGGATACATCGGGGCGGGTATGTGACCTGCGTCCTGCGATCGCGGCGCTTCACGCCAAGGGCGCGCTCGCCGTCGTCGCCGCGGATCTGCTGGCGCTGACGCTGCTGGCGTCACCGGGCGAACTCGGCGCTGACATCGCAATCGGCTCGGCGCAGCGCTTTGGCGTGCCGATGGGATATGGCGGCCCGCATGCTGCCTATATGGCGGTGCGCGATGCGCTGAAACGCTCACTGCCCGGGCGTCTCGTGGGCTTGTCGGTCGATTCCCGCGGGCAGCCAGCGTATCGGCTCGCGCTGCAAACCCGCGAGCAGCACATTCGCCGCGAAAAGGCGACCTCCAACATCTGCACCGCGCAGGTGCTGCTTGCCATTATCGCCAGCATGTATGCGGTCTATCACGGCCCCGAAGGGCTGACCCACATTGCGCGCACAGTGCATCGCCGCGCTGCCGTGCTCGCGAACGGCTTGCGAAAGCTCGGTTTCACGCCGCTATCCGAGACCTTCTTCGATACGCTGTCGGTCGCGGTCGGCGACAGGCAGCACAACATCGTCACGCATGCGATCGCCGAAAAGATCAACCTGCGGATCGGTGACGGGCTGCTCGGCATTGCGCTCGACGAAACGACGACTGAAGCGACGGTCGAGGCGGTGTGGCGCGCCTTCGGCGGCAGGCTCAACTATGCCGAAATCGACAAGACCACCGATGACGCACTGCCGGCTTCCCTGAAGCGCGAAAGCGCCTTCCTGACCCATCCGGTGTTTCACGCCCATCGCTCGGAGACCGAGCTGCTCCGCTACATGCGCAAACTCAGCGATCGCGATCTCGCGCTCGACCGCGCGATGATTCCGCTCGGCTCCTGCACCATGAAGCTGAACGCGACCACCGAGATGATGCCGCTGACCTGGGCCGAGTTCGGCTCGGTGCATCCGTTCGCGCCGCGCGATCAGGCGGAGGGCTATCACGCCCTGTTTGCCCGGCTCGAGAAGTGGCTCGCCGACATCACCGGCTATGACGCAATCTCTCTGCAACCGAATTCCGGTGCGCAGGGCGAATATGCCGGGCTGCTCGCGATCCGCGGCTATCACGCCTCAAGGGGCGAAGCTCACCGCAACGTCTGCCTGATCCCTTCGTCTGCGCACGGCACCAATCCGGCGTCCGCCCAGATGGTTGGCATGCGGGTCGTTGTGGTGGCGTGCGATGCGCGCGGCGATGTCGACGTTACCGATTTGCGCGCCAAGGCCGAACAGCACAGCAAGGACCTCGCCGCTGTCATGATCACCTATCCCTCGACACATGGCGTGTTCGAGGAACACATTCGCGAGATCTGCGAGGTCGTGCATGCCCACGGCGGACAGGTCTATCTCGACGGCGCCAACCTGAATGCGCAGGTCGGTCTCGCCCGCCCCGGCGAATACGGCGCCGATGTCAGCCATCTCAACCTGCACAAGACCTTCTGCATTCCGCACGGCGGCGGCGGCCCTGGCATGGGCCCGATCGGCGTGCGGGCGCACCTAAAACCCTTCCTTCCGGGTCATCCCATGAATGGCGACAGCAAAGTCGGCCCGGTCTCGGCCGCGCCGCACGGCTCAGCCTCGATCCTGACCATCTCCTACATCTATATCCTGATGATGGGCGGCGAAGGTCTCACGCGCGCGACCGAAGTGGCCGTTCTCAACGCGAATTACATTGCCGCGAGATTGGAGAGCCATTTCCCGGTGCTGTACCGCAACGCCAGGGGCCGCGTGGCGCATGAATGCATCATCGATCCCAGACTGTTGAAGAATTCGACCGGCGTCACCGTCGACGACATTGCAAAGCGGCTGATCGACTATGGCTTCCATGCGCCGACCATGAGTTTTCCGGTGCCGGGCACCTTGATGATCGAGCCGACGGAATCCGAATCCAAGGCCGAGATCGATCGCTTCTGCGACGCCATGATTGCGATCCGCCGCGAGATCGCCGAGATCGAGAGCGGCCGCTTCAAGATCGAGGCCTCGCCGCTGCGGCACGCCCCGCATACGGTGCACGACATTGCCGATGATGGGTGGCAACGCGCCTATGGCCGCGCTGAGGGCTGCTTCCCGGCTGGCACCTCACGCACGGACAAGTACTGGTGTCCGGTCGGGCGGGTCGACAATGTCTATGGCGACCGCAATCTGGTCTGCTCCTGCCCACCGGTTGCCGATTACGCGCAAGCCGCGGAGTGAAGGATACCGTCGTTGCGTGACCGGTGCCCCGGGATGCGAAACCCGTGTCCCGGACGCGGCGCAGCAATCTGGGAATAGTCTCTCCGTCATGGCCGGGTTTATCCCGGCCATCCACGTCTTTAGCGACCACAAGCGAAAAGTAAGACGTGGATGCCCGGGTCAAGCCCGGGCATGACGAATTCTTTATGGGACTACGTTTGCGCCTAGGAAACAAAACGGACGCCTGAGAACGTCGGCAACTCAACGTTCTCTGCGCCCGCCTTGCGGTAAAATCCTAAAAAATCGGCGAGGCTTATTCCCCGCGGAAATTCTACTCCTCCGCCGGCTCCTCGCCGTCGGCATCGCGCTCGGGCGTGCCGGCCAGGATCTGCTCGGAAATCAGACCGGAGTTCTGGCGGATCGCGGCTTCGATCTTGCTGGTGATGTCGGGATTGGCCTTCAGGAAGGCCTTGGAGTTTTCGCGGCCCTGGCCGAGGCGCTGGCTGTCATAGGAGAACCAGGCTCCGGATTTTTCGACGATGCCGGCCTTGACGCCGAGGTCGAGGATCTCGCCCATCTTGGAAACGCCCTCGCCGTACATGATGTCGAATTCGACCTGCTTGAAGGGCGGCGCCAGCTTGTTCTTCACGACCTTGACGCGGGTCGTGTTGCCGACCACTTCGTCACGCTCTTTGATCGCGCCGATGCGGCGGATGTCGAGACGGACGGAGGCGTAGAATTTCAACGCGTTGCCGCCGGTGGTGGTTTCCGGCGAGCCGTACATCACGCCGATCTTCATGCGGATCTGGTTGATGAAGATCACCATGGTATTGGACTTGTTGATCGAGGCGGTGAGCTTGCGCAGCGCCTGGCTCATCAGGCGCGCCTGCAGGCCTGGCAGCGCATCGCCCATTTCGCCCTCGAGTTCGGCCTTCGGCACCAGCGCGGCAACCGAGTCGATCACGAGCACGTCGACCGCGCCGGAGCGCACCAGCGTGTCGGCGATTTCCAGCGCCTGCTCGCCGGTGTCAGGCTGCGAGATCAGGAGCTCGTCGATGTTGACCCCGAGTTTGCGCGCATAGACCGGGTCGAGCGCGTGTTCGGCATCGATGAAGGCGCAGATGCCGCCCTTCTTCTGTCCTTCCGCCACCGTGTGCAGCGCCAGCGTGGTCTTGCCCGAGGATTCCGGCCCGTAAATCTCGACAATCCGCCCCCTCGGCAGGCCGCCGACGCCAAGCGCAATGTCGAGCCCGAGCGAGCCCGACGACACCGTCTCGACGTCCATCGAGCGGTCGTTCTTGCCCAGCTTCATCACCGAACCCTTGCCGAACTGACGCTCGATCTGGGACAGCGCTGCGGACAGGGCCTTACTCTTATCCATGGAGGATCCTTCGACGATACGCAGGGCGGTAACGGACATTTCGGTGCTCCTTATGGCGGGATTCGCGAGCGGGACAAATGTTTGAATCGGTGTAGGAGCAACTGTACACTGTTTGTTCCATGTTCGCAATATGTTCTTTTTCGTATTTGGGTTCTGGCCTACTTCCGACCTCGGTGGCCTAGTTTGAAGTTAACAGTGGCCTGATTCGATTTTTCTATTCGCTCAGGAACCGACGGCGCCAGTTCGGCATATTGAGATTCGATCAGTGCAAACCCTGCGGTCTAGGACCCGTAGCACGAGATTGAGCCATGAAACAGCGTCGGCGTTTCCAACAGACTACTTCCCTCCAGGATCGTCTCGCCTCATTCGCCAAAGCAGCCCGCGAGAAAGCTTCCCGCCTCAGACCCGGTCCGGAACAAGACGCTCTGCTCAAGCGTGCGCGTGTCGCCGACACCGCTGCCCATATCGACGAATGGGCCAACTCATCGGGATTACGGCCCCCGAAGTAAGGCCGCCTCAGTTGGCGATGTCATGCCGGTACCGTGAGGTTGGGTACTGGCCCCTTTCGATCCCCATTCTAAGTTAATGATCCCTTTGGATTTTCGAAGTCGTCCCCTTTTGGGATCGCAGACTTACCCACAACCGCACATGCAACCTGTCATTGTCCTTTGGGACAATAGGCAGCGAAGGCTGCATCACGTTAGGTGACGCATGCCGCCTCGTTTTGAGTCGGCAGTGTCCAAGTTTGAACAGTCGCCGATATGAGCTCCATCTAAGCTGCAACCTTCCAGAGGGTGTTGCGTCATGAGTGATTTACCTCGGCCCGGCATTTGCCGGATCAGTAATCAGCGGTTCGAGGACTTGAAGGCAGAGGCCGAAGCCGACAAGGTGGCCGCGCTCACAACCAATATTCTGAAAGAGAAGCTTGCCGACACGTTCCTGGGTCGGAAGCATTACGACCTGATCCCGCTTCCATACGAGCTGGAGTAGCCCCAGAGGCCACCTCTTTCATTTGTCATTCGCAGCACACAGCGCCCGGCGTTGCCCCAAATCAAAGGGGACAACCTAACGGTTGTCCCCCGCCGGTTTAAAATAATTGGACCGTGCTGAAATCCCTCCTCCGGCAAATAGCGATCTTGATTTGGCCAGCCGGGCCTGTCTCTAACATATGTTGGAGTGTGCTAATCTGCCTTTGCGGGTGACACGACAGCCTCTTCGCAAGTGTCCTCATTTCGATTCTGGACGGGCAAACCAGATGCTCGGTCGCCGAGACATACTGGTATCAACCGGAGGGGTTTCCAACGTGCGAAATATTATCGTCGGCGTTGTCGTAGCGGTCGTGGTGGCCTGGTTTGTCGGCTACACCACGCCGGGCCACCGCATGCTCAACGCTCTCGGCTTTACCACTGCGTGCGATTACGGCTGCAGCTAAGAGTAAGGCCGCCTCAGTTGGCGGCCTCCGTATCTGCCCCCGTGTCCTGGTTTGTGGATACAGCGTCCCAATTCGATTTTGGCCCGTTAGCGCGGAACGAAATACCGACTTCGGCGTCATCAGCTAGCTGTGATGCGTTGGCTGGGGAGCCTTTCGACGTGGCAACAAAGGATGGCCTGCTGAGGCAGGCTGAATTGCTATTGAAGCTGGCGCGGAGCGCCGCTGATCCTGACCTGGCGGCGTCGCTTGTTCAGAGAGCCGCCGACCTGAAAGAAATAGCCGACAACCTGGCCGTTTCCGACATCAGCCCGCAATCGCCCGACGTCGAATTAGGACCTTACCGGCAGACAGCGCATTGAGCGCGATGGCAGAGGACGAACGTCGCGTCACCTTCGAAAAGCCAGTCGCTGTCCAGATCATGGCAATCGACGGCACCTGGGGGCGACCCTGTACCCTCAAGGAAATCTCCGATACCGGAGCCACTCTTATCATCGAGGAATCGGTTCAAGGCCTGAACCTGAAAGAGTTCTTCCTTATGCTCTCGTCGCCGGGGCTTGCCTACCGACGCTGCGAGCTTGCATGGGTGAACGGCGACCAGATGGGCGTCAACTTCCTGCACCAGCGCGGCAAGCAAAAGAAGCTGAAGCCTTCTGCCTGAGGCCCCCTCGGGTAGGCGGCCTCCCTCAATTTGGGCGGTTTGTTCTCAATCGTGCCGCAATTCGATTTTTAACTTAGGTTAGTCGCAGACAGGACAGCGGAGGCATCACCCCCATGCTGGTCCCATACGAGCTGAAAGTCTTTGCCGACTACGTCGCCCATGCCTGCGCGCAGGCTGAGGTCGGGACGGAGATAACGCGGATATTGATCGCCCGCTCGCTGGAGCAGCTCGAACATTCACGCGAAGTTCTGAAGATCGAATCCCCTAAAGTCTGGCATCCAAAACCGGAGTGAGACCGCGCCAATCCGCGGTCGCTTCCGTTCGCGGCGTTCTCATTTCCTTTCGGGAACCGCTCGCGCGAAGCCACGTTAGACTCCATCACCGTTCGTGGCTTTTATCGGTGATGAGATCGCCATTTGCGCTCCCGCCCTATTCGAACAGGGAGCGTGCCATGCCCGGCGCTTCGTCGTATTCTCGCCTGACTGTCAACCAACAGATCGATCAGCAGATCGCGGACACCCGCGAGGCCATGGCTCGTTCGCTCGAATTATTGAGAGCGCCAAAGCCGGACTCGTTTGCCGGCCGCAAGACACAAGAGCCGTTTCCCCAAGAGCTCCCCCCCCCCGAAGACTAGTGTGGCAGTTCGGACGTCCGCATCATTGATACTGCGCGTTCGTCATGCGGACTTCTGAACCCAAGCCACTACGAACTTCGGAATCGGGACACCAGCCGCCTGAGAACAAAGTTCGTTGTTCGGCGTTCTAGGGTGCATGGAACAAGACCCGCTTTTCCAGCAAGCCGAAGACGCGCAAGAAATGGCGAGAAGGCTCATCCAGGAAGCGCGCGAGCATGCCCGCAAAGCGCGCGAGCAAATGCGACGAGTCAAGCGTTCGGACCAGCCGCTCTCGTGGTTTGGCAACGACGAGTAAGGCGCTCTGCCATCACAGCCGCCTTTCACAAGCGCGAGTGACTTTCCCAGACAACCTAACGGCCGCATCCCCCCAAAAGAGCTGAGGCCGCCAGGTCGCCTGATCCCACGGGGCTGGGTTGTTCTGGGATCGCCAGCAATTGATCTCGTAGTGGAAGTTCCCGCACTCTCACAGGTGAATCCGGCAGTGTCCTAAGCAGGGTGATTGAGTGTCCGAATTGGGACAGCATGCAGAATCAAAAAGGGCCGCATTCGCGCGACCCCCTACCGGCAAATAATTTGTCCGTGATGAAATCCCTCCTCCGGCAGCGCCAAGACTATCTCCAACCCCGGATTTCGGGGATTCCGTAGGAACACGGTGTTGCCCTATCGCAACCCGGGCCGTCTCTGCCTGAGCGGTTTGTGATGAGCATTGTCTTAATTCGCTCAGGGAACGAGGCTAACAAGGCTGGTGCTTCAGTGTGCACACGGCACAATGGCGGCCCCGGTCTGGTCATGTTCACGGTCCTGCTCGTCTTCCTGGTCATCTTCGGCGCGGGCTTCGCGGCTGGCTACGGCGTGAGAGAAATGATTTCACGGCGCCGGCGACGGAGATCCTTCACGATCGTGCGCTGAAAGACCGCCTTGCTACGCGGTCTCTTTCATATGAGCTCACCGCAAAACGAGCCGTTTCGTCCGGCTCAGCCGCCTCCGGCGGATTGCCGATTTGCCACTTTTTCCCGATTCATTTAGGAAATTACGGCATGCCGCTTGGATGACGTGCGGCAGAAGGGTTCATCAGCCGTCGCGGCCTCGGGGGCTGGGCTATGGCAAAGAAAGACGACAGTCGAGTAGCGCCGATTTGCACGGAGTGCGGAGGCCGCACCGCGCATTACGCGACCCTGCCGAAAACCGGGGAACGTCCGCCTCTCATCATCTACAGGTGCGATCACTGCGGAACGATCGTGACCGTTCCCGTCTCAAAAGAATAAAGCGGCCGCACGCCACAAATGGAACTGACGCATTTAACCTAGGTGAGTTCTTTTCAGGCGAAGCCGTGCCTATAAGGCCACGGGCGCTTGGGGTGTATTGCGTTGGGGATGAGCGGGATGACCCGCGTCGATGCGGAGAAGCGCCCGAGCAAGAGCGCCTGCGACAGTGACCGCTTCTCTTGCCCCGCTTGCGCGCTCGAGCCGCTGCGGTTCGTCATCATTCTCGACACCTGCAAAGGCCGAACAGTCCGCCTGTTCAAATGCGAATGCGGCGAACTGATCTGGGATGACTAGAGCTCCGATTCCGAAGTTCGCAAGCTATTGCCGCGACCTCTGATGCGAACTTCGGAATCAAAGGAGCTCTAGCGACCTATCGTTTCTAGTGCGGCTTCGAATTTGAAGTTCCTATAACCAACCTGCAGCGGCACTGATGGGAACTTCAAATTCGCCGCACTAGCGTGGCGGTTGTGAAGTCCGCATCAACTGTGCCGCGGGTTCGGACTTCTCGATGATCGGCGCGTGCCTGATGTTCGCTCGTTTCTTTAGCTCGAGTTGAGCCAACTTAGGAACAACATGACGCATGTCATGTTCTCAAGCCGCCGGGTCGAGACTGCTATCGGCCTTTGCTCTGGGGAGGGCCGGTCGTGACAGAACATGACTTTGCCAAGAAGGCAGAGCGCGCGCTGTTCGCGATTGTGCTCAGCACCGTCGCCTTCATCATGTGCTTTGGCGTGCTGATGTTCAGATAGACTAAGAGACCTCGACCTGCCTCTTCATCATCGTCTCCCGATCCTTGTCGCGCGGCGGCTCGCTGCGAACGAAACGGCCCCGCCACGCTGAGAACGCGGCGGGGCCGACCCTTCATCCCCAGAAGCTTGGGACCCAAGGGGATCAAGGGTGCGAGAGCGGCCCCAGCGGAAGGGCGCCGAGGCCGTGGGGGTCGATCCCGGCGGGGCGTACATCCGTGGGATCGGCGACATCATCGCAAGGGCGCTGAGTTCCCGCATTCTCATAGATGAATCGCGCGCGCCTTAATTGGCGATCGCCAGTGAATCACAGTGGACAACACAGTGGACAACATTGTCTTCGTCCGGCGGCCTCTTTCATCGTCAAACGCAAAACGGCCCCGCCGGGTTGAGACGACGGAGCCGCTGATGGCTGGCCGGTTTGCTTGAGGGACACATGCCCGGGACCATCCGGACATTCCTACGCGGCGGCGGCAAACGAGTCTGTGTCCTGGTTCACAGATGCGCGTGTCAGGCCAAAGGCCTTGCGCAGAGCGCAACACCCGTGTTTGTCCGGAAAGCGCGCACGCTTCATCTCGGTTATTGAGCCGCGATGGAATCGCAAGACGACAACGAACCGAGCGAGGCAACCTGCGACACTTGCGGGCGTAAGCTCACGCTTGTGGCGTCCCTGCCCCGGATCGGCGGCAGACCGCGACGGCGGCTTTACAAGTGCGTTCACTGCCAGAAGGTCATCACCATTCCGCCATCGGACTAGATCTCCGATCCCGAAGATATTTTTTGGGGGCAAGCAGCCTCCTCCCAAAAATGCACGGTGAACCTTCGCGGGACTTGCTTAGACCCACATTCGACCGAGGGGATTTCAGGGGCCTCGGTGACCAAGCCTGCGCCGCCAAGCGATCATATTCCGCTTGGGCGGCGCTGCGCTTTTCTGGCCTGCGTTTCGAGAAAACCATGGCGTGAGCCGCCCGGCGACGCGACAGGCGGGACCGTATTTATCCCGTCCGCCGCCAGGCATTTTTTGAGTAGCGCGTGCAGTCGTGATCGGGCGTTAGCTGAACTGTCGCGTAGAGCTGACCCGTGAGGGCCACAATTTTAATTGCGCGGCGGGGGTCGTCGGCTTGTTTGGAACTGGGTCGACGGCCCCACCCTACGCTGCCAGCGCCATCGGCGTGCGCACCGCCATAGATGCAGCGATTGAGGCACTTTTTCGGCCAGTGTCCCGGTTCTGACATTCGATGCTTCCGCCGCGAGCACTTCTGCGAATGTCAGAACCAAGGGGACACCTGCAATGCCACCTTGCCATGGCGGCGCAGCCCCCGCACCTGTTCGATTTGCCGGGACGAAAATCAGCAATTTTTGGAAATAAATGGTATGGTGATTGCCGATCCCGCCCCCGGGAGTCGCAAGGGCTTTTGGGGACGGGACGCCTGTATCGATCGCGAGTAGTACATGACTGTCCACGCTCCCAAGCTTCTCACGCCTGAGGAATTTGCCGCGCTGATCGAAATCGCGATCGCTTCCGACAATCCGACCGTGGCCCCGCAGCACCTGTCAAAGCTGGTCAGCCTCGGCTATGTCGTTGAAACTCCAAAGGGTATTCTCGTCACCGGCGACGGCCTGATTCGCATCACCGAAAGCGAATAAGACCGAATAAGACGTTGTTGCGACGCACGCACCCGTAGCCTCCCGGAATTGATCCACCGGCATATTGGGCGTCAAATGACGCCATTACCGAGAGGGGCCCCCGGCCCCCGCGGGCGGTTATCTGTAGGTAAGTATTAATGCCGCTCTATTTCTTTCGGATTCGAAACGGCCGTTATTCGGGCGCGTCGGAGCATGGCATCGAGCTCGCCGACCACAATGCGGCGTGGCAGGAGCTGACCAGTTCCTGCGCCGACATGGTCGGCGGAATCTGCCGCAAGCTCGGCCGCGATACGCAGTGGGAAATGGAGCTGCTCGACGAGCGCAAGCAGCCGGTTTTCCGGATCTGCCTGGTGGCGGATTCCTTGAACAACGGCGGATCGAAACCGACAACCGGCCAGTCGCGTCGGCCGCGCGCCGAACACTCCTAGAGCCTATCCGGTTTTGATTGAATCAAAACTGGGCTCTAGATTCTTGTTTGACGCGTTTTCTTTACGCGAACCGGCTTCCACTTCGCTCGAAAACGCTCTCACAACTGAACGCCCCGCCGCCGCATCAGAGCTCGAAGCGGGCCTCAGTGTCCTTGCGGCAATTCAATCCAGTGCGTCGGAATCGGAGCTCTAGTTGGTGGATCCGCTGCTCGCGGTGGTCCCGCTCTTTTTCTTGGGCGTGGATGCCGATTTCGCGGGCGCCGGCGTATCCGATCGCACGCTTCCCCAGGGATCGGAGGGCGCCTTCTGATCCGGAATTTTTTTCAGCGAATCCTTGTAGGCCTTGTCCTGGACTTTCTCGGCGTCCAGTTCGTCCTGCGTCTTCGAAGGCTTGTCCTGCAACAGATTCAGTTTCGGAACCTGAGCGACGGCCGGCGATGCCAGCAGCATGATCGCGGCCGCAAGGCGCAAAACTCTCATGAACAACTCCCCATAATTTCTGGCCACCATAATAGCATCGCACGGCGGGCCGAGCCAAGCGGTTGAGACGATGCTACCCGTCGCGGCCAGCCATCAAAGATTGTCGGATTTGCAGGATTTTGGCGATGGCAGCCAGTCATTCCAGATCGGGCCGCACTTCGTGCAGCCGTCAAGGGCAAGACCAAGCGCGATCAAGCACAGCAACAAAGACAGTCGGCGAAACATTTGGAAAAACTACTCCCCCACGCCCCGGTCCATCATATGGCCCAAGGCTTCGCGTTTTCAAGCATCGACGCCCGCCAGGCCCCTGTACAAGTCCCGTTGGGGCTGGCGCTTCAAACGGAAATGCGGCACCAGATCATGGCGGGCGAGATGAACGCGCCAGGAGCATTCTGCGATGGCCTATGAACCGGCTGCGGCGCCGTTTGATATCGAGGAAGCAAGACGCGTCCTTGCCGAAGTCTTTGCTCCCTGGGTGCAAGACCTCGGCCTGTCGGTTGTCGGCATCGAATGCGATCCGCCCGCCAATGCAGCGGCCGACTGGCAGCCCGGCGCAATCCTGCACATGGCATTCTCGGATCGGCTGTGCCGGCATGGCGGCATCGTCTGTGGCCAGGCGCTGATGGCGCTTGCCGACACCGCGATGGTGATCGCCGTGCTTGCCGCCAATCGCGGCTATCGGCCGATGACAACGGTCGATCAGACCAGCCATTTCATGCGTCCCGTTGCGCAGTCCGACGTGATCGCCGATGCGCGCGTCGTCCGGCTCGGACGAACCATGAGCTTTGGCCGCATCACGTTATCGAGCAGCGCCGATAACAAACCCGTGGCGATGGTCTCGAGCGCGTTCGCGATGTTGTGAGAGCGAGCGCGAGCTGACATGAAACACAAACCGGAGTCCCTTATTCTGGGTTAAAGAAGACAGATGGGACGCCTCGCATCACCATTCGCGCTTCTCACCTGCGCCCTTTCGCTTGCAGCCTGTGGACTCGCCGACAGCCGCTCGCCGCTGCCGATGCCCGACTTCATGCGCGCCAAGCCGTCCGATCCGCCGCCGCTCGAGACAGCGCCCGATGCGCGAAAGATGGTGCGCGAGAAGCTGGATTCGGTTTTCACGGCCCAATCCAATCCGCAGAGGGTGCAGGTCTCGGAAGCGCGTCACGAACTTCGCGGGCTCGGCTGGACGGCTTGCGTGAAGGCCGAGTTGACCTCGGCCAACGGCAAATCGCTTGGCGAAGAAACCTATCGGATCTCGATCAACGGCGGCGTCATCATCGACCGCCGCCGCGCCCTTCCCGAAGATGGTTGCGATACCCAAGCCTATCAGCCGATCTAGAGCTTCGATTGCGAAGTTCGCAAGCTATGACGTCCAGTGGCCGAGCCGCATCCCGACCGCCATCGTCGCCTCGCGCAACTCGGCGGCGAGGGATTGGTCCTCGATCGCGCGCGCAAGCACCATGCCGCCGAGACAGAGCGAGGTCAGGGCGAGCGCGACCTGCCTCGAGGCATGACCGTTCGGCGTCATGCCCTGCTCGAACGTCCGGACCATCATCTTGAGCGCGGCTTCCTGCGCTTCCCTCACCGACTGATCGTTGCGCGAGACGTCGTTGGGAAGGCCGATCAACGGACAGCTTCCCTCGAGGTCTTCGAAATGGCTGCGTGAAAGGTAATCGCGGAGCAAGATGACCGCGCGGTCCGAGGCCGTGGCGGAGCTTGCGATACCGTCCTGCTTGCCGGTGACGAAGCAGCTGATCGCCTCTGCATAAAGTTCGCTCTTGCTCTGGAAGTAACTGTAGAAGCCGCCGCGCGTCATCCCCGCGCCGGCCATGATGTCGTCGATGGAAGCCGCGGTGAAGCCGTGCTTGTTGAAGAGTTGCAGCGCACTCTGAATGATCTTGTGCCGTACTTGCTCGCGATGCGTTTGAGTTGCCATTTCATCCCCATAACCATGATGAATCGTCACCCAGAACATGGTGGTCCTGAGCGCCGTCCGACCGATTGATGTGCGCATCACGCTGAGATGTAGCCCGTCATATGATGACGCACATGAAGTCCCGTCCAAAGAACCAAGCCGGAAGAGCGAACATTCCCGGATCACGAAAATGTAATCGGCGCGGGGGCCGGAGAGCGTGATCCGGCGCGGCACCGGCAACCCGGGACCCGGTCAAATGGGGGGCGGCCGGGACGATAAACGGGGCAAAGCGGCAGGCGCGCGCCGCGTCGTCAATGCCGGATTAACGATAAAGATCAAATTGCATTTCCCCGCCAAGAGCATCTTCCGAACTTTCGGCTAGCGTCGCGCCTTCAGGCCAGAAACGTCTAACGGGGAAACGGAACGTGGCTGAAGTGGCTGACATCGCCGGCGTTTCCCGCCCATCGGCCATCGATGGCGCGGATCAGTGCGCGCGCGCCACTGCCGCTTCAGCGCTCGATACGGAGCGCGCCGGCTTTGGCCCGCTCGCCGCCGTTCCGGTCGCGGAATGGCACGCGCTCGCCGAGCGCGCGATTGAACCGAACGGTTACTATATGCCGGCCTGGACGCTGGCGGTGAATGCCTCGGCCCGCGGCCGCACCGGTGCCTCCGCGCTCGGCGCGTGGCGCGAGGCGGCACCCAATGAGCTCGCGCCTTCTCAAGCCGAGCCAAACGAAGCGCCGCGGCTGGTCGGCTTGTTGCCCGTGGTCTCGCTGTGGCGCGCCTGCAAGATCCCGCTGCCCGCTTTGGCGAGCGCCAGTCCCTACGGCACGCTCTGCACGCCGCTGATCGATCGCAACTTCCCCGAACAGGCGATCCGGCGCCTGATGGATGAAGCCCGCGCCGCCGGTGCCCACGCGCTGATCCTGCGCGACGTCTCGCTGAGCGGCGCGGTGATGAAATCTTTCGCGCACGTGCTGCGGCAGGACGCTTTGCTACCGATCGTCCTGCATTCGCACCTTCGTGCCTGCCTCGACGCCCGGCGTTCCGCAGACGATGTGCTGCACGACGCGCTCAGCGCCAAAAAACTGAAGGAGCTGCGGCGTCAGCGCAACCGGCTCGCCGAACTGCACGGCGCGGTGCGCTTTGCGGTCGCCCGCAGCGTCGAAGAGGTGATCGACGCGATCGACATTTTCCTCAAGCTCGAAGCCAGCGGCTGGAAGGGCGAGCGCGGCACCGCGCTCGCGCAGAACGACGGCGATTCAAGCTTCATCCGGCAGGCCACGCGGGGCCTTGCCGAAACCGGCCAATGCGAGATCGTGACCCTGCATGCCGGCGATGCGCCGATTGCGGCCGCGATCGTGCTTCGCCATCAGGACCGCGCGTTCTATTTCAAGCTCGGCATCGACGAACGCTTTGCGAAGTTCTCGCCCGGCGTACAACTCACGCTCGACCTGACGCGGCATCTTTGCGCCGATGCCGTGCTGGTCACGGCCGACTCGACCGCCAGCGCTCATCATCCGATGATCAATCCGATCTGGCGCGGGCGCTTAAGGATCGGCGACGTCATCATCCCGCTTTATCGCAACGATCCAGTCGTGGCGACGATCCATGCGGCGATGAAGCTACGGCGGGCCTTGCGCGAACTGGCGCGGCGCGCGGTTCATCGCCTTCGAAATCGCTAGGAACCTGTCGTTGCCGGGCCAAGTCGTCCGAAGAACGGCTTCGCTTCCGCTCGCCTATGCCGCCCGAAGAACGGCTTCGCTTCCGCTCGCCTATGCCGTGATATCAAGCAACGATTTTTGCGTATTGTCGTAGGCCTGGATGACCTTCGCATTCGCCGCGAAGTCGTATTTCGCCGTGAGCAGCTGAATGAACTGGCTGGCAAGATCGACATTCGGCGCGGCGATGAGCCCATCCTGATTGGCGAAGGGAGAGGTTGGGTCGAATTGCGGCACAAAGCTTGGCGAGACCGTCGAGACGACTGCGGCCGTACCGCCGGGCGCCGAACCACTCGACTGATCGACCTGATTGACCTGCAGCGGCACATAAGCCGAAAAATTCGAACTGCTGTTCGAACTGCCCGCATTGCCTGACGCGTTCGATCCATCGGATGCAGGCAATGGACCCGTCGTGAGCGCATTGGCGAGATTGCTCGCGGTCACGTCGAGACGCAGGCTCGCTGCGGAAAGTCCTGAGGTCGCAATCGAGAGTGTGCTCATGCACTCTCGTCTAGCCGACAAGTGATACCCGTCTGTTCACGCCATTCGTAAAATACGACGCATCGTATTTTCGCTGCGCTAACTTATGCTATTCCGCCGCCTGCGCGTTGATTTCCGCCGACACCTGGCGGATGGCGCGGGCGAGCTGCTCGGGCGGCTGGGCACCGGAGACCGCATACTTCTGGGCGAAAACGTAAGTTGGCACGCCGGAAATACCCTTGGCGGCGGCCTCCTCGGCCTGCGCCGAAATCAGCGCGACGTCTTCGTCGGTCGCAAGACGCCGGCGTGTTTCCTCGGCATCGAGCCCGCAATCGGACGCGGCCTGCACCAGCACATCGATATCGGTGAGATCGCCGCCGTCGCGGAAATAGAGCTCCATCAGCCGCTGCTTCATCTCGGCCGCCTTGCCCTTTGCATCCGCCCAGTGAATCAGGCGATGGCAATCGATCGTGTTCGGCTGCCGCTTCACGAGGTCCGGGCGATAGCTCAGGCCCTCCTCGCCGGCGGCTGCGACGACGCGGCCGGCGATGCCCTTGTAGGCCTCGACCGAGCCGAACTTTGTGGTGAGATAGTCCTCGCGGCTGATGCCCTCGCGCGGCACCCACGGATTAAGGAAGAACGGCCGCCAATGCACCTCGACGGGGACATCCGTGACGAGCTTGAGTGCATTCTCGATGCGACGCTTGCCGATATAGCACCAGGGACAGACGACGTCGGAGACGATGTCCAGTCGAAGCGGCTTTGGGGTGCTCATGGGAAACTCCCTGGCTCAAGGTAGCCCCACAGATAGGCCGCGGCCAAGCTTCGAACAAGGCGCTTATGGCAGATCAGCCGCCAGTTTCCGCATGCGCTCCGCAGTGAACTCATCGGCAGGAAAGAACGTCTCCAGCGCCAGTTCCGACAACGTGACATCGACCGGCGTGCCGAAAATCATCGTCGCCGACATGAAGCTCAGGACATCGCCGCCCACCCGCAGTTTGAAAGGAATCGCGACATTGTCCGGCGGAAGCGGCGCCGATCGCGCCGGGATCGGATAGCGCTTCAGCTCGTCATGGAGCTTGATCAGGCCCGCATCGGCGGTCAGTTCGCACTGACGGTGCAATCGCTCCAGCAGATGCCCGCACCATTCCGCGACATTGACCGTGCGCCCCGCCAGCGCCTCGGGGTGAAAAGCCAATCTCATGATATTGACCGGCGGCGTTAGAAGCTTTTCGGGAACGCCAGCAAGGAGCGGCATCACCATGCGGTTGGCCGAGACCAGATTCCAGTGCCGGTCATAGGCGAGCGCGGGGTTCGGCTCATGCGCGCGCAACACCAGATCGATCGCCGATCGAGCCGACTTCAACGCCGGATCATCGATCGAGCGTTGCGGAAAGGCGGGCGCAAACCCGGCTGCGACCAATAACATGTTGCGCTCCCGCAAAGGCACGTCGAGCCGCTCGGCGAGTTTAAGCACCATCTCGCGTGAGGGCGTTGCACGGCCCGTTTCCACAAAGCTCAAGTGCCGCGTTGAAATCTCGGCATCTCCCGCCAGATCGAGCTGGCTCAAGCGCCGACGCTGACGCCATTGCCGCAAGTGTTCGCCGACGTGGCGAGGCGCGGACTGCTCGGCATAACTTGTCGCTGTCTGTGCATTCATGGATGCGAAAATAACACGTCGGCTCGCGCCTTCCATTACCTTCTACGTAATGGAATTGCGGCCCCCCGCCGATCATCGTTGCGGTCGCAAGGAGATGACACGTTGTCCCGGCGTGCCGATCCATCTCCGAAACAAGGAGACCACGATGATCACCCCGTCCCTCTTCCTGCGCCGCGCGCTCCAGGCCGACACCGTCTTCAGCGGCACGGGCGCTGCGATTTTCAGCCTTGGCGCCGGTGCGCTCGCGCCGCTCTTCAGCCTGCCCGAGGCGCTGGTGCGCGAAACCGGCGTCTTCCTGATCGCCTACACCGCGTATGTCGGCTGGCTCGCCACACGGCAATCCTTCCAGAGAATCCTGGCCGGGATCGTTGTCGTGGGCAATGCGCTCTGGACGCTCGCGAGCATTGCGCTGCTGTTCAGCGGCCAGATCACGCCGAACCTGCTCGGCGCAGCCGTCATTGCTGCGCAGGCGATTGCGACCGGCACGCTCGCCGAACTGCAATATATCGGCTTGCGCAAGAGCGACGGAATCGTCGCGGCATAAGACCGCAGGGTCTTGCCGATGGTTGCGGCAGTGATTGCTTAGCTCAGCAACACTGCTGCGATCATTCCGACGAGGGTCAATGCCAGGCCGGCGACCAACATCGGCACCAGACTACTGCCGGAATAAGGATTGGCTGCACTTTCCGCGGTCACGTGCCTGCTCTGGACATTCATGGTGTAACCTCCGCCTGTTTGCGCCGAAACCTTTCACCGAGACCGAGCATCACACCGTTCGCACCGGCCACGCCGAGTTCGAGGCTCGCCGCGATCCGCTGCGCGCGCTCGACGAAATGCGCGGCCGCCTCGGGAGGACAGATGTCCGCCGCAGTCGCCGCGAACAATGCGAGCCAGCGGTCGAAATGCGCTGCATCGATCGGCAGCGGCATGTGCTTTGGCATCGGCGTCCCATGGTAGCGGCCGGACATCAGCGCGACCGACGACCAGAACGCGCACATCTGCTGCAAATGCGGCTCCCAGTCCTTGATCCGCGCATCGAATATCGGCGCCAGCATCTCGTCGGCACGCACCCGCTCGTAAAAGCGGCGCACCAGGTGCTCGATCATCTTCTCGGTGATCCCCGTCCGCGCCGTAATGTCGGCGACGACCTGTTCGCGCCGTTCCGCTGCCGTCATGGCCACTCCGTGCCTAAATATGTATTTCAAATACATATTTATCGGGCTAAAGATGGTTTGCCAAGGGCCCGTCCCCGCTTTCAGAGATCAGTTTTTGAGAGGCTGCCATGCGTTTGACATCGTTCACGGATTTCGCGCTGCGCGCGCTGATGCGGCTGGCCGGCGAACCGGAGCGAATCTTCGCCACCGGCGAGATCGCGGCCGAATTCGGCATTTCCCGCTATCACCTCGCCAAGGTGGTGTGCGATCTCGCCGGTTCCGGCTTCATCACGACCCAGCGTGGCGTCCGCGGCGGTTTTTGCCTGGCGCGGCCGCCGCAGTCGATCACGCTCGGCGAAGTCGTCCGCGCCCTTGAAGGGACGAGCGCCCTCGTCGAATGCTTCAGGGAAGACGGCGGCGATTGCGTGCTGACGCCGCGCTGCCGTCTGAAAGCGCGGCTCGCCGCCGCGCGCGAGGCCTTTATGCGCGAACTCGATGCGACGACGCTCGCCGAATGCGCCTACCCGACGCGGCCCAGATCAAGCTCGGCGGCGTGACGGCTTACCCCGAGGCCTGCTGAGCCTCGTCTGTCGTCACGACCGGCAATGCGAGGTTGGCACCGGTGAAAGCGGCTGATGTCTCAGCCGTGGACAGTTCGGCAAGGCCAACCGCGCTTACCGCCTGAGGCATCGCGGGTGCAGGAGTTGCTGACTTCGGGCGGCTGCGACGCGCAGAGACTGGGCCGTTACGGCGAACCCCCTCGGCGACCTTGCGCTTGGTTCGTGCGGCGCCGGCCTTGACGCGGACGTTCGGGGCTTTCGACCGGCTATCGAGCTTGCGCTTGCGGTCGGGCTTGAGCTCGGCTTTGGCCTTGCTCTTTTCCTTCGCCTTTTTCGCCTTGGCGCGCTCGGCCGCCGCTTTCTCAGCTTCTTTTTTGGCCTTCCGCTCGGCTTTGACTTTCAGCCGCAACCGTTCGGCCCGCGCCTCCGCCCGCTTCTTCTTGCGCTTCTTCTCGCAAGCGGCGCATTTGCAGCCGATCGGCTTCAAATAGGCTTTGAAGTAGTCGGTGCCGTAGTCGTAATTGATCTCGTCGCCCGGCTCGATGTTCTTGATGGCGCGAATGAAAACCTTGCGCTTGCGCGGGCGAACGTCGCTTTCTGCATTCGGCTTGCAGGCGTGGTTGATGTAGCGGGCGATGTTCTCGCGGACCGAACCGTCGATGGTCCAGCGATTGGTCAGCTCGAACAGATATTTGTTCTCGATCGCATCGTCTTTTTTCTTCTTCGAATCCAGCAGCGGCCCAAAATAGCGGATGATTTTGGTGCCCTTCCTGATCCGTTTGGTGGCGAAGAGGCCAAGTCCGGTAGCGGAACGGCCGATGCGATAGGGTTTCTTCGACGAAATATCAGGCATGGGGTGAGACAACTGCAACGCTGCTGAAGCGGGGATCGCGAGGGTAGCGTGTTCTAGGACGATTCCATGCAAATGTCAGGCCCTTCGCGGACTTGACATCAACCTTCCCCAGCTTGCGCACATTATGACGGCCGGGTCACCGATGTCTTCAGCATCGCATCGAGCAAGGTTGCGGCGTCGGTGCCTTTGGGCAGCCAATCGAGGATCTCGCTGAGCCTGCCGTCGAGCAACAGCATCGAAAAACCATGCACCAGCGACCACGCACGCACGATCGCAGCCGCCTGATCGAGCGATAGCGCCCTGGCCGCAATCGCCTCCTGCCGCTGGGCGCCGACCGAGCCGGCCAGCCCTTCGAAGGCAGCGCTCGCCGCCTCATGCAGCGCAGGCCGCTTCATGTCGAGGCGCTCGGTGCGGAACATCAGGCTGAACATGCCGGGGTGACCTTGCGCAAAAGCGACATAGGCCTTGGCGCGCGCCATGGCCTTTTCCAAAGCCGTATTGGCACTGGCATCGGCAGCCGTTGCGGCTTGGTTGAATTGCCGAAAACCGATTGCCGCGAGTTCGCTGACAAGACCCGTGAGATCGCCGAAGTGATGGGTGGGCGCGGCGTGCGAGACGCCCGCCTCCCGCGCCACCGCCCGCAGCGTCAGCCCGCCGAGCCCATCGCGCTCGAGCAACCGCTCCGCCGCCTGCAGCAGCGCGTCGTGAAGCGCGCCGTGATGATAGGGCGTGGTCTCCACTGAGGCCTTTGCCTTCGCAGCGCCTTTTGCGCGCGCAGGACGCGCAGCCGCGGCGCGCCGGACCGGCTTTCGCGACGGCTCAAGCTTGGATCCGGCCCTCGAATCTCTCCTGGTTTTCATGCCGCAACTCTATGCCCTGATGTTGACACTGTAAAGATTTCGCTTGACCGGCCGCAGGATCAGGTTTAATGGCATCTTTACAACGTAAAGATTTACTGGGAGCCGATGATGCAGCAGGACGCCGTCACCAAGAAGCCCCGTAACAATCGCGGTCCGATCCCGTTCGAATCCGACGCGTCGTATCTGAAAATCACCGGCGAATTGCCGAGCGAGCTGCACGGCACCCTCTATCGCAACGGCCCGAACCCGCAATTCGACGCGCCCGACGCGCACTGGTTTGTCGGCGACGGCATGCTGCACGCGTTTCATCTCGAGAACGGCCGCGCCAGCTATCGAAATCGCTGGGTGCGCACGCCGAAATGGCAAGCCGAACACGAGGCCGGCCGCGCACTGTTCGCGGGCTTCGGACGCAAGGTTGCCGATGCGCCGGCTGGGCTCACCGACGGCGGCGTCGCCAACACCAACATCATCTTCCACGGCGGCAAGCTCTTGGCGCTGGAGGAAGCGCATCTGCCGACCGAGATCGAGCCGGGCACGCTCGCGACCCGCGGCTATTGCAATTTTGACGGCGCGATCAGTGGACCCTTCACGGCGCATCCCAAGGTCGACCCCGCCACCGGCGAATTGTTCTTCTTTGGTTATAACGCCGGCGGTCCCCTCACCCCTGGCCTCTCCGTCGGATCGATCGACGCCAAGGGCAACGTGAAGCGCTTCGACCGGTTTGAGGCGCCCTATGCCAGCATGGTGCATGACTTCATCGTCACCGAAAATCACCTGCTGTTTCCCATCCTTCCCATCACCGGCAGCATGATGCGCGCGATGCAAGGGCGGCCGCCCTATGCCTGGGAGCCCGACAAGGGCGCCTATGTCGGCGTGATGAAGCGGAGCGGCTCGCCCGAGGACATCGTCTGGTTCCGCGGCGAGAGCTGCTACGTCTTCCACGTCATGAACGCCTGGGAGGAAGGCGATCGCATCGTCGCCGACGTGATGCAGTTCGAGGAGGCGCCGCTGTTCCCGCATCCCGACGGCTCGCGCACCGATCCGAACAAGGCGCGTGCGCGGCTCGCTCGCTGGACCTTCGACCTCGCCGGCAACACCGACCGCTTCCAGCAGACCTATCTCGACGACCTCACCGGAGAGTTTCCGCGCATCGACGATCGTCGCGCCGGCTTTGCCAGCCAGCACGGCTGGTACGCCTGCGCCAATCCGCAACTTCCGATGTTCGAGGGCTTTTCCGGCATCGCGCATGTCAACGGCAAGGGCGAGCGGCTCGCGAAATATCTCCTCCCCCTCGGCGACAGCATCTCCGAGCCCGTGTTCGTCGAGAGAGCCAAGGACGCCGCGGAAGGCGACGGCTGGCTGCTCGCGACCGTGTGGCGCGCGGCCGAGAACGTCAGCGAGCTTGCTGTCTTCAACGCGACCGACGTAGCCACCGGTCCCGTCGCGCTGGTGCATCTCGGCCATCGCGTGCCCGATGGTTTTCACGGCAACTGGGTCGGTGCGGCTTGACGGATGGAGTTCGCCATGAAGGACGTATTTGTCAGGCTCGGTAGCGACTTCCTGTCGACTATCCTGTTTGCGGCGATCTATTTCGCAACCGGCAATATCGCGCTCGCGACCGGGATCGGCATCGCCGGCGCAATCCTCCAGGTGATCCGCGCCCGCATCAGGGGCAGCGAGCTCGGCTTCATGACCTGGGCGAGCCTCGGCCTCGTCATCGTGCTGGGCACCGCCACGCTTCTCACCAACGACCCGCGCTTCGTCCTGGCCAAACCCTCGATCGCGCATTTTGCGATCGGGGCCATCATGCTCAAGCGCGGCTGGATGCTGCGTTACGTGCCGCAGGACGTCGCCGAGACCATCCCGGAATATGTCACGATCGCCGGCTTTTCCTGGGCCTTGCTGATGTTCGCGCTCGGCATTGGCACCATCGCAGTCGCGCTGACCGGCGACATCAAGCTCTGGGCGATCTACGTCTCCTTTGTGGCCGCCGGCGCGAAGATTGTCGCCTTCGCCATCCAATACGTCGCCTTCCGTCTCCTGTTCGTCAGCCGCCTGCGCGCTCGCGCCGCCACCGCCGCCAGCACCTGAAAATTCGCTGTCGCGGCGTTGGGCATCGCTTGAGAGATGCGCTATACAGCGAGCCGCAACGGTTTTGGAAAGAGAGCGGGAGAAGCGCATGGCCGCGGACGGAAACTGGAACATCACCATGACGACGCCGATGGGCGACCGCCAGGCAACGCTGAGCCTGAAGACGTCGGGCGGCACGCTCACGGGCACGCAGGCGGCCGAAGGCAATTCCACCGAGATCTTCGACGGCAAGGCCAATGGCGATGATCTGTCCTGGAAGGTTTCGATCACCAATCCGATGCCGCTGACACTCGAATTCACCGGAAAAGTTTCCGGCGACAGCATCTCCGGCGAAATGGGCATCGGCCCGATGGGCAGTTTTCCCTTTACGGGGACAAGGGCGTAAAACGTTCTCGTGTCCCGCGCCCGGTGCGCCACGTAGTGGCGCATCGCAGATGCGGGACCCACGCTCAAAATGAGGCCCCGGATCAGCAGCGCACCACCGTAGCGCGTCGAAGACGCGCATGAACGCGCTTACGGTGCTGCGCAGCCTCCGGGGAACGCCCGATATTCGAATTTCAAACAGCGCGTTCCCTCTTTTCGTCATCGCGAGCGCAAGCGAAGCGATCCAGACTTGGCTAAACGCTGGATTACTTCGTCGCCAGCGCTCCCTTGCGCAAACGCTTCGCGTTTGTCGCAGGTAATGACGCGCAATTTCGCATTCTCCGGCGTGAATTTGCCCGAGTTTTGAAACGAGACCCTCTCACATCAGAGGGCGCAGGGAATGCCGGGTGAACGACCCACCCGCAGCCTTGCGTGCAGGTGAAAAACACGCAAGTAGCCGCTTCTTGCTCTGTGCGACAGCGATTGACCCAAAAGCCAAATGGTTCGGCTCGTTATTGTGCTGTGCAAACCAGCTATCGAGACCTATTCCGCTCCTATCGTTTTCCTGCTGTAATCCATCCGCTTCAACAGAGGTTAGAGCGAGGTCAACAACGCGACGCGAATTCATTTCGCCTGTCGGAATGGCGGTGGCCTAGCCACCGGCAACCAGGGCGCACAATCGGCAATTCCAATCATTCGGGGGAGGATTGAAAATGTCTTCAACGACGCTATTGCCGCAGGCACAGCGCGGATTGGCGATTTGGAATCGCCAGCTTGCGCAGTATCCAGAACGTGCACAGCGGCTGCGGCAGCTGCTGCTTGTGGTCGCAATCACGATCGCCCTGTACTATGCGCTGTACGTCGGCGGCGGCGTAGCAACCCTGATGCTGCCGCAGCTGCACATGCCGTTTTCTGTCTTTGTGTACATACTTGCAGGGGGAGGCCTCCTCGGGGCCTTCGCGTCGCTCATCGCGGGGTTGGCCGACCGATTTGGCCGCGCCAACCTGGTGGTCTACGGGCTGCTGGCGGTGGCACTGATCACCGCGTTCTGGACCCCGAACGTCACGAGTCCGCTTGGCTTCGCGCTGTCCTTCTTCGTCGTTTCCTTCGTGGAAGGCATCGCGCTCGTCGCAACGCCTGCGCTGATCCGCGATTTCTCGCCGCAGGTGGGACGCGCGACTGCGATGGGGTTCTGGACGTTGGGTCCGGTGCTGGGCAGCCTGACGGTCAGCGCGATCGTCACGATGACGCTGCCGGCCTACCAGACCTGGCAGAGCCAGTTCTACATTTGCGGCGCAATCTGCCTCGTGTTGTTCGTGCTGGCATTCCTGTTCCTGCGCGAGCTCGCGCCGGCGCTTCGCGACCAGCTGATGGTGAGCGAGCGCGACCGGGTGCTCATCGAGCTGAAGGCGAAGGGGCTCGATATCGAGGCCTCCTTGCGCAACCCGTGGCGGCAGATGCTGCACCTGGACGTGATCGCATCGGCCCTCGGCGTGTCGCTACTATTGTTCTTTTACTACACGGCAGTGGCCTTCGGTGTGATCTACCTGGCGACCATGTTCCAGTTTTCGGTGGAGCAGGCGAATGCCTTGGGAAACTGGAGCTGGGGAGCCAATGCGGCGGCCTTGATTGTCGGTGGCCTGCTTTCCGACCACTTCCGGGTGCGCAAACCGTTCATGTTGATCGGCGGCATCGGCAGCGCGGTCACGATCTATCTCTATCTCGTCCAGGCTGGGCAGCATCCAGGCTTCACCACGCTGGCGGTCATCCTGTGTGCGCAGTCGATCTTCGGAGGTTTTGCCTATGTGGCCTGGATGGCGAGCTTCACCGAGACGGTGGAGGCGCGCAATCCCGCGCTGACCGCGACCGGGCTCGCGGTATGGGGCTGGTTGATACGGCTGGTGGTGACCGCGTGCTTCATCGCATTGCCGCTGGTGGTGAGGTCCATGGACACGCTCGTGGCTGCACCCTACTACATCGCGGCCTTCAAGAAGGCGCAGGCCGATAACGTCACGCCGCCACCAGAACTGCTGGCGCAAATGGGCGCGATCAAAGCGGCCGCCGAAGCCGCGCCGGGCGAATGGCGCATCTGGTACATGGTGTGCGTGGTTTGCGTTCTGGTGTTTATCGCCACCATTTTCGTGATGCGCGGACGGTGGAGCCCGGCACTCGCGCGGGCCGACGAGGCGGCGCATGACGCCGAAGTCGCGCGCGAGCTGGCGAGCCTGCAATCACGGACGGGGACGTAGCAGGACTGACCGCGTTACTGTCTCAATTCGGCGAACCCCGCATCGATCCGGCGAGTGTCGCGATTTGCCCGAACTGGGAAAGGATGCGTTTTGCCTCGGGCCGCCTGCGAAATCGCACCCGCGGGCATTAGCTGCGGATTGCGCGCTCGAAATCACGACGTCAAAGTGAGACGCTATCGAAGCCGCCTGGGTCGATGGACCTCACCAAGACGCGGCATCTTTTCGGGAGGGAATTCTCGATGCGACGCTTTTGGTTCACCTTCGCATGTCTTCTCCTGGCGGGATTCCCGCCACTCGCGGCGCACGCCGAGCCGGCCGAGCTGGTCGGGGTGTGGAAGCTGAAATCCTTTGTCTTCGAAAGCATCGAGTCAAAGGAGCGCCGCAATGTCTACGGTGAAAAGCCGGCGGGCTACCTCGTCATCACGCCCGAGCGGTTTACGACGGTCATCACGGGTGAAGGGCGCAAGCCGCCGCACACGGACGAGGACCGGCTTTCGAATTTTCTAAGCCTGACAGCGTATACCGGCCTTTATCGCGTCGAGGGCAATCAACTCACGACGAAGATCGACGTGGCGTGGACCGAAGCCTGGAAGGGAACGGATCAGGTGCGCTTTTTTCGCGTTGAGGGCGACAGGCTGTTTATCGAGAGCGCACCGACCATATCGGCCAACTTTCCAGAGCTGGGCAAAGTCCGGGCCATCCTGGAATGGGAGCGGTCGCGCTGATGCCGGGAAAACGACTTCGCGAACTTGTCCCCGCGAGCACGATGCGGTGAACGGACCGTCACGGGTCAAGTCCACGGAAATGCGCTGAAGCAGGAACATCGAACGGGCCTGCCGATTTTGCTCTTACGCACCTCACGTGGAGCACAGCATGCATCCGAAACCACCTTTTCCTGATCAGGCTCAGCGAACGCCAGGCTCGACTTCGGCAATGGACCCACGCCCGGATCACGGAGAGACCACTTACAAGGGGTCAGGCCGTCTCGACGGCAAGAAGGCAGTGATCACCGGCGGTGACAGCGGCATTGGCCGGGCGGTCGCGATCGCCTTCGCCCGCGAAGGCGCCGACGTCCTGATCGCCTATCTGAACGAGCACGACGATGCGAAGGAAGTCAAAGGCCTGATCGAGAAGGAAGGCCGGAAGGCAGTTCTGCTGGCGGGCGACCTGAAAAACCCCGGTCATTGCCGCTACGTCATCGAGCACGCGGTCGAGGTCCTCGGCGGAATCGATATCCTCGTCAACAACGCCGCGCACCAAGCGACATTCAAGGAGATTGGCGAGATCAGCGACGAGGAATGGGAAATGACGTTTGAGACGAACATCCACGCGATGTTTTATCTGACCAAAGCCGCGGTGCCGCACATGAACCCCGGCAGCGCCATCATCAACACGGCCTCCGTCAACTCCGACATGCCCAATCCGATCCTGCTGGCCTACGCGACGACCAAAGGCGCGATCCAGAATTTCACCGGCGGCCTCGCACAGATGCTTGCCTCAAAGGAAATTCGCGTGAACGCGGTTGCACCTGGGCCGATCTGGACGCCGCTGATCCCTTCGACCATGCCGGAAGGAGCCGTGCAAACCTTTGGCAAGCAGGTTCCGATGAAGCGCCCTGGGCAACCGGCCGAGCTTGCGACCGCCTATGTCATGCTCGCGGATCCGCTCTCGAGCTACACGTCGGGAACGACGGTCGCGGTGACAGGCGGAAAGCCGTTCATTTAGCCCGCAGCGCCGAGAACCTCCGACGACCGAAGAAGCGGTTGGCGTGCAGCATCCAGTCCGACAGCGGCACGCCGTCGCGATGCCGGCCGCCGGCGCCAGCTGCAGCCCAGGCGGCGGCAGCGCCAAGGAGCAACCCGGCGGCTATCGAAAATGCCATGATGACCATCGCGGAACGGGCATGCGAGATGGCGGTCTTGGATGCGGCGATAACGCTGTCGACGCGGCGCTCCGCGTCACCCCCGGCAAGGCCGGTGGTCGCAGTCACGAGCTGAACCAGATACGTCCGGTCGTCAGCCGCCACTCCACTATGGCTCGATGAGGTCATCAATACGCGAGCAGCTTCCGAACGCAGCGGTCCGATATTGAGTTCAGGCGGCCTGTGCGCGACACGGAACAAATGATCGATTTCGTAGCTGAGCACCGACGGCTCGGTCGTGCTGGTGGGTTGCCTCAGGTTTGTCGACCGGCTCGCACCCATGGCGATGATGGCCGTCAAGGCAACGCCGATGATGACTGCAAGCGCCCAGGATGCAACGCCGTGCAGACCGTCACGTCTTTCGACTTCGCTTGTGTCGCGCGCTTCATAGGGCGTGCAGCAGCGCCCGGCGATGTAGCCGCCGCAGCCGAAGCTGATGAGGGATTGCAGTATCAGGTAGATGCCTGACAACAGCCAAAGCGCGAACGAAGCATCTCGCCAGGTCGGAGCGGCCGAACTGAGGCCAAGCCCGATTGCTGTTCCAAATGCAACCATGATCGAAGAGACGGCGGCCGCGATAAAAGCGCCCGCGACAATCGGCGTCCATTCCAGAGTCCATCGATCGTCAACGGCGGAAGCGCGGGGCCGCGTTCCAGTTTCCAGCGTTTCGGCGCTCATCGCAGCATGTCCTAGCGAAGGCCGAAGGCCGAGAGAATGGCCATGATGATCACGATCAAACCAACCAAATAAACGATGCCGTCCATGGGATAGCCTCCATGCATACGTGCTAACAAGCAGGCTGATAAACAGGTCCGTGCTCGAATGTTCCAATAGGCGCTCACGGAATCTGCGTGACGGTCATTCGGCGTACATTCTGCGCTGCACACGCTGCATTGCGCTCTCGCGACGAAAGTCGATTTTTGCGCTCAGCTCACGAGCTGTTTCAATCTCAAAGCGTCTGCCGGAGCGGCACTCTTCTGGTCGTTGTCAAAATAGACAAACACGTCGCAGCCCTGCTTTGTCCAGGATCTGATCCGCGCCGCCCACTTCGATAACGTCTGACGGCTATAATGGCCCTTGTATCGCCCTTGCGGGCCATGACCGCGAATGTAGACAAAATCGGCCGTGCGCCTCCAGGGAGCGGGCGCTTCGTGGTGATCGGACAGGCAGAGCGCGGCATTTTGCCGGGATAGAATCCTCATGATGGATGGTTGATACCAGCTCGGGTGCCTGAATTCGAAGCTATAGCGGCGCCGTTTTGAAAGCAGCTTGAAAAATAACGCAAGCCGATCTGCGTCAGCTTCAAAATTCGGCGGCAACTGAAACAGGACCGGTCCGGCCTTTTCGTCCAGAATGGCCAGCCGCTCCTCGATCAGCGCGAGACTGTTCACGGAATTGTCCGACAGCCGTTTCCAATGCGTGATGAACTTCGATGCTTTCCAGGCGAAGACAAAATCGTCTCCGGTCTGCGTCCGCCAGACCTTGACGGCCCGCAGGCTTGGCGTGCGGTAGAACACGCCGTTGAGCTCCGTGGTCTGGAATTGGCTGGCATAGTATTGCAGCTGGTTCTTCAGCTTGAGGCCGGCCGGAAAAAACGGACCCCGCCACGAGTCGTAATGCCATCCTGACGTGCCGATGAGAACCTGTGCCACGGTGCCTGCCATCGAAAGCGATTCAAATGAGGAAGCCTCGCATGGTTCCCGCGGTTGTCGACATATCGACGAACCGGGCAGCAGCAGCTCTTTAAAGGTGCGACGTTACTCAAGATAAGCGGCTTGCCAAAAATGAGTACGAACCGAGGTGCTGCCGCGCCAGCGCAATGTCCCTTTTGATACTCAGACTTTCGATATTCCGTTCGGCTATTTTCGCTCGCTTTAACCTAAGTTGTCGCGGAGCGAAGGCGTGGCTTTAGGCTTGGAGCGAGTGCAATCGCTTTGTGTAAAGGAGTAGCGATGAAAAAACGGAGACGGCGTTTTAAGCAAACGACTCCCCTGAAAGAACGGCTGATGGAATTTGCCGAGGCGGTGCGCGCCGACGCATCCAGGCTTCCCCCCGGCCCCGAAAAGGAAGATCTCTTGAAAAGGGCGAACCGCGCCGACACGGCGGCGCATATCGACGAATGGGTCAACTCGTCAGGCCTGAGGCCGCCGGCATAGATGGCGGATAACGATCGACGTAGCGCAAAGTGGACGAGATGACGAACCTGCTGAAGCTTCCAACCTGGGCCGACAAGGACCACGTTTTCGCAGTCATCGAGACTCCGCGGGGCAGCATCTGCAAGCTCGACTTCGATCCGAAGCAGCGGGTCTTCAAGTTGGCGAAGCCTTTGATGGCCGGCCTCGCCTATCCCTATGACTGGGGTTTTATCCCATCGACGAAGGCCGAGGACGGCGATCCGCTCGATGTCCTCGTCATTCATGACGCCAAGACTTATCCTGGCGTCGTGATGCGCTGCCGCCCTGTGGGAATTCTCCAGGTCGAACAGAAGAGCAAGGGCAAGAAAAAGCGAAACGATCGAATATTTGCGGTGCCGGATCGCTCGCCGCTGGAAACGGATCTGAAAGATATCCGCCACCTGCCCTCTCGCGCCCACGAAGAGCTCGAGCAGTTTTTCCGTGCGACGGACGCCTTGCAACAGAAGGAATTGAAATTTCTGGACTGGCACGGGCCGGAATATGCCGTCAGGACGATTGAACGCCTGTCGAAATAGCTACTCTTGCGCGGGAGCTGAGGGTCCCGCGGCGAAAGCTCCGTTTGCGCCTTCCTCCCCTCTCCCCTTGTGGGAAAGGGCAAAGATTAGTGCACGCGGGCAACCTTATTCAAATGTCAAACATCGCCTTCCCCAAAGCACAACAACGCGATCCCGCCGCTTCCGCGCGAGGCTTTGCGCCGTGTACCAGCCCCCACAAAATCAGAGGGCGCAGGGAATGCCGGGTGAACGACCCACCCGCAGCCTCGCGTGCAAGTAAAAAAGCACACGAGTTAGTCACCACAGGTACGCCGAACGGATCCGGCATTCCCTGCGCGAGTGGTTTTAACGGTTTCCTTCGTGCTCTCCCTGGTGATCGGGCTTTGTGTCACCATCCCCGGCGCAACACATAAAGCGTTGCCGCCGTGTTGATGCTAGCGTCGAGGCATCAGGACCACACGACTTCACCGTCCGCCGCGAGCGCGCTCGTCTGTCGCTGCCCAAGGCGTCCATCGCATCCCGCGCTCCACGTTCGTGACGATGCGCAACGCCCCTCGGAGATGAGGCGGGATGAGCAGCTTCTATTGCTGCGTCTACCGCAGCGTCAAGCGCAATTTCTGAAAATCAGAATCCAATCTGACAAGCTGACCGCTATTCGGGAGCGAGGCGATCAACCGCGTGGGGGAGCAAAGCAGGCCTTCGGGCCGGCTCGTTGCATCGTGCGCCACATCAGCATGCCTTCTTTTGAGCCCGAACCGGATGATTTTGGGAACGGAGACGGGCGAGTTCCGTACATGGATCGGAACGGGCGAACCGGCGTCTCGTTGTCTCCGCGCTAACCAAGATGGAGACGATCAATGAAAAGGAAGATTGCCGTTGCAGCCGTGCTGCTCTTGGGCACGGTTTCGTTCGCTCACGCACAGGGCAAGATGGGTGCGGGCGCGGCCGCCGGTGGTTCAGTTGGGGCTGGAGGTTCAGTAGGTGCGGCCAGGGGTTCCTCTGGTGCCTCGCAATTCAGTCCTGGTCATGAAATGCGGAATGGTGGCGATGCCGATGATCGTGGACGAGGTGCGTCGGGCTTTAGTCCGGGGCACGAGATGAACGAACACGGCACTGTCGGCCAGTCGCGCGGCGATCGCGACTTCGATCGCGATCGCGGTGGGCGCCAAAGCTTCGACCGCGACAGGGACGATCATAGGACGACCGGCCAATCCCGCGGTGACCGCGATTTCGACCGTAACCGCGGCGATCGCGACCGGGGCGCCTCCGAGTTTTCGCCCGGCAGCCGCATGCACGAGAGGGGCGATATCGATCGGCGATAACGCCGCTCGAAAGATCAAGAGCCCGCCATCCTTTGGCGGGCTCTTTGCGTTACACGTTCGATCTAGCCCGGCAGCGAGCTGAACAGCGGCATGCGCTGCGCGAGTGGTTCGCTGCCCAAGGCGTCCATCGCATCCCGCGCCAAACGTTCGTGACGATCGCGAAACGCCCCTCGGAGATGAGGCGGGCTTCTATCGCTGCGTCTACCGCGGCGTCAAGCAACAATTTCTGAAAATCAGAAATAAAATGAGCCCAGCAACGGCACTGCTTGCTTGCAGTGACGTCGCTCGCCGAATCGTTAGCCTCCGCCAAGTTTGGATGAGATAAGCGGCCGAACCCGCCGCGCCCTTTCATTTGTTGGCGGCATCTATCACGCCGAATTCCGAGACCGGCATGATCCAGTAGACCATTCTTGTGCCGGCGAACGTTGCCTTCAGCCGTTCGAGCAATTGCGCGGCATCCTGCGCCTGAAGAACGATCCGGATCATCAGCTCGTCGGCATGCCCCTTGACCTGTTCGGCCGATGTCTGCAGCCGCACGTCGGGGCCGTGGCCGGCGATGTCGGAGGCCGTAAAGCCGGAGGTGATGTCGCGCTGTTCGCTGAGATAGTCGAACAACTCCTGGCGCAGCGATCGCGCCGCAACCAAAGTGAGGCAGACGAGTTGGGCGCTCATTTGGCCTCCCTGGTGGCTTTCGCCTCCTTGGCGCCGCCGCCAAACCGGCGATAGAGGATCGGCAGCAGGATCAGCGTCAGCGCAGTCGACGAGACGAGGCCGCCGATCACGACGACCGCGAGCGGGCGCTGGATCTCCGATCCCGGGCCGGAAGCAAACAGCAAGGGGATGAGACCGAGCGCGGTGATGCTCGCCGTCATCAGGACCGGCCGAAGCCTTCGCCTCGCCCCCTCGGCGACGATCTTGTCCTCCGCAAAGCCGTGGGCGCGGAGCTGGTTGAAGTAGGAGACCAGCACGACGCCGTTGAGCACGGCGATGCCGAGCAGCGCGATGAAGCCGACGGACGCCGGAACGGAGAGATACTCGCCGGCAAGCACCAGCGCGAACACACCGCCGATCGCGGCGAAGGGGATGTTGACCAGAACCAGCAGCGCCTGGCGGATGGAGCCGAAGGTCGTGAACAGCAGCACAAAGATGAGACCGATCGCCACCGGCACCACGATCGACAGACGCGCTGCCGCGCGTTGCTGATTTTCGAACTGCCCGCCCCAGGTCAGCCGGTAACCTTCTGGCAGCGGCAACCCCGCCGCAACCTTCTGCCGCGCTTCCTCGACGAAGCCAACCATATCGCGGCCACGCACATTGGCGCGCACGACGCTCATCCGGTATCCGTTCTCGCGGTTGACCTGGACGGGACCGTCGACCCGGTGAATGCGGGCGACCTGCGAGAGTGCGACGTGCTGACCGTTGGGGAGCGTCAACGGCAGGCTCGCAAGCAGGGTCGGCGCTTCCCGCGTCGTTTCGCTGCCGCGGACCAGGATCGGCGTGTGGCGTCCCTCCTCCAGCACCGTGCCGATGGTGCGGCCCTCGATCTGGGTGCGCAGCGAGTTGGAAATCGCATCGACGCTCAGGCCAAGACGCCCGGCCTCCATGCGGTTCACCGCAACGGTGTAATATTGCACGCCCTCGTTGAGCGTGCTGTAGACATCCTCGGCGCCATCGATGGTGGACAGAACGCCCGACAGCTTGCCCGCAATTTCGTTGAGCTTGTTGATGTCGGTGCCGAAGATCTTCACCGCGACATCGCCGCGCACGCCGGAGATCATCTCCTGCACGCGCATGTCGATCGGCTGCGTGAAGCTCAGCGAAAGGCCGGGAAAGCCGGCCAGCACGCGCCGCAACTCCTCGATCAAGGCGGATTGATCGGCGGTCTTGCGCTCCGCTGCGGGCTTCAGGACCAGGAACGTGTCGGTCTGGTTGGGTCCCATCGGGTCCAGTCCGAGCTCGTCGGATCCGGTCCTCGCCACGATGCTCTTGATATCGGGAACCTTGGCGAGAATGGCGGACTGAAGCCGCGCATTGATCGCAAGCATCTCGTCGAGATTGATCGATGGCAGCGCCTCGACGCTGACGATGGTGTCGCCTTCATCCATGGTCGGCATGAACGTCTTGCCGAGCCGAGTGTAGGCGTAGCCCGCGACAACCAGGGCCGCGACCGCCACGATAATCACCTTGCGCTCGTTCTTCAGCGCCCAATTGAGTGCCGGAACGTACAGGCGCGACGCGGTGCGGATCAGCCATGGCTCGTGGTGTGAGGCGGTCCTGAGCAGAAACGAGGTCGCGACCGGAATGACCGTGAGCGCCAGCAGTAGCGAGCCGGCCAATGCGAAGATGATTGCGAGCGCGACAGGGATGAACAATTTTCCCTCGAGCCCTTCCAGCGTCAGCAGCGGCACGAACACGATCATGATGATCAGCACGCCAGAGGCGACCGGCTGAAGAACCTCGCAGACCGATCGGAAGATGATGTGGACGAGCGGCGCCGCCTTGCCGGATGGTTGCTTGCTGAGATTCCCAACGACATTCTCGACCACGACCACCAGCGCGTCGATCAGCATGCCGATCGCAATTGCAAGGCCGCCCAAACTCATCAGATTTGCCGACATGCCGACCATCCGCATCACGATCAGCGCGATCACGATCGCAAGCGGCAGGCTCAAGGCGATCACCAGCGAGGCGCGCCAATTGCCGAGGAACAACAGCAGCAGCACAACGACCAGCACGGTTGCCTCACCGAGCGCGCGGATCACAGTTCCGACCGCGCGATCCACCAGCCGGCTGCGGTCGTAAAACACGTTGATGGCGACGCTCTTCGGCAGCCACGGCTTGAGCTCGTCAAGGCGGGCGCGGACATCGCTGACGAGCTGGCGGGCATTGGCGCCGCGCAAACCAAGCACAAGACCTTCGACGGTCTCACCGCGGCCATCTGTCGTGACGGCGCCATAGCGCGTCAGCGATCCGAGCTGCACCCTGGCAACATCCCTCACCCGGATCGGTATGCCATCCCTGACGTCCACGACGATCTGCCTGATGTCCTCGATGGTCTGGACGCTGCCTTCAATCCGCACCAGCGCACTGTCCTCGCCCTGATTGACGCGGCCTGCGCCATCGTTGCGGCTGTTGGCATCAAGAGCGCGCCGAAACAGGTCGTAGGAGATGCCGCGGGCCGACAGCGCTTCGCTGAGCGGCACGATCTCGAACGCGCGAACGTAGCCGCCTAACGCGTTGACGTCGGCGACCCCCGGAACGGTTCGCAGCGCCGGGCGGATCACCCAATCCAGCAGACTGCGCCGCTCCGCGAGCGACAGATCAGGACTGTCGATCGTGAACATGAACATTTCGCCGAGCGGACTCGTGATCGGCGCCAGCCCGCCGCTCACGCCTTCGGGAAGATCGCGCGCGACGTTGGTCAGGCGCTCGGTCACCTGGTTGCGCGCCCAGTAGATGTCCGTGCCATCCTCGAAATCGACCGTGATGTCCGCGAGCGCATATTTGGTCGTCGAGCGAAGGATCTTCTTGTTAGGAAGTCCAAGCAATTCGAGCTCGATGGGGACTGTGATCCGCTGCTCGACCTCTTCGGGCGTGAGACCCGGCGCTTTCATGATGACCTTGACCTGGACGGGTGAGACGTCCGGAAAGGCGTCGATCGGCAGGCTTGGCAGCATCACCACCCCGGCGCCGATTAGCAAGAGCACGCCGAGCAGGACGAACAGGCGCTGCGACAGCGCAAATGCGACAAGCCGCTCGAGCATTAACCCGCTCCTAGCTTGAGCAGGATTCCCCGGAGCGCAGAGATGCCGCCGCTCGCGACTTCATCCTTGTCCGTGATCGGGCCCGAGACCACGACATGGTCCTGGTCTTCCTCAAGCAGCGTGACCGGCACAAGACGGAAACCGTCCGCGGTCGCCACGAACACTGATGCCTGCTCGCCACGACGGAACAGCGCGCTGTAGGGCAGCTCCCACGCACTTTCAGTTGAGGAAGCAAAGCCGATGCGCGCCTGTGCCGTTTGCCCAGGCCGCAGTTCTCCGTTGTTGTTCACTTCGGCCCGAACAAGAATGGTTTGGGTTGCGGCATCGGCGGTTTCCGACACCAGCAACACCTGACCCGGAGTTGCATAGCCCTCGACTTCCACCTTGGCACCGGGCCGGATGGCACGGATATTCGATGCAGGCACCGCGATTTCGACCCACAGCGGAGAGAGCTGCGCGAGCTTGACCAATGGCGCCGTTTGTTCCACGCGCTGGCCGGGAGAAACCGCGATGTCGACGACGGTCGCTGCGCGCGGCGCGGCGACCGAGAGCGTCGCGTTGATTGCTGCCTCGTTCGTCAGCTTCGAGATAGCTTCATCCGAAAGCCCGCTGAGCCGGAGCATCTGTTTGCGCTCCGCAACCACGATGCTGGCCTGGCGGGCTTCGGTCTGGCTCGCCTCAAGCACCCGCTGCGCGACGGCGTTCGACTCGATGAGCCGGCTGTTGCGGTTGAACTCCCGCGTCGCCAAGGCTTCCTGCTGGACGGCCTGCAGGTAGTCGCGTTGCTGCGAAACGAAGTTCGAGCTCTCCATGACAAGGAGAGACTGGCCAGCGCTGATCCGATCTCCTCGCGCGACCGAAAGGCCGGTCACCATGCCGGCCACGGGACTGCTGACGACCCATAATTGCGGCGTCGGGACGACGATCTGCGCCGGATAAGGCAGCGTCTTGTCGGTCGGGCTCGCGACCGGATGCACAACGCGAACCCCGAGATTCGTTGCCTGTTCCGGGGTGAGTTTGACCGCATCCTCGGCCACCGCGATGGACGGCAGGCCGATGAGCAGCAGTGCGGCAATCGTTCGAACTTGCCGTCGCCATGAGGTCGAACGAAGGCCCACCGGGTATGAATGTGTCATTGAACTTTCCAGAACGCCAACCGATCCAAATGGTTTCCGTCGTCCCGCCCGGACCCGATGTCGCACTTACCTTCCGCAACGTTGCAACGGACGCATCCATATTCGCTCGTGGCAGCCGGGAGCCTGTTGATCTATGTCAGGTCATTGCCGGGCCTGGTGTGCTGAGCTGTGTACTTGGCACGCGGCCCGACCGGCGACTCGGGTCATAGGGTGCGCGGGTGAACACGAGCCGTCCGATCGACGCTTGCAAGCAGGCTTGCGGCCGCAACCAGGGTGGCGATGCCCCCGGCAATGACCAGCACCTGCAAAGCCACATTGTCCCAGCCCATGCTCAGAATCGCATGCGCGGCAAACGAGAGCAGCACACTGATGCAATAGATCGCGAGCGAATATTCGCCGCACTGGAGCAGCGGACGCAGCAACCGTGTGCTCAATACCGGAAGATCGCCGGGAAGAAGCCGCCAGCACAAAAGTGCAAGCGACAGAAAGTGGAACAGCCGCAGAAGGTCCAAGTCGCCCTTCTCGATCGGATAGATCCAGTTCGCGATCACCGTCGGCACGTAGGCCTCGAGCGCGTGGAAGCGCCAACTCAACGTGATGAAAAAGCTCAACAGCAAATAGACCACGGCCGCGCCGGCCAGGACCTGCGAATTGAGGATGCGAGGTGGGCTGTTGGCCGGCCTCATTCCCCACCAGATGCCCATCACATAGAGCAGCTGCCAGTTCAGCGGATTGAAGAAGATAACGCCCGACGGATAAGCCGATACCGACCAGTCAAGCCAGTGGGACGCAGAATAAAGCAGGAGTGATGCGATCAGAGTCGGCGCTGGCCAGAGCATCATCGCGGGCAAGATCACCACCAGGGCGAAATGGAGGATAACCATCAGCAGCAACGGATCGAGATTGACCGGCGAGTATCTCAACATCAGTGCTTGCGATACGGTCTCAAACGGGCTCGCGAAGAAGACGGCAAGGTTGGCGTGATCCAGCAACGAAGGTTGCCGAATGGCAAAGAGAGCGACTTCACCCAGAAGAAGCGCGACGGTCACAATCTGCGCGAGGTAAATTTCGACGGCGCGACGCAGGACACGCGCTAGCGCGACTCCCAATCCCGAGTGGCTGGCAACACCGCCGTAGACCCTGCCCGATGCCAGTCCTGACAAGAAGACAAGAATCTCCGCGGCGTCGCTGAAGCCGAAATTCCTCGGAGTGAAGTTATTGATGTAAAGTTCGGGGATGTGGTCGAGAAAAATCCACAATAGTGAAAGACCCCGGAACAGATCGAGCCGCAGGTCGCGTATCCCCGGAAGCCAAATAAACTTCGACACCCGAGCTCTGGTTGGCCCGCTTAGTGTGACATCATGAGGCAAAACGGCGCCTCATCCATAAGCCCGCGGGTCATGCCACCGAAGACCCATTCGCCAAGTCGGCTATGGCCGTAGGCTCCCGTCACGATCAGATCCGCACCGGCATCTTTCGCCAGACGAACGAGTTGATGCGCATCGGATTCGGCCGTGTGAACACGCACATCCGTCTCGGCCTTTGCGCCGTGCCGCTGCAGATGCCTGGCAACGTCCCGGACGCCCCGTCGCGCGCGATCCTGTTCGTTCGAGGTGCAGATCTCAATAATCGATACCTGGGACGCCTGCTTCAGGAATGGCAGGGCGTCATGAATCGCGAGGCGCGCTTCTCTCGTATCTTTCCAGCCAACCACGATCCGATCAGCCCGCAATTCATGCACACGCTCCGGCACCAGAACGGTCGGCCGACCGATCCGCAATACCGCGGCGGCGGGATCGACCAGGTGATAGGGGTCTACTTTCCGGTACATGTTCCTTATCACAACCAGATCGGCCGCCCTGGCTTCATTCGCGAGGAATGCAACCGGGTATTCGACGTCCCAACGCCACTCCACTCTCTCCTTCGGGAGGCCAACAACATCGCGAAACCACCGTTCTTTCTCGGCAAGCTCGGCTTTCATCCGCTTGAGGTCTTCAGGCGTCGTTTCCTGAATCACCACACCTTCGCCGACGAAGTCGGGCTCAACTGCAAATGCGGAGACGCCGATTAGGGAAGCCTGGAACTTCGTGGCGACGGAGCGCGCCACACGCACCTGCTCTTCGGCCTGTTGCGCTGGATCGACAAAAACCATGACTGACGCGACCGTCATATCTATGCTCCTCTGGCTGGATATTTTTCGCACGTGCGTAGCGCCCATCGATTGACCCAGATCAAGCGCATCGATGAGAACAAAGCTGCGGCGCAGCCCAAGGCTCTCGATAATTGGCGCTAGACGCCACTGTGTTGAATGGCGGTTCGCTGTTCGAAGGCGTTCGGCCCCTTGCGTGAAACCTGCCGGGCGTACGGCTTCTTTTCGATCTCCGCAGCCGACAGCCTGCGGTAGAGATCGCGTCGACGCGCGATTGGCCACCAATCGTAAAGGAAGATCTCGAGCGGGCGCCAATTGGCAACCCACCCCAAAATCAGGAAGCTTTCTTGGACAAACGTCCTGGACGGGGCATCCGCAAGGACCCCGGAAAAGAATTTTACCGCAAGCAGGCAGGCGATGAGGATCGCGACGCCTATTGCCAGAGATCGGCGGCCGATCCGGAACAGCTCGTTGAGGTCACCTTGAATGACGGCCGCACGGCCGGCGAAATATTTGCCGAGAGCTTCGGGCAGGTCCCGCGCAAGGTCTGTCTGCGATTCGTCGCTCGGAAAGTGAACGATGATCCTGAATGACCGGTCTCTCGCCAGTTCTCTTGCCCATCCCACGATATATTCTTCGGCTTCCCGGTCGAGGTCCTTCTCGCGAAATGGAAACGGATCCAACGTATGGAAGAGCTGAGCGATCCCATCAACGCGAATTTCGATCACATTCTCTGCTGTTTTCGGGATCATCGGATTCATCCGACCGTAAGGGGTAAATTTTCTTCCTGGTGGCGGCTTGGCCCGTCGGGATCAAGGCCCCATTGGTCGCCGATCTGCGTGCTCTGCGCCGAGCTTTCGCCTTTCCAGCAGCGCGATCACGAGCAGGGCAATACCGCCCAGGATCATGTTTGCACCCAGCAGCAGCCCCGGAGCCCATAGCGCGGTTTCCGGAAGGTCGATGAACATCAGAGCAGCAAGCACAAGGTCGACCACGCTGCTGGCCCGAACCCAACCACGATAGCCGGACAGGTATCCGAAACGCTGCAGCGGATAAGTGAGCTTGGCGACGCCAACAAGAGCAAGGCAAATAATCAGGACTACGGTGAGCGAAATGGCGCCGCTCCATGGTTTGACCAACAACGCAAACCC